>CAVPEE010000001.1:0-42998 GCA_963702825.1 uncultured Alphaproteobacteria bacterium
GCGCAGGCTGGCGAGAAGCGTATCGCGCAGATCGAGCTCGCGCTCGATGCGCCGGCGGCCTTCATCCTTCAGTTCGCCGGCGCGATAAAGATTGTTGACGAGGTCCCTTTCCGCCTCGATCAGCGAGAGCTCGATGTCATCGCCAAGCTCGGCGACCTTTTTGTGATGCTCATCGCCATCCTTGCGATGCTCGACATCTTTGAGCCGGTTGCGCAGATGAGCGAGGATCGGTCCGACCACCGGCTCGGCGAGCTTGCGGCTCTCGGCGAGCGACTCGAGCCGTTCGATCGCCGCCTCGACCGCGCGTCTGCGGACCTTGAACTCCTCCTCCCGCTCGGCCTGTCGCTCACGGCGTCCTGCGTTCGCGAGACCAAGCACGCGGGTTACCGCGGGAAGCGTCAAGCCTTCGCCGACCAGGGTGACGAAGATAACGGTGAAGGTCAGAATCAAGATCAAATCGCGATCTGGAAATGGGCTCCCGTCAGCGACGGTGAAGGGGATTGCAAGCGCAGCGGCAAGCGAGACGATGCCGCGGATGCCAGCAAACGCCAGCAGGACCGGGTGCTGCCACGGCGGGTAAGGGTCGTTGCGCCGGATCGCAGGGAAGAGCCAACGCGGCAGGTAGGTCGCCGGATACATCCAAACGAAGCGAGCCAGGATGACGACCGCGCAGACGACAATGGCGGCCATGGTCAGTTCGGCGAGTGAGTAATGGCGAATGCTGGGAATGAGCGTGCGCGCCTGCAGACCGGTGATGAGGAACACCATGCCCTCGATCAGATAAGTCAGGAAGTCCCAGAACACCGCGCCCGGGAGCCGGGTCGCCGCGGGAATTAACCGCAAGCCGTTCCAACTGACATAGAGCCCTGCCGCCAAAGTGGCGAGCACGCCGGAGCCGCCAAGCTGCTCGGGCGGCCAATAGGCCATGAACGGCGTCAGGATCGAGAGCATGATCTCAATGCTGGGATCGCGGACCCAACGGCGCAGGCGAAGCCAGAGCCAGCCGACGCCAATTCCCCAGACGACCTCCCCTGCAACGATCGCCACAAAGCTGCCGGCGGCCGTGACGAACGAGAACGATCCCGCGCTCACCGCCATGACCGCGAAGCGATAAAGGACGAGCGCCGTTGCGTCGTTCGCCAGTCCCTCGCCTTCGAGGACGACGAGGAGGCGCCTTGGAAGCTGCATTCGCCGGGCGATCGCCAGCGGCGCGACGGAGTCGGGAGGCGAAATGATGGCGCCCAGGACGAAGCCGACGGCCCAGGGAAAGCCCAACAGGAAATGCGTCGCCGCGGCGACGGCGACCGTGGTGAACACGACACAGCCGATCGCCAGCAGCGCGATAGGGCGCAGGTTGAAGCGGAACTCTTTCCAGCTCATCTTCACCGCGTCCCAATAGATGATCGGCGGCAGCACGAGCAGCAAGACAAGATCGGGCGCGAGTTGCAGGCTCGGCAGCCCCGGGATCAGTGCAAGCCCAACGCCGGTGATCACAAGGAGAATGGCGGCGGGAATCTGCAATCGTTTCGCGATGACGCCGACCAGGGATATGACGGCCAAAAGCAGGATCAGAATTTGAAACGTCTCGGTCATCGTCGAATAGGCTCCAGCCGCGCCGTGTTCCTGCTCAGGAACGACATCGGGCGAGATCATTGTCAATCAGTGAGCGACTTCGCCAACCCCTGCCCGCTTTGACACGGGATTTCGGGTGGGTTCGCTGCCAGGCTTGAAAAAACGGCCTGTGAGGCGCATCGCTTCAGGCGATCTGGGCGCGCCGATCACTCAGGTTCGAGACGTATGGCCGATTCCGTCTATCCCGCTCGCGGGCCACGCTATCAGGAGACATTTCCCGCGTTGACGGCGCAGGAGATCGACCGACTGCGACGCTATGGGTCGTTACGCAAATATTCGGACGGGGAAAAACTGTTCGAAGCGGGAAAAATCAGTCCCGGCATGTTTGTCGTTCTCAAGGGCGTGGTGGCGCTGACCCAGCGCGACGGGCTCGGCCATTTGGCGCCGATCGCCGAGCAGGGCGAAGGCCAGTTTCTCGCGGACGTCGGCCAGCTGTCGACGCGCGCGACGCTTGTCGACGGAACGGCGGAGGGCGACGTCGAAACCTTGCTCATCCCGACCGAGGGCCTGCGTTCTCTCCTGGTCGCCGAAGCCGAACTCGGCGAGCGCATCATGCGGGCGCTCATTCTGCGGCGGGTGGCCCTCCTTCAGGGCGGCGCGGCCGGCGCGGTGCTGATCGGCTCTGCAGGCGCCGCGGACGTGATCCGGCTCGAGGGCTTTCTCACCCGGAACGGCTATCCGCACCATTTGCTCGATCCGGCCCGCGACCCCGAGGCCAAAGAGGTGATCGCCCGCTATACCGATGTTGCGGGCGGATTGCCTCTCGTGATCTGCCCCGACGGTTCGGTGCTCGGCAATCCGTCGGAAGCCGCTGTGTCACGCCAGCTCGGGCTGACAGCGCCGTCGCGATCGAACTTCGTCTACGACGTCGCCGTGGTTGGCGCCGGACCCGCGGGGCTCTCGACCGCGGTCTACGGCTGCTCCGAAGGCTTGACCGTCGCGGTTCTGGACGCTCGCGCTTTCGGCGGTCAGGCCGGCGCCAGCGCCCGGATAGAAAACTATTTTGGCTTTCCGACCGGAATAAGCGGCCAGGCGCTGACCGCCCGCGCCTTCGTTCAGGCGCAGAAATTCGGCGCCGACGTCATGATACCGGTCGCCGTCAAGACGATCGATTGCTCACGCCCCAAGGGCGCTTTCGTGCTGGAGGGCGAGGACGGCGAGCGCATTCAGGCGCGGACGGTCGTGGTCGCCAGTGGGGCCCGCTATCGCCATCCCACGATTGCCGACATCACCCGGTTTGAGGGGCGCGGAATCTGGTACTGGGCCTCGCAGATCGAGGCGCAATTGTGCGCCGGCGAAGAGGTCGCTCTGGTTGGCGGCGGCAATTCCGCCGGTCAAGGCGCGGTCTTTCTCTCTCGCCACGCGTCCAAGGTGCGGATGATGGTGAGAGGCCCCGGCCTTGCCGAAAGCATGTCGCGCTATCTGATCGATCGCATTGCCGCGACCCCGAACATCGAGCTCATGACTGAGACTGAGCTCGTTGCGCTGAGCGGCGTGGCCGGCGGCAATCTCGAGAGCGTGCGTTGGCGCGACCGTCGCGCCGGCAAAGAGACCGAAGCCGCGATCCGCAATGTGTTTCTGTTCGTCGGCGCCGATCCTGCGACGGAATGGCTGCAAGGCTGCGTGGCGCTCGACAAGGCGGGCTTCGTGATCACCGGGGTTGGGTCGGGCAACGGCGCCCCTGCCCCGTCGCCGCTGGAATCCTCCGCGCCAGGCGTGTTCGCGGTCGGCGACGTGCGGTCGGGGTCGGTCAAGCGGGTCGGCGGCGCGATCGGCGAAGGCGCCCAGGTGGTGGCGGCGATCCATAAGTTCCTATCGCATGCTCCTGGTCCCCACCTCTAACCGATCGGCGCCCGCAAAATGTCGAAGACCTGCACGCATATGGCGACCATTCGCGACGTGACGCCGAGCGCGCTCGGCTGCGAGGAATGCCTCGAGACCGGCGACGTCTGGGTGCATTTGCGGATCTGCCGCACGTGCGGCCATGTGGGCTGTTGCGACCAGTCGCCGAACCGTCACGCGACCAAGCATTATCACGCCACCCGCCATCCGATCATTGAGGGCTATGATCCGCCGGAGGGATGGGGCTGGTGCTATGTCGACGAAGCGATGTTCGATCTTTCCGACCGCATGACGCCGCACAACGGGCAGATCCCGCGCTACTACTGACGCTTTGCTCGGGCGGCTCGGCGTCGCCCGCGGACCGATTGACCGTGGTGGACGAAGAGCTAGCACCGATTTTTGGCAGGAGAGACCTGCGAAACGTCCAGAGTTTTGGAAGCCGCGCGATTGCGTGCGTCCCGTTTCGCCCATCCTTCTGCGCTGGCCGGGTTGATGGCGCGCCCCACCCTTGGCGAGCTAGATCTCTCCCGCCGCATTGTCGACCGCCATGGCCGATCCCCGCCGCGTCCACCAGTGCGACCGTCGCCGGCGCTGGGGCGCGACGAGGTAGCGGCTCTCGGCCGGCGCCTTCAAAAACTGCGCCGCCCGGTTCTCGATCATCTCGTCCGCCTTGGTGACGCGCGCCTCGCGATATCTGAGTTCGAGCAGGGAATGGATGAGGAAGGTCTCAACCATCTTGCCCTCTTGGTTCGGGTCCTCGAACATGTGCCACGCATAAGCGCCATCGCGCTTTCGCTCGAGGCTGATGTCCTGCATCACGGCGAGGAAGGCGCTGCTCTCCGAGGGGTCGATCAGATATTCGACGATCGCCAGGATCGGTCCCTCATCGTCCGCGACCCGATTGGCGAAAGACGGCGCCCGCCAGCGCATCGACGGGGTCAGATCCTCCGCCTCGCTGGTTTGGAGTTTCCACGCCCATGTGAGCGCGAGACCAATCAATGTCCCCGCGCCAGCGCAGTAGAGAGCGAAGGGCACGCCCTTGACCGTCGCGACCTCGCCCCACACGGCGCTCCCAAGCGTCAGCGCGCCGAAGTAGACGGTGAGAAAAATCGCCAAGCCCCGACCGCGAACCCATTCCGGCAAGGCGACCTGCGCCGAGACAAAAAAGGTCGTCAGCGCGACGATCGACGCAGCGCCGGAGATGAAGCTGGCTACGAACGCCATTATGGGCTCACGGGCTGAGGCGAGGAGACATAGAGAGACGACGGTTCCGAGCGCGCCGAGCGCGGCCTGCCCGTTCGCGCCGAGCCGCCTCTTCAGCCAGTTGAGCGCGAATGTGGCGACGATCGAGCCGACGCCGACCGCCGCCATCAGCTGGCCATAGACCTCCGCCCCATCGCCACGATCCTGGCTGCGCGCCACGAGCGGCAGCAAGGCGAGATAGGCGCTGGCGAAGGGAAAGAAGGCGATGGCGCGAATGAGCGTCGCGTCCATTTCGCGGCTGTAGCGAACATAGCGCACGCCGGTCGTCATCGCGCTGATCAGGCGTTCGGCCGGCAGAGTTTCTTTCGGCCTTCGCGGCGCCCGCCACCAGATCAAGGCCGCAAGCAGCGCCAGATTGCCGACGCAGCAGCCCCAGAATGGAACGGCGATGCTGAGCTTCGCGATCGCGTATCCGGCAATCGCCGGACCGATCGCGCGTGCGACATTGTAGCCCGCGGTGTCGATCGCAATCGCGCCGTCGAGTTCCGCCGTTCGCACGAGGAGCGTGGTTATGAGGAGCCATGCCGGCGCCGCGAGCGCGCCGCACAAGCCCATCAGGAACGATGTCGTCAGCAGCGAGGCCGGCCCTGCCAAACCGGCCGAAGCCGCGGCCGCGAACGCGACCGAAATCGCCACCGCGAGCGTTTGCGTAACGATCAGGAGCCGGCGTGGGTCCACGACATCGGTCAGCGCTCCGGCCGGCAAGGTCAGGAGAAAGAGCGGCAAGGTCGTCGCCACCTGGACGGCGGAGACCAGCCTCGGGCTCGGATTGAGGCTGGTCATCATCCAGGCCGAACCCGTGTCGAACATCGCCAATCCGACGCTCGACAGCGACGTCGCGATGAGGATGACCATGAACGCGGGATTGCCGAGCAGGCCATAGCGCGGTTCGGCGCTCGATGGCGTCTCCGGGTCGACGTTGAGTTCGGTGGTCAAATTATCCGCCCGACATCCGGACGCGGTCCGGCTCGGGGATTTGCGTGCCCGCATTGAGCGGCTTTGGCAAGCGCATCCGTGACGCGCGGTTTAGAGGTTCTCGCGAAAGAACGCTCCCGCGTGCGCGAGCGCGCGCCGCCCAGGCTCAAGCTCGCGCGTTCCAGAGCGGCCACGCATGGATCATATGCGGCCAGATTTCGAGGGTCGCGGAGACGTCGGCCTCGCCGGCGGCGGCGGCGAAACGGACAGCGTCGTCGAGCAAGGTCTCGGCCGAGCCGATTTGGATCAGGGTCGGCGGCAGTCCCTTGAGATCGGCGTAGAGAGGCGAAAGGCGCGGGTCGCTCCGGTCCATGTCCGCCGGGACATAGGCCTTGGCCAGCTCCTCCAGATATCCTTTCTGAATGAGCGGATCGACCGCGCTTTTGCTCGCGAGCGTCGCTCCCGACATGGTGAGATCGACCCACGGCGATAAGAGCCAGAGACAACCCGGCAGATCCTCGCCCGCGCGCTTGAGTTCCCCGACCAGAGCAAGCGTCAGATTCGCGCCCGCGCTGTCGCCGCCGACGGCGATTTGTTTGGCCGCGTAGCCTTCGCGGCGCAGGCGCCGCCAGACGGTCAGCGCGTCGTCGCGCGCGGCCGGAAAGGGATGCTCGGGCGCCAGGCGGTACGTCGACGGCCAAGGTGCGCAAGCCCCCTGCCCGTCCGGCTTCGGTCACCAGTCGGCGGTGGCTGACAATCGAACCGGAGCAATAGCCTCCGCCATGAAAGTAGATCAGCACGCGGGAGGCGTCGGCGCCGGGGACGATCGACCATTCGCCTTTGACCCCGTCGAGGTCGACCGGCTCGAGCTTGACGTCGTCCGCGACCGGCCAGACCGCCCCGACCTCCTCGATCCGGCGTCGCCGCTCTTCCCAGCCGACCGGCCGCGGCTTGGCGCTTAAGAGCGCGCGAACGGCGTCGATTTCGCTTTGCGGCACCCGCTAGCCCCCTGCTTGCCCCACGCATTCTACGTGAGCCGCTTAGACGATCAACCGGCGCACTTCCGCAACCAGCAGATCAATGGACGTCGCAGCGCAGCCCGTCGCGCTCCGACGCGTCGAGCCCCTATCTCATCCGGGCGGCCATATCATCCGGGGTGACCGATGCGAGGCAGAAACACTCGAGGGGGAACTTCCCAAAGGAACATTTCTGTCGGCCGGCGGTTGTTGTGTGGGCGCCTCAGTGAGTGCGCCAGCGAGCAGCCTCCGTGCGCGGCGAGGCGTGCGGAGCGGCGGACGAGCGTGTCCGAGCAATATTGATAGAGTCGACGCTCGACGCCTTGCTTCTCGAAAAGGAGGCGAAGATGCTTAAGACGCTTACTTACGCAACCTTGTTCAGTACCGCGCTTATTGGGTCCAGCGCTTACGCCGCGGACAATCCGCCGGCTCCGGCGAACCCAGCGGCGCAAACCCAGGCGCCTTCGGGCGCCACCTTCGTGACAAGCCAGGAGAAGTCGCAGTGGCGCGCGCCGAAACTGATTGGAGTCGGCGTTTACGGCTCCGACGACAAGCAAATCGGAAAGATCGACGACTTGCTGCTGGATAAGAACGGCTCAGCCCAAACGATCGTGATCGGAGTCGGCGGATTCCTTGGGTTCGGCAAGAAAGATGTCGCCGTTCCGTTCTCCGCAATGCAATGGCGTACGGAAGTCCGGAAGGTTCCGGCGACCGATCAGCCGACCCCAATGACCGCGACAAGCGGTCAACAGCCGCCGCCGATGAAGGAAACGGACCCGGCGGTTACCGAGGCGAGCCAGGGCTATCCCGACAAGGCCATCCTCAACGTGACCTTGGATGAGCTGAAGGCCGCGCCCGACTTCAGATATGCGTCAAGCACGCTTGCAGATTCCGCTATGCAACCTGCAGGCGCCGACCAGGCCATGAAGAAAACCACTCCATAATCGGCATTTTGGAGAGGTCGATAAAAGCTCAGCGCTCCGGACGGTTTAAACTCCGCCGGAGCGTCGCGGCTGTTGTTCGGACGCGCTTTATTGCGGTGGAGCCGGAGTGCCGGCCAGCGGGCTGTACTGGCCGAGCGGCTTGAGGATGAACTTCACGACGTCTCTGACCGGCGCCGAGGGCAAAGCCAGCTTGGCGCGCGCGTCATGTAGCGCCGCGGCCGCTTGCCGATCACTGTCGTTCGCTGACTCGAGATCGTGTTGGTAGAGGTCGCGTATCCATGCATCGCCTGGCGCGGGCGCAGCATCCTTGGCAAACTCAAGCCACATCAAGCCGCGCGCGCGTTGGCGCGGCACGCCATCGCCCAAGAAAAGCATGTGTCCAAGCAGAGCTTCTGACGGCGCATGGCCCTTCTGGGCCGCCACCGCCAGCCAGCGAACAGCGGCGACGTTGTCCTTGGCGAGGCCTCCGGCGCCGACCGTGTACATGTGCGCGAGATTATATTGCGCGTTCGGATCGCCGAAGATCGTGGCCGCGTATTGAAACAATTCGTGCGCTCGCTGCGGGTCGGGCCGCACCTCGCTGTTCGGTATGCCGTTCAGGCAATAGACGCCGACCGCGACGAACGCGTTCGAGATCGCGCTGAGATTTCGCCGATCCGGCTGGTCTTCGTCGTAGTCCTCGACCATCTGATTGAAGTAATGGTAGGCCTTCAGGTCATCCTGTCGGACCCCCTGACCATCCGCATACATCTCGCCCAGCTTCCAGCGCGCGAGATCTTGCCCGCCCTCGGCGGCGTAAGTGAGCGCTGCGGCCGCCGCATCGGCGTCGCCGGCCTTCAAGTCGGCGAGGCCCGCGCGCAGGGCCTGACTCGGATCAGTGAAGTTTTTCGGGATCTTCTCTGACGGGTCGGACGTTGAGCCGTCGAAAGCAAAGGCGGGCCCCAATCCGAGCGTCATCGTTCCGATGATTGCGAAAGCGAAGCGCCGGCGCAACGCCGCCCGCTCGACCGTTACTTTCGCACACGCAACCGCCCGCATATCGATCCCAACTCGCCATCCGGCCGCGTCGCGGTCCTTTGAGGGCGTTCGCGACACGGAAGACTTTCGTCATCTATGATTTCAAGGTGCGGGCGGTTTATGGCGCAATCGCGGCGTCTTCCAGCCGGAATCTCGACTCGCTAGAGTTGCATCGGAGATGTTGCGCAAAAGCAACATTTTGGCGCTCCAAGCGCCGCTTCAAACACGCTCCAGACGCTCGCGCGCGCCGGTAAGCTTAACGAGCCGTGCCTGGAACGTCTCCAGTCTGTCCTGGTGCTCGGCGATGATGTCCTCAGGCGCCCGGGCGACGAAGTCGTCGTTGCCGAGCTTCGACTCGACCTTGGCGATTTCGAGCTTCTCCTTTGCGATCTCCCGATCGAGACGCGCCTTCTCCGCCGTGAGGTCGACGACGCCGGCGAGCGGCAGCGCGACCGTCTCGCCGCGCACAACCAGAAGCAGCGCGCCAGGCGGCGGGGCCTCGACGGTTGCAATCGAGCCCACCCGGGCAAGACGCCCGATGCTGTCGCTCCAGGCGCGCGCGCTCCTGGCCGCCCGCTCGCTCGGAGCGATGAGAATGAGCGGCGTCTGGGTCGACGGCGCCACGCCCATTTCCGACCGCACCGAACGCACCTCGGCGATCAGATCGACCACCCAGCCGATTTCCGCTTCGACCGCCTCGTCGACTTCGAAGCCTTGGGCCGGCCATGGCCCCAGCGCCAAAGGGCCGGCCCGCCTCGGACCCGCTTCTCCGGTGATCGCCCAAAGCTCTTCGGTAAGGAACGGCATGAAGGGATGCAGCATGGCGTAGATCATGTCGAGCACATGGGCGATCGTCGCCTGTGTCTCGGCCCTGGCCGCCGGATCGGCGGCCGCCCCCTGCAGCACGGGCTTCGCCAGTTCGAGATGCCAGTCGCAGAAGACGCTCCAGACGAACCGATAAGCCGCGTTGGCGGCGTCGTTGAAGCGATAGGCTTCGATCGCCCCCGCCGTCTCCGCCGCCGCCGAGGCCGCCTCGCCCAGGATCCAGCGGTTGAGCGGTTCGCGCACGGCCGATGGATCGAAACCCTCGAGGCGAAGGCAGCCATTCATCTCGGCGAAGCGCGAGGCGTTCCATAGCTTGGTCGCGAAGTTGCGGTAGCCTTCGATCCGGGATTCGCTGAGCTTGATGTCCCTGCCCTGCGCCGCCATCGCGGCCAGCGTGAAGCGCAGCGCGTCGGCGCCGAAGCGGTTGATGAGGTCGAGCGGGTCGATGACGTTGCCCTTCGACTTCGACATCTTCGCGCCCTTCTCGTCGCGCACGAGGGCGTGGATGTAAACGTCGTGGAACGGGGCCTCCTCCATGAAATGCAGGCCCATCATCATCATCCGCGCGACCCAGAAGAAGATGATGTCGAAGCCGGTCACGAGCGCGTCGGTCGGGTAGAAGCGCTTGAGCTCCGGCGTCTCGTCAGGCCAACCAAGGGTCGAGAAGGGCCACAAAGCCGAGGAGAACCAGGTGTCGAGCACGTCTTCATCGCGCTTGAACATCTCGGCCAGTCGGGCGGGATCGCCCGCGAGAGCGTCAGCCTCGGCTTGCGCCAAAGCGCCGCGTTCAACGCCGTCGGCGAGCGCCGCGGCGTAGGCCGCGTCCTCAGTCTCCTCGACAAAGACCGCGCCCCATGGGGCGTACCAGGCCGGGATCTGGTGCCCCCACCAGAGCTGGCGCGAAATACACCACGGCTGGATGTTTTCGAGCCAGTCGAAGTAGGTCTTCTCCCAGGTCTTGGGGACGAACTGGGTCTTGCCTTCGCGCACCGCGGCGATCGCCGGCTCGGCGAGCGTCTTGGCGTCGGCGTACCACTGGTCGGTGAGCCAGGGCTCGATGACCACGTTCGAGCGGTCGCCGTGCGGCACGGCGTGCGCGTGCGGTTCGATCTTCGCCAGAAGACCGGCGAGCGCCATCATCTCGACGATCCGGCTCCGCGCGACGAAGCGGTCCTGGCCATCGACCGCGGCGATCAGCCGGACGTGATCGTTGTCGCTCTCCAGGCCCTCGAAGAAGTCGACATTGCCCTTGAGCGTCACTCGCCCCTGCGCATCGAGGATATTGATCGCTCGCACGCCCTCGGCCTCGTGCCGCTTGCCGACTTCGAAATCGTTGAAGTCGTGCGCGGGCGTGATCTTGACCGCGCCTGCCCCCTTTTCCGGATCGGAATATTCATCCGCGACAATTGCGATCAGGCGACCGACCAGCGGCAGTCGAACATGCTTGCCGATCAGATGCTGATAGCGCGGGTCGTCCGGATGCACCGCAACCGCCGTATCGCCCAGCATCGTCTCCGGCCGCGTGGTGGCGACGGTCAGACGTTCGCCGGTTTCTTCGCCCTCCGCGTCCACCACCGGATACTCGAAGTAGTAAAGGTGGCCGTTGGGGTTTTTGGCCAGGACCTTGGCGAGCGCCGCCGCGTCGAGCGGCGCGCCATCCTCGCGCGACCATTTGAAGGAGCCCTTCGTCTCGACCTGCACGACCTCGAGGTCCGAAATCGCGGTCTGGAACTTGGGGTCCCAATTGACGAGGCGCTTGTCCTTGTAGACGAGCCCCTCGCGATAGAGCTGAACGAACACCTTGGCGACCGCGCGGGACAGGCCTTCGTCGAGGGTGAACCGCTCACGGCTCCAGTCGCAGGAGGCGCCGAGGCGCTTGAGCTGGGACACGATCGCGCCGCCCGATTCGGCCTTCCACGCCCAGACGCGTTCGACGAACGCCTTGCGTCCCAAGGCGCGGCGGTCCGGCTCCTGCCGCTCCATGAGCATGCGTTCGACCACCATTTGCGTGGCGATGCCGGCATGGTCCACGCCCGGCTGCCACAGCACGTCGCGGCCGTTCATGCGCCAATAGCGGCACAGGATATCCTGAAGCGTATTGTTGAGCGCATGGCCCATATGGAGATTGCCGGTGACGTTCGGCGGCGGAATGACGACGCAAAAAGGTTGCGCTCCCGCCCGGTCGGCGCGACCGGCCCGGAAGGCGCCCGTCTCCTCCCAAAGCGCGGAGGCGCGGCCTTCTGCGGCAGCGAAGTCGAACGATTTGTCCATCATGGATTTCTGGTCTGCGATCCCGTCGGAGACGCCCTTCAAATGGCGGCGTTCCGAGCGGCGCCGGCTACGGACGCCGCAGGCGCAAGCGCCACAAGCGCTATAAAGGCATCGTCGCGGTCGAAGTCAACGCGCGACACAAGCCGGGCGGCTATTTCCGCCCGCGCGCGATCCTCTGAATTTCATCCCGGACCAGCCGCTCGACCATCGCCGGCAGGTTATCGTCGAGCCATTCCTTGACCATCGGCCGCAACATGTCGCGCACCATGCTGTCGGCCAGCTCGGCGCTGCGAACCTCGAGATTGGCCGACAGGGCCCCGAAGGACAAAGCGACCGCTTCGTTCGCCTCGGGCGACAGCAGCGGGTCCGCACTGGGCTCGCCCGCGTCGGCTGCGGTCTCGGCTTCGACCGCGTGCGGCCGGCGCCAGACGACCGTCGGTGTGTTCGCATCTGGGTGCTGGGACAGTCCGGAGGCGTCGCCATGCGGCGCGGCAGCGTCTTTGGAATAGACGATTTGCGGCGTCGGCGTTGGCGCCGGTTGCGGCGCCTTGAGCAACGGCGCCTTGGCGGAGTCATCCGCGATCATGTTGCGGATCGAGGCGAGAATCTCCTCCATCGACGGCTCGTGCGCCCTTTGCGCGCGATGAATCGCTTCGAAATCGCGATCGCTGGGAGTCGAATTGGTTGAGCTCATCAGATCGCCTTGCTCCAATCCAAGGAGCTTTGTCCTATGCGCCTATTGCGAGGTCGGACTGAAGCCGACGCCGCCGATTCGAGGGGCGCTTCGATAGACTCCAATACACGATAGTCACTCGGAGCCGCCACCGGCACGGGCCCCGGGCCAAAGGACCCTACTGTCCGCTCGGCGTCCTGAGGCCGATCCACTTGCTCTTCACCTGGTCGAAATGCACACGCGGATCGTACTCCGCGACGGCAAGTCCGAGGGTCGGGATGTTGAGCCGGCCGATCGCTGACAACAACGAGTACGAATCGACGACCTGGTCGTGTTCGGCCTGAACCAGCGTCGTTCGCGCCTGCAACAAAGCCTGTTGGGCGTTGAGCACGTCGAGCGTCGTCCGTTGTCCGACCTTGGCCTCTTCGCGCACGCCGGTCAGCGCCACTTCGTTGGCGGAGACCGACGCGCGGGCGGCGCGCACCACGCCGACCGCAGCTTGATTGAGGCCCCAGGCGGCGACCACGGCCTGGCGGACCTGGTTGCGCAAGGAATCGGTCTGGATTTCCTGTTGCGACAGGCTCTCTTTCGCCTGTCGGGTCGCCGCATATTCCGCTCCGCCCTGATAGATCGGGATCGTGATTTGGCCCGTGATCTGCCCGACAGCACGTGAAAGCCGGGGATCCCGTTTACGTCGTACTGATTGGAGACTGCAGGCGGAGAGCCCGATAGTCGGATAGAGCGCGCCCTCGGCGATCTTCACCTGCAATTCCGCCGCGTCGACGCCATGCAGGGAGCCACTGATCGCCGGATGCTCGATTTGCGAGATCGATATCGCCTCGGGCAATGTTTTCGGTATAGGCCTCACGAGCGGCTTCACCGGCGCCAGGCTGGTCGGCTGATCGCCGATGAATTGACGGTAGCGCGCCACCGCGGCCTGCAGGGTCGCCACAGCACTGAGCGCGATGCCCTGCCCGTGAGCCAGGCTCGCCTCCGCTTGCGCCACGTCGGTGCGCGTCACCTCGCCGACGGTGAAGCGGTCGCGCGTCTCGCGCAGCTGTTCTTTCAACACATCGACGTTGTTGTTGTCGAGGCCGAGAATGGCCGTGTCCTCAAGCACATCCATATAGGCGGTGAGGCCTGAAAGAAGCGTGTTCTGCTCGGTGTTGCGCAATTGCTCCCGGGCGCCGAAAACCTGCGACTCGGCCTGACGGATGGAATTGAGCGTCCTGTTGCCGTTGAAGACGGTCTCGTTGGCTTGAACGCCGTAGCCCCGCGGTTTGAGAAAGACCCCTACGCTGCCGGCGGCGGTGTTATTAGCACCAATCTCACTCGTTTGGGCGCGTTCGATGCCGATATTCGCCGTCGCCTCGACGGTCGGCAGATATCCAGCATTCGCTTTTGGGATGTTTTCGTCCGCCACCCGGACCGCGGCGCGCTGCGTGTTGATGTCCGGATTGGTCAAATAGGCCTTGATGAGGGCGCCGCCGATCGTTTCCGCCCGGCCGGCGCCAGCGCCGATCGTCAGACCAACTCCCGCCAACAGCGCCGCACGCAAGACGCGACGCGATGCCGCGCCGCACCCTGCGACGGGCCGCTTTTCAAATGCGCTTGAGCCCCAAATCATCCCAGCCTCATGCGCCCTTCGCCGCGTCGTGAAATAAGCGGCCGGCCCTCTCGCCGTCGCTTAACTTGCACGTCCAAAGCGAAAATCAAAGACGCGAGCGCGACAGTCACGACAGACTTCAACCTACGCCGCCTCCCGCTCGCTCGCCGAAAGCAGCCAAACCGCCAAGCATCATAGGCGTAGACATCTCCGTCGCGCTACAGGACCTGCGCCAGGCCGCCGGGATGGCGCCCATTTTTCCACTGAGCGTCGCAAAGATGAGACACTTCGCGCACGCGAGCGACTTCACGAAACAAAGATCCAATGGCTTAGAAGGCGAAGCTCACTCGAGGCCTGAAGCCATCGAGGATCTCCGTCTTGGTTTCGAACAAAGCTCTACGGCTCAGTCCTCCACCGCTTTTTTCGTAGATAACCGCCTGAGACGGCTCGGAAGATGAGTCAACGCCAACGAGGCGTCCCGGGTCGGCCATCAGGGCGATCAGGCTCTCCGGATAGACGCCAAACGCGCCCTCGACGACGATGAGATCGAAAGGTCCAAGAGCGGCGGCCCCGCTATCGAGCGGCCCGACGACCACGGTGACGCTCGCGCGATTGTGAAGTTCACTCTTGGCCGCCTCCGCCGCGCCTGTGTCGGATTCGAGGAGGACAACCTTCGCGCCCATGGAGGCAAGAAGAGCCGCGCCATAGCCGGAGCCGCCCGCAACATCGAGCACGCGATCGCTCGGAACGACCGTCGCCGCCTGGAACATCCGCGCCAGGACCATCGGCGCAAGCAGGCGGCGAAACTTTGCGCCGCGCGCCGGCAGCTCGCGATCCAGATAGGCGAGCGACTCATGTCCGGGGGCGACGAAATGCTGCCGCGGCGTCTCGAGGAACGCCGCCAGCACACCCTTGTCGACCACCCCTCCCGTGCGGAGTTGGCCGTTGACCATGTGCAAGCGCCGGTCAAGCATCGTTTCGGCGGAAATGTGCGCCCCCTTGGCTCAGACCCGCGACATGGGACGGATCGCCGCCCCGGATGAAAATTGCTTGGAGGCCTCGCCCGGAATCGAACCGGGGTGCAAGGATTTGCAGTCCTCTGCGTAGCCACTCCGCCACGAGGCCGACGATGAAGCCAGGCAGCATCGCGAGGCGCGGCTATACCAAGGATTCAATCCGGCTCGCAAGGCGCTTCGTCGTTTCTCCAGCCTTTGTTCAGTCGTGCGCGAGCGGCGAATGACGCAGGAACGGCAACCCAAGGAAATAGGCGCCCGTCACGATCAGGCCCCAGCCGACCCAAGGCTGGGGCGCCAAGTTCTCGGCGATCGCCAGCGCCGCCAGGGCGAACCACGCGATCGTCATTGCGATGGTCAGGCTCCGCAACCGGACAACCCGCAACGGATGGATGAAGACGACCGGGGTGAACATGAGCGCCGCCGCGCCAAGCAGAATGAGCGCGCTGAGCACCCATGGCGGTCGAAGCACAAAGAGATAGAGGACAACGATATTCCAGGTAGCCGGAAAACCCCGGAACCACAGGTCGTCCGTCTTCATCCGAGTGTCGGCGAAATAGAGCGCGGAGGCGATCGTGACGATAAGTCCGATCCAGAACGACGCCTGGGTCGGCATGAGGTCCGAGCGCCAAAGCGCGATCACTGGCACCAGCACGTAGGTGAGGAAGTCGACCACCAGGTCGAGAACGGTCCCGTCAATCGTCGCCGCGGTGATTTGCACCTTTGCAGCCCTTGCGAGCGTGCCGTCGATTCCGTCAATGAAAAGAGCGAGCCCAAGCCAGGCGAAGGACGTTGCGAAATTGCGCTCGATCGCCGCGTAAAGCGCGAGCACAGCCACGGCCCCGCCCGAGGCTGTGAACAAATGGACGGAGAAACCCGCGGCTCTCGCGACGTCTACCGGTCGCTTTTCGATCGACATGCCCTGCCCTGCCCGCCTGCCGCGCGACTCGCTTCACGGGTCCAGCGTCGGCTTGATGTTATAGCTCCGGCCTTATCAAACTTGCACGGCGCCGTCTTCCGGGTCGTAAAGCTGAGCCATCGGGGCTAGCAAAGGAACCGTGAAGGGAGACGACGATGACCAACGGCGATGAGCCTTCCCGGAGCGGCTCGGACGTCCTGATCGCGGGAGCAGGGCTTGCCGGACTGACTGCCGCCTACGGCATGGCCAGGGCCGGGTTCGACGTCGTCTGCTGCGGCGCCGCCGAGCGGACCGGGCGCGGACGGACCGTCGCGCTCCTCGACCAATCCGTGGCTTTTTTGAAATCCCTTGGTCTGTGGGCTGATTTGGAGCCCCGAGCCGCGCCGCTGCGCTCATTGCGCCTCATCGACGACACGGGAGCGTTCTTTCCGCCGCGGCCGGTGGAGTTCCACGCGGCCGAGATCGGGCTCGACGCCTTCGGGTGGAATATCGAAAACGACCTTATGGCCGAGGCGCTCGCGGCCAAGGTCGCGGAGATTCCCGGCCTCGACCGCGTTGCGACGGGGATCGAGGCTTATGATTTTTCCGCCGACGCCGTTCGGGCGCGGCTCGGAGACGGGCGCGAGATCGCGGCCCGGCTTGCGATCGGCGCCGACGGCCGCGATTCGAAGGCGCGCCGCGCCGCGGGCCTCACAGCGCGCCTCCATCGCTATCCGCAGTTGGCTTTGACCGTACATCTCGCCCACCGGCTGCCGCATGACGATTTCTCGACCGAATTCCACACCCGCGGCGGCCCATTCACCCTCGTTCCCCTGCCCGCCTCAGCGACCGCGCCCAACCGCTCGAGCCTGGTCTGGGTGATGTCGCGCGAGGACGCGCGCCGCCGCGAGGCGCTCGACGACGAAGCTCTTGCGCGCGAGATCGAACGTGAGGCGCACTCGCTGCTCGGCGCCATGCGCATCGAGGGCGAGCGGGGATTCTTCCCCATGATCCGCCAGACCGTGCCGAAGATCGCAGCCGAAAGGCTGGCGCTTGTCGGCGACGCGGCGCATGTCCTGCCGCCCATCGGCGCGCAAGGGCTCAATCTGGGCTTGCGCGACGTCGAGGCGATCGTCGCCTGCGCCGCCCAAGCGCGCGCCGAGGGGCGCGACATCGGCGGAGAGGAGACCTTGCGCGCCTATGAGCGCGCGAGGCGCGGCGACGTCATGCTTCGGACCGGGGCCGTTGACAGCCTCAACCGGTCGCTGCTCACGCATTTCGCTCCTGTCGATTTCGCCCGAGGCGCCGGCTTGGCTGCGCTTTCCGCCGTCGGGCCCCTACGCCGCTTCGTGATGCGCGCCGGGATCGGACCCAGGTCGGCGAGATTGCCCTAATCTAACCTTATTCAAGGTCGACGGCGTTTGCTGCGATATCCGGCCGGGACGGACATGTCGCCCTAATCTAATCCCAAGAAAAGCTGGAAAATGTCGTCAACGACCGCCGAGACCGCCCTTTCGTCTGCGCCAACCGCCGCCCGATCGGGACGAGCGGCGGGTCAGCCTCTTCACCCTCTGCCTTATGGCTCTGGGCGTCGGCATCATGACCGGCATCGGCGCGGTGGCGCTGCGGTCGCTCATCGGCCTGATCCACAATGTCATGATCAATGGCGTCTTCAAGATCGCCTACGACGCCAACATCCTCGAAGGGGCCGAGCCGGTGGGGAAACTGGGTCATCCTGTCGCCGATCCTCGGCGGCCTCGTCGTCGTCTATCTGGTCGAGCGCTTCGCGCCGGAGGCCAAGGGCCACGGCGTTCCCGAGGTGATGGACTCGATTTTCTATAAGCGCGGCGACATCCGCGGCGTCGTCGCGCTCATCAAGTCGCTCGCCTCGGCGCTCTCGATCGGCTCGGGCGCTTCGGTCGGCCGTGAGGGGCCGATCATCCAGATCGGCTCGGCGTTGGGCTCGGCGTTCTCGCAGGCGATCGGGCTCTCCACGGGGCAGAAGATCACGCTGCTCTCGGCCGGCGCCGGCGCGGGCATCGCCGCCACGTTCAATACGCCGCTCGGCGGCGTCCTGTTCGCCATCGAGATCCTGCTGCCTGAAGTCTCGAACCGCACCTTCCTGCCGGTCGTCATCGCGACCGGCGCGGCCACTTTGCTGGGGCGCATCCTCATCGGCCCCAACCCGGCCTTCACCGTCCCCGAGGTCTTCTTTCCGTCCGCCAGTTCCTTCGGCGTCGAGGAGGCGATCGCTTTCGTCTGCCTCGGCGCTTTATGCGGCGTCGCCTCCTGGGCCTTCATCCGGCTTCTCGTGTTCATGGAGGACGGCTTCCCCAAGCTGCCGGGCAATATCTACACGCAAAACATCATCGGCATGACGCTGATCGGCCTGATGATGGTCGGCCTCACGCACACGTTCGGCCATTCCTATGTCGACGGCGTCGGCTATGGCGTGATCCAGTCGATCCTCGACCAGGACATGACGGCGACCGGCCTCCTGGTCCTGTTGTTCGCGCTCAAGATGCTGGCGACGACGATCAGCCTCGGCTGCGGCGCTTCGGGCGGCATTTTTTCGCCCTCGCTCTATCTTGGCGCCACGCTTGGCGCGGCTTTCGCGTCCCTCGCCGCCCTCGTTCTCCCTAACGCCGGGTTGAACCTGCCGTCGGCCGCGATTGTCGGCATGGCGGCCATGGTTGGCGCCGGCACCGGCGGCGTCATGACCGCCATCATCATGGTGTTCGAGATGACGCGCGACTACGCGATCATCGTGCCGGTGATCGTCGCCGTCGCGGTCGCCGCCGGCGTGAGGCGCGCGCTCATTCCCGAAACGATCTACACCATCAAGCTGCGCCACCGCGGCCACCGCATCCCGAAGGAGCGCCACGTCAATCTTTATCTCGTCCAGCAGACGCAGGACGTCATGGAGCGGCGGTTCATCCTCGCCAAGGCAGGTTCAAGCTTGCGCGAATGCATGAGCTGGGAGGACGTGGACGATCTGCGCGCGATCATCGTCGAGCAGGAGGGCAGGATCGTCGGCTTGATCCCGCCGCGTTCCGGCCTCTGGCGCGAAAGCGTGAACAACCCCGGTCGGCTTGTCGACGATTTCGTCGAGAAGCGCGCAGTCGTCTGCCGCGACGTCGACCTGTTGAGCCTCGTGCTGGCTCGCCTCAAGCGCCATCGCGCGGGCGCCGCGATCGTCTTTAAAGGCGAACACCGGCCGCGCGCCTCCGACGTCGTCGGCGTGATCACCAAGCGCGCGATCGCCGACGCCGTGATCAGCAATTTCACGGACTAGAGCGGTTCGCATGTGGATGGAGTCGGCTTGGCTCCTTCGATCTGTTTGGGTTTTCTTGGCCGGTGGCTGTTTTGCTGCGAAAACCCCCGATTATGAGGGTTGGATTTCCTTGGATTTCCTTGGATTCTCTCGCCCGAATCGTGACTTATCAATGGGTTACGCGGAAATAACGACGGAAGAATTTTCCTCGCGCTTTTCCCCGTGATGGGAAGACCCGCCGGAACGGCGGCGTGGTCAAGGAGATGCGGAAGCGCAGAATTGTCACCGGGCAAGCTTAACCTAATTTTCTGTTTTCTGGAAGATATTGTCGTCCCAGCTGTTTCCTTCGGCCGCGTCGGCGCCCGCCTTACCGCCGCAGAATCTCGTCGATGTAGAGCGCGAGCAGCTTGCGCGCTTCGCCGACAAGCGCCGCCGCGCTCTCGTCGTCCGTCGAGGCGAGCGCCGGGATCATCTTCATGACCTGGTTCACGATGATCGCGGCCGCCGCAGCCTCATCCTGACCAAGCGCCGGATTGCCGGCGCTCAGGATCGCGGCGATCCGTCCCCTCAGCGCATCGCCAAGCGGCTTTCGGCGTTCGACGATCCCGGCGACCGCGGTCGAGAGCGCGATCGCGGCGTCCCGATCCGTCCGCTGCCGGAGCTTATGGTCGATGAATAGGTCGGCGAGCTCGCGCGCCGAACGTCCCGGCGCACGCGCCTCCACTTGAGCAAAAGACTTGGCCCACCGCTCCGCAAACCGATCGAAGAGCGCCTCGGCCAAAGCCTCCTTGGAAGGGAAGAACTGGTAGAGCGAGCCGATCGCCGCACCCGCGCGGCTGGCGATCTCCGTCATGGTCGCAGCCTCATAGCCCTTCTCGACGAAGAGCTCTGCGCCCGCGTCCAAAAGCGCGGCTACCCGTTGCTTTCCCCGCTCGCGCTTCGGCTCCTTGGCTGCCGCTTGAATTTCAGTTGACATTTATGAGGAGCACTCATATTAGCTTTTATGAGTATCCCTCATAAACCCAGCTTGCGCAACCCCCGCCATCAGAGCCCACCGATGATCGCACTCAATCCAAAGACGACCGCTCTCGTGCTGATTGACCTGCAAAACGGGATTCTCGGCAGGAAACTTGCTCCGATCTCCGCCGACGAACTGGTCGCGCGGGGGAAGGCGTTGGCGGAAAAGTTTCGCGTCGCTCACGCGTCCGTGGTGCTGGTGAACGCCGCGCCAAAACTCGACGGGCCGGAGCGGCAGGTCGACGAGCCAACGCCGTTGCCCAAGACGCTGCCCGCAGGCTTCATCGATCTTACGCCCGGCCTCGCCGAGCCCGGCGACATTCTCATCACCAAATCGACCTGGGGCGCGTTCTTCCGCACCGACCTCGATGCCGAACTGAAGAGCCGTGGGATACGAACGATCGTTCTCGGCGGCGTCGCCACGCATATCGGCGTCGAGGCGACCGCGCGGCAAGCGTGGGAGCTTGGCTACGAGCTCGTCATCGCGCGCGACGTGACGACGAGCTTGGCCGTCGAGCCGCATGAGGGGACAATGCGGCATATCTTTCCGCGGATCGCCCGGGTAACCGATGCCGACGCCCTCGCCTTTCGCGACTGAAGACCGAATGTCGCATTTCACGCTGCGCCAGACGCCACAGCCCATCCAATGGGCGGCGCTTCTTGGCGCGTCCGTCGTCTGCGTCGCGGCCTTCGAACTGATGCGACTGCCCGCGGCGCTCATGCTTGGCGCGATCGGCGCGGCGATTTGTCTGTGCTGGTTCGAGGGGCGTGTGACGATTCCGCCCTGGGGCTTTGTTATCGCTCAGGGTTTCATTGGCTGTCTCGTCGCTCGCGCCATCACCACGGACATCGTCGTCACGATTTTTCAGAGATGGCCGATGTTCCTCGCCTTGATCGGCGCGGTGATCGTGTTCGCCGCCGCCCTCGGCTATGTGCTGACGCGCCTGAGAGTGCTTCCGGGCACGACCGCGGTCTGGGGGTCGTCGGCCGGCGCGGCGACGGCGATGGTGCTGATGTCCGACGCCTTCGGCGGCGACATGCGTCTGGTCGCGGTCATGCAATATCTGCGCGTCGCCTGCGTCGGATTGGTGGCGTCGCTTGTCGCCCGGGCCTGGCTGCCGGCTGGCGCGGCGTCGCCCGCTTCGATCGTCTGGTTTCCGCCCGTGGAGCCTGCCGCTCTCCTCGCGACTCTGGCCTTGGGCGTCGGCGGCGCAATCGTCGGGGTCAAATCCAGGCTTCCCGCCGGCGCTCTTCTTGTGCCGCTGTTCGTCGGCGCCCCGCTCTCAGCCAGCCATCTGCTCACGATCACGCTGCCGCCATGGCTTCTGGCGATCTGCTACGCGGTGGTCGGCTGGTCTATCGGCCTCCGATTCACGCGCGAGACGGTTCTCTATGCGTGGAAGCAATTGCCGGTGATCCTGGCGTCGATCTTCACGCTGATCGCGCTCTGCGGCGGTCTCGCCTTCGCCCTGCATGAGGCGGCGGGAACGGACGCGCTGACCGCCTATCTCGCGACCAGCCCCGGCGGCGCCGACGCGGTGGCGATCATCGCCGCCTCGTCCCGGGTCGACCTTCCCTTCGTCATGGCGATGCAGATCGGGCGGTTGCTGGTGGCCCTTCTGGTCGGGCCCACGCTTGCGCGCACGATCGCGCGCTGGGCGGGGAGCGACGCCGGGCGTCCCAGCGTTCAAAGCGGCGAGTGAAGGCGGACCGGCATGTTCAGCATTCCCTGGTATATCTTCTTGCTGCAATTCGTCGCTGGACTGTTTCTGGCGAATGGCGTCCCGCACTTCGTTCAGGGGATCAGCGGCGCGTGGTTCCAGACCCCATTCGCCTCGCCGCCGGGCGTCGGCGAATCCTCGCCTGTGGTCAATGTGCTGTGGGGCTTTCTTAATCTTGTTGTCGGCTTCGCGCTTCTGTTCGAGTTTGCTCCGAAAGGGGCGGACGTCGTCCTCGAATGGGTGTTCGTCGGTCTCGGCGCGCTTTTGATGGCCCTCTTTTGCGCCTGGCATTTCGGACGGGTGCGGGCGCGCAGTTAACGCAGCTGGGAGCAGAGTGTCATGCCCGCGAAAGCGGGCATCCAGCGCGGTTGCGCCGATGCGATTCCGGCCCAACTGGGATCGTCATCGCGAGCGTAAGCGAAGCGATCCAGGAGAACGCGGGGCGCCCGACGACTTCCTGGATCGCCGCGTCGGCCTGTCGGCCTCCTCGCGATGACGATCTCAGGCTCCGAATTCCCGCTTGCGCGGGAATGACATGAAGGCTGCGGCGAGCCCGTCTCGCTTCAGGCGTGGCCGACCGGGCCACGATCGACGCCCGGATTGCCGCCGGTCGCGGCGACCCCCAGTCGGCCAAGATAGTACGCCCAGCCCTTGGCATGTCCCTCGCATTCGTAGGCGTTGGGAAGTCCGGTGTGGGTCATGCGCACAAGCGTGCCGCCGTTCCGCTCCAAAAGGTCGATCTCGACCAGGCTTGAGCCTGGCGGCACATCCGCATCGTCGTCCCAGCCGAAGCTATAGGCGAGGCGATGGACCGGGACGACCTCGCGGAATTCGCCGCGCGCGGTTCGGCCCGGTCGCCCGGCGATGTCCTTCACAAGATAGAGGCCGCCTGGATGGGCGTCCGTGTCCGCCTCCGCGCCCATCCAGCTCAGGATCTTTTGCGGATCGGTGAGAAAGGCGAAGACAGTTGCCGGCGGGGCGGCGATCTGGGTCTCGCGCCGGACCACGAGCGATTGATCCATCGGACTCTCCTCGAGTGAAGCTGATTCTAGCCCTATGACGCACGGCGCGCGGTCAAATCGACAGGCGCCGATCGATTGGCCGGAATATGAGCCTGCCGACTCCAAAGGTCAACCGTTTGGTTTAATAACGTGAGCCTCGCGCAACGCCAAAGGCGTCGACCCCGGCCGAAACGCTGATGACAATCGAGGCGCGTCCGGCCGATGATCGATCCATGCAGGTCACTTCAACGCTCGCCTGGCTGGTCGATGCGGCGGCGGCCACACCGACCCCCGAGGTTTTTCTGGCGACCCTCGGAAATCGCCTCATCGCGGACGGCGCGCCGCTCGCCGGCGGGACGCTCACGCTCTCTTCGCCCCACCCGCTGATTGCGCGACGCACCTGGCTCTGGCGAGCCGAGAGCAACGAGGTGGTCGAGGCTTTGGGATTCGTGGCCGGAGCCCATTCCGCGCTGGGAGCGGACGGTTCGGCCGGCGACGGCCGGCGCTGGCTTGCAGGGCTCGCGGGCGGCCCCGTGCATGAAGACCTTGTTGGCCTCACTCCGGACGGCCCAAGGCTCGGATGGATCGGACCGCGTCCGTTCACGCCCGACGAGGCCGAACGCCTGCGCGAGGCGGCGCGCTTCGCGGCGGCGCCGCTCGCCGCGCTGACTGCGCGTGCGACGCTGACCGCGGCGCTCGAGGCCTATCTCGGCCGGCGCAGCGCGGCGCGCGTGCTGGCCGGCCCGCTTCGGCGCGGAATCGGCGAGACGATCGAAGCGGCGCTTCTGTTCGCCGATCTACGCGGCTTCACGGCTTTGTCCGAGAGCGCTCCGCCCTCTGAGGTCATCTCGGCCCTCGACGCCTGGTTCGACCGCATCGCCGGTTCCGTGCACGCCTTCGGCGGCGAAGTGCTCAAATTCATGGGCGACGGCATCCTCGCGATCTTTCCGGTCGCCGGCGGATCGCCGCGCAACGCCTGCGACGCCGCGCTCAAGGCGGTCGCCGCCGCGCGGAGCGGAATGGCCCATCTCGACGAGGCGCGGGCGCGGGATGGGCTCCCGCCTTTGCCGTTCGGCGCGGCGCTCCATCTTGGCGAGATGTTGTGGGGCAACATCGGCGCCGCCGACCGGCTCGATTTCACCGCCATCGGCCCGGCCGTCAATCTGGTCAGTCGGCTTGAGGGGCTATGCCGTCCGCTCGAACGGACCGTGCTTATCTCGGGCGCTTTCGCCGCCGAGACCACGGCGCCGCTGATCCCGCTCGGAACCCACGGCTTGCGCGGGATCGCCGCCCCTTGCGCCGTGTTCACGGTGGCGGATTAAAGCGCCGCGCGTTTAGATGGAATCGAAGGCGGCGATGCTGTCATTCCCGCGCAAGCGGGAATCTAGCGGATGCTCATGTGCTGGATGCCCGCGTTCGCGGGCATGACAGATGCCGCCTTGCGCGCTCACAACACGACGACAGGCGTCCCCTTGGCGACCCGCCCGTAGAGGTCGATCACATCGGAATCGAGCATCCGGATGCACCCGGACGACACGGCTTTGCCGATCGAGCTGGGATCATTGGTCCCGTGGATGCGGAATAACGTGTCCTTCTTGCCCTGAAACAAATAGAGCGCCCGCGCGCCGAGCGGATTCTCCATGCCGCCGTCCATATGCACCGGCAGTTCCCGCTGCCGCGCCAACATTTCCGGCGGCGGGGTCCATCCGGGCCAAAACGATTTTCTGCCAATCGCGGCCTCGCCCTTCCAGGCGAAGCCCTGCCGCCCGACGCCGATGCCATATTGCAGCGCCCGGCCGTTCCCCTCCGAGAGGTAGAGCTTCCGTTCGTGCGTATTGATGGTGAGCGTGCCCGCCGGCTGACCCGTCGGATCATTGACCTCCTTGCGGGTCGTGCGGGTCATGTCGACTTCATCGTCGAAACCGCCTGGGGTCGAATAGTTCGGATCCGCGTCCGGCGGCAGAAAGGTCTGCGGGTTGGGCGGCGGGGGCGATCCGGGCAGACTCAACGGAAGATTGAAGAATGATTGCGCCGACGCTTCCGTGGCCGCGAGGCCAAGAGTTGCAATGCCGATCAGGAAAAAATTACGCGCCCCACGCATCGATTGACCCCGCTCCAACAGCCCGCATCGCGCTGTTCCACAAAACTAAGTCGGTTCGGCAGTTTCGTAAAGCGTCGCGGGCTCGCCGCGTCCTTGCCGAGCGGCGCTGAGCGGCGCAATAATCGTTTCTAGGGCATTCGGGAGGAACGACCATGACACTCGGGCTGCGCGCGGCTATTCTGACCGCTTGTCTTGGCTTTTCCGGCGCGGCAGGCGCCCAGCAGGCCAATCCGCTCGACGTCATCCCCGACAAGATGCCGTTCAACATTCCGTATGGCGCGCCGATTTCGCTTAGCCGCGCTCAAGCCGCGATCGCCGCGGCCACTGCCGAGGCCGAGAAGCACGGCTGGGCGCTTAACGTGGCCGTTGTCGATTCCGGGGCCAATCTCGTCGCCTTCGGGCGCATGGACGGCGCCCAGCTCGGCTCGATCGCCGTCTCCGAGCACAAGGCGCGCACCGCCGCCAAATTCCGCCGCGCGACCAAAGTCTTCGAAGAGGCAATTCAGAAGAATGATTATAATTATCTGCTGACGATCGACGACGTCATCGTCTCGCGCGGCGGCATTCCTCTGGTCGAGGACGGCAAGCTGATCGGCGCGATCGGCTGTTCCGGCGGCGTGGGCTCGCAGGACGAGGTCGCGTGCACGGCCGGCGCGGCGACGATCAGCAAGTAGCGACTGGAGCCGCTCGGCTCCCCGTGATGCAACCGTTGGTTAGGCTTGGCGTGCGAAACTCGCGGGAAACGGGCAGATTGCTCCGGAAGGAATTCGCGCATGATCGTCGTCACCACTGAGAACATCGCCGGACACCGCACTGTCCAGACGCTCGGACAATGCTTCGGCGTTGTCGTGCGCAGCCGTGGGCTGGGCGGCAACATCATGGCGGGGCTCCGCACCATCGTCGGCGGGGAGATCCACGAATATACGCGGCTCCTCGAGGAGGCGCGCCGCCACGCCTTGGATCGGCTGGTCGAGAACGCGACCGCGATGGGCGCGAACGCCATCCTGATGATGCGCTACGACAGCGCCGAGATCGGCAACACAATGAGCGAGATCGTCGCCTATGGCACCGCGGCGGTGATCGAACCCGTGTCATGATCGCGCTTGGCTTGCCCGTCGGCTTCGGTCTTGCGCTCCTTCTGATCTGGTTCTTTTTCCGCAAGGGCGGCTACAAGCGGCGCCCTCTCGACGCTCCGCCTGGACCTGATTGGCGCTTTACCGGCGAGCGCTTCCTCGATCCGCCATCGGGCGAGACGGTGGAAGTCTGGTCTTGCCCAAGGACCGGCGAACGCGCCTATGTGCGGGCGAGGACGGGCTAGGCCGCTTTGCCTTCGGATGGAGTTGGTTTGGCTCCGTCTCGATGCACGGAAATGGAAGCCATTCGGAGGCCGACGCAATGGAGATATTTCGGAGTCTACTCCTGCTGTGCGCAGCCGTTGTCTGCATTGCGTTCGTGGGGACGAAGGCGCTTGCCTACACGGATTTTGGCCAAGGTCGGCCGATCGCCGCGAAGGACCTCGCTGGCAAGAAATTCTGCTGGAACGCAGGGGGCTGGACTATTTACGCCGCCGACGGGCATTACACGAACAGCAAAGGCGATCACACTCACTGGTCCGTCCCTGAGCCGGGCGTTGTCGCAATTGGGCAGGGGCGCAGACAGTTCGAGATTCTGACCGACGGTCGTATTCACAACTATCATTTTTGCATTTATTGCATGAACCGCGACATAGATTCATGGGGGACGCCGTGCAATTGAGCAGCAGCCCATAGTCTCCCCTGCGTCACGGTCGGATCCGTGAGGATGCGCCGTGCCGTCCGCAAGCTTTTGCGCTACCGTGGGGCCATGACGACGAAGGTAAGAAGGCGGCTGACGACGCTCCTATGCGCCGATGTTGAGGGATACAGTCGCCTCATGGAGGCCGACGAAGCGGGCACGCTGGCGACGCTGCGCCGTTACCGCGCCGCCATGGCGACGCTGATGGAGCGCCACGATGGGCGCATCGTCAACACCTGGGGCGACGCCGTCATCGCCGAGTTCGCCAGCGTCGTGGAGGCCGTGCAATGCGCGGTCGAGACGCAGCAGGAGCTCTCCGGCTACAACGGCGGGCTGCCCGAACCGCGACGGATGAGATTCCGCATCGGGATCCATCTGGGCGACGTGATGGTCGAGGGCGATGATGTCTATGGCGACGGCGTCAATATCACCGCGCGACTGCAGGAACTGGCCGAACCGGGGGAATCCTGATATCCGGCCCGGTCTATGATCAGGTGCACAACAAGCTATCCATCGGGTTCGACTGCCTCGGCCGACAGCAGTTGAAGAACGTCGCCAACCCGGTAACGGGCTATCGCGTCGTTCAAGGCGGCGCCGCCTCGCGGCCACTCGCATCGCAGCCCGATGCGAGAAGGGAGCCCGCTACACCGCCACCTCCCGCGGATCGTGCGCAGGCCGGCTTCTTCTCTCGCGCCTGGGAATGGTACATACGGCTGCCTCGTCTCAGCGCCGTGATGATCGCCATCGTCGTCTTCTTGTTTGTGATCAACGTGTTCAGCGGCCTCAAGGACATCTGGTTTCAGTGGCCCGCCGCGGTATTGTTGTTGATCGCTTTTTTGCGGGCGAGCAGGAGCAGGCGGTCGTAGAAAGGGGCAGAGTCGCACAAGGATGGGAGTGGACTGGCTCGACGTGGGCCCGTTCGCCTTGATGCATCTCGCGCCCGGCAGTACAGGCTATCAGATCGACGCCAACCTCGACCGCTTCGACGCTCCGCGCGCACGCCAGCCGACAAAGCCGAAGCCCGCAAGCGCCATCAGCCAAGTCGAGAGCTCGGGCACGGCCACAATTGTTGGGTCAGCCGTGAAGCTATGCGCGAAGCCCCCGGCGTCCGTGTAAAAGCCGGCGATCTCGCCCGAATTGGTTATGCCGGTGATCTGGGTGACTTCGACGCCGTTGTGGAACGCCGCCGCGGGATCGTCCAGGAACGTGTAGACGCCGGTGGCCGTGTCGTAGAGGTAGCCGTGCTGGCTCGTGGTGCTGTCGCCGTAATAGCCGACCGCGATCCCCGCGTCGTTCACGCCCAGAAGTTGCGAGAAGACGAAGGTCGCGCCAGGCTCGCCCGGAACGCTCGGAATCGTCGGGTCGGCGATTGCCGTACCGAGCAAAAACCCGCCGCTGATATTCGCAGTCTTCGCGTCGAATCCGTGCGCTTGTCCGTCATTCCCGAGATAGAACCCGACGATCAACCCGTTGTCGTTGACCCCCTGGGCATTGACGACAGTCGAGTTGGCTCCGACCGGCTGAAGGATGGTGGCGAAGCTCGTGCTCGAGGCGCTTGGCAGGTAGAAGCCGGGCATGTTGGCGCCCGCCGTATACTGTCCGACGATATTGCCGTTATCGTTGATCCCGAACGCATTGGTCGCGCCTGGAGGAACGGCTAGCGTCTGCAAGGCGCCTCCGTGCGGCAGGATGAACGCCGTCGTCCCGTTGCCGCCGACCACGCTGCCTGCGCTGTTGATCCCGAACGCGGTCTGGCCAGCACCCGTGTTCAACGGGTTGGTGTTGATCGCCGTACCCGTGAAATTGGCGCCAGTGGGAGCACCGGCGACGTCGACCTCAGTTCCGACCACCTGCCCCGTGTTGCTGATGCCGTTCACGTTCGACCCCACCGCCGCCCCGGTCAGGACTGGGATCGAAGTTGGTGAACGTATAGCCCCCCGCATTGTCGACCGAGAGAATGGCGGCGTGGCCGGCGACCGGCGCCGTCAGGAGCAGAGCGCTCAACGCCGCGAATGTGAGGGCGCCGCTCAGTCGCACGGCTCTCCGCCGCATTGCATTGAAGTCGCGTGAGAATCGATGCGCAGTCTTTCTTATCGCCACGCAAATACCAAAGGTAACGTCCCGCAATTCCGCCATAACGTCCTCCTTTTGATAATGCAAATGCGCCAAACACCTCGTACTTCCAAGCTTTACCCAGGGAATACAGCATAGTCCAATGACAGATTGATGTTATCATGGCTACCGGTCAAGCCGACCGGCAGTCGTGTGTTATCGTCGATAGCGTTCGCTCCCGCATCGACGTTGGAGCACGGAAGCAGAGTCTTCCGCCATGTCTACGTCGAGCTGATTTTCGAAGCCTCCATCAACCGCGCGGCGTAGCGCGCCATCTGGTCGACCTCGATATTGACCGTGTCCCCCGCCTTCCGCTCGCCCCAGGTCGTCACCTTCAGCGTGTGCGGGATCAGGAGCACCTCGAACGTGTCGCCGTCGACCGCGTTCACCGTGAGCGAAGTCCCGTCGAGCGCGACCGAGCCCTTGACGGCGATGAACTTCGCTAAGTCCTTCGGGGCGCGGAAGCGGAAATGCGCCATGCCGTCGAAATCGCGCCGCGACAGGATCTCGGCGATTCCATCGACGTGGCCGCTCACCATATGGCCGCCGAGCTCGTCGCCGACCTTCAGCGACCGCTCGAGGTTGACGCTCCCCCCCGCCCGCCATTGCCCGAGCGTCGTGACTGCAAGCGTCTCGGCGCCGAGGTCGAAAGCGAGCGCCGAACCTTCACCCCGCGGCTCGACGCCAACAACGGTGAGGCACGCGCCCGAATTGGCGATCGAAGCTCCCAGAGCAATGGTTCCGGCGTCATAGGCGCTCGCGATCCGGAGCCGGTTCAGCTCGCCTGACGGCGTGATATCAATGATTTGCCCAACGTCGCTGATAATCCCGGTGAACATCTAAGCCCTCAACCTCGCATCGAGCCCACGAGGATATCCCAGTTAGCGCGCCGGCGCGCCATTTCCAACGAAACCTGCGGTCCCGAACTGGAATGAGTTCGAACGAATGTTTTTTTGCGGAAAAGCCCCACAAAATTGTTAAGGAACACCGCCTTAGATACTATGTTAGACGTATTCACTCTTTTAGGCGCCAACAGCTACATTCGAACAATGGCAACGGGGACTCTCCGCACTTCATCTCGCGAACGACCAGATTCGCGTTCGAAACTGTATTGGCTGGATATCGACGTCACTTTCCACGATATCATGCGCCAGGACCGCGTTATACCAAGACATCAAATTGCGCGTCTTCCGCTCTCATCCTTGCAATATTCCATTCTGAATGGCGTTGGGATCGTCGAGAACGCGCTTTCCGTCGGGAATAGCGACACAACCTTCAACCAATTCGAGGTCGATGTCGCCGCCTTTGTGCAAACGGACGAAACTTTCGAGGCAGCCGAGCTTAATCGATCAGCGAAGATGATTTGGAACGACGTGGATGTTGAGGCGCCCCGGCTGGAGATCTATGTCCAACCCAAAATGCTGCGACATTTGGTCGAGCTCTACCTCACGAAAAGAATTGATACCGTTATTATGTCGATGAAGATTGCAATCACGCGACAGCCAGTTGGCGGCGTCGGTTTTGGTTCGGACCTTCCGCTGCTCGACAGGGACGGACGACTTTATTTCCGCCGGACCCAGTGCGAGCTGTTGTCCGTGCAGGCTTCCCTGGCGCGTGAGCACCCGAGCAGGCAGCCCTAGTCCCTAAGTGCGGACGGCGTTCAGGCGAACCCCGTCAGACGCCCGTAAAGCGTCATTCCTCTTCGATCGGTGTGATCGTCGTCTCGGTCTCCAGTTTGACGACCCGAAAGTGAAACCGTGTGCGGAGGTCTTGCTGCCAGCGCATGAGCCGACGGGCACGCGCTTCGTGGGGGGTGATCGAATTCCGGATCGTATCCCAATCGCCAAAGTTAGCCGTCTGCCGCTGTACCGCGTAGTCTATTTTTTTGGTCGTCGTGCGCATTGTCGATTTGATGCATTTGCCTGAGTTGACGACGCATCTAACTGGAATGTTTACGGAAGATAACCTCCGCATTTATGTGGATGCAAATCGTGATCTTGATAACAACCAGAAGCCTTCGATTGCGACTTAAAATGCCTCGGCATTTATGTCGAATTGTTATTGCAGTTGCAGCAATTTAAAGCTGCATCGTTAGCGCGCTTCCCCACAGCACCACAAAAGCGCGCCTTGCCCCGCGTCGGCGACCCCTTCCCACGCGGGGCTTTTTTTGAAGTGGCTCACAGGACGCCAATCAGCGCGCCGTCGCCGACGGATTTCTGAAACCCGGCTGGCATGGACCGCTCGCAGTGTCGAGCCGGTAAAACCTTCATTCGCTACCGCCAACAATCCCTTATCATTCACTTGCCTTGTTCGGCGGCACGAGAGGTACAATCGCGCGCCCATGAAGATCGCGACCTTCAACGTCAACGGCGTCAACGGCCGGCTTCCCGTCCTTCTTCGCTGGCTCGAGGAGACGTCCCCCGACATCGTCTGCTTGCAGGAGCTCAAATCCGAGACGTTTCCGCAAAGCGCCGTCCGCGCGGCGGGATACGAGGCGATCTGGCAGGGCCAGAAAAGCTGGAACGGCGTCGCCATTCTGACGCGCGGCAAAGCCCTGGTCGAGACCCGGCGCGCGCTCCCCGGCGACGATGACGACCTCCACAGCCGCTACATTGAGGCCGCCGTCGACGGCCTCTTGATCGGCTGCCTCTATGTGCCGAACGGCAATCCGGTGAAAAGCGAGAAATTCAGCTTCAAGCTGCGATGGTTTGAGCGCTTGATCGCGCATGCCGCGGAGCTTCTCGCGACTGGCGCGCCGGTCGTCCTCGTCGGCGATTACAACGTGATGCCGACCGAACTCGACGTCTATAAGCCGGAGCGATGGGTCAACGACGCGCTGTTTCGCATCGAGGTGCGAGACGCTTTTCGCCGGCTTGCCGCGCAGGGTTGGACCGACGCCTTGCGAACGCTTCATCCCGGCGAGCGCATCTACACATTCTGGGATTATTTCCGTAACGCCTACGCCCGAGACGCCGGCTTGCGCATCGACCACCTGCTGTTGAGCCCGTCGGTCGCCCCGCGCCTCAAGGCGGCTGGCGTCGATCGCGAGGTGCGAGGCTGGGAGAAGGCGAGCGACCACGCGCCAGTCTGGATCGAACTGGCGGACCGGGCGCCTGCGCGGCCGAAGCGAACAGGCTAACGGCGAACAAGCGCCTTAAGGGTAGCCTGCAGCATGAATTGTCCGACTTCCTGAACTTCGAGGTTGGAAGCCCCTTGCGCGCAAAGGCTCGTAACGCCGTTCGACAGCGCCATCATAGCGCGACGCGCAAATACGACCTCGGTGCGCAGGCGACCTTGTTCCGCCAATCGGGTGAGACGTACATTCGTCGACGCCATAGCCGCTTCAATGACCTGCGGATTGTCTCCGACGCGCTGAACCATCAATCGGAACAAACGTGGCCGATCCAGAGCGAAGCCGAGGAAATCCTCGAAGCCTGCAACCAGATCCGCCACAGGGTCGTCCGTCTCGGCTATCGCCCGCTTACGCGTGAGGAAGGCTTCCACGCCCCTCGCCACCAGAGCGTCCAGCAACCCGTTCTTGTCGCCAAAATGGTGATAGAGCGTCGGCGCCTTCACGTCGGCGACTTCACAGACCGCGCGTGTTGTCACCCCCTCCAACCCTACCTCCTCAAGCAGGCGCTCTGCTGCCACCAGCAGCACATCCTGGGTGCTCAAGCTCGACATGATCGCTCCCTATAGCATCGCTATAGACTCCTCTATAGCGATGCTATACACTTCCCGCGTGTCGATGGGAATGGCTGACGAAAGGTGCTGCTATGGCGTCCAATCTGGTTCTGGTCACGGGAGCGTCCGGCTATGTCGCGGGACACTGCATCTTGAAGCTGCTCGAAAGAGGTTATCGGGTGCGTGGCACGCTACGCTCCCTCAGCCGGGCCGATGAGGTGCGGCAATGGCTGACCCGTGCCCGTCGCGGCGTCGATCCGGGAGACGCCCTGTCGTTCGTGGCCGCCGAACTCACCGAGAAGACCGGTTGGGGCCCGGCCATGGAAGGAGTGGGTTATGTACTGCATGTAGCCTCGCCCATTCCGGCGACGGTGCCGAAAGATCCGGATACGCTGATCCGGCCGGCCCGGGAAGGAACCCTGAACGTGATGCACGCAGCTGCGCGCGCTTCGGTCGTGCGCGTCGTTCAGACATCTTCGTCCGTGGCCGTCATGTATGGCTGTGACAATCCAAACGGGCGCATCTTCACTGAGAGCGACTGGACCGACCCGGAGCACCGCGACAACGTTCCTTACACCCGGAGCAAGACGCTCGCCGAGCGCGCTGCCTGGGCCGAACTGCCGAAATTGCCGCGGGCCCTTGAATGGGTTGCCATCCAACCTGGCCTCGTGCTGGGGCCGGTGCTGGACAAGGACGCCAGCGTGACGGTCGAGATCGTGGCCCTGCTGCTGAACGGTGAACTTCCGGGCCTGCCGAATTTTGGCTATGCGGTCGTAGATGTCCGCGATCTTGCCGAGCTTCACGTGCTGGCAATGACAGCGCCGCAGGCGCATGCACAGCGCTACATCGGTGCGGGACAGTTTGTCTCCATGAGTGACATTGCTCGCATCCTGAGGGAACGCGTTGGCGACCTGGCGAAGAAGGTCCCGGCCCGCAAGTTGCCGGACGTGCTTGTCCGACTTGTCGGCCTCTTCGATCCCAAAGTCCGTGGACAATTGTTCGAATTGGGAAAGGTGCGTCAACCATCCAGCAGGAAAGCGGAGACAGAACTCGGCTGGTCGTGCCGGGCCGTTGAGCAGACGATTGTAGACACCGCCCGTAGTCTCCAGGCCGCCGGCGCTCTAAAATTCAGATGATGTACCTGAAACCGACGCACGACGGTCGCGCTCGCTCATCCATCGGGCAGCGCGGAACTTCAGCACGGATGGAAATTTCCCCGACGTTGAAGAAAAGGCATTAGCTGGAATGGGTCTCCTCTCTCCAGCTTGACCGAATGACGCCATCGGCCTCGCTGAGACGCGCGACGATCGTCTCCAGCGCCAGTTCGCGTCGCTTGTGCGAGGTCACGATCGCCGTCACCGCGACGGGGCCGGAATCTTCGACAAACGTGCTGTCCACTTCGCTGAAATGGACGTCGGGCACGGCGGCGAACTCCTGAATCAGCAGGGACCTGATGTCGGATGCGCGCGCCGCGCGGCAATCGATGGCGATGAGGTAGCGCCGCTCCTCTTCGGTCGACTCGATCGGCTGTCGGTTAATGGCGTGGACGATCGGTCTCAGCACGGTGTTGGCTCCAAGCACGAAGGCGGCGGCCAGGAGGCCGTAAAGTGCAAGCCCTTCGCCGGCGAGCAGGCCGACCGCCGCCGAGCACCACAGGGTCGCGGCGGTGTTGAGGCCCCGCACGTTGAGGCCCTCCTTGAAGATTACGCCTGCGCCGAGAAAGCCGATCCCTGAGACGACCTGGGCGGCAATACGCGTGTCGCCAGCGCCATCCGGCACGACATGGGAATAGGTCACGAAAATCGCGGCCCCGAGCGCGACCAGCGTATTGGTCCGCAAGCCCGCAAGACGCTGGCGCCATTGCCGCTCGAGGCCAATCGCCGCGCCGAGGCAGGCGGCGACGAAGAGATTCAATCCGGCTTGCGCAAGCTGCATGGTCATCACGGGGAGGACCTCCATGAACTCAAAAGCCATGGGCTCCGAGAGCGAACGGTTCGCGCCCGGCCGTGCCCCAACTCAGCGATTTTGCTCGCGTCTACTCAATGGAAAGAGGGCCGGCGCTTGAGAACGCCGGCCATCCTGGCCAATCGGCCGCGGCGGCTGACGGATCAGCCGTGTCCGATCGCGAGCATGACAACGCGGAACAGCACGAGCGCCACGGCGACGACGAGATAGAGGCGCAGAGCACCCATCCAGGTCTTGGCGGCCAGCGACAGCTTGGCCGGCGCAAGCTGCGCAAGCGGCGGCATGCGCCATGTGTCGCGCGACATCGTCTCGGCGGCGGCTCTTTTCAGCCGACGACCCGCTTCCGCCGTTTTGGCTGAGGGCCATGATCACCAGCGCCGCGACCGCGGCCACGACGCCGCCGCCGCCCATGATGCCGAGGATGACCTGCTCGTTCGTCGCGTCGGGGAACAGCACCGAAACAGTCAGGATGACCGACAGGATGATCAGAACCGCGATGATCGCGCCGGTGAAATAATTCAGCCAGCGGTTGTTGACCCAGGGACCCAGCACCGGTTTGTCGTTGCACAAGAGCAGCAGGAACACCGTCGCGCTCGGCAGCAGAACGCCGGCCAGCACCTGCACCGCAAGCGTCAGAAGCCCTAGCGGCGAGCCAGGAATCAGAACGACGGCGGCGGCGACGGCGATCAGCCCGCCGTAGACGGCATAGAACCCCTTGGCGTCCGTGACCTTGCGATGCAGCGAATGGCGCGCCGAAAACACATCGCCGATCGCGTACGCGGTCGCGAGCGACACGGCAGAGGCGCCGATCAGCGCCGCGTCGATGAGCGCGATCGCGAACATCACCCCGGCGGTCTTGCCGACATATTTGCCGATACCGGCGGCGATTCCGCCCGCGTCGGTGAAATTGCCGAACTCCGGCTGGCCGGCGAAGGTGGCCGCGGTGAAGGCCATGATCGCGGCGCCGCCGATGATGACGAGCGCGATGCCGATCCACAGGTCGAGCCGCTCATAGCGAATGAAACGCGGGGTGATGCGCTTGTCGATGACGTAGCTCTGCTGGAAGAAGAGCTGCCAGGGCGCGACCGTCGTCCCGACGATGCCGATGATCAGCAGCATCACGTCGCTCAGTTTGCCGCCCTCCGGCATTTGCGGAACGAGAAAATCTCGCGCCACTTGAGCGAACGGCGGATGGGCCATGAAATAGATCGGGATGAGCAGAAGGCTCGCGAAGACGAGAACCATGGCGAAACGCTCGAAGCGCCGGAAGTTCCCGGTGCTGACGGCGACCATGATGAGCGCCGCGGAGACGATCACCCCGGTTGTCTTGTCGAGTCCGAGATAATCGAGCGCGAGCGAAATGCCGATGAACTCGGTGATGATGGTCAAGCCGTTGAGCAGGAACAGGTCGATGACGCTGAACGCGCCCCAGAACCTGCCGAAACGCTCGAAGATGAGGCGTGCGTGGCCGACGCCGGTGACCGCGCCGAGGCGCAGCACCATCTCCTGATTGACATAGAGAACCGGGATCAGCAGCGCCAGAGTCCACAAGAGCGTCGTGCCGTAGTTCTGACCGGCCTGCCCGTAAGTGGCGAAAGCGCCCGCGTCGTTGTCTCCGACCATGACGATGAGGCCGGGGCCGAGGATCGCCATGAGGGTGATGAGGCGATGTTTCCAGGTTTCGCGGGGGCCGACGTCGCCGTGCAGGATGGTGCCGAACGCGCCATGGATGTGGCCGACGTGCGCCTCATCGAGAACCGCGCCGCGGGCTTCGTTGGGCTTAACGAGGATGGTCATAATGTGCCTCCTTGCCGGCCCGGCGCAGGAGGCAAAGCCGAAGTTCGGCCTTTCTCTCGCTAGCGGGCGCGGCGATCCGGTGTTGGGTTGTGGGTTCTGCTCAGAGCGCCCGTCGAAACGCTGGAGGCGATTTCGGCGGGCCTACTGGGGTGGTTGCTCATGTCTGAGGTCCTTCAGGCTGCAAGAGAGCGTCGCGAGGGCGGCTGCGCTTCGCGCGATCCCCTCTGCGTGGTCCAGCTGCAAATGAGGCGACCGGTGACGACGTCGCGCCGCCAACGGCAAGTGAGCAAACCGGCGCGCCGGCCGCCCACGTCAGGGGCGGTCGATCGACGCGCGGCGCCGCCCGCCCGGCGATAGCGGGCGAAATCCACGACAATATTGGAGAGCTGGTTCATGGCTCGCCTCCGCTTTGGTTTGTCCAAAGCCGGAAGACGAGCGGCTGCGAGGCTTAAGCCCTACAGACTCGCGTACGGGATTCCGGCCCGTGGACGCTAACGATGTCGACGGGCGACAAACCGGGGAACCTGCCCGCGATCGCGCCGCCCAAGATGGTACTGCCCATGTCTCTACAGTTGAGTTAAGGAACGCCGGCCGAAACGGATTTCAAACCGACAATTGCCTATCTATCCCCGGATTTCGTCCTGTCAACCCCAATTTGTCGCGACGGTAGGATTGTCGCGAACGTCCGTTATGCGATCGATTTGACCCGTTCACCGAGCCGTCGGAGAATGACCCGTTATCTCCGCTTAGCGGCCACCCACTGCGCCGCCGCCGCACGGCAGCAATCCGCCCCTTGCTGAGATTCGCCCCGGACGACCTGGACGGGGTCTACCGACCCTAAGCGCGCATTCCCTGTTCGGGCTCGGCACGAAGGAGCGCGCACAAGAGTGGTCACTCGCCGATGATCCATGCGACGAAACAGAGTGATCTGCCCCGCATTCCCTTGGGGAATCGCCAGATCGGCGTGGTCCTCAGAGGTTAGGCAGGATTTCGATTCCCGCCGGCGAAAGCTGGCGGCCAAATATAGTTATCTCTCAGATTATTCGACTTGTTCGCTTCACAAAATTGTGAGTGCAGCGCTCGTAACGATTAGATAAAACGCCCGATTACATCTTACCGAATAAATTGGGGCCACGATTGTTTTCTCCGTGAGCGCCGTATCTCGGGATTACAATCGGAGTTTCGATGGATCAGTCTGCCAAGCTTGTTTCGCTGGCTACCTCGGTCCCCCCTCACGTCCTGAATCAGTCCGACGTCGCGTCGGCCGCGAGACGCGGGTTCGCCGGGCGCTATGACGATTTCGAACGCATGGCGCGGGTTTTCAAGAGCTCCGGAATTCGCCAGCGCCATGCGGTGCGACCAATCGATTGGTATCTTTCGCCGCTCGGCTGGCCAGAGCGCACGAGCGCCTATCTCGAGGGAGCCTGCCAGCTCTTCGTCGATGCGGCGACCCGCGCTCTGGACGCCGCCGAACTTGACGCCGCAGAGGTCGACACGATCGTCAGTATCTCATCGACTGGGGTTGCGACGCCCAGTCTCGAGGCGAGAGTCGCCGGGCGCATGGGGTTTCGCGCCGATGTCGAGCGCGTTCCCGTCTTCGGCCTTGGCTGCGCCGGCGGCGTCTCGGGGTTCTCGATTGCTTCCCGCCTCGCCTGCTCGCGTCCGGGCAGCATTGTGTTGCTGGTCGCGGTCGAGGTTTGCACCCTCGCCTTCCGCCTCGATGAATTGACCAAGGCGAATATGGTCGCCACGGCCCTGTTCGGGGACGGCGCGGCCGCCTGCGTGCTTAAGGCTTACGACGGCGGCGCCGCCGCCGTCGAGATGAGCGGCCAGCACACCTGGCCCGACACGCTCGACATCATGGGCTGGAGAATCGATCCGCAGGGCTTCGGCGTCATATTCGACCGGGCGATTCCGCCATTCGCGCAAGCGCACATCGCACCGGCGATCGCCGGCATCTTGGCCCGCGGCGGATTGGCTCTCGAAGATGTCGATCGCTTCGCCTGTCATCCTGGCGGCTCGAAGGTCATCGCCGCCCTCGAACGCGCGCTGTCGCTCGAGCAGGGTTCTCTCGACCACGAACGCGCGGTCCTCGCGGACTATGGCAACATGTCGTCGCCGACCGTGCTATTCGTGCTGGACCGTATCCTTCGCGCGGGCTTGCCTTCGCGCACATTGCTGACCGCGATGGGGCCTGGTTTCACCTCGAGTTGTGTTTCCCTGAAGAGAGCCGCGTGACGGCCGCCGCTCTGCTTCTTGGATTGGTCACCGCGGAACGGATTGCGGAACTCACTCTCTCGCGCCGCAATACAGCGGCGCTGCTGGCAAAGGGCGCCGTCGAGTTCGCTCCCGGGCACTATCCGGCGATCGTGCTGATGCACGCCCTCTGGCTAGCCTGTCTGTGGATTTTCGGCGCGACGCGTATGATCGATCCAGCCTGGCTCGCAGTCTTTCTGTCGCTCCAGGTTCTGCGGGTCTGGACTCTCATGACGCTTGGCCCGCGTTGGACCACGCGCATCATCGTCCTTCCGGGCTCGGCCCTTGTGTCGAACGGCCCCTATCGCCTTGTCTCGCATCCAAACTATCTCGTCGTCGTTGGAGAAATCGCCGCCCTGCCCCTTTGCCTTGGCCTGCCCTGGCTTGCTCTGGTCTTCTCTGGAGCCAATGCGATCTTGTTATCGATCCGGATCCGTGCGGAAAATGTCGCATTGACCGGGTCGGGCTATGGCAAACACGATTAAGCACAATATTCCGGTCGCCGTCGTCCGTCTCGACGTCGATCGGCTTTGCGATGATGTGCGTCGGCATGTTCATGGCGATCCTCGACGTGCAGGTCGTAGCGACGTCGCTGCCGACGATTTAGAGCGCGCTCGACATTCCGCCGGACCAGATGAGTTGGGTGCAGACCGCGTATCTGATCGCCGAGGTCGTCGCGATCCCGTTGACTGGCTTCCTCACGCGCCTCTTGAGCATGTGCTGGCTGTTCGTCGCTGTCCGTTTCCGTGTTCACGCTGGCTTCGGTCGGATGCGCCGCGAGCGACCATTTCCCCATGCTGATCGCATGGCGCGTCTTGCAGGGCTTTTCCGGGGGCACGCTGATCCCGGCCGTCTTTGCCGCGGTGTTCCTCCTTTTTCCCAGTGAGCCGCCAGGGTCTTGCGACCACATTCGCTGGCGTGCTGGCGGTGCTTGCGCCGACCGTCGGACCGATCGTCGGCGGCTGGATCACCGAGACCTATTCCTGGCACTGGCTGTTCCTGATCAATGTCGCGCCCGGGATCATTTCGGCGATTGTCGCCGGCATCCTGTTGCCGAAGGAGCCGATGCGGCTTGGCGAGGCGCGCCGGCTCGACGTGCTGTCGCTGGCGCTGTTGGCGATTGCGCTTGCCGCGCTTGAGGTCGCGCTCAAGGAAGCGCCGACGCGCGGCTGGACCTCTGGCTTGGTCGCAGGTCTTTTGGCGCTCAGCTTCGCAAGCGCCTTCAGCTTTGTCAGGCGAACGCTCAACGCATCGCGCCCGATCGTGAGTCTCGCGACCTTCGCCGACCGAAGTTTCGCGATCGGTTGCGTTCTGAGTTTCGTCTTAGGGCATCGGCCTGTTCGGCTCCGTTTATCTCATGCCCGTCTTTCTGGCGTTCGTCAGAGGCCATAACGCTCTGGAGATCGGCGCGATCATGCTGGTCACGGGGGTAACGCAGCTCATGACCGCGCCGATCGCCGTTGCGCTCGAACAGCGCGTCGAGGCCCGGCTGCTCACGTCGCTTGGGTTTGGAGTGTTTGGCGTCGGTCTGGGCTTGAGTGGACTGCAGACGCCGGAAACCGATTTCAACGCTATGTTTTGGCCGCAGGTCATTCGCGGACTGGCGATCATGTTTTGTCTGCTTCCGCCGACGCGGCTCGCGCTTGGCCACTTGGCGGCAAGCCGCGTGCCTGACGCGAGCGGCCTTTTCAATCTGATGCGCAATCTTGGCGGCGCCATAGGGCTCGCGATGATCGACACCGTGATCTACACCCGCTCGCCCGCGCTTGGGACAGCATTCACGAAGAAGCTGGAGGCCGGTGACGTCGACACAGCCAAGCTTGTCGGCATACCGCTCGACATGTTCATGAACCGCCCGACTGGCCCGCTCGAGGGCCCGGCGCTCGCGATGGTGCAATCGCTCGTCGAAAAGGCCGCGCTCGTTCAGGCGATCAACGAAGCCTGGATCATGATCGCCATTTTGACCATCGGCGCTTTGCTCTGCGTGCCTTTCGCCAAGAAATCGTCGCCGCAGGACGCCAGATAGAAGCGCACCCGTGTTTGCCGCGCCGGCGGGGGCCTCAGGAGGCCTCATCGGCCCGCGTCGGAACAACGAAAAGGGCCATCAATGCGGCGGCGAACAGAACCAGAGTGCTGGCTCCGAAGACGCCGATCGCGCCCTTGAAATCGTAGATCGCGCCCCCGCCTGCCGCCCCGATCATAATGGCGACTTGCACCGCCGCGACGAGCAGACCCCCTGCGCTTTCCGCTTCGTCGGGAATGGTGCGGGTGAGCCATGTCGACCAAGCGACGGGCACGGCGCCGAACGCCATTCCCCACAGCGTAATGAGCGCGAGATCCACCCACAGCGAGCTATTGAACGTCGCGAGACAAGCGCAAAAGACGGCCATCACGAGGGGCATGGACGCGAGCGTCGCGCGCAGACTGCGTTCCAGCATGAAGCCGGCGAGCAGGGTGCCGAAGAGGTTTGCGACGCCGAATCCGAGGAGCACGCTGGAAATCATCGCAATCCCCGCGCCCGTCGTGAATTCAAGAAACGGCCGCAAGTAGGTGAAGAAGGCGAAATGTCCAATGAAAACCAGCATGGCGCAGATCATGCCGACGGCGACACCCGGTCGCCTGAGGACCTCGACAAGGGTGCCGAGCCTCGCCGATCCAAGGGCGGGCATCCGCGGTAGCGTTGCGGCCTGCGCGATCAAGGTGATCGCGGACAAACCCGCCGCCATGAGGAACACGGCGCGCCAGCCGAAAAGATGACCCAGGTAGATTCCGAGGGGCGCAGCGAAGATGGTGGCGGCCGAGACGCCGCTGAAGATGATTGACAAGGCCCGCGGTACGGACGCCTCGGGCACGAGACGCATCGCTAGGGCTGCCGACATCGTCCAGAATCCGCCGAGCGCCGCGCCGAGCAGGACGCGCCCCACCAGCAGCATGGGGAGGTTGAGAGCGAAAGCCGCGATGAGGTTGGATATCAACAGAAGGATCGTGAAGCCGAGCATCAGGATCCGTCGGTCAAGGTTTCGGATGACCGCCGTGACGAGGAGGCTCGATAGCAGCGCGAAGGCGGCGGTCGCGGTCACCGTTTGCCCGGCTGCGCCTTCGCTGATCCTGAAATCAGCCGCGATCGGCGTGAGCAAGCTCGCTGGCAGAAATTCGGCGGTGACCAAGGAAAATACGCCGAGCGCCATCGAACCGACCGCGGCCCAGGCCGGCTCGCCGAGAGCCCGCCTTGCGATCGTTGGTCCGGTCGGCAAGCAAGTCGGTCGGCCGGGCGGCTCGCGCAGCCGGTTCGTCGATACAGAGTAAGGATTCGTCCATCGGTGGTCCTTGCGAGCACGAGTTCTTCGGCGGCACCTTAGGGTAGACGGTTCGGACGATCTATGTCAGAAACGCCGATATGATTGATCGTTCATCCGGAAACTCGACTGCCGCGAGGCCGTCACTCGATCCGTTGAATGAACTTCTGGTCGGCATGCGCCTGACTGGCGTCGAATATCGGCGCATTGAGCTTTCGCCGCCCTTCGGCCTTGGGTTCGGAGCCTCGGAAGGCCGCGCAAAGTTCCATTTCGTCGCCCGCGGCCCGGTCTTCCTGCGTCAAGGCGACGAGGTCCATCAGATGGATACGGGTGACGCCGTGTTGCTTCCGCGCGGCGGAATCCACGATGTCGTGTCGCAACCCGACTTGGCGTGCCGCGACGTCGCCGCGTTCACCACCTCCGCGCTCTGCCAGGGTGTCAGCGCGCTGACGGCCTGCAAGGCCGGGGAGTGCCCGTCCAGCCATGTCCTTATCTTCAGCGGCTGCATGGAGTTCGATCTGGGCGGGATGGGCTCGCTGGTCGGTTTGATGCCCGAGGCCATGTTCGTCGGCACGTTGTCGGAGCGCTATCCGGAGATCTTGCCGATCCTGGAAGCCATGGAGCGCGAAACCTGCGGCGGACGGGCGGGATTCGCCGGCATCCTGGCTCATCTCGCCAATGTCGTGGCTGCCTTTATCGTGCGCGCCTGGGCGGAATTGGGGTGCGGCGAGGCGAGCGGCTGGGTGTCGGCTCTGCGCGACCCGCGCCTCGGCGGCGTGATCTCCGCCGTCCATCGTGACCCGGGGCGGGACTGGACGGTGGCGGATCTGGCCGCTGAGATGGGGAGTTCGCGTTCGATCTTCGCGGAGCGGTTCCTCGCCGTCACCGGTTTGACGCCGTTACGATACCTGACCGAACTCCGCATGCGGCTCGCCGCCGAGTGGATCGGGCGTGACCGCATGCCGATCGATGTTGCGGCTCATCGCCTCGGCTACGGCTCGCACGCGGCCTTCAGCCGAGCCTTCAAGCGGATCAATGGCCGTTCCCCCGGATCGGTTCGCTCTGCGCTAAGGTCCGCGTGAGAGC
>CAVPEE010000002.1:0-35282 GCA_963702825.1 uncultured Alphaproteobacteria bacterium
GTCAGCAAAGGGCGAATGCTCGGCTCTGATGAACGGCACCACGGTTCTTCTGACCGCAATCGGCTACGTCTCGTTTCTGTTCCTCATCGCCTGGTGGGGTGACGGCGCCGGGCGACGCTTTCTATCCGGGCGCTCGCGAGCTTTCGTCTACGCGCTCAGTCTCGCCGTCTATTGCACGTCCTGGACCTATTACGGCTCGGTTGGCCTCGCCTCGGCGCATGGGCTTGATTTTCTGCCGATTTATATCGGTCCCATCCTCGTTATCGGCTTCGGGGCGCCGTTCATCGCCCGCATCGCCAATCTCGCCCGCGCGCAGAACGTCTCCACGGTCGCCGATTTCGTTTCCGCGCGATATGGAAAATCTCAAGCTGTCGCCGCAGTCGCCGCGCTCATCGCGCTGATTGGCTCCGCGCCCTACGTGGCGCTCCAGCTCAAGGCCGTCGCGCCAACAATATTGATGGTGGTCAATTCATTCGATCGCGGGCGACTGACGCCGGCGACACCCTCGGCCTCGTTTTATCTCGCGGTGTCGTTGCTGCTCGCCATCTTCGCGATGGCGTTCGGGACCAGGCGCATCAACCCCAAGGAGCATCAGGACGGTCTCATTCTCGCCATCGCGGTCGAATCGATCGTCAAGCTGGTGGCGTTTCTCGCCGTTGGCGCCTTCGTCGTCTGGAGGCTCAACAACGGGATCGGCGATCTGACCGAGATCGCTGGGTCCGATCCCAGGATCGCGTCAGCGATCCAGACGCGTCCCGATCCGGCGGTGTGGGTGGTGACGACGCTGTTGTCGGCGTTCGCGATCGTGCTTCTGCCGCGCCAGTTCCACGTCGCGGTGGTCGAGAACCACGACCAGCGCGGACATCCGCACTGCGGCGTGGCTCTTTCCCGCCTATCTGGTGCTGATCAATCTGTTCGTTGCGCCCCTCGCCATTGCTGGCCTCAACGTTTTCCCGGACGCGTCATTCAATCGCGACCTGACAGTTCTTGCGCTGCCGCTCAACGCCGGCGCGCATGGCGTGGCGCTGCTCACAATGGTGGGCGGCCTCTCGGCGGCGACTGGAATGGTCGTGGTCGAGAGCGTCGCCCTCGCCATCACCATTTCCAACGACCTGGTGATGCCGCTCTTGCTCCGGCGCAATACGCCGGCGCCCGCCGCTGAAGGCGACATCGGCGCGCAGGTGCTTTGGGTGCGCCGGATCGCCATCGTCGGCGTTCTGGCGCTGGGCTTCGCTTACGAGCGCATGGCCGGCGAAGCGGGCCTGGTGTCGATTGGCCTCCTGTCGTTCGCGGCGGTGGCGCAGATCGCGCCGGCCTTTCTCGGCGGGCTCTTCTGGCGTCGCGGGACGGCGCGGGGCGCGATCGCGGGCATGACAATCGGCGCACTGGCCTGGTTTTACCTGCTGCTTTTGCCCTCGATCCGGCCGGAACTGGCGCTTTCGGACCTTCTGGCGCACGGCCCCCTGGCGATCGCATGGCTGAGCCCGGCCGCGCTCGTCGCCTTTGCGCCGAGCCCGCTCGTGGGCGGGGTTGTCGTCTCGCTGGCCGCCAATATCGCAGCGTTCGTCGCCTTTTCGCTGACCCGCCAGCCGAGCGCGCTTGAGCGCGCACAGGCGAGCGCTTTTTCCGGAGTGGGCGTCGGCGGCCAGCCGCAGGCCTTTCGCCTTTGGCGTTCGTCGACGACCACGGGGGAGCTCGAGGCGGCAGTCGCCCGTTATCTCGGGGCCGGACGGGCGCGCCGCGCTTTCGCGACCTTCATGCGCGAGCGCGGCCTCGTTTACGATCCGGCGCTCGAAGCCGGCGCGCAATTGATCCGCCACGCGGAATTTTTGCTGTCGCCGGCGATCGGCGCCTCGACCTCGCGCCAGGTCCTGTCGTTGTTGCTGAGGCCAAGGACCGTGTCAGGCCAATCGGCGCTCAAGCTCATCGACGAAGCGTCCGCCGCGATCCAGTCGAGCCGCGATCAATTGCAGCATGCGCTCGACCACGCGCGGCAGGGTGTTAGCGTTTTTGACGCCAATCTGGCGCTGACCGCCTGGAACCGCGAATTCGCCGACCTTTTCGGTCTGCCGCCCACAATGTTGCGTCATGGCGTGGGGCTCGACGAGATCGTGCGCTTCAACGCCGGCCGCGGCGCCTACGGGCCGGGAGATTCGGAGGACTTTGTAGCCGAACGCGTCGCGAGCCTGCTCTTCAACGATCAGCCGAACCGGCTGCGTCTGTTCTCGACCAACCGCGTCATCGAGGTGCGCTCGGCGCGGCTTCCGGACGGGGGGATCGTCACCACCTATACCGACGTCACGCAGACCGTTCAGGCGGAAGACGCGCTTGCGGCCTCGAACGAGATGCTCGAGCGGCGCGTCGATGAGCGCACCGCGGAATTGCAGCGCCTCAACGCCGAACTCGAGCGGGCGAAGGACGAGGCCGACGCCGCCAATCTCTCCAAGACGCGTTTCCTCGCCGCGGCCAGCCACGACATTCTGCAGCCGCTCAACGCGGCGCGGCTCTACGCGAGCGCATTGAGCGAGGGCGCGAGGCAGGTCGGCGTCGAAGAGCGTGCGGATCTCGCCCGCAACGTCGACATCTCGCTCGAGGCGGTCGAGGAGATCATCGGCGCTCTGCTCGACATTTCACGACTTGACGCCGGCGCGACGCGCCCGGAGATTTCCGACGTTTCGGTCGCCGATCTCATGGGGCTGCTCGAGATCGAGTTTGCCGCCTTCGCCCGGGCGAAGGGGCTCGATCTCATCTTCGTGTCCACCACGCTCGCCATTCGCACCGATCGGCGTCTCATGCGGCGGCTGTTGCAGAACCTGATTTCGAACGCGCTCAAATATACGCTGAGCGGCCGGGTGCTGGTCGGTTGCCGCCGAGTTCCCGGCGCGGTCCGCATCGAGGTCTGGGATACCGGCCTCGGCATTCCGCCCGAGCATGAGCGCACGGTCTTCGCTGAGTTCAAGCGGCTCGACCAGGGCGCACGCGTGGCGCGCGGCCTTGGGCTTGGCTTGTCGATCGTCGAGCGTCTGGGACGGGTGCTCGAGCATCCCATAGGGTTGCGCTCCCGCCCGGGCGAGGGGTCGGTGTTCTTCGTCACCGCGCCGCTCGGACGGGCGCCCCTTAAGCCCCGCGCGGAGCCGGGCGCGCCCGAGCCGGTCGCGGCGGGCGAGCCGCTCGACGGGCTCAAGGTGCTGGCCATCGACAACGAGCCCCGCGTGCTCGAGGGCCTGCGCGTTCTCCTGACGCGCTGGGGCTGTCTGGTCGCGACCGCCCATGGCCTTGAAGAGGCGATGGCGGCGCTCGACGCGTTCGGCGCGCCTGACGTCATCATCGCCGATTACCACCTCGATTCGGGTGACGGCGTCGCCGCGATCCGGGCGTTGCGCGAGCGCTTCGGCCGAAGCACGCCTGCGATCCTCGCCACCGCCGATCGAAGCCTGGAAGTGCGGGACGAGGCCGCGCGCGCGGATGTTATCGTCATGACCAAGCCGCTGAAGCCCGCGCCATTGAGGGCGCAGCTGACCCGCTACTCCGCGCTGCGCGAGGCGGCGGAATAAAGGGCAAACAGGATGGGCGTCAGTGAATCTGCGTCGCTGTGTCCTGGCCGCGCGCGAGCTCGATGGTCGTGATCGCCACCAGCATCTCCGCGCGCGACTTGAGATCCTTGGCCTCGAGCAGCGCCTGCTTCTCCCTCGGACCGCACGGGCTCATCATCGACAGACCGTTGACCAGCGCCTCGTTCGACGCCTTCTTGATGTCGCTCCACACCACCTTGATCTCGTTGACCTCGGCGAAGCGTTTCAGGGCCGCGATCAGATCGTCGCGATCGACCGCCGCTTCGCCCGCGCCTTCGAGAAAATCCTCGGCGAACGGCGAATAATCGGGAATCGCGACCCGATAAGGGCCGTCGCTCGGCGTTTCCTCGGTCAGGCGGAAGCGCGCCACGCCCATCAGCGTCAAGAAGCAGCGGCCGTCGCCGATCTCCGCATATTGTACGATGCGGCCGGCGCAGCCGAGCGGATAGAGTTCCGGCGCCGGATCGGTCGCTTCTTCCTCCGACGACGGCTGAATGACGCCGATCAGGCGTTCGCCAGCCAGCGCGTCGTCGAGCATCTCGAGATAGCGGGGCTCAAACACCGTGAGCTGGATCGGCCGGCGCGGCAGGAGAAGCGCGCCCGCCATCGGAAACAGCGGGATCGTCGCCGGCATCTCGGCCGGTGCGGCGAAGGTGCGATTGAGCTTCATTGCGCTCTTCTCATTCTTCGGGTGCTCTTGCTTCGGGCGCTCTTGGCGGCTTTTCGCGGTCAAAACCAGACCGCCGACAGCTTGCGCCTTGCGGCGACCGAGGCCGGGTCCATCAGACCCCAGGCCTCGAACAGCTGCAACAATTGTTTGCGCGCCGCTTCGTCGTTCCATTTGCGGTCACGACGAATGATTTCAAGCAGTTGGTCGGCGGCTGCGTCGCGCTCGCCCTTCGCCGAAAGCGCGACCGCAAGGTCGAAGCGCGCCTGGTGATTATCTGGGTTGGCGGCGATGGCCTGCTCGAGGGGCGCGAGTTCGCCGACGTTCGAGGCTTGCTCGGCCAGGCGCAACGCCGCCAAAGCCGCAACAACCGCCGGCTCCTGCTCCTTGCCGGCCGGGGCTGCCGGGGCCGTCTCCAACAAGGCCTTCGCTTCGTCGAGCCGTCCCGCGGCCACATGGAGTTTGGCGAGACCACCGATCGCTTTGGCCTCGCCCGGCTCCTCGGCCAAAATCTCGGTATAGATCGCCGCCGCTCCGGCCGCGTCGCCGTTGGCGGCGGCTTCGTCCGCCTCAGCCAAAAGCACCGCCGATTCGCTCTGGATCGGCCCGACGAGCCGCTCGATGAAGCCACGGATCTGGCTTTCCGGCAGCGCGCCGACAAATCCGTCCACCGGCTGGCCCTTGTCGAAGGCGATGACGGCCGGGATCGACTGGATGCCGAGCTGGCCCGCGATTTGGGGATGCTCGTCGATGTTCATCTTGACCAGCGCGACCTTGCCGCCCGAGTCGGCGACGGCCTTCTCCAGCGCCGGCGCCAGCTGCTTGCATGGCCCGCACCACGGCGCCCAGAAATCGACTAGAACCGGCTGGCGCGTCGACGCCGTCAGGACATCGGCGCGGAACGAGGCCGTCGTGACCTCCTTGACCGAGCCCGCCTTGGGTTGAGGCGCGACCGCGCCGCTCACATTCGCCATGTCCCATTAACTCCAGCCCGGCGGACGAGCAGCGCCCGCGCGCGATCCAACTTTTGCCGCTCTAAATGGAGGCGTTTGGCTTTTTATTCAACCGGCGGCTTGATCCTGCCCCAACGCCACGACCAGGGGTTCATGTCCGGTCGCGCGCAGGAATTTGATGAGATCTGCGCTCTTAAGCCCGGTTGTCCGCGTGTTGACCAGCGGGTGGAAGTTGAGCCGTTCGTGGCGCATCATCGCTTCATCCAGCACGACGGAAACCTTGGCCGCCTTGTCGTTGATCGCGCCAAACGGCGTGACCGCGCCCGGCCGAACGCCCCAGACCTCTTCCAGTAAATCGGCGGAGCCGAAGGAAACACGACCCTGCGCGCCGATCGTCTCGTGCACCCGCTTGAGGTCGATCACGGTCTCCTCGCCCAGGACGAGCAGGAACAACCGGCCCTTCTTGTCCTTGACGAACAGGTTCTTGGTGTGGCCTCCGGGAATTTCGCCACGCAGCGTGCGCGAATCTTCAACCGTGAACAGCGGCGGATGATCGACGGTCTCGGTCTCGACGCCGAGCGAAGCCAGATAGGCGAGCAGATCTTCGGGTGAAGCAGGCATCAGGAACGCGAAGAAGGGGAGGATCGCGAGTTGGTAGCCGCTTCCGGCGTAGCGGCAACCGACCGGGTCGGCTCGCCGCGATCCTGCCAAAGCGCTTGCGAACCAGGCCGGCTTCCTCCGCCGAACAGCGGCGATTTCGGATTCGTGCTCACGATCATCGTGGTCGTGGACAGGATCTTCTGAACCGAAATCGCCTTTTTCAGCATCAGGTTCGGGTCGTCCAGCAGTCCTTGGGTGATCGTGCCGGCGTTGAGCCACGGGGTCAGGTCCTGCGGAATGCGCGCGGTGCCTTGCGTCGCCGCGTCTGGCTCGGAAAGCGGATCGGCGCCCCGCCGCCAATCGGGAAGGGCGTGATGTCGACCGGTTGAATATTGGGCGGCCCGTTGGTCGTCGGAAGGATCACGCCCTGCGCGATGATCGTCGTCCCGTGCGGGATTGACGCCATGCGCGCAACCGAGATCGGCTCTTGTGGATCAGTGGTCGCCGGAACGCTGAGCCAGATGCCCGGCTCGAAGTGGATGCCGGTAGGCGGCGCGGGATTGGTTACGTCATTGATCGACTGGACGTAAGGAACGCCGTTCATGAAGAGGTCGTCCTGGAGCATCCCGCGGTTGGGGATGGAGCCGAGGCTGTCGCTGAAAGACAGCGTCTCCGAGGTGAGGTTGAGCTCCAGCAGGTTGTCGCCAGGCGCCGGGGTGTTGGCATGGGAGGGGGAACGTCTGATGCTGCGGGCGGAAGATGGTGTTGAAGCCCATGCCATTCCAGTTTCCCACGAAGGCGGCAAGGGGTCCTAGGGGAGGCGGGGCCGCCGGGAGCGCAGCCGGGGTCACGCCCTCGAGGATCTCGCGCGTCCTCGGGCGAACTTCATGAATTTTGAAGCCCTTCGTCATGGAAAAAGCATTTTCGAGATGATCGCGGTCTGCCATGAAGAATATTCCTTTCAAATTAGGGGTTGGAACCCGAGCGGGATTCCGGCTCGAATGCGGAAAAGGAAACGGGACGCACGCTATTCGACCAACAGACCGCTATTTTTCGAGAATATATCGTTATTTAAATAAGGAGCGCGGTCTGCGATCAAGCATCACCACAATTTCCAGCTTCGCTCTGTGACGAAGCTCACCAATCACCGCCCGTAATTAGAGCTTTGCGCAAAGAACAGGCCAGGGCCACGCGAATTCAACCGGCGCCTCTGGACGGATTCAGAGAAAGCGCTGGCGCCGCGGCGCGAAATCTGTATAAGCGCGCGATCCGCGACGTGGCATCGCGCGGGAATTCGCGTTGCGACCGACCTGGACGACATCCCGGTTCGGCCGCTTTTCAGAACGATGAGGCTGGCTTCGGCCGGCCGCAGATTTAAGGATAATTCCGATGTCGATCACCGCTGAGCGCAAGTCTGCGCTCATCAATCAATATGGTTTGAAGGTCGGCGACACCGGGTCGCCCGAAGTTCAGGTTGCGATTCTCACCGAGCGCATCGCCAACCTGACCGGCCACTTCAAGACTCACGTCAAGGACAACCATTCCCGCCGCGGCCTGCTCAAGATGGTGTCGCAGCGGCGAACGCTTCTCGACTATGTCAAGAAGCAGGATGAGGCGCGCTACAAGACCCTCATCGAGCGCCTGGGCATCCGCCGCTGAGGGCGAGCCCCACGCAAACGGAGCGCCTGATTTCAGGCGTTCCGTCCTCAAGACCGGGCGACGGCGCGGCCGAAGCCCTTTACCGAATGCGAGAGCCTCGCGTCATGGCAGGATCGCAAGCGGCTGGCGTTCGCCCAGCCGCTCGCCGTCTTGCCGATGACGAGCCCGATCGACGGGCGGCATGGGCCGCAGGCTTTCGCATCCTCAACTCACGCAGGATGAAGAAAGATGTTTGACATACAACGTGAAGAACTCAACTGGTGCGGGCGCAAGCTCACGCTCGAAACCGGCCGTGTGGCCCGCCAGGCGGACGGGGCGGTGCTCGCCACCTGGGGCGAGACCACGGTGCTGGCGACCGTCGTCGCCGCCAAGCAGCCGAAGCCCGGCCAGGATTTCTTTCCCCTCACCGTCCACTACCAGGAAAAGGCCTTCGCCGCGGGACGAATTCCCGGCGGCTATCTCAAGCGCGAAGGGCGCCTGTCCGACCGGGAGACGCTGACCTCCCGCCTGATCGACCGGCCGATCCGACCGCTGTTCCCCGATGACTTCCGTTGCGACACGCAGGTCATCGCCACGGTCTTCTCGTATGATCTCGAGACGGATTCGGACATTCTGGCGATGATCGCCTCCTCGGCCGCGCTCACCCTCTCGGGCGTCCCGTTCATGGGCCCGATCGGAGCGGCGCGCGTCGGCGTCATCAAGGGTGAAGTGCGGGTCAACGCGACGGTCGAGGAAATGAAGGATTCTTCGCTCGATCTGGTCGTCGCCGGCACCGCGGACGCCGTGCTGATGGTCGAGTCGGAGGCCCAGGAGCTCAGCGAAGACACGATGCTGAAAGCGGTGATGGCCGGTCACGCCGCATTCCAGCCGGTCATCCAGGCGATTATCCGTCTGGCCGAGAAGGCCGCCAAGGAGCCCCGCGACCTCGCGGCCAACGATCACGCTGCGGTCGAGAAGGCGGTGCTCGATGCGGGCGAGGCCGATCTGCGCGCCGCCTATTCGATCACAGAGAAGCAGCAGCGTTACGCCGCCGTCGACGCCGCCAAGGCGAAGGTGTTTGGCGCGCTCGCCCCCGCGGGCGAGGAAGCGAAGTTTCCCGCGGAGCAGGTCGCGGAGGCGTTCCACAAGGCTCAGGCCAAGGTCGTGCGCTGGAACATTCTCGACCACAAGCGCCGCATCGACGGGCGGGATCTGACCACCGTGCGCCCGATCCTGGCCGAGGTCGGGGTGTTGCCCCGAACCCATGGCTCCGCTTTGTTCACGCGTGGAGAAACGCAGGCGATGGTCGTCGCCACGCTGGGTACGGGCGAGGACGAGCAATATGTCGATTCGCTGGACGGGACCTATAAGGAGCGGTTCCTGCTCCACTACAACTTTCCCCCCTATTCGGTCGGCGAAACCGGCCGCATGGGGGCGCCCGGCCGGCGCGAAATCGGGCACGGCAAGCTCGCCTGGCGCGCCATTCGCCCGATGCTGCCGACCGCGGCCGAATTCCCTTACACCATCCGCGTCGTGTCGGAGATCACCGAGTCGAACGGCTCATCGTCCATGGCGACGGTGTGCGGATCGTCGCTGGCGCTGATGGATGCGGGCGTGCCGCTCAAGCGCCCGACCGCGGGCATCGCGATGGGCCTCATCCTCGAGGGCGAGCGTTTCGCGGTGCTCAGCGACATTCTCGGCGACGAGGACCATCTCGGCGACATGGACTTCAAGGTCGCGGGCACCAGCGAAGGGGTCACTTCGCTGCAAATGGATATCAAGATCGCCGGCATCACCGAGGAGATCATGCGCCAGGCGCTGGCTCAAGCGCGCGACGGGCGCCTGCATATCCTGGGCGAAATGAGCAAGGCGCTCACCGGAGCGCGGGCCGAGCTTGGAGAGTTCGCGCCGCGCATCGAGACGATGAAGATCCCGACCGACAAGATCCGGGAGGTCATCGGCACGGGCGGCAAGGTGATCCGCGAGATCGTCGAAAAGACCGGCGCCAAGATCAACATCGAGGATGACGGCACGGTGAAGATCGCGTCGAGCGACGGCGCGAAGATCAAGGCGGCCGTCAACTGGATCAAGTCGATCGCCTCGGACCCGGAGGTCGGCCAGATTTACGACGGCACGGTGGTCAAGACGGTCGAATTCGGCGCCTTCGTCAATTTCTTCGGTTCGAAGGACGGCCTCGTCCACATTTCGCAGCTCGCGAAGGCGCGGGTCAACAAGACGACCGACGTCGTCAAGGAAGGCGACCGGGTCAAGGTCAAGGTCATGGGCCACGACGATCGCGGCAAGGTCAAGCTGTCGATGCGCGTCGTCGACCAGCAGACGGGCGCCGACCTCGAAAAGACCCCGGCGGCCGAGCCGGCTGCGACGGCCGAGTAGCAAAGCCCAGGCTGAGCACTACATACATGTGCGGCGCTGCAGCGCCGCACATTACGCTTCCACGTCACAAAAATGGCCAATTCCTCGTTGTAATGGCTTGTTAACGAGTCGGAAAGGCCGAGCGCGGTATGGAGTTTGCGCTTCAGAATATGGGCTGAATTTGATGCAAGTGAGTTTTGCGGCCGCTCTCGATGACGGCCGGCGTACGATTGCGATCGGGCGAATTCGGGCGACGGGGCCGTGGCGCGCGGCCGGCGGTGCAGGCGCGGAAGCGGACCGTCAGGCGGCCGTCGAGGCGTTAACGCGCGAAGCCGAGGACTACGGCGCTGAAGGCGTCGTCGACGTCCAGTTCGACGTCGAGGGCTGCAAAGGCTGCGAGATCGACGGCCTCCGGCTCGAGCGGGTGACGGCGACGGGCCTTGCTGTCCGGTTCGCCGAGGCGGCTTAGTTCTACTCCGCCGCGTGGCGAATCTGAGAGTGCGCCGCCTCGCGGCGGCGAAGCTCGGCCTCCCGCTCGGGGATGTAATCGCGCGTTAGCGGAACGGGTTCCTGCCGCTTGGCGAGTTGGAGCTGCATGACCATGTGGCCGTCGACCCGGAACGCGGTTTCCGAGCCAGCGAGATAGAACTCCCACATCCGGCAGAAGCGCTCGTCGTAAAGCTTTGCGGCCTCATCTCGATGCGCCATAAATCGCTCGCGCCAAACGCGCAGGGTCTCGGCATAGTGCAGCCGCAAGATTTCAACGTCCGTCACGTAAAGACCCGCCCGCTCGATCGCCGGCAGCACTTCGGACAGGCTCGGAATGTAGCCGCCGGGGAAGATATATTTGCGGATCCAGGGGTTGGTGACGCCAGGAACGGAGTTGCGGCCGATCGAATGGAGCAGCATCACCCCATCGTCCTTGAGCAGAGTGCGGACTTTGGTGAAGAATTCGTCGTACCGGCTGGCGCCCACGTGCTCGAACATCCCGACCGAGACGATGCGATCGAAGGTTTCGCCGACATCGCGATAGTCCTGCAGCCGGAAGTCGACCCGGTCGGCGAGACCCATCTGGCGGGCGCGATTAGTCGCGACGGCGAACTGCTCCTCGGATAGCGTAACTCCGGTTACGCGTGCGCCTGCAACCCCGGCCAGATAAAGCCCGAGACCCCCGAACCCGCAACCGATGTCGAGCGCGCTTGCGCCGTCCTCCGGCAAGAGCTTGGCGGCGATATGCCGCTTCTTTGCGGTTTGAGCATCCTCGAGCGATTGGCCAGGATATTCGAAATACGCGCAGGAATACTGGCGATCGGAATCGAGGAAGAGGCCGTAGAGGCGCTCATTCAGATCGTAATGTACGGCGATGTTGCGTCTGGCGTTCCGCCGGTCGTTGCGCTGGTGCAAGTCGCGAAACGCCATCCGCGCCTTGTTCAGCGCCTTGACCCAGAACTGCCCCTCGAGCTCGGCGAGATCGCGGGCGCCCAGCTCCAAGAGGCCGTAAAGATCGCCCTTGGTGACGATGATGCGTCCGTCCATGTAAAGTTCGCCCAGGCTCAACGCGGGATTGAGCATCAGCTTCCATTCGGCCGCACGATCAAGAAGCTTGACGCCAAGGAGCGGGCCTGTGCCGTCGCCGAAGGTCTCAACGGTTCCGTCGGCGGTTTCGACTTCGAGCCGACCTTTTCGAACCAGTCTCCGCAAATAGGCTTTGAAAACCGCGTTCATCACTCCCACTCGCCGTCCTGGTTGTGCCGGCGAGGCTCTCCCAAGCCGCGCCGGGCGTCCCTGCAGTAAATGTGTCAAGTTATGGAAAGTTCCAAGGCATTTTCAAGTGCGAATCTGGATCGGCGGCCATTCTCTGGGCGCAAACCCCTGATCGGAAGCGTCTTGTTTTGGCCCGATTCGCCGACCAAACCCCCCGGCCATTCCACTTTGGCCCAGTTTGCGCTAGGGGACGGTTCAGCCAAGGATTCTCTTATCGTGGATTATGTTTCTACGCGCGGCGCGGCGCCGACGCTCGGCTTCGCGGACGCGCTTCTCGCCGGTCTCGCGCGCGACGGCGGCCTCTATGTGCCGCTCTCGGTTCCCCATTTGCCGCCGGACGCCATCCGGGCGTTGAGGGGCGTTCCCTATCCGGAAGCGGCCGCGCGGATCATGGCGCCCTTCGTCGACAAGGATTTCGATGCAAACGAAATGAAGTCGCTGTCCGAAGCCGCCTATGCCAGCTTCCGTCACGCCGCGATTGCGCCGCTGACGCAGGTCGATGACAACCTGTTCGCGCTCGAACTCTTCCACGGACCGACGCTGGCCTTCAAGGATTTCGCCATGCAGTGGCTGGGCCAGGCGATGAATTGCGTTTTACTGCGCCACAATGCCCGGGCGACGATTATTGGCGCGACCTCGGGCGATACCGGCGCTGCGGCGATTGAGGCTTTTGCCGAGCAGTCCCAGGTCGAAGTCTTCATCCTCTACCCGCAGGGCCGGGTGTCGGATGTCCAGCGCCGGCAGATGACGACGGTCAACCGGCCCAACATCCACGCGCTCGCGATTGAAGGCTCGTTCGACGACTGTCAGCGCATCGTCAAGGACCTGTTCGGCGATCTCGCTTTTCGCGACGAGATGCATCTCACGGGCGTCAATTCCATCAATTGGGCGCGGATCCTGGCGCAGATCGTCTATTATTTCGTCGCCGCCGCTGCGCTTGGCGCGCCCGAGCGGCCGATATCCTTCGCCGTTCCGACCGGCAATTTCGGCGACGTTCTGGCCGGATATTACGCCAAACGCATGGGATTGCCGATCGAGCGTTTGATCATCGCGACCAACGAGAACGACATTCTCGTGCGCACGCTGGCCACCGGACGCTATGCTCCAAACGCGGTTAAGGCCACTCAGTCGCCGTCTATGGACATCCAGGTGTCCTCCAATTTCGAGCGCCTCCTGTTCGAGGCTTCCGACCGGGAGCCGGGCCAAGTGGTCGCGCAGATGAACGCGCTGGCCAAAGAGGGCTCATTCACGATTCCGGCGTCCGCACTCGCGCGCATACGCGCCGATTTCGATGCTTTCCGGGTCGATGAGACCGCATGCGCCGAGGAGATGGGCCGCGTCTACCGCACGAGCGGCATGATCATTGATCCGCACACAGCCGTCGGCGTTCACGCCGCGCGCAAGGCGCTTGCGGCTTCGCCGGCGACGCCGGTCGTCGCGCTCGCAACGGCCCATGCGGCGAAGTTTCCCGACGCCGTCGAGGCCGCGACCGGCGTGCGCCCCCCGCTGCCAGAGCCGCTCTCGGATCTGATGGAACGCAAGGAAGCGATCGTTGTCCTGCCCAACAACCGCCGCGCGGTGACCGATTACGTGCGTCAGACTGCGCGGGTTGCGGCGTGAGCGTTCAAGTTACGAGCCTTCCCACGGGGCTCGCCGTCGTAACCGAGACGGCGCCCCACGTTAAGACCGCGGCGATCGGCGTGTTCGTCGAGGCGGGATCGCGCTACGAGCACGCGGGCGAGCACGGTCTCTCGCATTTCATCGAGCATATGGCGTTCAAGGGCACGCGCCGTCGCAACGCCCGCGAAATCGCCGAGACGATCGAAAACGTCGGCGGCGACCTCAACGCAGAGACCGGCGTTGAACGGACAAGTTATTTCGCCCGGGTTCTGGCGAGCGACGCGGATCTCGTGCTTGACGTCATTGGCGACCTTCTCACCGAAAGCGCGTTCGCGCCGGAGGAGCTCGAGCGAGAGAAGAATGTCGTCGTCCAGGAAATCGGGGCGGTCGAAGATACGCCCGACGACCTGGTGTTCGATCTCCTCACGGCGACAGCGTGGCCGGACCAGCCGATCGGCCGGCCGATCCTGGGCACTCGGGAGGGCGTCGGGGCCTTCGACCGGGCGGCGATCGATCTTTATCTGGGTCGCCGCTACAACGCCGGCGCCACCGTCGTCGCAGCCGCTGGCGCGGTCGAACACGATCATATCCTCGATCTTGTTCAGTCTCGCCTCGGAACCCTGTCCCAGACGCCGGCTCCTGACGAGGCGCGAGCCGCTTATCGGGGCGGCGAGATCAAGGTTAAACGGCGCCTCGAGCAGACGCATGTCGTGGTGGGCTTCGAGGGTCGGGCTTCGAGCGCGCCTGATCACGACGCCGCCCAAATCTTCGCCGCCGCCGCGGGCGGGGGCATGTCGTCGCGGCTCTTTCAGGAGGTGCGCGAAAAACGGGGCCTCGCTTACTCGATCTATGGATTCCACTGGGACTTCATCGACACGGGCCTGTTCGGTTTCTATGCAGCCTCGGCTCACCGGGATGTGGCCGAGGTGGTCGCTGCGTCGCTCGATTGCCTTGCGGAAGCCGCGCACGGGCTCGAGGAATCGGAAATTCGCCGCGCCAAAGCGCAGATGAAGGTCTCGCTGGTGACGGCGCTTGAGCAGCCCGGGGCGCGGGTCCACCAGCTCTCGCGCCAGATGCAGATCTATGGACGCCCGCTTTCCTTCGACGAGATGCTGGCCCGCGTCGACGCTGTCACCGTCGAAGACGTTCGCAAAACTGGCGCCGCCATGCTTAGATCGGTCCCCGCCGTGGCGATGATCGGCGCGGTCGGCAAAGCCCCCGGCCAAGCGAAGATCGCTGCCGCTTTGAAAGGGGTATGATGGCGCTTTTCGGCTTGACGCGACCGGTTGCGCCGGAGCCTGTGCTCCGCGGCGATGGCCTCTATCTGCGGCCGGCGGCGCTGGCGGACTATTCGTCATGGTCGAAGTTGCGGTCTGCAAGCCGCAGTTTTCTCGAGCCTTGGGAGCCAACATGGCCGGACGACGATTTGACCCGCACCGCCTTTCGTCGGCGCCTCAAGCGCCAGGACGACGACATGGCTCGCGACGAGGCCTATTCGTTTCTCATTTTCGACAGCATCACGGATGAGCTTTTGGGGGGAATCACCCTCGGCGGGGTGCGGCGCGGGGTGTCGCAAAGCGGAACGCTCGGCTACTGGATGGGAGCCCCGCATGCGGGCAAAGGGCGCATGACGCGTGCGGTCGCGGTGACGGTTGAATTCGCGCTTGCCAAGTTGCGGCTGCACCGGATCGAAGCCGCCTGCATCCCGGAAAATGCGCCATCGATCGCGCTCCTCGAGCGTAACAGCTTCCAGCGCGAGGGCTACGCGCGCGGTTTTCTCAGGATCAACGGGGCTTGGCGCGACCACGTCCTGTTTGGGCTCGTGCAAAGCGACGCGCGTCCGCGACTGGCGTGGACCAATCTTGACTGAACTGACCCTCAACGATCGCACGGGCCGCCCTGGCGAAACGCGTTCCGTGGGCCGGCCGACGAAACGCGCCTTTGGCGCGTGGCGCAGTCTCGTCGGCGTCATGGTTCTCTTCGCTGCGCTGACGGCGTTCTGCCGGCCCGCCTTCGCGGTGCAATCCGTCAGGGTTTCGCCGGATTCGGACGCGATCGATCTGACCCGGGTGGTCGAGCGTTACAGCGCGCAGGGCGATCGCATCCAGGTGTCGACCGCGCCCGGCGCCGACGGCATCGTCCGCCGCATCGAGGTCAGCGCCCTCGAGCCCGGCGCTCAGCCGGCCTGGATCGTGTTCGCGCTGACCAATGATTCCGAGGAGCAGCTGACGCGGCTGATCGTGGCGCCGCATTTTCGCTTTGTCGGCTCGGGCCTCATCTGGCCGGACCTCGGGTCGTCGCGAATCACGACCATCACCGCAAGCCAGGGCGCGGCGCCGGAACGTGAGGACAGCGCGGACGCCGACGTCTTTCGCCTGACCCTCGATCCCGGAACGACCGTGACCTATGTCGCGGAGCTGCGCACGCCGAACCTGCCGCAGCTTTATTTGTGGGAGCCGGACGCGTTCAAGGACAAGTCGGCGAGCCTCACCCTCTACGAAGGAATTCTGATCGGGATCGCCGGTCTCCTGGCCCTGTTCTTGACCATCGTCTTCGTGGTCCGCGGCGCGATGATTTTTCCCGCCGCCGCGGCGCTCGCCTGGGCCGTGTTCGCCTACGTCTGCATCGACTTCGGCTTCTGGCGCAAGATGTTCGGCATCGGGGACGCATCGGAAAGAATTTGGCGCGCCGGGGTCGAGGCGACCATCGGCGCGACGCTCATAATTTTTCTCTTCGCCTACCTCAATCTGCGCCGATGGCACGTGCGCTACACCCATTTCGCGTTCGCCTGGCTCGTGCTGATGGGGGCCGTGGTGGGGCTCTCGGTCTACAATCCGGCGATCGCCGCAGGCGTGGCGAGGATCTCCATCGCCACCGTCGCCGGCATCGGATTCCTGCTCATCCTGAGCCTCGCCGCGCGCGGGTCCGACCGCGCCGTGATGCTGATCCCGACCTGGTACTTGCTTGCGGTCTGGGTGGTGGCCGCGGGAGCGGCGGCGCTCGGCTATCTGACCAATGACCTGGCCGCGCCGGGCCTGGTCGGCGGCCTGGTGCTGATCGTCATGCTGATCGGCTTCACGGTGATGCAATTCGCCTTTTCCGGCTCCGGCGGGGCCATGGACAGCGGTCCCGACGCCGAGCGGCGCTCGCTAGCCATGACTGGATCGGGCGAGGCGATCTTCGACTGGAACGTGCTGACCGACGAAGTGAACGGCAGCGAGGCGATCGAAAGCCAGCTGGGCTTGAAGCGCGGCGAACTCGAGGGGCCGGCCGCCGGCTGGCTCGACGTGCTGCATCCTCTCGATCGCGACCGTTACACGCTCGCGCTGGACGGGCTCCTGAATCAGCGCTCGGGCCGGATCAATCACGATCTCCGCCTGCGCGGATCGGACGGACATTATTTCTGGTACGTTCTGAAAGCCCGGCCGGTCATCAGCGCCGACGGCGAGGTCGTGCGGGTGATCGGTTCGCTATCGGACGTGACCGAGCTTAAATCGGCCGAAGAGCGCATGCTCCATGACGCGGTTCATGACAATCTGACCGGCCTTCCGAACCGCGAGCTGTTCACGGATCGCCTGGGCGCGGCCATTCTCCTGGCCCAGAAACCCGGCGCCGGCGCGCCGACGGTGATGGTGATCGACGTCGACGAATTCCGCTCGGTCAACGATTCCTACGGGCTGTCGATCGGCGACTCGGCGCTTTTGGCGGTGGCGCGGCGCCTGGCGCGGGACTTACATCCAGGGGATACGCTGGCTCGCCTGGGCGGCGACATGTTCGGCGCGATCGTGCTCGCCGAACCGGGCTCGATGGACGCGCCTGCCAGGATCGACGCCTTGCGCGCTGTGCTCGCCTCGCCGATCAGCTTTGGCGAGCGGGAAATCACGCTGTCGGTGTCGATCGGCGCGGCGCATTACAATCCGAAGCTGCACGACAAAGGCGGCGATCTTCTCGCTGACGCGCAGCTCGCGCTCGCCAACGCCAAAAAGGCTGGCGGCGACCGGGTGGAGATTTTCGCCCCCAACATGCGCCTCCATCGCACCGACCGGCAGACGCTCGGGAACGATGTGCGGCGCGCGCTCGAGCGCGGCGAGATCTCGATTCTCTACCGACCCATCGTGCGCCTCGAGGATCGCACGGTCGCCGGATTCCAGTCGCTCATCCGCTGGCGCCATCCGAGGCTTGGGGTCCTCGGCGACGATGAGTTCCTCCAGGCCGCCGAGGCGACCGGCGCCATCGTCGACATCGGCGCCTATGCGCTCGAGTTGACCGCGAGAGAGCTCGCTGCATGGCAGAAGGCGCTTGAAGTCAATCCGCCCATCTTCGCGACGGTCGCAGCCTTCTCGCGCCAAATGCTCAGCCACGACCTGCTGCTCGACGTGCGCTCCGCGCTCGGCCGCCATTACGTCCAGCGCGGCTCGCTCAAGCTTGCCGCGGCGGAAAGTCTGGTGATGGAGAACCCGGAATACGCCGCGGCCCTCCTGCAGCGGGTGCGCGAAATCGGCGCGGCGCTCATGCTCGACCGGTTCGGCGCCGGCTACACCTCGCTCGGTCATCTGCCGGAGTACCGTTTCGACGCGATGCGGATCGACGCGTCGCTGGTCAGACCCAATGCCTTCGGCGCCCGGTCGCCCATCCTGCGCTCGATCGTGGCCATGGCGCAGGAGATCGGCATGGATGTCATCTCCGAGGGAGCGGAGACGGAATCCGACGCCGTCGAGCTTGCCCAGCTCGGCTGCCAGTTCGCGCAAGGGTCGGCTTTCGGCCAGCCCATGAGCGCCGCCGCAGCGCGAAAGCTGATGGGCGCGGCGGTCGCCTGACGCGCGGACGCCGGTTGTAGCCGCGCTCGGTGAGCGCGGCTGGCGCGGTCAGCGACCGCGCCTACAGCGTAAATGCAATCTTCCTACTCGTAAGCTTGCTTGAGATCCCGCCGGTAGCGGGCGAGCACCTGCGCGCGGTAGATCGGGCGCATCGCCTCGTGGCGGAGGCGCTCGACGAGGCTCATCGACTTGCGCTGGACGGTGCTGCCCCCGGTCTCGCGCGACACGTCGCGGATTGGCGAGGGCGAGGCGACCAGCAGCGGCTGGCCGGTGACCCAGGTCATCTGCATCATCGTGTCGATGGGGCGGTCGAAGGGCAGCGTGCGATCGAGGAGGCGCTTGGCCGCAGCAAGCGAGACGATCTGGGCGATCGCTCTTAAGGGCGGCGCGTCGGGACGCATGAGCGTGAGGCCGCCGCGGCTCGCGACCGGCGTCCCATTTCGAATTGGCTGAGCCGGCAGCAGCACGTAATCCCAGGCTTGGCGTTCGAGAGTCACGAACTCGAGCAGCGTCGCGAAGGAAGAGGGGTCGATCTCAGCGTCGTCCTCGAAGATGAAGGCGAAGTCGAGCGCGTCGTCCAGGATCCGCCGCCAGGCCAAGCGGTGGCTCAGGAAAACGCCGACTTCTGTCCTCGTCAGCGGGAACGGATAGGTCGGCCGGAAGCGCCGCCGCGCGTAGGCCTGGTCGACCTCTTGCTGCGACAGGCGCGCACCGTCGACCGCCGCCAGGACCTCGCTCTCGATGGCCATGCTGGCGCGGAGCGACTGGACGGTGGCTGCGCGTGAAGTCGCGCGCTCCAGATGGAGAATAAAGGCTTTGGGCCCGCTCAAGACTGGCTCAATATCCAAAGACCTGCGATAGTCCCGCTGGAGAAGCGCGAGAGGCCTTCAATACTCGCCGTGCCGCGCCAAGTCATCCCGCTTGCGATTGAAACAGGGAGAGGACCGCGCCCGATGAAGATCACCGTCGATGTTGACTGCACGCCTCTCGAGGCGCGTCAGTTCATGGGCTTGCCGGATGTCGAGCCGATGCAGAAGGCGGCCATGGCGGAGATCGAAAAGCGCATGATGGCCGAGCTCGACCGCTTTTCTCCCGAAAGTCTGTTCAAGGCCTGGCTGCCGATCGCCGGCATGAACGCCGACTGGCTTCAGGAGTTTTTCAAGCGCGCGTCACCGAAGCCGTAAAGGGCAGGAGCCGCTCTCGCGCCAAAGTCCTCAATTTTTCATGCCCCACGTTCGCGTTTTGCCCTTCCGGACTCTCGCAGGAGGCTCCTACATTACCAACGGGCCGCGAAATCGCGGCAATCCTATTGTATGGGCTTGGCTCACGTCGCTTCGGGGCGCGGGCTAGCGCCGAAGGGGATAAACAATGAACTTGGAGAAATATACCGAGCGGGCGCGCGGCTTCGTGCAGTCCGCGCAGTCGCTGGCGCTTCGTGAGGGGCATCAGCAATTCACGCCCGAGCACGTGCTCAAGGTGCTTCTGGACGACGAGGAGGGGCTGGCCGCGGGGCTGATCGACCGGGCCGGCGGGAACTCTCGCCAGGCGCTGACCGAGGTCGAAGCCGCCCTCGCCAAGCTGCCAAAGGTCGAAGGGTCGGGAGCTGGGCAGCTCTATATGGCGCCGATGACGGCGCGCCTGTTCGACAACGCCGAGAAGATCGCCCAGAAGGCGGGCGACTCGTTCGTCACCGTCGAGCGCCTCCTGCTCGCGCTGGCGATGGAGAAGGGGACGCAGGCGGCCAAAATTCTGGCCAACGCCGGCGTCTCGGCGCAGACCCTCAACGCGGCGATCAACGACATCCGCAAGGGCCGCACCGCCGACTCGGCGAGCGCCGAGAACCAGTATGACGCGCTGAAGAAATACACCCGTGACCTCACGGACGCTGCGCGCAACGGCAAGCTCGATCCGGTCATTGGCCGCGACGAGGAGATCCGCCGCACCGTCCAGGTGCTATCGCGGCGCACCAAGAACAATCCGGTGCTGATCGGCGAGCCCGGCGTCGGCAAGACGGCGATCGTCGAGGGGCTGGCGCTGCGCATCGTCAATGGCGACGTGCCGGAATCGATCCGCGACAAGAAGCTGCTCGCGCTCGACATGGGATCGCTCATCGCCGGCGCGAAATATCGCGGCGAGTTCGAGGAGCGCCTCAAGGGCGTGCTGAACGAGGTCACCGCGGCCGCGGGCGGCATCATCCTGTTCATCGACGAGATGCACACCCTCGTCGGGGCCGGCAAGGCCGATGGCGCGATGGACGCCTCGAACCTCCTGAAGCCCGCGCTCGCGCGCGGCGAGCTGCATTGCGTCGGCGCGACCACGCTCGATGAATATCGCAAGCACGTCGAGAAGGATGCGGCGCTGGCGCGGCGGTTCCAGCCGGTGTTCGTCTCCCAGCCCACGGTCGAGGATACGATCTCGATCCTGCGGGGGCTGAAGGACCGATACGAGGCCCATCACGGCGTCCGCATCACCGATCCGGCGATCATTGCCGCGGCCACATTGTCCGATCGCTACATCGCCGACCGGTTCCTGCCGGACAAGGCGATCGACCTGATCGACGAAGCGGCGGCCCGCCAGCGGATGCAGGTCGACTCGAAGCCCGAGGAGCTGGACGAGTTCGACCGGCGCATCATGCAGCTCAAGATCGAGCAGGAGGCTCTTAAGAAGGAGACCGACACAGCTTCGAAGGATCGCCTCAAGAAGCTTGCCGGCGAGCTTGCGGAATTGCAGGAGAAGTCCGACGCGCTGACCGCCCGCTGGAAGGCCGAGAAGGACAAGCTTGGTCGGGCCGCCAAGCTCAAAGAAGAACTCGACGCCGCGCGCAACGCGCTCGCCCAGGCGCAGCGCAAGGGCGATTACGCCGAAGCGGGGCGGATCACCTATGGCACGATTCCTGAACTCGAAAAGAAGCTTCAGGAGGCGGAGAGCCAGGACAACAGCGTGCTGGTCGACGAGGCGGTGACCGCGAATCACGTTGCGCAGGTCGTCTCGCGCTGGACCGGCGTCCCGGTCGACAAGATGCTCGAGGGCGAGCGCGAGAAACTCCTCAAGATGGAGGAGGAGATCGCGCGGCGCGTTGTTGGGCAGCGCGAGGCGGTGGTCGCGGTCTCGACCGCGGTCCGGCGCGCCCGCGCTGGCCTGCAGGATCCGAACCGCCCGATCGGCTCGTTCATGTTCTTGGGCCCAACCGGCGTCGGCAAGACGGAGCTCACCAAGGCGCTCGCGTCCTTCCTGTTCGACGACGAGAGCGCGCTCGTGCGCATCGACATGTCCGAGTACATGGAGAAGCACTCGGTCGCCCGGCTCATCGGCGCGCCTCCCGGCTATGTCGGCTACGAGGAAGGCGGAGCTTTGACCGAGGCGGTGCGGCGCCGGCCCTATCAGGTCGTGCTGTTCGACGAGATCGAGAAAGCGCATCCGGACGTGTTCAACGTCCTGTTGCAGGTGCTCGACGATGGACGGCTCACGGACGGTCAGGGGCGCACGGTCGATTTCCGCAATGTGCTCATCATCATGACCTCCAACCTCGGCTCCGAATACCTCGTCAATTTGCGCGAGGGCGAGGACACGAAGACGGTCGAGAAGGAAGTGATGGGCGTCGTGCGCGGGCATTTCCGGCCCGAGTTCTTGAACCGCGTCGATGAAATCATCCTCTTCCATCGCCTCCGTCGCGAGGATATGAGCGAGATCGTCGACATCCAGCTCAAGCGCCTGAACCGGCTGCTCGAGGACCGCAAGATCGGGCTCAGCCTCGACGCCAAGGCGCGGCAATGGCTCGCCGACAAGGGGTACGATCCGACTTATGGCGCACGTCCGTTGAAACGCGTGATCCAGAAGTGGGTGCAGGACCCACTGGCGCAAATGCTGCTTGCCGGCGAGATCGGCGACGGCTCGACGATCAAGCTCGGCGCTACGCAGGGCCATCTGACGATCAACGGCAAGGAGGTCGGCGGTGAGGCCGACGCGTCGTCCCAGCCAAAGTCATCGTCGATCGTGCAGTTTCCGAAGGCCTGATCGATGAGGCCAAGATACGGTCCGACATTCGGGCGTCCTGCCGGCGGCCACGGCCGCCGGCGATCGGCTGATCGAAGGCTTTGGTCATGACCAATGCTGTCGGCCGGTTCCTCGGCGGATCACCGGCGATGGTCGCCCTGCGGCTGATTGTCGTCTCGTTTGTCGTCGGGATCGTTCTCGAGACTTTCGGCTTCGAGCCGGCGACCTTGTTTGCCGAGGCTATGCGCGCCGCGCGACAGATCGTCGAACTTGGCTTCAGCGACATAAGCCAGGTTGGACGCATTCTGCTGACCGGGGCGATGGTGGTCGTCCCCGTATGGCTCGTGCTACGGCTGCTCGATTCCAGGCGGTAGGCGATCGTTCGGCGGAATAAGGCCGGTACGCGATTTGATGGTGGGGGCTTGACGCGCCTCTCCGGCGCTGATCCCTTACGCTCGGATATCATCCATGGGGCAATTGTTAATGACATTCTCTCATCCCCTCGCCAGGGCCTCCAAAGTGTGGACCGCGAGAACCCACGACGGAGGGGAGCAGCGCGTCCTTGTGATCGTCACCACGATCCCGCTTGAGCCGCATGACAAGGGCTACAAGAAATCGCTGGTTGATCGCCTGTCCCGCGCCGCGCGTGACTATCTGGCCGATTCCAACGAAGCCGCGTCGTTCCTGCTCATGAGCCGCTTGAGGGACTGGAGCGGCGCGAAGGCCTGAGGGCCCATCTCTCCGCCTCCACACATTCGGCGTCGCTCGCGATCCGCCAGCGCCTAAACGGGCGCTTCTCATCAACATTGACTGTGTTAGATTGCGCCGAGATTCGCGTGTCCGAGGGGCAACGAAGCTCCCGTAGCTGCGCGACAGGAATTGGGGACGGACGCCATGACCAACGCATCGGTATTAGGACTCGGGCCCGGCGCGGGCATCGCGCCGCTGCGGGGCAAATGGGGCTGGATCGTCGCCCTCGGCGTGGTCTACCTCGTCGCTGGCGTGATCGCTCTTGGCAGCGTCGTCATGGCGACGGTGGCGACGGTCTATTTCGTCGGAATCATGATGATTGTCGCAGGCGTTTTCGAGGTCATCCACTCGTTCCAGATCAAGACCTGGGGGCGCTTCCTGTTCTGGCTCCTGCTCGGGGTTCTTTACATCATCGCCGGGTTCACGGCGTTCGACAATCCGCTGCTGACCGCAGTCTGGCTGACCCTCATTCTTGGCGCGGCGCTGGTCGCGTCCGGCATCATGCGCGTCTTCCTCGGCTTCAACATGAAGGGCGGGACGCCATGGGGCTGGGTCGTTGCTTCGGGCCTGATCACGCTGCTGCTTGGAATCATCATCCTGGTCCATTGGCCGGTCTCCTCGCTCTACGTGCTCGGAATCTTTCTCGGCATTGATCTCGTGTTCGCGGGCGCGAGCTGGATTGGCCTCGGCCTGGGTTTGCGGCAAGCGGCCTGATCGACAAGACCGCGGCCGCAACAGCGAGGCCGCGCCCAATTTGAGCCGAAGCGGCGACGCGCGGCTCGCCGCGTTTCGTGATAAGGAGATCCTCGCGTGCGCTGGTTTTATCTGGCGATCGTGATCGTGTTCGTCGCGGCGCTGATCATCTTCGTGTTTCAGAACACCCAGAGCGTCGGCGTCTCCTTCCTGGCGCTTAGCGTGACGCTGCCGCTCGCCGTGCTGGTTTTCGTCGTCTATGTGCTGGGGGCGCTGAGCGGCGGAAGTCTCTATGCGCTTCTCAGGCGGTCGGTCGCCGGCTCGCGGCGCGCCTGAAGGAGCCGCTCCGATGCGCGCCATGGTCCTGCATCGGGCGCACGAACGGCTCGTGATGGAGGAGCGGGCTGACCCATCGCCCGGACCAGGTCAGGTTCGCGTGCGGGTCGAGGCTTGCGGTGTCTGCCGCACCGACCTCCATGTCGTCGACGGCGAGCTGCCCAACCCCAAGCTGCCCATCGTGCCGGGCCATGAGATTGTCGGCCGCATCGACGCGGTCGGCGCAGGGGTCGGCCTCAAGCTTGGCGCGCGCGTCGGCGTCGCTTGGCTCGGCCACACCGACGGGACTTGCCCCTATTGCCGGAGCGATCGTGAAAACCTGTGCGACGCCGCGCTGTTCACCGGCTACACGCGCGACGGGGGCTACGCGACTCATACGATCGCGGAGGCGGATTTCGTGTTTCCGCTTTCCGAGGATCTCGACCCGGTCGAGACGGCGCCGCTGCTCTGCGCCGGCCTGATCGGCTGGCGTTCGCTCAAGCTCGCCGGGGACGGGCGGACGATCGGCGTTTATGGCTTCGGCGCCGCCGGACACATCATCGCCCAAGTCTGTCGCTGGCAGGGGCGGCGCGTGTTCGCCTTTACCCGGCCCGGCGACCATGCCGGTCAGGCGTTCGCGCGCTCGGTCGGCGTCGACTGGGCTGGGGGCTCGGATGATCGCGCCGCCTGAGCCGCTCGACGCCGCGATCCTGTTCGCTCCCGCAGGCGAACTTGTCCCTGCCGCGCTGGCCGCATTGCGCAAGGGCGGCCGAGTCGTCTGCGGCGGCATCCACATGAGCGACATCCCGGCGTTTCCTTACGAGCTATTGTGGGAGGAGCGGAGCGTCGCCTCGGTCGCCAACCTGACCCGCGCCGACGGCCACGAATTCTTGGGCGTCGCGCCGGAGGCGAAGGTGCGAACGACGACCACGCTCTATCCGCTCGATAAGGCCAACGAGGCGCTCGACGATTTGCGCAAGGGCGCGCTGGAAGGCGCGGCGGTGCTCGTGCCGTGAGGCGCGAACCGCGCGCCGCTTTATCGGAGAAAGACCGCGGGCTTTGCGAGCCGCATTCCGTCGCCCGACGCTCCACAAAGCTGTGGGCTTGCGGCACATCGTGCCGCTAGTCTATTGCGATATGTAAATCAACGCGCGAAACGCTATAGCCTGCCGCGCCCCTTATTCCAGATGCTTTCGTCGGGGGAGAAAGCAAACTGGGTTTCTCTTGCAAATGCTGACCAACCCGATCCTTGAGCCGGCGGTCGCTCGGCGTGCGCTTTCAGATACAGAAACAACAGTTGTATTTCTGTAGAAAGAATAGCACACGGTCGAAGCATGCTAAATAGACACGGGTTTAACGGTATGGAATTGGGCCTTCTTTCTAACATGCTTGTGAATCGGGAGCCCTATTGGCAGGCCTACATACCCCCGTTGTTTTCTGCGATCGCCGGCGACCGAACGAACGTAAGGATCTTGGAGCCACCGCCATACGATGCACGTAAGTGGTTGTTTTCTCGGTATATATCACTATTGAGCGGAGATTAGTCCACAAACGGGTCCACAATCGCGTCAGCGCGTGAGCCGCTTATGGGGTCTACATCACGACTTCGTGTGGACCACGCCGTCGTCGCCCGTGTCATCCTCCGACTGGTCGCTGACCCTGGAAGCGAACTTCGCGCCGGACAGGCTGGCGTTGGCTGGCCTGGGCGGCGACCTGCACGGGAACGGCGCTGAATTTTCCGGTTTAGGGTCCCCACCGGGGACGCTGCCCAAGGCGACACGTGGACGACGAGCCGATGGCGGGACAACCACGGTCACGCTGCGGAGTGCTGAGCCCCACGATCGCTAAGGGCTCAAACCGGACGGCTTCCACTCGCGCGCCAGCCGCTGCGCCTCGGCGATCTGAGCGGGCGTCATCTTGGCGGCAATACCTCAATTAAGGATCAGCGCACGCCTCTGATTGTCGATCGACCATGATTTGAAGCGACTGAGGAAACTTTGTCCGAGAAGCAGACTGCCTGCGACAGGAGCTATGCCGCCGACCACGTTCTCCAAAGTCTTGTCGCCGATCTTGAGCGTGCGGATCACAAACCGCTGCGAAGGAATCGTCGAACCGTCAGCCAATTGGTATGTTTGTTTGTCGAGAAAATCAGCGTCAGTGATTGTCCCCGTGCGAACAAGTGTCATGAAAACGTCGGCAGGAATGCTAACATCCGCCGCCCCACTATCCACGACGAAATTGAGCGTCAGCTGGCGATTGATTGCGACCAGATTGGCGCGACGCCATTCGCGCCCGTATCCCAATTGACCGTTGGGCGCGCATCCGCCGTGGCTGGCGTAAGTGCTGGCAGCGGGGCCTCGACCGTCGGGGCTGGCGTCGAATAGGCCGCTGGGAGCTGCAGCGGCAGGTTGAGGATCTCGCGTAACGCGAAGGTCCAGGGAAGTCCGCTGAGCGGCTTCCGCCCCCGCGGGGCGCGCCTCCTACAACTTTTTTGCCGATTCAGCTACTCACAAGTTCAATCGGTCGTAAGCATGACTCGCATCGCGATCATCTTCGTATGAAGCACGCGGGACGCCATCGCGTGCGAGTCGCTGTCGCAAGCCGTCGGCTTGGTCGCGCCAATCCTTTTCGGCTTCTGGATGCGACAGGATGAAGCCGAGTATGGCAAGTGCTGTGGCCGCGGTGAGTATAACAATCAAACCCATCTGCCCTCTCCGTAATGTGGGCGTGGGCGTTGGAGATTAATGCGGGCGTTTTAATTTATTGTTTAGAAAGTTGGTTAATCCGTCGTCCTCAGGCGAGCCTGCTGACAGGTTTCTCGCTTCTAAACCCCCGGAGAGCGCCCTTTCTAAGTTTTGCGCAATTCCGCTAAATAACAGGCAAAACCGGCAGAAAGTATGGTTCGGATAGCGATTAGTCAGGATCGACCGCTGGCGGGTCGAAGCTCATAGGCAGGACTGGGGGAAAGGGCGGGTGGTGGTGGCTTTCGTCGGGGGCCTGCAGCCGTTTGGGCCGCTCGGGGCGACGATAAGTTCCGAGGCGCATTTCGTGAGGCCGCCCGCCCATCAGGCCTAAGCGCTCGACCTCGACGAGGGCCTCCGCCCTCATTTGCTCGCGATGGGCCTCCAGCCTCAGGCGATCCCGGCGCGCCTCCTCTTCGATCCGCCGCTTGCGCCTGTCGCGTTTCAGGCCTCGGCCGAGGGCGACGAGCCAATGGTGCAGGCTGCTCATGGCTTGGCCTCAAAGCCTAATGGAGGATGGCGTGCAGGGCGATTAGGCGGCCTGCATGACGAGGACGGCGACGCCGATGGTGATGGAGGTGTTGCGCGACGTCATGCACGTTTTTTCGTTGGCTGCGCGGCCAGTCCGCGGATGAGTTCGCGCAGCACGTCGCTCATGGTGCGCCCCTGCTGGCGGGCGTAGCGAGCGAGGATTTTGTGCTCTTCCTCGGTGGCTCGGATGGAGAGCATTTTCTTGTCCATGGGCTTCCGTTGTCAGTCGATATGCAGTACGTTTTTTATTGTGCTTGGAGTGCGGAGACAAGCGCCTCATCGAAGAGAAACAGCGGAGCGCGTCGTGAACGAAGACATGCTCCTCACGTTCCGGGCCTTGTCCGGCGAATGGGCTGACCAGGCGCGGGCGGAGGCCAAGGCGGCAATTGCAACGGCCAATGCGGGGGGCGGAGCGACGGAGGCGATGCGCCGTCTGAGACTCACGGTTGACCAAATCCATGCGAATTGCGCCCGCACGCTCGATGGCCTTCACGCGGCGCTAACCAATGACAGCCTAGGCGTGGAGCCGGACAACCTCGCCCAGATTAAAGACCTGGCTGAGGATATCGCCGTCTTGGGCAAGGAAATGGACGATCTGGTCCGAGCGACCTCGGCGGTGCTGCAGGCGAGGTTGCGCTCGAGCGGCTAAAGGATGATCCGCATCGCCATTAGCCAGGCCGCGTTCGATGCGCACGACGTCAATCGGCCGCGGGTCGTAGTGGATCCGCTCGTATATCCACCCCAACTTGCACCGCCATCTCTGGTGCCCTATCGCAGTGCAGCATCCCTCCTCTTTGCGGCCAACGCGACCTATGGCCCGACTGGTTGAAGAACGCCGGAACAAATGGCCCAAGACACCGCAATACTTTGGAGTTACAAATGTGCAATCCTGGCGCCAGCGACACACAGCCGAAACCTGGACCTCGTTGCGCTGTCAAGGGCGTCGCGATTAGCGGGCATGAGCATTTAGACGCTGCATCGGAAAACGTGGCGGCGCTTGCAGCCTCGTGAGCGGTAGGGAGTCGGCAGAGATGACAACTCGTATCCGAAACCTCTTGGCGCTATCCCAAATCGTTTCGGTCGCGATGGCGGAGACGAGACTCGTTGGTCGGGCCATCCCCAACGTCCTTCGTTACCTTGCTCCGATGGTCGCATGGTCGGCCGCGACCATCGCTTTAGGCGTCCTTCTCGGCTTCTCCGCGGTTATTCTGCCGCCGATGGGCGCCTTCGGAATAGTCGCAGTGGCTGGAGTGGTGCTGCTCTGGGTGATGCCAGATCTGCCTCTCGTATCGCCACGAATCATTCGGAAGGCGTTCTTCTTTATGTTGATCGCCGATCTTATCATTCCGTTTTATTATGCAGTCCAGTTCCCCGGTCTGCCTTGGATTTCCGTCCGCCGCCTTGCCACATTTATCCTCATCGTCCCGTTCCTTGTCGCGGTAGCAGCATCATCTGAGGTCCGACGGCACATCGCGGAGCGCGTTCGCGCCTCTTTGTTGATTTTCATCTGCGCGGCCGGCTTTCTTGCTGTGGCGACACTTTCAGTTCTCACGTCAATAAGCCCGACGGAATCCACCTCGATCTTGGTAGACGCAGTCCTGTCGTGGTATGTGCCGTTCTTTGCGATGATTTATATAGCTAGGGATAAGAATGACATCGTATTTCTATTGAAGATCATCTGCGTCTGTGCGCTATTCAATACCGGAGCCGGCGTCGTTGAGTTTTTCCTCAAGCATCGATTCTTCGTCGAAATTTTTCCAAAAGGTATGTTGGCGACAATGATCGAGAACAATCCTACGCTCGTAAATCTTCTGCCAAACCCTCAAGATTTCAGAAACGGCCTATTCAGGGCGTCGTCGACCTTTGTCACTCCGCTTGCTTTCGGCGAATTTCAAATCATCGTCATCCCGATCGGTCTATTTTTCCTTCTGCACCTAGAGACGCTTTTTGACAGGGCCCTCGGGGGGGCCGTTGCCTTCGGCGGAATCGTTGGAATTTTCTGCTCCGGGTCGCGAGGCGGGTTCGTCGGCGTCTTCGCATCCGTGGCCGTGTTTGTCACTTTCTATTCGATTCGCAAAGCGGTGAGCAGTAGAGGAAGTCTGGTCCCAGCAATTGCTGGTCTGCTCGGCATTATCGGCATCGGCTGTGTCATTGGAGTAATCGCGGGCTCCCATCAGGTGCACGATATGGTGCTCGGCGGCGCCGCCCAGGCGAGTAGCACGAATTCGCGATACATTCAGTGGGCTGCGGGAACGCCATACATTAAGTCAAATCCGATCACCGGGCACGGTTTCGGACTGGGAGGTCTCATTATCGGGCTGGGACAGATCGACAGCTATGTACTATCGCTCGTCGTCGAGACGGGGATCCCCGGACTTGTTTTTTTTGTCGGGTTGCTCGTGCTTCCGGTCTGGTACGGCCTACGGAATTATCTCTCTGATATGTCGGAATCCGGCGCGCTGGCCGGCGCATTGGCTTGTAGCTTCATTGGATTCATTATGAACAGACTCGTTCTGTCGCAGAAGGAGAATCACATGCTGGTTTTCTCTCTGCTCGCGGTCGTGATTGTTCTTAACTACGAGCTTGCTCGGAAACGAGCTACACAGCCACTAGGCGATCAATCGCTGCGGAATACATATCGACGCGCGGGGAGTATTCCACCTGCAGGCGCGGTTCGTGCCAAACCCTCAACTTCGCGCAATAACCAAGGCGAGCGCACGGGTCAATCGCAGTCACTTGGTTAGAGGGATGTGTTGCAGATGCACCAACTCGCCTCAAAAAGCGCGACGATCAATCTGCTTTGGAGCCACCGGTGCGAATTGCACCCACGGATCCCTCGCTTGTGCCACCGAGTTCATGTCGGAGAACAGGGGAGGCTCGCAGTGAGGCGGGAAGCGGTGAGACTCGAGGTACCCCCGGACTGGCAACTAACCTTGATACTGGCGGGGGTGGCTGTCGGCTTGCTTGCGGTGCTCTTATTCGAAGTGGCAAAGTGGTATCTTTGAGCCTGTCCGCGCGCATCGTAGTTGAGTCCTCGCCGATAAAAAACCCGTATCAACATCATGACGTCGCGTATTGGGCAACAAGGACGCGCCGATCATCGTAGAGCGCATCCGGTACACCGACGGTGGACCCGATGGCGATGCAAAATAAAATCCTACTCTAGACATTCAGCAGCTCATCAAAGAGCTGGCCGCGACCGCGGCCGATCCTTTCTGGGTCGCCGAAGCTATTGCACTGGAATAGGAGGCAGCGGCGCGCTCAAAGGAAGCGACGCCAACGCGGCCGCAACTACGGTTAGTGGTTGCGGACCAAGCCCCTGAGTGGCTTCTTCGCCCTACGTCAGGCCGTCTCTATTTCCCGCTTTGCGGCGTGGAGAAGGAAGCCTGACCGTGTGTAGCCGTGCTCGTCGGCGAAGCGGTCGATCCGCTCCAAGTTGTCTTCCGGTACGGTGACGTTCAGCGCCCATGTCGACGGCTCGGGCACCGCAGACCCCACCACTCGCGCCAGCCCCGAGATCTCGATGTGCTTGATCTCCTTGAAGCCATCGGCGTTCAGGAGATTGACCTCGTCGAACGCCCCGCCCACCGCCGTCAGCGAGAACTGACTCAGGAGCCGCCTTGGACGATGTGGCGTAGCCGAAAAACCCGACCCCACTCAGCGGACTCCTGTGGCCCGCAGAAAGGATTTGCAATGTTTTCCCGCATCCGTGACCGGATCGAACAACTGGAAGCCCAACTCACCCCACAGGCGCGCCCAGATGATGACCTTCCCCATTCAAAACCACGAACGGCGTCGGCCCGCACGACACTCTCGTCACGGTGGTCTTCCAGTGATCGGCAGCGCAGGCAAAATGTCTCGCTTATTGCGCGTCTCGAAAGGGTCGAGGCTGCTGTCGGCGGAGTTCTCGCCTGGGGAACGGATCAAGGCACATTTGACGGTGCGAAAATCGCTCTTGGAACAAGCCTTGCGCCATGAGATCGTGCTGCGGAGGACACTGAAAATTGGAAGGCGGCTTCGGCGCAATCAAAGCGGACAAGGGAATGCCTTGCGGAGCGTCTCCGCCATCGCTGCACCGTAGGGCTCGTCGGCCATCGTAGGATTGACTTTCCAGAACACCTCGAAGGCGCTCATGATTTGGCTTCCTTTGAGGTCGGGTGAAGCACAGTAGACCCGCTTTCCCGCATCGTCCCCGCCCCAGGAAAATCCACTGGCGAACGCGCTCGCAATGACCTCGGCGACCATCCTCATGCCGGGGTCTTCACCCTTCCAGCTGTCAAGCAACCGTTGTGCGAATATGTCCCCAGAGGCTATTAGCGCTGCCGTAAAGGCTGCGACAGCTGCTCTGTACAATTTGCTCATGCCGTTCAATTATGCCGCAAGATAATCGAGGGCAAGTTAATGCCGACCTGGCTGCGTTCACTGGTCAACGCGTTCCTGGGCAAAGTTCCGGGCAAAACCAGCCGGCCCGACACAGCAACTCGTATGGCAATGGATGCGGATCTCAGCGATCGCCAGGAGTCAATGCCCCATGGGCTGCGCCGCCGGCGCGAGCGAGACGACAGACACCTCGTCAAGCCGACTGGCTCGTCGGCGGAAATTGACCCAGTCGAGGAGCTGATCCGCGTCGTCAGCGAAGCTCAAGAGCGCGATGCTGAAGATGAACTCCGCCTGTATCATCCGATGCGCGGCGATCGACCCTCATCTTTTCAACGACGTCGGCCGGATCGGCGGTAACGAATTCCGAGTGGGACTAGATGAAGTCCCTTCTTGCGGCGGCCTTGGTCATCTGCTTCGCCGCCCAGAGCGGCAAAGCACTCGCCTACGCCTGCAACAACAATCACTACGTCAATTCGTCTGGGCACTTAGTGCACTCGCCATCCTGCGGGCAAGAAGCACGAGAAGCGCACTGCGGAATGTCGTGACGGCAGCGTTAGCTTTTCGGAGCATCACCGCGGGGCCTGCTCGCACCACGGCGGCGTGGCGCACTGGGCCTCCGCCCGCAGGAGCGTCCGAGCTGAGTCTCCGCTTAGATGCATTTGGATACAATCCTACGCATTTGGTTCAGCTAACCTCCACGACCAGTCCCTAATAGTCCTTACGTAGGGGAGCGAGAGCAAATCATAACTCTCGCGTAGGGGAAGTCGTGGAATGGTTGCTCTGGACGAGTTCTGGCCGAAGAGTGTCGGTGCAATTCGCTCAATCACCATGGAGGTCATTACCGCTGTCTTCGCGTTGGCCTCTATGAGTTCCTTACTGATCGCCCTGCGCGTGAGCGTTGTATGTGCAAGTCTTAGTGCCAGCGAACTCTGGCAGATCATTTTGTCGGTTTCAGCGGCTCCTACGATTTTGATTGGCTTGATCATTGCGATCCGCATAAGGCGAGCGCTTACGCGGCTAAAGATAGCGCATGAGGAACTCGTTAGCTTTGCGATGATAGACGGGCTGACTGGACTGCTGAACCGACCAGGGTTCGACGCCGTCGCAGCCGAGGCCTTTGAGGAAACACGGCGCTTGGGACAACCTGTCTCGGCGCTCGTGTGCGATATCGATGTCTTTCGTGGCCTCAATGATAGGTACGGCTACGACGCTGGAGACCGCGCTCTCAGAAACCTCGCCGAGGTGCTCGAAGAGGCGATCGGACGCCGCTCCGCAATTCTCGGGCGACAGGGCGGAGACGAGTTTGTGATCCTTTGGCCGGGCATTGACCTCAAGGATGCTGTCACGATCGCGGAGGATATTTGCGAGACTTGCGAAGCGCGTGCACTTGTTCAGCAAGAACCCGCCGCGAAGTTCACCATTAGCGTTGGCGTGGGGACTGAAGCATCGGGCGCATCCGACCTTGGAGGACTTCTTAGGCAAACGGACGCGGCGTTGTATCGGGCCAAGAGAGCCGGTGGAAATCAAGTCGCGTCGGGGCCGGGGCTGTTGGTTCGTCGGCAGTCAGCGCCGAACATCGAACGGGTCCCGATGCGCTCGGCCAAACCGTTCGCACCCTTCAACTAGGCTTATAGCCGAGCATCAGTGGAGGTCGGCTTCGGGGATCACAATGTCGATACGCGATCTCACCACCGCGGCGTTGAACACTCGGATTTGACTTGACCTTAAGGATGACGCTCGTTCTTCGCCGCGCGATTGCCCGCCGTCTGCGCCTCTGCCACGCAGCTCACCCCTGCCGAAGGTCGGACTTTAGCTGCTCAAAGACTTCCCGACCTTCGGCGTCGATCAGGCGGAATCCGACCGCCTTTGGCGGCCATTGGGCTTCGCGGGCCTCGCGGATCGCCTCAGCCGTGTCACGCGCAGCAGTTTCGACTTCGAGAAGCGTGTTCGATCGTCCAAAGTAACGAACACGAAATTGTTGAGTTTGACTTGTCATTCCGAACGCTCGACGCCGTGATGATGCGGGCACGTCCCGCGACGGTATTCCAAAAAACGACACGTTACCGTCGCGGTAAATCGCCTCCGCGGTGATTGGTTCGCTTCCGCAGGACGGGAGTGAACTACGTGGCCTCAAGAATTGACGTAGTGCCGATCGTTGCAGACAGGCTTCGGCCCTCGTCGCTTGATTCGCGAATGCCATGAATGTCGCGAGTGCCAGAACTATTCGCTTTAGCCTCCCCTAGGATATGGATTAGTTCCTCGAGCGGATCAACGTCCGGCGAAGGTCCAGCCCTTTTGACCAGCCGTCGATCGTCACGCTCGCGTCAGCGGTGGAACCATCTCAGCACCTTCGCCTTCGTTGCAACGATCGCTTACAGACTGCACAATCACAGACGCTCTACAAACGAAATCATAGCGGTCGCGAAAATGATCACGAGCGGCGGGGGTCGGTACGTTGCGTACTATCGTGTGTCAACGGGCCAACAGAGTGAGTCCGGTCTCGGTCTCGAATCCCAACAAGCACAAGTGCGCGATTATGTGGCAGCGAATCATGGGCGTCTGATCGGAGAATACTCAGAGACCGTGAGCGGTCGGAAGAATGATCGTCCCCAACTCGCAACCGCGCTGACGACGTGTCGAATAATGGGCGCCGTTCTTGTCATCGCCCGCTTAGATCGTCTGTCGCGCAACGTCGCAATGATCGCGCGATTGATGGACAGCGGACTCGACTTCGTGGCTACCGATTTTCCTTACGCGAACAAATTTACCATTCACTTGCTCGCCGCGGTCGCCGAATACGAATCCCGGATTCATTCCGAACGAATGAAAGCCATCATGGCGGCGGTCAAGCAGCGCGGGATAACAGTTGGAAAAACGAAGGGCGATTCGAACCGTCAATTTCCCCCCGGCTGTCAACAGGCAAGCGCCAGAGCGCGGCAGGCGCGAGCGGAAGCGCGAAGATGCGATCTGGCTCCGCTCGTTTGGAAGTCGATCGCGGAGGGCAAATCGTATCGCGTCATCGCTAATGAGTTCAACGAGACCGGCGTCGTCCCGGCTCGGCAGAGTAAGTGGACCGCAAATGCTATTTGGAGGATTGCAAGTCTGACGGCCAGCGAGTTCGGGTCGTCGCCGGAAGTCGTGGCTGCCAGGCGCGTTGGCGTCGCGCAACTCAAAGTTCGACAGCGCGTGGACGAAATTGGGCCGCTCTTGTTGACGTGGCGCGGCGAAGGCTGGTCGTATCGGGTTATCGCTTCCGAACTGCGCCGACGCGGCATTGATTCCCCCTGGGGAGGCGATTGGGGGCAAGCTTCGATCGGGCGGTATCTCAAGCGGGCGATGGGCGTCTCGGCGCTCAAGCCGACCGGCGAGGCCGCCAAATGAGCGACCGCCCATTAGTCGTCTATTACCGGGTATCGACCGAGCAGCAAAGGCGATCCGGTCTTGGCCTGCTGGCGCAGCAAAACTCGGCGCGCCGTTACATCACCGCGAACCCCGGACCCATCTTCGCCGAGTTGACGGAGATCGAAAGCGGCCGATCGAAGGATCGACCACAACTCAAAGAGGCGCTGCGGCTTTGCCGTGTCTATAACGCGAAGCTGATCATTGCCCGTCTCGACCGACTGGCGCGCAGCGTCTCGATGATCGCGGGGCTTTTAGAAAGTGATGTCGATTTCATCGCCGCCGACATGCCTCTTGCAAACCGGTTCACGATTCACATTCTGGCCGCGGTCGCCGAGTATGAGGCGCGGCTAATCTCAGAGCGCACGAAGGCCGCCTTCGCGGCGGCAAAGGCGCGGGGCAGGAAGTTCGGCAACCCAAAGCCAGAGACGCACAAATTCTCTGACGCGGCCAGAAAGGCGAGAGTGAGGGCAGAG
>CAVPEE010000003.1:0-140077 GCA_963702825.1 uncultured Alphaproteobacteria bacterium
CGGGCTGCAGTTCTCACGTCGGTTCTGGGAGGAGGACGAGCACATTTTTGGCGGGATCACCTACACCGATCTGCCGATTCGGCAGATTTCCTATCCCAGCACGAATTTCAACGCGGGCGGCAAGGGCGTGCTGCTCGGCGGATATACGTTCGATGGAGCGAACTCTTACGAGTTCACGGCGATGCCGCCAGCCGAGCGAGTGAAGCGCGCGGTCGCGTTCGGCGCCCGGATCCACCCGCAATATCTGACCGAGTTCGAGAACGGCGTTTCCGTCGCCTGGCATCGCGTACCGTTCACCCTTGGCTGCGCGGGCGACTGGTCGGATGAAGCGCGAAAAGCGCATTACAACGACCTCTGTCAGATCGACGGCCGAATCGTGCTGGCTGGCGAACATGCCTCCTACATTCCAGCCTGGCAGGAGGGCGCCATCCTCTCGGCTCTGGACGCGATCCAGCGTCTGCACAAGCGCGTGGTCGCGTCATGAGATTTGTCGCGCTGCGCGCGGTCGCGCTGGTCGTTTCGGGGGCCGCTGGCGCGCCGACGCTGGCCGATGACGCTCCGGCGAACAGCGCCGCCATGAGCCACGGTTGGGAATTTGCCGAGCAGGGCGGAGCGGACCTATTCCGAAACGTCTGCGCCGCCTGCCATCAGCCCGACGCGAAAGGCGCGGTTGGCGCCGGGTCCTATCCGTCGCTCGTCGCCGACAAGAACCTTGATTCGGCTGACTTCATGCTGAGTGTCTTACTTGGTGGGCTGAAAGGCATGCCGCCGGTTGGAGACATGATGAGCGACGCGCAAGTCGCCGACGTCGTCAACTACGTCCGCACGCATTTTGGCAATTCTTACTCGGAGGCCGTTTCGGCCACGGACGTTTCGGCCGCGAGGCGACGGGCGCAACCCGCCCCTTGAGGTTTCCCGCGGCCAGGCCAGAGGTCCGCATTACGCCTAGGCGAATCTCAACAAAATGATTGCTAAAAATTAGTAGTTATGATATGATAATTATCATAGTCAGAAAATCAACTGACTTGGCTATCAGGATCGAGAATTAAATAACGCACAAAATGTTGCGTCCGCCCGAAGCCTGCGAGACCGGCGAGTCGGAAGGAAATGGCGCCGCAACCTATTGGAATCGCACAAAATGCGGAAGGAAATGGCGCCGACCGCCTCCGCCGACCACACTATTCAGCGACGAGGTCTCGCGCCGGCTCGAGCGCGGCGGAAACCGCGTCATCCACCCGTTCGAGCCATGTGAACGTCAATTGCTGCCGCACCTCCTCGGGGATGTCTTCGAAGTCTTTCCGGTTGCGCGCGGGCAACATGATGCGTCGGAGTCCGGCCCTGTGCGCGGCGACGATTTTCTCCTTGATGCCGCCGACCGGAAGCACGAGGCCTCGGAGGCTGATCTCTCCGGTCATCGCGGTGTCGCTGCGCACGGTGCGATCGGTCATGAGCGAGACGAGCGCCATGAACATCGCCACCCCGGCGCTCGGGCCGTCTTTTGGCGTCGCGCCCGCCGGCACGTGGACGTGGATGTCGGTCTTCTCGAAGCGCGCCGGGTCGATGCCATAGGAGACTGCGCAATTCTTAACGATGCTGAGCGCGGCTTGCGCGCTTTCCTTCATCACATCGCCCAGCTGTCCGGTGAGGATGAGCCGTCCGGCGCCCGGAGTGGCGGTCGCCTCGATGAACAGGATGTCGCCGCCGACCGGCGTCCAGGCGAGCCCCGTCGCCACGCCGGGGACGCTGGTGCGCATGGCGACCTCGTCCTCAAATATCGGGGGCCCTAGAATGCTCAAGAGATCGCCGTCTGTGATCGTGATCGGGCCGGTCTCTCCCTCCGCGACCCGCATAGCGGATTGGCGCAGCACCCGGCCGATCTCGCGCTCCAGGCTTCGAACGCCAGCCTCCCGTGTGTAGCGCTCAATGATTCCTCTGAGCGCGTCATCGGCGATCTCAACTTGTTCCGGCTTGAGGCCGTTGGCGTTCAATTGGCGACGAACGAGATAGCGGCGCGCGATCTGAAATTTTTCGCTCGCCGTGTAGCCGGAAAGACTGATGATCTCCATGCGGTCGCGAAGCGGGCCGGGAACGGTGTCGAGCATATTCGCCGTGGCGATGAACACGACGCGGCTGAGGTCGAACGGCACCGCGAGGTAATTGTCGCGGAAGGTGTTGTTTTGCTCAGGGTCCAGCACCTCCAGCATCGCGGAAGCCGGGTCGCCCTGTATGCCGGACCCAAGCTTGTCGATCTCGTCGAGCATCATGACGCAGTCGCGAGTTTTGGCCTTGCGGATCGCCTGAATGATGTTGCCGGGCAAGGCGCCGATATAAGTCCGCCGATGGCCCCGGATTTCTGCTTCGTCGTGCACGCCGCCGAGACTGACCCGGACGAACTTGCGGTTCATGGCGCGCGCAATCGACTGACCGAGCGAGGTCTTGCCGACGCCGGGAGGTCCGACAAAGCAGAGGATCGGCGCCTTGCCGTCCGGCGAGAGCTTGCGGACAGCGAGGTACTCGATGATCCGGCGCTTGATTTTCTCAAGCCCGAAGTGGTCCTCATCGAGGATGCGGCGCGCCGCCGCGATGTCGATCGGCGTCTCCTCGGGCAGCGCCCAGGGCAGATCGACCAGCCAATCGAGGTAGGTCCGCACCATGCCGTACTCGCCCGCGGCCTCGGGCATGCGCTGAAGCCTGCGCAATTCCTTGCGCGCCTGGTCGTCGACCTCCTTCGGCATATGCGCGTTCGCGATCGCCTTCTCGAGTTCGGCGATCTCGGCCGACTTTCCCTCATCCGCTTCGCCAAGCTGGCGCTGGATGGCCGCCATCTGCTCGCGCAGCAGGACCTCACGGTTGCGGGAGTCGAGCGAGGCCTTGGTTTCCCGCCCGATCTCCTGCGACAGCCGAAGCACCTCGATCCGGTGCGCAAGCAGGCGCGACACACGCTCCATCCGGGCGCCGATGTCCACGGTCTCGAGAATCTCCTGTTTCTCGTCGGGCGTCGCATCCATGAAGGTCGCCACCAAATCGGCGAGCGCGCCCGGCGAATCGACGCCGTGGATGGTCGCCAGCAATTCGTTGGGCGCTTGCGGCAGGAGCTGGATCGCCTCGATCGCCTGGCCCTTGAGGTGAACGAAACGGGCCTCGATTTCGTTCGACGTCGGACTGGGCTCCGGAATTCTTTCCGTCTTGGCGACGAAGAACGGCCAACCGGTCAGATAGTCGTCGACCCGGAACCGCTGCTCTCCCTGGCATATGAGATGGTTCGTGCCGTCAGGCGCGGTGATATAGCGAACGATATTGGCGACCGTCCCCATTCGATGCAGGTCGACTGGGAGGGGATCGGCGACCTCGGCGCTACGCTGCATCACAATGCCGACCGGCTTCTGTTCCCTCACCGCTCTCTGCGCCGCCAGCACAGAACGGGGCCGGCCGAGGGTGATCGGCAACACCGTCCCGGGAAACAGCACCAGGCCGCGCACCGGCACGATGATCAGGGCGTCTGGCGGCAATGGCGGCGAAGGCGCCGCGCCAAGGGTCTCTTCGGAGCCTGTCGCGGCCTCAGCCATTTGAGGCCTCCGATTTTTGCAGCGTAATGAGCAGGTGGCCGTTCGAGGCCGACCGATGAATGGCGCTGTAGCGCCCCGCAGGCAGACGAACGCGGCGTTCAAATCGGCCTTGCGGCAGCTCGAGTCGGTGAATGATCGCGGTCCGCATCTCCTCCGGATAGGTCCGAGATCCCGAGATCAACAATTCACCTTGATTGATGACCGCCTTGACCTCGTCGAAATCGACCCCCGGCAGAGCGACCAGCACCAGCACTGCGCGTTCGGTCTCGAGGATGTCGACCGGCGGCTCCCAGGCGACCGGGGAGCGCGAGCCGGACGGCTGAATGAATTGCCGGTGCATGCGCTCTGCGCGCGCCAGCACCTCGAAGGCTTCTGACCACATCCAATAGCTTGGAAATTTTGTTTCCATCGCCTCACCCGAACCAGCAGCGCCGGTTTTTGATCCAGACCCGTCGATGCTCAATAGCGCAATTCCGGCCGGGGTTCACCCATCGCGGGCGCGTTGTCCGGATGAAACAAGGCTTTTGCGCCGCGGAACATCTCCACATAGGGATTGCGGCCGGTTAGTATCAAGCTCACGGGAACAATCGGGCGTGAGCTGACGCGCCTTTCCAAACTCGGCCGGCAAGCCGATGTAAGAAAGATCGCGGGCAACGGGAGGGGCTATGTTGGATTCGTCGATTGAGATCCTGACGACGCCGCGTCGAGACGATCTCGACCTTTTGCGGATCGCCAATGGGTCCGGGCTTTCGGTCAGCGTCCTGCCGACCGGCGCGATCTTCGCCATCGAGCACACGCAAGCGAACCGTCGGATCGTCGTCAATCAAACGCTCGCCTTGCCGATCGGCGACGGCATGGCGCGCCTCTATCTGCGCACGGGCGGCGAGCGGCCGACGACTCTGTCGTTGATGGGGCCCGAGAGCGCCGCTTCGCGTCGGGTCGCTCGGACGACCGCTATGTGTGGGAAGGAGAGGAGAGCGGGCTCAGACATCGGGTCACGCTTTGGCTTCACCCGCGGCTGAACGCGTGGTTTTGGCGGGTCGAACTCGCCAACGACCGCGACGAGAAGCTCCCATGCGACGCTGTTCTGATCCAGGATCTCGGGCTCGGCGATCAGGGCTTCCTGATGAACAACGAGGCCTACGCCAGTCAGTATCTCGACCACCACGTCGCGGTCCATCCACGCTTGAACCATGTTCTGATGGGCAGGCAAAACCTGTCACAGGGCGGAGCGCATCCCTGGGTGGCCCACGGCTGCCTGGAAGGCGCCGCAGGCTATCGCGACGGATTTTCGGCAACTGATGGGGCCGGCATATCGTGACGCCGATCAACTGGGCGTTCCCTTCGGGACGAACTTGCCGTCCGAACGCCTTCAGTACGAGACAGCGTGCGCGGCTCTGCAATCAAAGTCCGTAACGCTCGAGCCTGGCGGGGCGACGTCATGGACGTTTTTTGGCTTCTTTCAGCCTGACCACCCCGCGGCGTCGAGCGACGCCGACCTGAGCCAGATTGACGCCGTCGAAGGCGCCAGCAAGGACTGGGCGGAGCGCGACGTCGCCCTATCCGCCCCAACGCGAAGTTTGCTTCATGACGCCCGCTCCGCCGTCGCTGAGACGCTCGATGATAAAGCGGTCCGAGCGCGATACCGCCGGCGCACGCATGTCGAACGAGCTGGCGACCAGCTTCTGTCCTTCTTCGTTCCGGGAAGAACGCACAGCCGCCACATCGTCCTGCGCGATAAGGAGCACATCGTGGCCCGGCGCCACGGTTCGCTCATGCGCAGTGGTCAGGAGTTGCTGCCAGACGAGGGGATTCTTTGCGCGACCGGATGGATGCACGGCGTGTTCGGCGCGCAACTGACCATCGGCAATACGTCATTCCACAAGCTCTTTTCCGTCTCCCGCGATCCTTACAACATCACCCGCGCGAGCGGATTGCGCATGTTGATAGAGACGAAGGACGGATGGCGGCTGCTGACCGTCCCTTCCGCTTTCGAAATGGGACTCAACGACTGCCGTTGGGTCTATCAACTGGGCCCGCGAACCGTGACGGTCTTCGCGACCGTGTCCGGCGACGAACCCGCCATGCAGTGGCGCGTTACGGTCGAAGGGCCAAGATGTCGCTTTCTCGTTTTCGGCCATCTTGTTCTTGGAGAGCAGGAGTTTGGCCCTGCCGGCCGCATCGAGATCAACTCGAAGCGAAAGCGCTTCACTTTCCGGCCGGATCTCAATGATCGCTGGGGCCAGCAATATCCCGAGGGTGTCTATCGCCTGGTGACGAGTACGCCGGGACGCGTTGAAGCCATCGGCGGCGACGAACTTCTGTATGTCGACGGAAAGCGCCGCAGCGGCGCATTCGTCGCGATCCGCACGAAGCCGACGAATGAATTCGTGTTCGCGGTCGTGGGCTCGATGACCGACCCAAAGCAGGCCGATGCGCTTTCGTCAAAGTATTCGAAGCCGGTCGACGAAGCGGCGATGCTCAAGCCTGCCGATCGCTTCTGGCGAAACCTTACCCGTGGGGTTCGGGTGAAGAGCGCCAAGGATTCGGCGGACGCGCTCGCCGTCGACACGGTCCTCCCCTGGCTTGCGCATGACGGGATGATTCACCTGACCGCGCCGCACGGTCTCGAACAATATACCGGCGGCGCCTGGGGTACGCGTGACGTCTGCCAAGGCTCGATCGAACTCCTGCTGACGCTCGAACATGATCAATCGGTCAAAGAGATTCTGCGCATTCTCTACGCTCAGCAATACGAAGAGAGCGGCGACTGGCCGCAATGGTTCATGCTCGAACCCTATTCCGTGGTGCAGGACAGGGAGTCGCATGGCGACATCATCGTCTGGCCGCTCAAAGCGCTCTGTGACTATATCGAGGCCACGGGCGATTTTGCCTTCCTCGACGAGCCGATTGCGTGGCGCCGCGCGGATAATTTCGAGAAGACGCCGCACGTCGACCCGGTGACCGCTCACATCGACAAGCTGATCGAGACGGTGCGCGCGCGCTTCATTCCGGGCACGAACCTTGTTCGTTATGGCCACGGCGACTGGAACGACTCGCTTCGGCCGGTCGATCCGACGACAAGCGATTGGATGACAAGCGCTTGGACGGTCGTTCTCCTTTACGAGCAGCTACGCCGCTACGCCGAAATCCTTCGTCAAGCGAAGCGCACGCCCAAGCGCGCCAAAGAGCTCGACGCGCTCGCGACCGCGGTGCGCAAGGACTTCAACACCTATCTTATTCGCGACGGAGTCGTCGCCGGCTATGGCGTGTTCCGGCCGGAAGGTGGCGAGCCCGAGCTCTTGTTGCACCCAAGCGATAAGAAAACGGGCCTCGCCTATTCGCTCTTGCCGATGACGCAGAGCATGATTGGCGGCTTGTTCACCCAGGCCCAGGCACGAAAGCACTTGAGCCTCATCCGCAAGTACCTCCTATTTTCCGACGGCGCGCGGCTCATGGACAAGCCGATCGTCTACCACGGGGGCCCCGAGACGTTCTTTCAGCGGGCGGAATCGGCGGCCTTCTTCGGCCGCGAAATCGGGCTCATGTATACGCATTCGCATCTACGCTACGGCGAGGCAATGAGCGACATCGGTGAGTTTGACGCGCTGTGGGAGGCACTGTTGGTCGCAAACCCGATCGCAGTGACTGACCAGCTTCCGCACGCCACGCTGAGGCAGCGGAATTCTTATTTCAGCTCTAGTGACGCGGCCTTCCCGGATCGGTATCAGGCGAGCGACGAATGGGCGCGGGTCAGAGCAAACTCGATCGCCGTCGATGGCGGCTGGCGCGTCTATTCAAGCGGGCCCGGCCTCTACGCCAACATGCTGATCCGCCATGCCTTCGGGCTGCGACGTCAATTCGGGAAGCGAATCGTCACGCCGGGCTTGAGAAAGTTGCGCAGAGACCTCAGCCTCGAATGGCCTGGGCGGCCTGGCGGCGGCTCGCGTGCGGCGGTGATAAAGGCGGCGTAGCTCCAGGCGAGGTGTTTGGCCGAAGTCTGTGCGCCCGTTGCGCGATCGAACTGTTCCGAGAGATCTCCGCTCGGCGGCGTGTGGGCCTGAACTGTGCGCATGAACGTATTGCCGCGCCTGAAAGCGGCCTGCGCAGGACTCTCCCCGCCTAAGTGCTCACGAAAGCGCGCGTTGTCGCTGGTCACGGGCATCTCGGCGCCTGATCGCAGCGCAATCGCCAGTTTGAAATAGAACTCGGCCGCGGCGAGCGTCGCCAGATACCAGGGGTTGCCGCCGTAGTACGTGTCTTTTGCGTAGCGTCCGATCGCGGGTCCCTGGTCAGCTGGCCGCTCTTGGTTGACCGGATATTCAGCGTTGAACAGGTCTTCGAGCGCGGCCAGTGTGGCCTGGCTCTTCGGGTCGAGCACGCTATGGGCTCCCTTCGCGCGCCCAGCGTGAAGCACGCCAAGAATCACCGCAATGTCGAGAGTTTTTTCCGGAGCGCCTCCGACGACGCCTGTCCTTGAGCGGTAATAGCCGTCTTCCGCGCTCCAATAGGCGTCGAGGTTTAGAGCGAGCGCGTCCCCGATGGAGCGAAAGTCACGCGCCCGTTTCGCGTCCCCTCTTTCCTCAAGCCACTCGGCACCCTGAACAAGCGCCTCGGCTTGCACGAGTTGCGTATAATAGTGATACCCGCTCTCTTCCTCCCAAATGTCGAACGAACGCTCGGTTGCGTGGGCCCGGATGAAGTCGAGATCGCCGATCACAAGATCCAGCATGGCGGCCTGGAGCGCATCGTCCAGGTCCGTCCGGGCGTCACGCCATCGCATGAGCGTCAGGACTTGCAGCGCCGGTCCATCATTCTGCGGGCGCGCCCATCGGGTGAAATCGAGGGTTCCATCTGGATTGACGCGGGCTTCACCCAGCACCGCCCCGCCGAACACGGCCGCCAGCTCGTCATCGGGTCGTACGTATTGCAGGAAGGAGGGCTGAACCTCCTTCCTGAAACGCGCGTGGCGAATAAGCTCCCGCCCGTCCAGTTCGCCCAGGGATCGGTTGAAGTCGACAAACCCGCGGAAGCGCTCGACGGTGGTTTGCTTCTCAAATCCCTCGGCTTGCGCTACGCGCAGAGCGTCGATGATGATCGCCGAATCCCGCAACCAGTGAAAGAAATAGTCGGGGTCGGGATCGTAAGCGGCAGGAATGGGGGAGGCCAGTACCGATCCTGGCCGCGGGACAACGCGCTGACCAAAGCCAGGACGTTCCTTGACGAGGTTCGTCGCTGAGACGGCGCGCAGCATTGCGCCCACGACGAAGCGCGCTTCTTTATCTATCCAGTCGTCGAGCGCAATCACGCTATCGCGGAAACGAAATGCGGGCTCTTGAAGCCGAGCTTCTTCATCCCCTCACGGATCTCGGGAATGCCCATGAACAGCTTCCAGATGAGGCCCGTTCGGTAATTCTCGATCATGACGACGATCGGCCCCTGGCTGATCGCGAGGTAACTGTCTGCGTACCAGTCAAATTGCTCGCTGAAACCGTCGATGAAGCCGTACCGTCCCCAAATCTTGTCGCCCAGATTGTCATAGAAGTGTCGAAGCGCCCCCATCGCCTCTGTCGGCGAGTAGGGGAAGCTCGCCAGGGCCGCGCTCGGCGTGATGACGCTCTTGTCGTTGCTGGGCGAATGCGCATCGTAGCCCTTGACCGAGTCGCCGGCCGTGAGACCCCAGCAGTTCGGCCCGTAGCCCTTGAACCCAAGCGGGTTGCGGACGCAGTAAGCGTAATTAATGCGCGTGTGAGCAACGTTCTGCTTCCAGTAGTCCGCGTAGGCGTCGCTCAACCCGCGCGGATCGATGCTGCAGAAGGAATAATGGGTGAAGAAGAGCGGTCCGCCCGCGTCCGGTCCGAGAGGAAGCTCGACGCCCTCGAAACTGCGCCCGTTGATGAACTGGCGGCTCTGGACCCAGCCTTCGTGATAGGCTTCGGCGGGCATCGCATAGCGTGGCGCGGAAGCGGCCAGAACATAAGCGATGAGGCACTCGTTCCAGCCTCGGACGGGATGGTTCAGCGCGAAGCCGTTGGTCGCGCTCCAGTGCCAAGTGAGGGCGGTTCGAGTGCCCTGAGTGTACCAATCCCACTCGGCTTCGCTCCAGAGATAGGTTATGCGATCACGAATGCGCTTCTCCTCCGGCGCATCGCGATCGAAATAGGCGCGGGCGCATAGGAGTCCCTGAAACAAGAACGCGCTCTCGACCAGATCGGCGCCGTCGTCCTTCCGACTGAACGGCTTCGTGGCGCCCGTGTCGCCGTGCATGAAATGGGGGTAGAGGCCGTGATAGCAGGTCGCCCTCTCGAGGCAGTCCAGCGCCTTCGACAGGCGAGCGAGCACGTCGGCCCGCGTCACCCATCCGCGCTCGCAGGCTACGATCATGGCCATCACGCCAAAGCCGGAACCCCCAGTCGCGACGACGTCATCTGCGGGATCTCTCAGCCGTCCCGTGCGATCGCGCGCAAGCCCGCTCGCCGGCTGTGCGCCGTCCCAAAAGAACAAGAAGGTCTGGCGCTGGACGAGGTCAAGCAAGCCCTCGTCGGAGAGTTTCTCCCGGCGCTTGACTTCCTTGTGATAGGGCTTGGTTTTGGCGGAATGTGGCATCGACGTCCTGTCTATTCGGCGGGAAGAGATTCGTCGTCGGATTTCGAAGGCTCAGCCATCGGATGTTCGCGTTCCGGTTCGAACTTCTGGCCACTGGAATCCATAACCAGATGCAGCTTGCGGAGATAGAAGCCGGTCTCCGGCTGGTCATGCCCGATGTTGATTATGCCGACTTCGGCCAACTCGTTCGAGAACAGCTTCCTGATGCGCGTGCGCGAAGTCGGGTCGAGAACGTCAAGCGCATCGTTCACCACGACCCAGCCCGGCCTTTGCAGGACGACCCGGGCAAAGGCGAGGCATTGCTTCTCGTCGTCGGTCAATTCCCGGTCCCATCGGTCCACCTTGTCGAGGTGCGGCTCGAGGTGCTCCAGTCCGACCCCGGTGAGCGCATTGACGATTGCCGGATGGTCAAAGGAATCGGTCGGGTGCGGGTAAGCGACGATCTCGCGGAGCGAACCGGGCGGGATATAGGCTTGCACCGGCATGAACATGATCGTGCTGCGCGCCGGGTGCGTGATCCGGCCGCTCCCCCACGGCCATAGCCCACCGATGGCGCGAAACAGCAAGGCTTTTTCTTCGCCATTTTCGCCAGCGATGAGGACACGTTCCTTGGCGTCGATGTCCGAATGCGGTTCGCTCAGCATGACGCAGCCTGCCGGTGAGGCGACGCGAAGATCGTCGATCTTTATCGACGGATCGTCCGCCTCAGCGAAATTGATGCGGCTCGCCGCCTGGCCGAGGTCATCCATGCCCAAGATCGCTTTCCGGAACCGAGCCACGCGCAATAGAGTCGCCCGCCAGTCCGCAAGGTTGGAGAAATTGTCAACGAACCATCGAAGAGCCGTTTGCACCTGGTTGAAGGCGCCGACAATCACCATCAGTTCGCCGAAGCTTATGTTGCTTCGGAAATAGGCCGGGGCCGCGACCAGAATCGGCGCGATGATCGTAAACCAGCCGTAGCCGGCGGTGACCCAGGTCAACCGCGTCACGGCAGTGACGATCCGCCGTGAGATGTCCAGCACGTCGCCGAACACGCCATTGAGGCGGCCTCTCTCGTCGGCCTCGCCGCCGTAGAGGGTAATGCCGTCGATGTGTTCATTTATCCGCACGAGTGCAAAACGAAAATCGGCCTCTCGCGCATAGTGCTCGGCATTGAGGTTGATCAGCGGGCGGCCGACGCGCCAGCTCACGTAGGAAGCAACCCCGGCGTAGACCAGCGCGCACCAGACGAGATAGCCGGGCGGCGCGAAGTCACGGCCAGCGATCGGCAGAAACTGGCCCTGAGAGAGCCCCCAAAGAACACCGACGAAGGTGAGCAGAAGTAGGCTCGACTGCAGAAGGCCGACGCCTAAGTCGGTGGAAAGATCGGTCAGATGCTGAGCGTCGGCTTGCAGGCGCTGGTCGGGGTTGGCGCCGAGCGGGCCCGAATTCGACAGGCGGAAGGCGCGCTTTGGCTTGAGCCACTGATCCAGGAGATCGTTCACCAGACCTTGGCGCAAGACGACCTTGGAGCTCTGATTGAGCCACATCTGCGCCACGTTGAGGACCAGCAATATGCCCGCGATCTCGCCGAAGACCCAAAGCTGGGCCAGGAAGCCAGACATGTCCTTGTTGGTCAGGGCATTGTAGAATGGCCGGTTCCAAGAATTGAGCCTGATTTGCATGTAGGCTGTGGCGCCGACGACTACGATTAGCCCGCCTGCCAGTGTTAGAAGCTTGTTGCGCTGGCGCGAAACCCAGAACGCCGAAGCCATCCAGATGACGTCGGAGAACAGACTTTTGAGCGAGGCGCTATCCGTGTTGTCGGCGCCCTTTGATGGTTCCTTGGATTGTTCCGCCATCGAATTCCCTTCCCCGGCGCCTATTCTCGCACGATCCGGCGCCGCAGTCTTGCGGGTGCTAGGAGCCTAGATTGACTGTTCATCGGTGGAGGCCGCTTGCGAAAGCCTATTCCGCTCCAAAGACAATCGCGGTCGGAACCATCGGTCGACCGCTCAAGATAAGGCAAGCGCATGGGACGCATCGACGCATTGCTCCAAAAGATGACGCTCGAGGAAAAGATCGGGCAGCTCAATATGGTCGCTGCGTCCCGCGTGGTTACCGGTCCCGGCGAGCTGCGAGATTTGCAGGAGGGGATTCGAACCGGGCGGATCGGAAACCTGCTCAACCTTTGGGGCGCGGAGGAGACGCGCGGCGTCCAACGCCTCGCGGTCGAGGAATCCCGTCTCGGCGTTCCCCTGCTCATGGGTCTCGACGTGATCCATGGCCACCACACGATCTTTCCGGTGTCATTGGCGGAAGCGTGTCAGTTCGCGCCCGATCTGTGGGAGAAGACGGCGCGCGTCGCCGCCGAAGAGGCTGCGGAGGACGGGGTCGCCCTGACTTTTGCGCCGATGCTCGACGTGGCGCGCGATCCACGCTGGGGACGCATCATCGAAAGTCCGGGGGAGGACACTTGGGTCGCCTCCCAGATGGCGGCGGCCAAGACACGGGGCTTTCAGGGACCCAATCTTGCCGCCCAGGATAGCGTTGCGGCCACCGCCAAGCATCTCTGCGCCTATGGCGCGGTTACGGCCGGTCGCGAATATGCCTCGGCGGAAGTGTCCGAGAGGACACTGCACGAGATTTACCTGCCGCCGTTTGCGGCGGCTGTCGCTGCGGGGACAGCGGCCATCATGCCCGCGTTCATCGATGTTTCCGGCGCGCCAATGACCGCCAACGCCAAGCTGCTGCAAGGCTGGCTCAGAGGAGTCGTCGGCTTCGAGGGTGTCTTGATCAGCGACTACAACGCTGTCGCGGAACTCCTCAATCATGGCGTTGTGGCGGACCTCGTCGAGGCTGTGGCGCTCGCCCTCAATGCGGGCGTCGACATCGATATGACCAGCGGCGCTTACATCCAGTGCTTGCCGGAGGCGCTGGAACGCGGTCTCGTAACGATGGCCACGATTGATGCGAGCGTGCGGCGTGTGCTCGAGCTGAAGGAACGCCTCGGCCTCTTCGATGATCCCTATCGCCGCGGATCGGCCCCGCTGGATGCGCACCGAGCAGCGGCGAGGCGCGAGTTGGCGCGTGACGCAGCGCGGCGAGCGATTGTGCTCTTGTCGAACCGCACGGGCGTCTTGCCCCTATCCCCTAAGATCAAACGCCTCGCAATTGTCGGTCCTTTGGCCGCGGCCCCGGGCGAGATGCTGGGCTCCTGGGCTTCGGCGGGCAAGCCTGAAGACGTCGTGTCCATTCTCGGGGGCCTCAAGGCGGCGCTGCCGCAATGCCAGATCGATCACGCCGCCGGCGTCGACATCGATGGACAAGAGACAGGCGGGATAGCGGCCGCAATCGATCTTTGCTCGGACGCTGAGGCCGTCGTGCTCTGCCTTGGCGAGAGCGCGGCGATGAGCGGGGAGGCGGCGAGCCGCGTCGACCTTGGCTTGCCGGGTCGCCAGCGCGCGCTCGCCGAAGCCATACTCGACCTTGGCAAGCCTGTCGTCGTGACCCTCTCTTCAGGCCGGCCGCTGACGGCCCCATGGCTGTTCGAGCGCGCTGACGCGGTGCTGGCGACCTGGTTTCTTGGACAAGAGGCGGGACGCGCGGTCGCCGACGTTCTGACGGGGACCTTCAACCCGACCGGCCGATTGCCCGTGAGCTGGCCGCGCGATGTTGGGCAGGTCCCGATATTCTACAATGAGCTTCCTGCCGGCCGCCCCTACGCGCCCGGAGTGCACTATTCCAGCACCTATCTCGATCTGCCGCCGACGCCGCAGTTTCCTTTCGGACATGGCCTTTCATACAGCCGCTTTGCGCTGAGCGATCTTCGCTGCAAGCCGACCCAGGTGAGCCCGGAAGACACGATCGAGGTGTCGCTTGCGGTTCATAATGAAAGCCCGATCGCCGGCGAGGCGACCCTATTTCTGTTCGCACGTGATCCTGTGGCGAGCATAGCCAGGCCCTTACTGGAGCTTAAGGGCGTGCAGAAGGCCGTTCTCGCCGCCGGAGGGCGGACGGATGTGACCTGGCGGCTCCCGGTCAAGGATCTGTCGTTCGTAGGTCCGAACTTTGAGCCTGTGCTTGAGCCAGGTCGGTTCGAGATCCATGTTGGCCAAAGCGCCGATCCAAGCGGCCTTCTGAGTTGCGCGGTCGAACTTATGAAGTGACTTTCCCCCGGCCCTTTGTCCGGTCGGAGGGAACTCGCCATTTCCGAGTCCGAATCCAGCCTTTTCAGTCGGTTGCGGCGCCAATCCCGAGTCGCTCACCCGTTCGGCGATCGCCGTTTCGAGCGTCGGCGCGGTTTGGGCGCCGACAAGACCGGACACAACGGGGGTGCGGCGAAGTCGCGTCGGGCGAATGGGACAAAGGGAGTGTCCCGTCGAACAATTTTTGTTAAAGGGAATGATAGCAAAGATTTCTGAAATTAGCAAGAAAATGTCAATTCCCCGAATAATGTCGTGACGAATCAGAGAGTTAGTGCGAGCGCCGCCTTGCCAAAATCATCCAGATTGGCCATTGCAGCAACCGGAGAGTTCGCGCCGCCGCCCCAAGTGGCCGTCATCATCCGGTAGGCTTGGCCACTCCTCGAGCCCTAACGCGCTTGACCCCGCTAGGTGGAAAGAACATTGCCTCACGGCGCGTGAACAAGAACCTGGATGATTGTCCGTGAGGATTCTAGAAATTTCGAGCGAAAGCTCGGGCCGTTTGGCCCAAATAACAGTTCATCATGAAATATTGTCGCGAGCACTGAGAGCTCGCTGCGCAGTTTGGTAAGTCTTGCCTATGGATCGTGAAAGCGGACAAGGTGTTGTTTCGCAGGAGCTCGGATCGGCGGGCTGCGCGGGCGCGGCTGCGGCGACACAGGGCGCATTCCACTCGGCGCCGCCTTCGACTGTTCTGGTTACGGGCGCGAGCGGCTTTCTCGGTTCTGCAATCGCCAGTGCGCTCAGAGCCCGCGGCCACGGCGTCCGCGTTCTGGCGCGTCCATCGAGCCCGCGGACAAATCTCAACGCGGCGGACGTTGTTTGCGAGGGCGACCTCCGCGACCGCGCCTCGTTGGCGGCGGCGCTGAAAGGCGCCCGTTACCTTTTCCACGCGGCTGCCGATTATCGGCTCTGGGCGCGAAACCCGGAAGAGATCCAGCGCAGCAATGTCGAGGGCACGCGCCTTATCATGGAGGAGGCGCTCAGCGCCGGCGTCGAGCGCATCGTCTACACCAGCAGCGTGGCGACCTTGAAGCTCACTGACGGGGCCGCCTCGACAGAGGACAATCCGCTCGCCGACGGCGAGGGGATCGGCGCCTATAAGCGCAGCAAGGTTGCCGCCGAGCGTCTGGTCGAGGCGATGATCCAGCGCGATGGTTTGCCGGCGGTGATCGTCAACCCGTCGACGCCAATCGGTCCGCGCGACGTCCGGCCGACGCCGACTGGCCGTATCATCGTCGAGGCTGCGTCGGGGCGTATGCCTGCCTTTGTCGACACCGGGCTCAATCTCGCGCATGTCGACGACGTCGCTGCCGGACACATCGCCGCGCTTGAACGCGGGAGAATCGGAGAGCGTTACATTCTTGGCGGCGACAACGTCTTCCTCGCCGACATGCTTGCCGACATCGCTCGCCTCGTCGGGCGGCGGCCGCCCAAGCTCAAGCTGCCGCGGACAATGCTCTATCCGATCGCTTATGGAGCGGAGTTGTTGGCGACGCTTCGTGGCGTTGAGCCGTTCATCACATCAGACGGCCTGCGGATGGCGCGCCATCATATGTTCTTCGACGATTCCAAGGCGCGGCGCGAGCTGGGCTATGTTTCAAGGCCTTATCGCGAGGGTCTCGCCGACGCGATCGCCTGGTTTCGCGCCCACGGCCATCTCAAATGATTCTCTGTCGCCGATCTCCCTCATTCCGCTCGCCATCTGGGCCTATCTTCTGTTCGGCAGGGGATGGTTCTGGCTGTGCGGCGAGCGGGACGATTCCGCCGCTGCAGCGAACAAGGTTCGGAACAAGGCGGACGTCTGGCCCAGCGTCGTCGCGATCATCCCGGCTCGCGACGAAGCCGACATGATTGCTCACAGCGTCGGCTCGCTTCTTCGGCAAGACTATCCCGGGCCGTTTTCGGTGGTTGTTGTTGACGATCAGAGTACGGACGGCACTACAGCCGTTGCGTCCAACGCGGCGAGCGACGCACACGCGGCCGAGCGGTTAAAAATCGTAAAGGGAACTGGCCCGCCGTCCGGCTGGACTGGCAAACTGTCGGCGATGCGCCAGGGCTTGGCCGAGGTCGAAGCGGGCGCGCAGGCGCCTGAATTCGTCCTGTTCACCGACGCCGACATCGCTTATGCGCCGCACGTGCTCACGCGTCTGGTCGCGATCGCCCGCGCTAAAAACAGCGTCCTCACGTCGTTGATGGTGAAGCTGCGCTGCGAGAGTGCAGCAGAGCGCTGGCTCGCGCCGGCTTTCGTCTTCTTCTTTCAGATGCTCTATCCTTTCGCTTGGGTGAACGAACCGAGGCGGACGACCGCCGCGGCCGCCGGCGGCTGCATGCTCGTGCGACGCGAAGCGCTTCATGCCGCCGGCGGTCTCGAGGCCGTGCGCAACGCGCTCATCGACGATTGCGCGCTCGGCGCGCTTATGAAAGGGCAGGGACCAATCTGGCTTGGGCTGACCGAGAGCGTCGATAGTTTGCGCGCGTATTCAACCTTCGACGAATTCCGCCGGATGGTGTCGCGCTCGGCCTTCGCCGAATTGCGCTATTCGCCCCTGCGGCTTGCGGGCGCGATCGGAGGAATGGCGCTCGTCTATGTGGCCCCGCTGCTGTTCGCCCTATTCGCGCGCGGCGCCGCGCAAGCGTTCGGCGCGGTCACCTGGGCGATGATGGCGATTGCGCTTGCGCCGATGTTGCGGCTCTACGGGCGCCCCCTGATTGGCGGCTTTGCCTTGCCCGCAATCGCGGCGGCCTATGTCGCTTTCACGTTCGATTCCGCGTACCAATATTGGCGGGGGCGCGGCGGCTACTGGAAAGGACGATTCCAAGCGCCGATGCGAGAGACAGGGCGCGCATGACGACGGTGAAGGAGGCCCTCTCCGGCAAGGGCCATCGGGACGAAAACTTTCCCGTCGCCTCGTGGCTCTTGAGCGAGCAGCGACGGGGTCCGATCCTCGCCTTCTATCGCTTCGTGCGCGCGGCCGACGATGTCGCCGATCACCCGACCCTGTCGCCGGAGACAAAGCTCGAGCTTCTCGACGATCTCGACGATGCGCTCACCGGGCGCGGGGCGCCGGCGGACGAAGCCGAACCTTTGAGGCTTGAGCTCGCCAAGACCGGCTTGAGCCCGAAGCATGCGCTGGATCTGCTGAAGGCCTTTCGGCTCGACGCGCGAAAGAACCGCTATCGCCAACTGGTCAGAGCTCATGGACTATTGCGCTTTGTCCGCGGCGCCGGTCGGCCGTTTCGTTCTCGACGTGCATGAAGAGGATCCGTCCATGTGGCCGGCCTCCGACGCTCTGTGCTCGGCGCTGCAGATCATCAATCACCTTCAGGATTGCGCTGAGGACTATAAGCGCCTCGATCGCGTTTACTTGCCGCTCGACACGCTTGGTGCGCATCGCGCGTCGGTGGAGATGCTGGATGCGCCGAAGGCGCCGCCGCCTTTGCGCGGGGCGCTCGCCGAGCTTGCCGCCCGCACGAGCGAACTCGTGGCGCGTGGAGCGCCGCTTATCCCGCAAATCCAGGACATGCGGCTCGGCGCGGAGATCGCCGCGATCCATGCGCTCGCGCGACGTCTCGCGCACGATCTGGAAGGCCGCGACCCGTTGAGCGAGCGCGTACATCTCAGCAAGGCTGGCTTTGCGTTGGTCGGCGGGCTCGGCGCGGCGCGTTTCCTGGCTTCCGCGATGATGCGCGCGGGGCGCGGGCGGGCGAAAGCGGCCGCATGAGTTCGCAGGCGGCGCCGGCGGCGCACAGTTCCTTCTATTCCGCAATGCGCGTCCTGCCGGAGCGTCAGCGCGAGGCGATGTTTGCGCTCTACGGCTTCTGTCGCGAGGTCGACGACATCGCCGACGACCGCGGGCCCGCGACAGCGGCTGAGCGCCTGGCGAAGTTGGAGCATGGCGCGCTGACATTGCCGCGATGTTCGCCGGACAGGCGCCGCCTCATCTCGCCGTCCTCGACGAGGCGACGCGCAGCTTTCATCTGAAGCATGAAGATTTCGACGCCGTCATCGACGGCATGGCGATGGACGCCGAGCGGGACATCCGCGCTCCGGACTGGGCGACGCTGGACCTCTATTGCGATCGCGTGGCGTCCGCCGTCGGCCGGCTTTCGGTGCGCATTTTCGGCCTGCCTGACGAACCCGGCGTGGCGCTCGCTCATCATCTTGGCCGCGCGCTCCAGCTCACCAACATCCTGCGCGACATCGACGAGGACGCGAGCATCGGCCGGCTCTATCTGCCGCGCGAGGCGCTAACGGCTGCGGGAGTGACGACCGACGAACCGCTGGCCGCGGCGGCCGACCCGAAGCTCGCCGACGCCTGCGTCGAAGTGGCTGCGCGCGCTCGTCGAGCATTTCGAGAAGGCCCAATCGTTCATGGCGGGCGGCGCCGCGAGCGGCGGTGAAAGCGCCGCGATTGATGGCCGCCGCCTATGGCTCGATCCTCGACAGGATGCTGAAAGAGGGCTTCGCGCCGCCACGGCGGCGCGCCAGGGCCAGCCGCCTGCGCCTGCTTGGCGCGCTTCTGCGATATGGCATCCTGTGAACGGCGGCGTGGTCCATATCATCGGCGCGGGCATCGCCGGCTTGAGCGCGGCCGTGCGCCTCGTCGATGCCGGGCGTGAGGTCATCGTGCATGAGGCTGCGGCGTTCGCCGGCGGCCGCTGCCGGTCCTATCTCGATCCGACGCTCGGCGTCGTCATCGACAACGGCAATCACCTGCTGCTGTCAGGCAATCACGAGGCGCTCGACTATCTCGATCGGATCGGAGCGCGCGGGACGCTGCACGATCCGGGCGCCGCGATCTTCGACTTTGCAGACCTCGAGAGCGGCGAGCGCTGGCGGCTCGATCTCAGCGAAGGCCGTATCCCGTGGTGGATGTTCGATCGGAAGAAGCGCGTGCCCGGCACGGCGCTTGGCGAATATCTCGCCCCGCTCGGCGTGTTCGTGAAGGGGTCAAGCGCAACCGTCGGTCAGGCGATGCGCTGTGAGGGCCCGCTTTACGAGCGGCTCTGGCGCCCGCTCTTGACCTCGGCGCTCAACACAGATCCTCCAGAGAGCTCCGCGGCGCTGACCGCCGCTTTGCTGCGCGAGACCCTTGCCGCGGGGGGAAAGGCCTGCCACCCGCTGTTCGCCGCCCACGGCCTCGCCAGCAGCTTCATCGACCCGGCGCTTGCCTTTCTCGCCGCGCGAGGGTCTCCCGTTCGGTTCGGCGACCGCCTCCGGGCAATCCGTTTCGAGGGCGAGCGCGCCGTTTCGCTCGACTTTGACCCTGCGCAGCAGGAGCTTGGCGCGGGCGATTCCGTGATCCTCGGCGTGCCGCCATGGATCGCGAAGGACCTCCTTCCGGACTTGACGGCGCCAGACGAATTTCGCGGCATTCTCAACGTCCATTTCCAGATCGCGCCGCCTCGCGGTCAACCCGCGATCCTTGGCGTCGTCAACGCTGAGATCGAATGGCTGTTCGCCTTTCCGGATCGGCTCTCGGTCACGATCAGCAATGCCGACCGGCTCATCGACCGTCCGCGCGATGAACTTGCGGCCAATATCTGGCATGAGGCGGCGGCGCTCACGGGACTTCCTCGCAGACCTGCCGCCCTGGCAGATCGTCAAGGAGAAGCGGGCGACCTTCGCAGCGACGCCAGCGCAGAACGCCAAACGGCCGGATTCGCGCACACGATGGGCAAATGTTGCCCTGGCCGGCGACTGGATTCAAACCGGTCTGCCGGCCACGATCGAAGGCGCGGTGCGTTCGGGCTATAAGGCCGCTTCAATCGTTATTGCCTCGGGCGCGAATGCGCCAAGCCGCCGCGTGATGAGCCTTTCGCAATGAATATCGCCCTCGATCATACTCAAGATCCGCCGTCGCTCGAGGCGCTGGAGCGTCATATCTCGAGCGCGGCGAAAGCGTTGCTCGCCCGACAGCACGAGGACGGCCATTGGTGTTTCGAACTCGAGGCCGATGCGACGATCCCGGCCGAATACGTGCTGCTCAGACATTTTCGCGGCGAAAAGCCCGATCTCGAACTCGAGCGCCTGATCGCCGTCTATCTTCGGCGCGTTCAGGGCGACCATGGCGGCTGGCCGCTCGTTCACGCGGGCCCGTTCGACATGAGCGCGAGCGTCAAGGCCTATTTCGCTCTCAAGATGATCGGCGACGATCCCGAGGCGCCGCACATGCGCCGCGCGCGCGAAGCGATTCTCGGCCACGGCGGCGCGGCGAAGAGCAATGTCTTCACCCGCTTCCTGCTCGCGCTCTACGAAGCCATTCCCTGGCGCGGCGTGCCGACCATGCCGGTCGAGATCATGCTCCTGCCGCGCTGGTTTCCCTTCCATATCGACAAGGTTTCCTATTGGGCGCGCACGGTGATGGTCCCGCTTCTCGTGCTGCAAGCCCTGAAGCCGCGCCCGCCAATCCGCGCGGCGTCACGATCCCGGAGCTGTTCGTCGCGCCGCCCGAGACTGTGCGCGAGTGGCCGAAGGGCGCGCATCAGGCGTGGCTCAGGCGTAAAAATCTTCGGCGCGATCGACTGGCTGCTCAAGCGCGTCGAGCCCTATTTTCCGGCTTCCTTGCGCCGTCGCGCCATCGGCGCCGCCGAGGCTTTCGTGACCGAGCGCCTCAATGGCGAAGAAGGCCTCGGCGCGATCTATCCCGCCATGGCGAACGCCGTGCTGATGTATGACGCGCTCGGTTATCCGCCTGACCATCCTCATCTCGTCACTGCGCGCCGGTCGATCGAGAAACTGCTCGTCGTCGGCAAGGATGAGGCCTATTGCCAGCCGTGTTTGTCGCCGGTGTGGGACACGGCGCTCACCGCCCACGCGCTGCTTGAAGCGGGGGGTGAAGCTGGCGGCGAGCCGGTGCGCGCGGCGCTCGATTGGCTCGCGCCGCTCCAAATCCTTGACGTCAAGGGCGACTGGGCCGTTCAGCGTCCGAACGTTCGGCCGGGCGGCTGGGCGTTCCAATACGCCAATCCGCATTATCCCGACACCGACGACACCGCGGTGGTCGCGATGGCGATGGACCGCGCGGATCGCGGCGGCGTGACCGGGCTCCGGATTCCCATTCTCCGGCCATCGCTCGGGCGCGCGAATGGATCGAGGGATTGCAGAGCCGGAACGGCGCATGGGCGGCCTTCGACGCCGACAACACCCACTCTTATCTCAACCACATCCCGTTCGCCGACCATGGCGCGCTGCTCGACCCGCCGACCGCAGACGTCACCGCGCGTTGCGTCTCAATGCTCGCTCAACTTGGCGAGACGCGCGAAACGAGCCCGGTTTTGGCGCGCGGGATCGACGCCCTCCTGGCCGATCAGGAGAAGGACGGAAGCTGGTTCGGCCGCTGGGGCATGAACTACATTTACGGAACCTGGTCGTCGCTATGCGCGCTGTCGATCGCTGGCCAGGACCCGCAATCCGAGCCCATGCGGCGCGCCGTCACGTGGCTTGAGCGAATCCAGAATCCGGACGGCGGCTGGGGGGAGAGCGGCGGCAGCTACAAGCTCGACTACAAGGGCTATGAACCCGCGCCGAGCACCGCTTCGCAGACCGCTTGGGCGGTGCTTGGGCTGATGGCGGCGGGCGAAGCCGACCACCCTGCCGTGGCCCGCGGAATCGCCTATCTCGCCTCGACGCAAGGCGACGACGGCTTGTGGAACGAGCCGTTCCACACCGCGACGGGTTTCCCCCGCGTGTTCTATTTGCGCTATCACGGCTATTCCAAGTTTTTTCCGCTTTGGGCGATGGCCCGCTATCGCAATCTCAAACGCGGCAACAGCCGAGCCCCCGCTTTCGGCATGTGAACGCGCCGGTCGCCCGGCTTTGGCGAGCACGACGACGACCTAAATTACCCGCGCGCGTACATGAAAATCCGGCTTTGCTGTCGCAATCCGGTCATATATACTTTACGTTTTCGTCACGCTTGTGGATAAGCGACGGATTCCGTTGATCCCAGTCCGCGGGCACTGTGGGGATCTCAGACCGAATGCCAAAGAAGATCAAGGTCGCCATCGCCGGGGTCGGCAATTGCGCCAGCGCGCTGGTGCAGGGCGTGGAATATTACCGGAGCCGCCGCAACGCGGCGCTCGATGGCGTGATGCACCAGACCATCGGCGGCTACCGGGCCAGCGATGTCGAGTTCGTCTCCGCATTCGACGTCGACAAGCGCAAGGTCGGCCGGCCGCTCGAGGAGGCGATCTTCGCCAAGCCGAACAACACGCGTGTCTTCCAGAGTTCGCTGCCGGTATCGAATGTCGTCGTCCAGATGGGTCCCGAGCTCGACGGCGTGGCGCCGCATATGGCGGACTACGACGACGACGTCGCCTTTCGCCCAGCCGATCTGGAGCCGACCAATATCGCTGAGGCTCTGCGCAGGTCTGGCGCAGAAGTGCTGTTGTGCTACCTGCCCGTCGGCTCCGAAAAGGCCGTGAAGCACTATGCGGAAGCCTGCCTGGCGGCGGGCGTCGCGATGGTGAATTGCGTGCCCGTCTTCCTCGCCTCCGATCCTGAATGGGCGAAAAAGTTCCAGGACGCCGGCCTGCCCATCGTCGGCGACGACATCAAGAGCCAGGTCGGCGCGACCATCGTCCATCGCTCGCTGGCGCGGCTGTTCGCCGACCGGGGCGTCGCTCTCGACCGGACCTACCAGCTCAACACAGCGGGCAACACCGATTTTCTCAATATGCTGGAGCGCAAGCGGCTCAAGTCGAAGAAGCTTTCCAAGACGGAATCCGTCCAGTCGCAGCTCGACGAGCGGCTCGATGACGCGGATATCCACATCGGCCCCTCCGACTACATTCCCTGGCAGCACGACAACAAGATCGCCTTCATCCGCTTGGAGGGGCGCGGCTTCGGCGACGCGCCGCTAGAGATCGAACTCAGGCTGTCGGTGCAGGATTCCTCGAACAGCGCCGGCGTTGTCATTGACGCTCTGCGTTGCGCGAAGCTGGGATTGGACCGCGGGATCGGCGGGCCGCTCGAAGCGCCGTCGGCCTACTTCATGAAAACCCCCCCGCGCCAGTTCCGTGACAGCGTCGCCTATGACGCGTGCAACGCCTTCATCGACGGCGAACCCTTCGATCTTCCCGGGAGTGGCGCCAAAGAGCGTGAAGGTCGCGAGCCGCGGCCGCTCGTAAGTGCAAGCGATCGAAACGGTGCTGTTCGATTTTGGCGGCACGCTCGACTCCGACGGGGTGGCGTGGAAGGAGCGTTTCTACGCTCTCTATCAGAGCGAGGGGCTGGACCTTTCAGCCGATGCGTTTCGCGCCGGCCTTCTATGCGGCCGATGACGCGCTTGTCGGGGCGCTTGCGCCGACGACGGGCCTTGAGGAAACGGTCGACGCGTTGACGACCAAACTCGTGGCCGAATTGGCGCGCCGTGGCGGCGGAACGGGCCAGCGTGAGATTGATCGCGCTCGCGGCGAGCGGGTCGCTTTGCGCTTCCTGTCCGAAATGTCTCTCGCCTTTGCCCGCAATCGCCCGGTGCTGGAGACGCTTGGCCAGCGCTATCGGCTCGGCGTGGTGTCGAACTTCTACGGCAATCTTGAAGCGGTCTGTGAGAGTTCGGGCCTCGGTCGCTTGTTCGGGGTCATGGCGGATAGTCAGCGCGTGGGCGCGGAGAAGCCCGAGCCGGCGATTTTCCAGGCCGCTCTCACGGCGCTGCAGGCGGCGCCCGAGACGACCGTAATGGTCGGCGATTCCTTGCGTCGCGACTACGAAGGCGCGCGCCGCTCTGGCATGGGCTTCATCTGGATCGCGCCCGAAGACGTCCAGGCCACTGAACGCGATGGCGCTGAAAATCGGTCCGTTCTCGCCTCTGTTACCGAGCTGCCGGATCTCCTCGACATCCTGACATGACCAGCGCGCCAGAATCTCTTGTCCTGCGCGGGGGAATCATCGCAGCCGGCCACGGGACTCGCCTGCGGGCGGACGGTTATCGCGTCAGCAAACCGATGACGCCAATCGGCGGGCGGCCCCTGATTGGCCATGCTCTTGACCGGTTTCGCGCGGTCGGCGTTCACCAAGCGACCGTTATCATCAACGAAGGCAGCGATGATTGTCGGCATTGGCTTAACGATCACGGCCGCGACTTGGATCTCGACCTCGTCGTGCGCACGACGCCGTCATCCTATGCGAGCTTTGAGATTGTCGCCGCTCGGCTTACCGGCGCTCCCGCGCTCATCACGACCGTCGATGCGATCATGCCGGCAGGCGCCTTTCAGCATTTTGTAAGCTCGGCCGCGAGCTTCCCGGATGACGCGGTCGTGCTCGGCCTGACTGACCACGTGGACGACGACAACCCGTTGTGGGCGACTCTGAACGGGGAGGGGCGCGTTCTTCGGTTGGGCGGCGACCAAGGCAGCCATGTCACGGCCGGCCTTTACTGGCTTCCAGCGGATCGAGGCGCGGAGCCGACAGCGCGTTTCGACCGTCTGCGCGACTATCTCAAATGGCTGGTCGACGAACGACGATCCGTCTATGGCGTCGTTCTGCCTCTCGTGTTTGACATCGATCGGGCGCACGACGTCGAGGCCGCCGAGCAGGCCGGGTTTCGCTGGCGCGAGAGTACCGGCGCATGAATACTGGACTCCACCTGCTTTGGCGTGCTGCGCGAGCCGAGCCACTCGCCTGGGCGCATCGATGATGACGCCGCGATCATGAGGCGCGTCGGCGAGGCTTTGACGGAGCGGGGATTCAAGGTCGAATTGATCACCGCCGACGCCGTGATTGAAGCGCCCGCGGCGAACTTGTTCGTCATGTGCGAGCGCGGGACGGTCCTCGACCGCCTGGCGGCGATGGAGAAGGCGGGGTCAATCGTCGTCAACGCGCCAGCCGCCATTCGCAACACGTATCGCCACCGCATGGTCGAGCTGTTCGCGCGCAATCGCGTGTCGGCTCCCGTCAGCTGGGTTGTCGCTACCGACGCGAACAAGCCGCGGCCGGCCGACTGCGCCTGGGTTAAGCGCTACGATTTCCACGCGACCCAAACCGACGATGTGATCTATGCGGCGTCCGAAGTTGGGTGGCGGGAGGCCTTGAGCCGTTTCGCCGAGCGGAACATCCCGTTTGTCATCGCGCAGGAGCACGTGGCAGGCGACCTCGTCAAGTTCTACGGCGTGCGAAACGGCGTGGGGACCAAGGACGCCAGTTGGTTCCAATGGTTCTATCATCGCGACAAAGGAATGATGGGTCATTCGTTCGACCCGGCTCGTTTGAGCAAGGCAGGACTCGACGCGGCCGCGGCGCTCGGACTCGAGGTCTTCGGCGGCGACGCCGTCATCAAGGCCAATGGCGAGCCGATGATCATCGACCTCAACGCGTGGCCGAGCTACGCGCTTTACCGCGATCGCGCTGCACAGGCGATCGCCGATTGCCTGACCCAGCGCTTCCAGCGGCGCCCGCGCTTGGTCGCCTCAGCAAGGAATTGATCTGTTGAACGAAGTCCCATCCCCGAACAGCGCATTTCAGCGGCGCACTGTGCCTGGGCCGAAATCGAAAGCGATCTTCGATCATGAGGCCAGAGGCGATGGCGCCCGGCCTGCAATCGATCGCGCTCTTCTCGCAGATCGTCGTCGACCACGCCGAGGGCTGCACCATCACCGACGTCGACGGCAACGAATATCTCGACTTCATAGCGGGCATCGCGGTTGGCAGCGTGGGCCACAGCCACCCGCACTATGTGAAGCGTCTCAAGGAGCAGCTCGATCGGATCACCTTCGGCAGCTTCACGACCGAGACGCGGGCGCGCTTCCTCAATCTCGTCGCCTCGCTCCTGCCGGAGGGGCTCACGCATCTGCAATTGTTTTCTGGCGGCGCCGAGGCGGTCGAGGCGGCGTTCCGGCTTGCCAAGTCGGTGACCAAGAAGTTCGAGTTCATCGGCTTCTGGGGCGGCTTCCACGGCAAGAGCCAGGGCGTTATCGGCATGCTGGGCGGTGGCTATCGCAACCATCAGGGGCCGTTTCCTCCGGGCATGCATCATTCGCCTTATGCGAACTGCTACCGCTGCCCGTTCAATCTGCAGCACCCGTCGTGCGGCTTGGCCTGCGCCGAGCACCTGCGCAACGTCATCAAGAACGACACGCAGGGCGAGCTCGCGGCGATCATCATTGAGCCGATGCAGGGCACGGCCGGCAACGTGATTCCGCCCGACGACTTCATCCACGCGGTGCGCGAGATCGCGACAGAGGCCGGCGCGCTTCTCATCGCCGACGAAATTCTGGTCGGCTTCGGCCGCACCGGCAAGATGTGGGCCTCCGATCACTTTGGGCTGAAGCCCGACATCATGACGATCGGCAAGGGCATTGGCGGCGGCTTTCCCTTGAGCGCCGTCGCTTCGTCGCTTGAGCGCATGTCGGCGACGCCCTTCGGCGAGCCAAGCGGCAGTTCGTCGAGCTACGGCGGCAATCCGCTGGCCGCCGCAGCGGGGCTCGGCGCGGTCGAGGCGATCCTTGAGGACAAGCTCGTCGAGAATTCGGCGCGCGTCGGAAAGCTCATGCTCGAAGCCCTGAAGAAGCTGCAGGAAAAGTACCGCTTCATCGGCGATGTGCGCGGGCGCGGTCTGCTCATCGGCGTCGAGCTGGTGGCCGACCGCAAGACTAAAGCTCCGTTGGACAAGACGATCACTCGCGCGCTTTTCCATGAGGCGCTGGAGCGCGGCCTCATCACCATGTCTTATTCGAACGTCATTCGCATCAACCCGCCTTTGGTCATTACCGAAGAGGAAGCGCTGCGAGGGGTCGATATCCTCGATCAGTCCTTCGCCGCGATCGCGCGCCGGTTTTCGCTCGACTGAGCGGCAGCGTGCTCAACGGCGCCTTCATCGGCTTCGGCAACGTCGCGGCCAACGGCCACTTGCCGGGTTGGCGCGCCCGGGACGACGTGAGGATTGTCGCTGCGACGGACGCCGCCGCGTCACGTCGCGAGGCCTTTCTCGGCGCCTGTCCCGACGGCCGGTGGTATGAAACCGTCGATGATCTACTGGGCAGCGAAAAGCTCGATTTTGTCGACATCTGTGCGCCGCCGGGCAGCCATGCGGCGCTGATCGAGCGGGCGCTCGACGCTGGCCTTCATGTGCTCAGCGAAAAGCCGCTTGTCACGCAAATCGAGGACGCAAAGCGTATGGCGGGGGCCGCCTCGCGCGCTGGGCGCGTCCTGCACACGGTGCACAACTGGCTCGAGGCGCCGATCTGCCGCAAGGTTTCGGCTCTGGTCGAGGACGGCGCAATCGGCGCCGTGCAATCCGTCCGCTGGCGGACGCTGAGAACGCAACCGGCGATCGCTGTCAGTGCGGACGGAGTTACGAACTGGCGCGTCGATCCAGCGATGGCCGGCGGCGGCATTCTGTTCGATCACGGCTGGCACGCGCTCTATTGCGTTATGCGCTGGGCCGGTGCTCCCATTGGGATTGCTGCGCGGCTCGAAACGCGCCGCTTTCACGAGCATCCGTTAGAGGATACGGCGAGCATTGACCTGGATACCGCCGCCGGCGTGAGCAACATATTTTTGACCTGGGCTGCTGACGAACGCGCGAACACGATCGAGATCGATGGCGATCAGGGCGAGATCCGCGTCGTTGGCGACGCTGTGGTCTTGAAGTCGAATTCGCAGGAGCGCCGCTCGTCCTGCCCGCCATCCCTGTCGGAGGGGTCGCACCATCCAGACTGGTTCGGCGGCGTGGCCGCTGATTTTGTGACTGCCGCGGCCGGCGGCAGCAGAGGCAATCTCGACGAGGCGATCCTATGCGCCCGTCTGATCGACGCCGCTCAACGTTCGAGCGCCGCGGGCGGCTCCCGGCAGCCTCTTGCGGGGTAATTATGCTAATGGCGAGATCGCCTTCAGCCTAATGACGGATCGCGTGCAACGCTCCGGCTCAGCGGTCAATCTCAGTGTGGATATGGTCAAAGTGAGAGTCGCGCACATTCGGATCAGGATGGTCCGGATGAAGGATATAACTATGGTCGCCAATCGAAGTCGGTTTGGCAGGATTAAAGTCGTCAGCAGCTTCGCCAGTTAGGAAGTGATAAACGTCATAGAAGAATGCCCCAGCGCCGCTGGGATCGTCGACGTCGAGTCTGAAATATGGCTGTACGTTCACCGGCCACTTATTGTGCGGCGCTGGCTTTCCGCTTGGAAGAGTGATTGGTCGGCTCCACCAATCTTGCCGGACCATGTATTTGCCACGGCGCGTAACCGCGCCGTGAAAGTCCAGCGCAAAGCCTTTCCCATGCCGGTCCTGCGGGTCGCTGCCCGCGATCCCTAACCCGCCCCAATAGATGATTGTCACGCCCCAAGGGCTCGAGTTCAAATATTGCGAAAGATGGACGAGGAGGACGACTAGCCGCATGTCCAGCGGGATATGTCACGGGCCATTTAGCGGGATCCGCGTTGGCGGGAACGAAAGACACGCCGGCGATTGTCACGCCAAGCTTCACTTTTTCATTCGGTTTCGGAAACGCCGGTTTCCCATACGGATCAAAGGTGACTTGCTTTTCCAAGGTTATCTGCCCGGTCAGGGCATGATAGGCGGTGAGGTCGCGAGCTTCCTCCTGTGTCAGGTCGCGGGCCGGCTTGGAGCCAAGGGCTGCTACGCGCTGCTGAAAGCGCAGTTGATCGCGGACGGCGCTTGGGCTGAGGAGAGGATCCTGGGGAAGATCAAAGCTGAAGGGGGGACGGGCATTAAAGCGGGCGGAATGGGCGGGAGAAGACATTTCGCGTGGGGTCAGACATGAGGCACCTCCCATCTCGAAGGCTCATCAACCGTAGCCGCCGGCTCATGCGTTAGAATCCTAACAACAAGTCACCGTCCGCGCCAGCCAATCACCATCCCGAAGGAGCTGATTAGCAGCTGAGACAGAGCGGGTTTCATTTTCCGGCGGTCCGCTCAAGTCCGCCGTGGCCGGTCGGCGCCAGCCGATAAGCATGGCGCGCTTTGATCGAGAGTTATGACCGCTGGGCGATCTCCATCAACGATGCGGTCAGTCGTTCTGCCCCGGGCCGCCGCGAGTCGCTTCAAACAGGAACCAGGTCCGCCGCTCCGTTTCGTCGATCCAGACTTCGAGCAGGCTCGCGGTCGCGACGTCGCCGTACTCGTCGCACACATTGTGGACCTCGCGCAGACTCGTCGTCAGCGCCTTATTGTCGTCGCGCAGCTCCGCCAGCATGTCCTTCGGATCGACATAATCGGCGTCATTGTCGAGAATGCGCTGCCGCCGCGAAATGTCGCCGACTGAGCGCAAGGTCGTGCCGCCGATTTTTCGCGCTCGCTCAGCCATCGGGTCGGTCATGGCGAAAATCTGGTCGCCGTGCTCATCCAAAAGCAGATGGTAGTCGCGGAAATGCGCGCCGCTCATGTGCCAGTGGAAATTCTTGGTCTTCATATAGAGCGCGAAGACATCGGCCAGCAATCCAGCGAGAGCGGCCGAAATATCGCGCGTCGCTTCCGACTTGAGATCGGTCGGCGTGCCCAGGCGCTCGCGCACGTGCACATCCTTGCTCGTTCGGGCGCTGGTTTCTTTCGCCGCTGTCGTCTTTGTCATTCTAGCCTCCCTTAAAGTCGCTTCCGAACGAATTTAGAAAAAGCGTCGGGCGCCGGGGTGCACCTCACTTGATCGCACGCCTCGCCAGTCGATTCCAGCCGACGCCCTGCCGTTCCGTATCGTCTGTCAACGCTGTAAACCGTCGAAAAGTTCCGAACTGGACCTTAAATCAACGAAAATCAGAGTCTTTGACTTGGGTTTCCCAGGGGGCGCGAGCCGCGTGCCAAGGCTGTCTCACTGCCGGCGCTCGACCATCATCTCCTTGATGTGGACGATCGCCTTTGCCGGATTGAGACCCTTGGGGCAGGTCTGAGCGCAGTTCATGATCGTGTGGCAGCGATAGAGGCGGAATGGATCCTCGAGATTGTCGAGCCGCTCGCCCTGCGCCTCGTCGCGAGAATCGATGAGCCAGCGATAGGCTTGCAGCAGCACCGCGGGACCGAGATAGCGATCTCCGTTCCACCAGTAGCTCGGACACGACGTCGAGCAGCAGGCGCAGAGGATGCACTCGTAAAGGCCGTCGAGCTTCGACCGATCCTCCGGGGCTTGCAACCATTCCTTCTCAGGCGCCGGGCTCACCGTCTTTAGCCAAGGCTCGATTGAGGCGTGCTGGGCGAAGAAGACCGAGAGATCGGGCACCAGATCCTTGATCACTTCCTGGTGCGGCAGCGGATAGAGGGTGACCGGCGCCGCGACGTCGTCGATGCCGCGCGTGCAGGCGAGCGTGTTGGATCCGCCGATGTTCATAGCGCACGAGCCGCATACGCCTTCGCGGCAAGAGCGGCGGAAGGTGAGCGTCGAATCGATCTTGGATTTGATCCAGATGAGCGCGTCGAGCACCATCGGGCCGCAATCGTCGCGGTCGACGAAATAGGTGTCGATGCGCGGATTGGCGCCGTCGTCCGGGTTCCAGCGATAGATGCGGAACTCCGTCGTCTTCTTCGCATTGGCAGGCTTCGGCCAGGTCTTGCCGGGCTTGATGCGCGAGTTTTCGGGGAGCGTTAGCTGAACCATAGAGGCTTATCCAATTCCCGAAAAGATCTCTCGACCGGCGAGCGAAGCCTTAATACACCCGCGCCTTCGGCTCGATGTAGCCGATGTCGTTGCTCATCGTATAGGTGTGAACCGGCCGGTAGTCGATCGTGACTGTCTGTTTGTCAGGATCGATCCAAGCCAGCGTATGCTTCATCCAGTTGACGTCGTCGCGCTTGGGGTAATCCTCGCGCGCATGCGCGCCACGACTTTCGAGGCGGTTGAGCGCGCCCTCCATCGTCACCACCGCTTGAGCGATCAGATTGTCGTATTCAAGCGTCTCGATGAGATCGGAGTTCCAGATGAGCGAACGGTCGGTCACGGAGACGTCGGCGCCGTTGCGCCAGGCGGCGTGAATCTTTTCCTTGCCCTCGGTGAGAACTTCGCCGGTACGGAACACGGCGCAATTGTCCTGCATGACGCGCTGCATGTCGAGCCGAAGCGCCGCGGTCGGGGTCTTGCCCTTCGCGTTGCGGAACCGATCAAGCCGCGAGAGCGCGAAATCGGCGCTGTCTTTGGAGAGTTCGGGTTGTTTGTCTCCAGGCTTAAGCATCTCGGAGGCGCGTAGCCCCGCCGCGCGGCCAAAGACGACGAGGTCGATCAGCGAATTGGAGCCGAGCCTGTTTGCGCCATGCACCGACACGCAAGCGGCTTCGCCCAGCGCCATCAGTCCCGGCACGATCGCATCGGGATCGCCGTTGATCTTCGTCAGAACCTCGCCGTGATAGTTGGTCGGAATGCCCCCCATATTGTAGTGGACGGTTGGCAGGACGGGGATCGGCTCCTTGGTCAGATCGACGCCGGCAAAGATCCGGGCGCTCTCGGAAATGCCGGGCAGCCGTTCATGCAGCACCTTGGGGTCGAGGTGGTCGAGGTGCAGGTAGATGTGGTCCTTGTCCTTGCCGACGCCACGGCCCTCGCGGATCTCCATCGTCATCGCCCGGCTGACCACGTCGCGTGAAGCAAGATCCTTGGCCGACGGCGCATGGCGCTCCATGAAGCGCTCGCCCTCCGAATTGACCAGATAGCCGCCTTCGCCGCGCGCGCCCTCGGTGATCAGGCAGCCCGCCCCATAGATGCCGGTCGGATGGAATTGCACGAACTCCATATCCTGCAGCGGCAGACCCGCGCGCAGCGCCATCGCGTTGCCGTCCCCGGTGCAAGTGTGAGCGGATGTGGCTGAGAAATAGGCGCGGCCATAGCCGCCGGTGGCGAGAACCGTGGTCTGAGCGCGGAACCGATGGATCGTTCCGTCATCCAGCTTGAGGCAGACGACGCCGCGCACCGCGCCCTCGGCGTCCCGGATGAGATCGATGGCGAAATATTCGATGAAGAACTGGCACTTCGCGCGCAGCGCCTGACCGTACAGAGTGTGCAGGATGGCGTGGCCGGTGCGGTCGGCGGCGGCGCAGGTGCGCTGCGCGATGCCCTTGCCATAGTCGGTCGTCATGCCGCCGAATGGGCGCTGGTAGATCTTGCCTTCTTCGGTGCGGGAGAACGGCACGCCCCAATGGTCGAGCTCGTACACCGCGGACGGTGCGTTGCGGCAGAGATATTCGATCGCGTCCTGGTCGCCGAGCCAGTCGGCGCCCTTGACGGTGTCGTACATATGCCAGCGCCAGTCGTCTGGCCCCATGTTGCCGAGCGAAGCTGAAATCCCACCCTGCGCCGCGACGGTATGCGAACGCGTGGGAAACACTTTCGAAATGCACGCCGTGCGCAAGCCGGCCTGGGCGCAGCCGACGCTCGCCCTCAGGCCCGACCCGCCCGCGCCAACCACAACAACATCGAACGTGTGGTCGGTGATCGGATAGGCCTTGCCTCCGAGCGCCGGCGCGCTCTGCACCGAAGAGCCATTGGTCGCCATGATGTCCGTCTTCTTAAGGTTTGCTCAGGTGAAGGCGACCCGCAGCGTCGCGTAGAGGCAGGCCAGCGCCAGAAGCGCGGCAAAGCAGGTGTTGGCCGCCAGCGCCCAAGCGCGCAACCGACCGCCGATATAGTCGACAATGACGGAGCGCATACCGAGCTCCATATGGACAATGCCGGCGAAAATGAAAGCCAGCAGCAGGATTGCCGGGATTGGATGCGTGAGCTCCGCTCGTACGCCGTTGTAGTCCTTGCGCAAGAGGTCGAGCATCAGCCAGACGAAGCTGATCGTGAGCGGCACGAGCGCGAGCGAGGTCACGTGAATGAGCCACGCCTCGTTCGTTCCCATGCGCGCGGAGCCGAGAAACCGGACTCTGCTGAGGGGGGTGCGCAGATCGCTTGGATGATCGGCCAATTGCGTTACTCCCCCTACCGAACCGCCAAGCCTATAATCCACACGAGGACTGCCAGCGCGAAGCCTCCGATCAAGGTCGCCCACGCCATCTGATCGCGCAACGGCGCGTCGAGGCCATAGCCCGCGTCCCAAATGATATGACGAAAGCCCCCGACGAGGTGGTGGAAGAGCGCCCAGGTGACGACGAACAGGACGACACGCCCGATGAAGGATCCGATAAAATCGGAGAAGACGGCGAAGGTCGAGGCGTCGGCCGAAGCGGCGATGAGAAACCAGGCCAGCACCAGGACGCCAAAGTAGAGGGCGACGCCGCTGATCCGATGGGCGATCGACATCGCCATCGTCATGGTCAGGCGATAGATACTGAGATGCGGTGACAATGGTCGCGGACGACGCGAACCAGGCAGAGCGTCGCTCGACGCCATCAGGTTGATTCCTACTCGTGAACGATTTCGATTTTAGACCGGTCGGTTAGCGCCCGCAACGCTCGTTATCTTCGTTTCTCTACTTAGTGACCGCTGACGCGGATTTCCAATCATGCCGCGAGCGCCGCCTCGACTTCCTTGAGCGTCGGCGGATCGGAGCCCTTGCGCGTGCAGGTGATTGCAGAGGCCGCCGCCGCAAAGCGGAGCCACTTTTCGAGTTCGCTTCGAGATGGCGTGGGCGCGTCAGCACCGAGCGCGTGGTCGCGGTCCATCGCCGATAGAAGCGCCGACATGAAGCTGTCCCCCGCGCCGACGGTGTCGACGACCTCGACCTGCGGCGCGGGGACCTCGATGCGCTCCTTGCCGAGCATTGCCAGAGCGCCACGCTCACCCATCGTCGCGACACAAAATCGCGGGCCGGACTTCGCCCACAAGGCAAGGCTCTCCTCAAGTTCGCGACCTGGGTAGAGCCATTCGAGATCCTCCTCGCTCGCCTTGACGACGCGAGCGTGCGAAACGTGACGTTCCACCAGCGGCCCGATTGCCTCGCGGTCTGGGGTCACAAACGGGCGGATGTTGGGATCGAAGCTCACAGTAGCGCGCGAGGACGCACGCCGCATCGCCTCGACCACCGTCTGTCCGTGGCGCTCCACGGCGGCGAAGGATCCAACGTGCAGGTGTCGCGCCGCGCTTGGCCATTCGGCCGGGAACGGCCACGGGCCATCGTAAGCTGTTCCGTCGAGGTAGAAGGAATAGCGCGAGCCCGTCTTGGCGGTGCCGCGCATGACGAAGGCGAGCGATGTCGGGCGCATGTCGCGCGCGACGAAGCTCAGGTCGACCCCATTCTCGGCGAGAGCGCCGGCGAGCGCTTCGCCGTTCCCGTCCGCGGAAAGGCGGCAGACGAAGGCGGTCGGGGCGCCAAGCCGAGCCAGCCCAATAGCTACGTTGTAGGGCGAGCCGCCTAGGACAGCGTCATAGGCGTCGGCCTTGACCGGATCGGGGATGAGATCGATCAGCGCCTCGCCGGAGATCATGATCATCGTCGTTATCGCCCCAGCGAGCCGCCGCTAGTCCGCTCACGGCTGCGTGTAGGAAGTCTTCACGGTCGTATAGAACTCGGCCGCATAGCGTCCCTGTTCGCGGGGCCCGAGGTTTGAAGCCTTACGGCCGCCGAATGGCGCGTGATAGTCCACGCCCGCCGTCGGCAGGTTGACCATCGCCATGCCCACTTCAATGTTGCGCTTGAAGTGGGAGGCGTGCTTCAGGCTCGTGGTGCAGATGCCGGCGCAGAGCCCGAATTCGGTGTCGTTGGCGATCGCCAGCGCGTGATCGTAGTCGCGCGCTGGGATCATCGCCGAGACGGGTCCGAAGATCTCCTCCCGCGAGATGCGCATCGTGTTGTCGGCGTCAAGGAAGAGGGCAGGGGCCATATAGAAGCCGGGAGTGGCTCGATTGAGCCGTTCGCCGCCGAGCGCCAGCTTGGCGCCTTCGCCCTGGCCAATCCCGATGTAGGACAGATCCTGCTCGAACTGCGACGCGTCGACCACCGGCCCGATGTGTGTTCCGGGTTTCAGCGCGTCGTCGACTACGAGTCCGCGCATCCGCTCCGTGAGCGCGTCCGCGAAGCGCCGGTAGATCGGCTCCTCGACGATGAGGCGTGACGACGCGGTGCAGCGCTGGCCGGTCGAGAAATAGGCGCCGTTGACCGCGCATTCGACCGCATTCTTGAGATCGGCGTCGGCAAGCACGACGAGCGGGTTCTTGCCGCCCATTTCGAGCTGGAAGCGACGCATGGCTTTGGCGCAGGCGGCTGCGACTTTGGCGCCGGTCGCGACCGAGCCTGTGAACGTAACCGCGTCGACCTTCTTGTGCTCGAGGATGGCCTGGCCGACCACCGAACCCCGCCCGACGACGAGATTGAACACACCTTTGGGAACACCGGCCCGGACGATAATTTCGGACAGCGCGTGGGCGCAGCCGGGAACCAGATCCGCGGGCTTGAACACCACCGTGTTGCCATAGGCGAGCGCCGGCGCAATCTTCCACGAGGGGATCGCGAGCGGAAAGTTCCAAGGCGCGATAATGCCGACGACCCCGAGCGGCTCGCGCGTGACCTCGATGTCGATATTCGGCCGCACGCTGGCGAATTTCTCACCGGGAAGCCTCAAAACTTCGCCGGCGAAGAAGTCGAAGATCTGTCCGGCTCGGGTCGCCTCGCCAATGCCTTCCGCGAGAGTCTTGCCTTCTTCGCGCGAGAGCAGGCGCCCGAGCTCCTCGCGCCGGGCTAAAATCTCGGTCGAGGCTCGCAGCAGAATGTCATGCCGCTCCTGAGGCGTTGTCCGCGACCAGGCCGGGAATGCGGCATGCGCGGCCTCGATCGCGGCGTTTGTCTGTGCGGCGTCGGCTTGCGCGTATTCGCCGACAAGGTCGTTTGTGTTGGACGGGTTGATGTCGCGAGTGACACTCAAGCCGTCGACCCATTCTCCGGCGATAAAGTTCTGGTGCGCGCCCATGCTCTGTCCCTAAGTTAACGACCAAATTTCTGGTGTGTGGGCGCCTAAATCAAGCCCCGCTTGGCAAGATTGCGCATCAGCGCTCCAACGCCGAACGTCCATCGTTCGCACTCTTCGCATGGCCGCATGCGATTGACGAGCCGTCCGAGTTTCTCCGCGCTGATCGTGACGATATCGCCTGTCTTGTGCGTGAAACCCATGCCCGGAGCGCCGCGATCGGCCACGGGAGCGAACATCGTGCCGAGCAAAAGGACGAACCCGTCCGGATAGGCGTGGCTCGCGCCGATCGTTTGCGCCGCGAGGTCGCTCGGATCGCGGCTGATCTTGGCCATCGACGAGCCGCCCTCGAGACGAAAGCCGTCCTCGCCTTCGACCACGAGTGAGATCGTCGCCTTCCGCACGTCGTCAAGCGTGAAGGTCTCGTCGAAGAAGCGCAGGAAGGGACCGATCGCGCAACTCGCGTTCTGGTCCTTGGCCTTGCCGAGCAGGAGCGCCGAGCGTCCCTCGAAGTCGCGCAGATTGACGTCGTTTGCGAGTGTCGCGCCGACAATCGTCCCACTGGAGGCGACCGCGAGCGCGACCTCGGGTTCGGGATTGTTCCAGAAGGAGGCCCTGTGGAACCCCGCGTCGTCGCCCGTTCCGACGGCCGACATCGGTTGGCTTTTGGTGAACACCTCGGCGTCGGGGCCAATGCCGACTTCCAGATATTGCGACCAGGCGCCGGCCTTGACCAGCGCATCCTTGAGCCGCATCGCCGCGGGCGAGCCCGGCTTGAGCGTGCTGAGATCATCGCCCAGAACGCTCACGATCTCCTCGCGCGCCTTCGCCGCGCCTTCCCGGCTGCCGCGCGCACGCTCTTCGATCACGCGCTCGAGCAGCGATTCCGCGAAGGTGACGCCCGCCGCCTTGATCGCCTGCAGATCGATGGGCGCGAGAAAACGCGTGGTGTTCGATCCTCCGCTGTCGCGCGGCGTATGGGCGAGAATGTCGCCGAGCGCGCCGAGGCGCGGACCTTCCGCCGCGCGCAGCGCCTGGGCAGGCGAGGGCGTTTCGCAAAGATCGCGCATGGTCGGAAACGCGGCGCTGATGTCGACGACGCCCTGCTCCCTGATCGCGACGACCGAAGGGCCGCTCACGTCCGGGCGCCAAACGCGAGCCGCCAGAGCGCCGGCGAAGCCGTCCGCGGGCAGTGTGGTTTCCTCGCGCAAGTCGAGTATCGGCATGGGCGTCCTTTTGCGCGGCGTTTGAGGATTGACGGGGCCGCGCCGCATCTCTAGCCTCTAACATGTTAGCGGGAGGAGGCGAAGCGCCTCGCTTCGTTTTGAGCGGCGGGCAGGATTTGACAAAAGGCGCCTATTCAAAGGCGGACGCCGTGTATGGCGAATTGAAGGAAGCGATTCTGTCTGGCGCGCTCGAGCCGGGGAGCTTGATCGACAAGACGGGGTTGTGCGAAAAACTGCGCGTCTCACGCTTTCCCGTTTCCGCCGCCGTCAGCCGCCTGGCCTACGATCGTCTTGTCGACGTCGCGCCGCAGCATGGCTCGTTCGTCGCGCGGATCTCACTTGAGGACGCGCGCGAGCGTCTGTTCATCCGCAGTGCGCTCGAAAGCGAGATTGCGACCGAGGCCGCCCGGCGGATGAGCCGCGCCGACAAGGACGCGCTTGCAGCCAACCTTAGGCAGCAAGTCGCGGCGGTCGCCGAGAAGGATCGAGCGACGTTTTACGGACTCGACGTGGCGTTCCACCAGATATTGACCACTCGCTTGGGTATGGCGCGCTCCGCCGATGTCCTTGAGTCTCTGCGTGTCCATCTGGAAAGAACACGCAGACTGACTATGTTGTCGTCGGAGCAGCTTCGCGCCAGCCTGAACGAGCACGCCGCAATTGCGGCTGCGATCGAGGCTGAAGATCCGACCGCCGCGTGCGACGCTATGAAGCAGCACCTCAGGATCACGGCCACGCGGCTCGAGGATCTCGCCAAGCGACAGCCAGAACTTTTCTCCCCATAAGACCAACCCTCGTAACCAAAAGACGACAATCATGACCACGCCACGCGCTCTGCGCCTCGACCCTTCGGACAACGTGATCATCGCGATTGATGACATTTCAGCTGGATCTGAACCGTCAGGCGTCGCCGCTCGCCAGCGCGTTCCGAAGGGCCACAAGATGGCGGTGGTCCCGGTCGAAGAAGGCGCGCCGATCCGCAAGTTCGGGCAGATCATCGGTTTCGCCTCCCGCCCGATCGCCCCGGGCGAATGGGTGCACGAGCACAATTGCGCGGTCAAAGAGTTCGCGCGCGACTATCATTTTGGCGAGGACACGCGCCGCGAGAATATCCTGCCCGTTGAGGAGCAGCCGACCTTTCAGGGCTATCGGCGTGCAAACGGCAAGGTCGGAACGCGCAACTATCTCGCGGTGCTGACTTCAGTGAATTGCTCCGCGACCGTCGCGCGACTGATCGCGAAGGAGGTCGAGCGCTCGGACATGCTCGCCGACTATCCGAATGTCGACGGAATCATCGCGCTCGTCCACGGCACGGGGTGTGGCATCGCCGCCAAGGGCGAGGGATTCGACGCGCTCATGCGCACGCAATGGGGTTACGCCGGAAACCCCAACATTGGCGCGACCCTGATGGTGGGCCTTGGTTGCGAGGTGTTTCAGATCGGCCGCATGAAGGAGGAGTACGGGATCGTCGAAAGCGACTCGTTCCACAGCCTGACGATTCAGGCGACTGGCGGCACGCGCAAGACGGTTGCGGCCGGCGTCGAGCACATCCGCACCATGCTGCCCGCCCTCAACAATGTGGATCGGACGCCGGCGCCCGCGAGCGAAATTACGCTCGCGCTTCAATGCGGCGGTTCGGACGGCTATTCGGGCATCACCGCCAACCCCGCGCTTGGCGCCGCGGTCGATATCCTCGTGCGCAACGGCGGCACCGCGATTCTTTCGGAGACGCCGGAGATTTACGGGGCTGAGCATTTGCTGACGCGGCGCGCCGCGACACCCGAAATCGGTCACAAGCTCGTCGAGCGTATCCGCTGGTGGGAAGATTATTGCGCGCGCAACGGCGGCGAGATGAACAACAATCCCTCGCCCGGAAACAAGGCCGGCGGCTTGACGACCATTCTCGAGAAGTCGTTGGGCGCAGCCGCGAAGGGGGGCACGACCGCGCTGAACGAAGTCTATGAATACGCCCAGCCGGTTACGGCCAAGGGCTTCGTGTTCATGGATACGCCGGGCTACGATCCGGTGTCTGCGACGGGCCAAGTCGCCGGCGGCGCCAACGTCCTCTGCTTCACCACCGGGCGCGGCTCGGCCTACGGCTGCAAGCCAACGCCGTCGGTCAAGCTCGCCACCAATAATGACACGTACCGCAGGATGATCGAGGACATGGACATCAATTGCGGCGACGTCCTTGACGGCGTCTCGATCGCCGATAAGGGCGAAGAGATTTTCGACAAGGTTCTCGCGGTCGCTTCGGGCGAGCGGACCAAGTCGGAACTCCTGGGATACGGCGATGCGGAATTCGCCCCCTGGCAGATCGGAGCGACGATGTGAGGGGCGCCACGTCGGGCGTCATGAAAACTGCGCTGCTGTTCGATCTTGATGGTACGCTCGTGGATAGCGACGCCGAACATCTCGTCGCTTTCCAGCGCGTGTTTGCGCCTTATGGAATCAAGCTCGATCGTTCCGAATACGCCGCGAACATCATGGGCGCGTCCAACGCGATGATCGCGAGTCGTTACCTTGCGCACTTGTCGCCGCTTGAGCAGGCCGCAACCCTTGACGCCAAAGAAGCGGCGTATCGCGACGGTTTGGGCGAGCTTGAGCCTATCCTCGGAGCCCTTGCGCTGCTCGATTTCGCCGACCGGCGCGGACTCAAGCGCGCAGTGGTCACGAACGCTCCTCGCGCGAATGCTGAGAAGGTTCTGGCGGCGCTTGGGCTCGGACAGCGTTTGCCGATCCTGGTCATCGGCGGAGAGCTGGCGCGCTCCAAGCCCGATCCTCTGCCTTATCTGACGGCGCTCGAGCGCACAGGCGCGTCAGCGGGTCATTCGCTCGCCTTCGAAGATTCTCTGTCAGGCGTTCGCGCCGCTGCGGCCGCAGGCCTCCCTGTGGTTGGTATGACGACGACGCTCGATTCGAGGACCCTCGTCGAGGCGGGCGCGACATTCGCGGCCAGCAATTTCACCGATCCGCGTATCTTCGAACTGATTGAAACGCGCCTGAATTCCGGCGCTGAAGAAGGGACAGAAGCGTGAGACTCGCGCAATTCATCGACGAGAACGGCAAGCGAGCGCTTGCGGTCACCGCGCGCGGCGAAAGCCGGCTGGTCAAGGGCGCGCGCACGACTGTCGACCTCGCGCGCCAGGCGATCGCCGAGGGTGTGTCGCTCCGCAAGCTCATTGCCGATCGAGGCGTGGGCAAGCCGGTCGATCTCGCTCGGGCGTTGAAAGAGCGGCGTGTTCTTGCGCCGGTCGACCACAAGGATCCTGCGCACGTGATCGTGACCGGAACGGGTCTCACGCATCTGGGTTCGGCTGAGGGGCGCGACAAGATGCACAAGGACCTCGCCGATCCGTCCAAGCTCACCGACTCGATGCGCATGTTCAAAATGGGCCTCGAAGGCGGCAAGCCAGCCAAGAGCGAGACCGGCGCGCAGCCCGAGTGGTTTTACAAGGGCGATGGTTCATCTCTCGCCGCTCCCGAGGGCGATCTGCCCAGCCCCGCTTTCGCGCTCGACGGCGGCGAAGAGCCGGAGATCGTCGGCATCTACCTTATCGATGACGCCGGCTTGCCGCGTCCGTGTCGGGTTCGCGCTCGGCAACGAGTTCTCCGACCACATCACCGAGCGGCAGAACTATCTTTGGCTCGCGCATTCGAAGCTCAGGCCCGCAAGCGTTGGCCCGGAGCTGCTGGTTGGCGATCTGCCCGCGGACATCAACGGCATGTCGCGCATCCGGCGAGGCAAGGAAGTCATCTGGGAAAAGCCGTTTCTGTCGGGCGAACAGAACATGGCGCATTCGATCGCCAATCTCGAGGCGCATCATTTCAAGTATGGCTTGTTTCGCCGTCCGGGCGACGTGCACGTCCATTTCTTCGGCACCGCGACCCTGTCGTTCAGCGACGGGGTGAAGACACAGAAGGGCGACGTGTTCGAAATCGAATCCGAGACCTTCGGGCTGCCGCTCCGCAATCGGCTTACTATGGAGAAAGCGTCGAAAGCGCGGGTGCGGGCGCTTTAGCGCGTCCTCTGCAATTTTGCGCGCGTCGATGCGATTTCAAAGGCTTAAGCCTCTTTTTCTGCAACTCGCAGCGGCCGCGCTCGGCCGCGGCCCTGCATAGCTGTTAGCGTTGACTCTCCTCTGCGCCTCGCGCTTCGTCGAGAGCGGACGCCTCATCGTCAGCAGGCGGAGATGCGAAGGTCAGCGCCTTGGGCGGGACGGGCAGGGCGAGCGGCGGGGCGTCGGTCGATCGGCGGGTTATCGGTCTCCCTCTCCCCAGCTCATGATAGCGGTCAAGAGCCGCAACGACCTGCAGATAGGTCGCGACCGCCTTCAGTTCGCCCAGCTCGATCGCAGCCTCGGCAAGTCTCAGCGCCTTTATCAGCCGCGCGACCTGCACCTGGGTGAAACGCTCTGGTTCGTCGAGCCGCCGTTCGGCAAGCGCCCGGTCGATTTCACGCCGGACTGTCGCGACGCTGGTGCGCACCATTTTTGCGATCTGACTGTAGGTGTAGCCTGACGCCAGCAAGTTGAAAGAGCGCTCCCGCCGCGCGATCCTGGTCGCACGCCGCGCGCGGCGTTGGGCTCGAAGATCGCGTGCGGGCGTCGAAGGTGCGGGATCGTCAGTCATGGGGCTCTCCGGCGCCGCCAGTGCGGCGAAAACGGAAACTATACTTCATATTCTGCTTTACGGAAATGATTTGTTTTTGATTATCGCGTAACACATTGATAAATAGACTAAATTGTCAGAAATTGCCGAGACCTGAACGCATTTCTGGCGTACGGTGGAGCCTCCGCCGAGAATCCTACTCCGGGCCAGCGAAACGACGTCGCGGTCCAGAGCGAACGCAGGCGATAAAGAATGGAATGCGCATGGCGGATGAGAGACCATCCGCTGCGCACCTTGCAAGGTCGGACGCCTGGACGCTGCCTCGAACCCTCCGTCGCTCATGCGGCGGCCAGCCTCGGACGAAGGAGTATGAGCATGGAGACGCCCGATACGCTTCGCTACACGAAGATCCCACTTAATAACGGATCTGGCGCCATGCCCGCGGTCGGGTTTGGCACGCTCATCCCCGATCCTGTAGCCTGGGCTGTACAGCGCGGCACTGGGTTTTTAGTCACCTCTCGCACGGCTTCCCGTATCCAAGAGAACTTTGACATTTCGAGCCTGCCTGAAGACGCCATGCGGGAGATTCGCCATGGCATAACGACGAATGTCCGACGTAACCCTGTGGTGGAGACCGGCGTGCCGGGCTTCATTCCCCGAGCCCGTTGAAACTGAGCGCGACGAACAGCGGCGCGGGTTAGATGATCAAAAAGCGTGCGCGGCTGGGAGATCAAGCCGCGCACGCCAATTCGTCACGGGTTCGGCGACCCCTTGAAGCCGTTGGTCGTACGGCTTGCCGCCCGGACGAATTGACCTTTCCCGGTCTCGATCCCATCGCGCAATTGGCAAAACTACCCACACGATGACCTTGCCGGGCTCGGCTGCGCGGCGCTTTACAGAGCGGGCGACGCGCAAAGAGCATGTTATTCTCTTTGCGGACTGCGGCTCGCGCGTTATGCCAGACGAGCCGGGACCGAGCGTTGGGGACAAAGGAGCGGCGATGGCGGAATTGGCCCATGCCCTCAGCGAAGCGCCCCAGTTTGACGCCGTGTTCCAAGCAACCTTCGCGGAGCTTCTGGCCTGGCGGCGCGACGTCCGCCATTTCCGCCCGGAAGCGCCGGATGAGGCGACACTCGCTGAGCTCTTGGACCTCGCGGCGCTCGCGCCTTCGGTGGGCAACTGTCAGCCGACCCGCTTCGTGCGCGTTGACGACAAGGCGCGCCGCGCGTCCATCCGGGCGAATTTCGAGGCGGCCAACCGTGACGCGCTCAGCGCCTATGCCAACGAACGGGCGGCGCTTTACGCCAAGCTCAAGCTTGCGGGCCTCAACGACGCGCCGATACAGCTTGCGGTGTTTTGTGACGAGGCGAGCGAGCAGGGCCATGGCCTTGGCGCGCGCACCATGCCGGAGACGCGCCGCTATTCGGCGGTCTGCGCCCTGCACACATTCTGGCTCGCCGCGCGCGTCCGTGGCCTTGGCGTCGGCTGGGTGTCCATCCTCGATCCGGGCGCGATCGCCGAGGCGCTCGACGTTCCACGCGCCTGGACGTTCATCGCCTACCTCTGCGTTGGCTTTCCACGTGAGGAACATCTGATCCCGGAACTCGAGCGCGCCGGCTGGCAGCGCCGCGAGGCGCATCCGGTTCTGAGGCGATAGCGCGAAGGGCCGCCGACGCCCCAGGGCGCCTCTCGACGCAGGCAATCGAGCCCCCTCGGATCCCGAAGCGGGCAGGCCGAATAATTTCAATCGCAAATGTGTTTCTCGGGCAACTCATCCGAACCTCAAGGACCATTGCCATGCACACCCTTCTTCGACTTTGTCGCCAAAAGAGAAGCGGATTCGCTTACGCGCTCTCAAGCGGAATCTTGGTTCTCGGCCTGGCGTTGGCGGCGCCTGCGGCTGGCATGAGTGCAGGCGGAGCGGGCGGCGCTGGAGCTGGCGGAGGCGGTGCCGGAGCAGGCGGCGGAGCGGGAGCCGGCGGAGGCGGGAGCGCTGGGGGCGGCGGAACAACTCATCGCCCGAATGGCCAAACCGAGCTAGGCCTGCCCTCGGGGCATGGTCTGGAATGACAAGGATCAAAAGTGCCTGGCTAGGCACAGCGGCGTACTCACTGGGCCCGAGTCGGACCGAATATGCGTTTGCGCTCGACAAAGCCGCCGTCGGACGAAAGGCTGGGTTGCGCTGACCATAACGTCCTGCACAAGGTGCAACTCGTTCCGATAGTTCAAAGTCCGCCGGAGGTTATTCGCGCGGGCGTTTGCAACAAGGGTTTCGTCAACGCCGCGCGGTGCGTCCGCCCTGGGTCGACCCAAAGGTTCGCGGGGTCGACATCCGGACGGGCGCCAAGTGTCGATTCTGGCCGCTAGCCGCTACGCCGCGGATGCAGGTCGTCGACCCACTCGACAGTTTCCGGATTGGGTTCGACGCCAGGCAAGTCGAGATTGACCACGACCGGCTCCTGGCCGCTGCGCACCAGCACGCAGGACAAAGGCGTCTCGTCGCTGGCGTTGATCTCCTGGTGGGGGACGAAGGGCGGCACGTAGATGAAATCGCCCGGGCCGGCTTCGGCCACGAATTCGAGCCGGTCGCCCCAGCGCATGCGGGCGCGTCCGCTGACCACATAGATGACGCTTTCGACCGGCCCATGATGGTGCGCCCCGGTCTTGGCTTTGGGGTGGATGACGACGGTTCCAGCCCACAGCTTCTCCGCCCCCGCGCGGGCGTGGGTGATGGCCGCCGCGCGATTCATGCCAGGCGTCTGGGCCGTGTTGATGTCGAGTTCGCTTGAACGGACGACGCGGACGCCGTCGAGGCGCCATCGGGCGTCGCTGCGGTTGTCCATGGCTACTTCTCCTCAACGTATTCGCGCGGCGCGGACTTCCCGCCAATCTATCGGGAAAGAGATCGATCGGACAGCGCCCGCGTTCTGTTTCCCCGCTGGGCCGCTCGATGGCTGGCGGTGGCGCACGCCTCGCCTTAAACTGCGGCGATGACCGACGTCTTGCCTGTGACGGCTCCGACGCGCCTGACTGCGCGCGCCCTCATCGTTGGCGAACGCATCGACACTGTCGGGCTCGAGCGACCCGACATGATTTCCTCGCTGCCGCTTGCCTTCCGCGTCGGCGAACGGGGCATGGCGGCTTTGTTCCGCTTCGGCGTCGCTGTCATGGTTGGCTTGACCCCGCTCGAGGAAGAGGACCTGCTGGCGAAACTGCGATCGCGGGTCAGCGGGTTCAGGGCGCTTGGCGACGACGAAACAGCGGTGCTCGAAATCGCGCCCGACGGTGACGAGCAGAAGTCCTCGAGCGGGCCGATCCAGATCAAGAACCTGTCGCCGCCGCGCTTTCTGGTGATCGCCGACGCGCTGGCCAAGACGGTGGCGCTGGCGCGCGACGAGCGCGAGGTCAACGCAGTGTTCGACGTCATCGAGCCGTTTGCGGCCAAGCTCGCGGCGACCGGCAGGCCGCCGTTCCGCCGACGCGCGATGCTGAGGCTCATCGGGCAGGCGCTGCTCGCGCAACACCGCGTCTCGGGCCGCGTCGCGGTCGAGGAGAAGCCGGATGTCCTATGGGACCACCCCGAGCTTGAGCGCCTCTATGCCCGCCTGACGGACGAATATGAGCTGCACGAGCGGGCCGACGTGCTCAAGCGCAAGCTGGAAGTGATCGGCGACACCGCGCAGGCGCTGACCGACATCATCGACGCCGACCGCGCGACGCGGCTCGAGGCGGCGGTCGTGATTCTGATCGTGCTCGAACTGATCGCGGCAATCGTGCAGATCGCGCTCGCGCTGCACGGGCGGTAGGCAGGGCATGCCGCAGAACATCTTCATCCTCACCGGCGCTGGAGTGTCGGCCGAAAGTGGGCTGGGCACGTTTCGCGACAAACAAGGCGAGGGAATTTGGGCGAAGTTCGACCCGATGAAGCTCGCGACCCCGGAGGCCTTCGCCCGCGATCCCGAAGCGGTGCTCGCGTTCTATGATCTGCGGCGGCGCAACCTGCGCGACGCGAAGCCCAACGCGGCGCATCTCGCTCTGGCAAGACTCGAGGACTCGCTCGCCAAGCGCGGTGAGATCCTTACGCTTGTGACGCAGAACATCGACGATCTGCACGAGCGCGCGGGCTCAGCGTCCGTCATCCACATGCATGGCGAACTTTTGAAGGCGCGCTGCGGTCGCTGCGAGGCGGTCCGCTCGTGGCTCGATGACCTGACCGTTGCGCACATTTGCCCGAATTGCGGCCGCGCAGGGGCGTTGCGTCCCCATGTGGTCTGGTTCGGCGAGATGCCGCTCGACATGGACCTGATCGACCGGGCGCTGCGGGAGGCCGATCTCTTCGTCGCTATCGGGACCTCGGGCGCCGTCTATCCGGCGGCCGGCTTTGTCGCCGAGGCGCGCGCCTATGGCTTGCGCACCTGCGAGATCAATCTTGAGGCGGCCGACAATGCGCGCTTGTTCGATGAGCAGCGCTTGGGGCCGGCGAGCGAGATGGTTCCGGCTTGGGTCGAGGAGCTCGTCGGAGGCTCGGCAGAATAGGACGAACTTGCCGGCGCATTTGGCCGGGAGTACGGTCGGCTCTGCGCGGGTTGGGGCGTTTCTCTGGGTTACGGCGTGTCTGACTTGGTCCAGTTCGCCTGAGATCGCGCGAAAAAAATATCTCGGGAGGACGACATGAGGCATCAGATCATTCTGCTTGCGGGGATGGGTTTCGCGGTTGCTGCGCCTGTGATTGCAATCGCGCAGTCGGCACTGCCGGAAATCAAGCGCCAAGCCACGGCTCAGGCAGTGCTGGACGAGCATATGGACGCGCTCAATCATTGTGACTGGAACCGCATCGTCGCCCAATATCCGGACGATGCGCAAATCAACCTGCCCGGCGGCGCGGTCGTCGCGGGGCGGAAAGCGATCGGCGAGATGTTCGCCGGGTTCTGCAAGGATTCGAAGGACGGCGGACTGAAGGGCATTAATTTCAAGGTCGAGCACAGCACCACGATAGGTGACACGTTCGCGACTCAATGGGTCGCGACCGCGGACTTCCTTGCGGAACCATATCGGGGCTCGGATGCCTACATCACCAAGAACGGGTTGATGCAAGCGATGGTGACGACGTTCGATGGCGGGGCGCTCAAGATGAAGAAGTGACGGCTGGGCCGTTGCTGCGCGAGCTTTGAGGTTGACCGCCGAGGAGACAAACGTTTCGCCTAGGCCCGCGCCGCGTCGGCAATGCGTTGCGCCTCGACGCTGATCTGACGCAATTGGCCGAGCGCCGAGGGAATGGCGCCGCAGAAGAAAAGGCCGGGCTCCGCTGTCGCTCGGCCGCTGACAAGCGGCGCTCCGGTTGCGTTCAGCACGCCTTCGGCGTCGGGCAGCAGCGCGCGCAGGTCCGGGCGGAAGCCAGTCGCGAGAATGATCGCATCGAAGCGCTCGGCGGGCGACTGCTTGAAAACGACGCTCTCCCGGCCAAAGCTCGCGATGTCGTCGCGAAGCTTGATCCGCCCACCACGTATCGCGTCGAGCGTGCCGATGTCGATGAGCGGCACGCGCCCGTCCTCCGCGATGGATTGGAGCGGTCCCTTAGGGGAGCGCTTCAAGCCGAGCTTTTCGATCGAGCCGATCGCGAATTGGATCATGGGCGCGTTCAGCGCGTCGGCGACTCGCGGCGGGAGCCACTGTTCGGCGGCGGGAAAGAAAAGAATTGGCACGCCGAAGAGTTCGCGCGGAACGACATTGACCGGACTGCGAACCGAAAGGGTCACGTCGACCGCGGCTTCGGCGAGGTCAAGCGCGATCTCGGCTCCGGAATTGCCGTAGCCGATTACGAGCACGCGTTGGCTGGCGAAGGGAGCAGGATTGCGATAGCGGCTCGAATGCAGGACCTCGCCGGCGAACGTGTCGATGCCAGGCCATGTCGGCGTATGCGGATAGTCGGCCCAGCCGGTCGCGACGACAACGATGGGCGCGGTTCGAGAGTTCTCGCCTCCGCCTCGGCGCGCCACTCGCGACCTTCATGCCGCACCGCGTAAACAGGCGCGTTGAAGATCGGTTTTAGAGCGAACTCTGCCGCGTAGGCTTCGAGATATTCGACAACGCTAGCGCGCGAGGGGTAGCGGCCGTAAGCCTTCGGCATGGGCAGACCCGGGAGGCTCGAGCGGGCGCGATCGGTGTGCAAATGGAGGCGATCGTAATGCCGTCGCCAGACGGCGCCGACAGCGTCCGACTTTTCAAGGATTGCGGCGTTAAGACCGCGAGCCTGAAGCGCCGCCGCCGTGGCGAGGCCCGCCGGACCGGCCCCGATGATGATGGCGTCGCATGATCTCGCCATCGAGGTCCTCCTCCCCAAGACGAAGACGCTTTGGCCAACCGAGATGGCGCGATTCGCGGGCACGCAATTATCTTGGCGATGTCGCGCGATCTCCCAATCACTCGTTGCCCACCGCGGATTACCAAGTGGACACCAGCTCGTCGGTCGCGCTCGACCTCTCAGGCCGCAGCATCCTCGCGCGCGCCGACCATGTACTGCACCAGCTCCTCTGCGTTGGTGTGGGCGGTAAGCTTCTCCGCGACCTTTCGTCCGCGGTGCATGACGATGATGCGGTCTGTGACCGCAAGCGCGTCCGGCATGACATGGGTGATAAGGATCACCGGCACGCCGCGGCCTTTGAGCATGCGGATGAGCTCCAGCACCTTGTGCTGCTCGGGCACCCCGAGATTGTTGGTGGGCTCGTCCATGATCATGAGCCGCGCGTCCCAATAGACCGCGCGCGCGATCGCCACCGCCTGGCGCTGCCCGCCCGACAGCTTCTCGATCGGCTCAGTCAGGGCGGGAATGCGAATGTGCAGAGAGTCGAGCGTCTGCCGTGATTGCTCCCGCATTTGCTTGTCATCGAGCGTCTGGACGAGCCCGCCCAAGCGGCGCGTCTTGACCTCGCGGCCGAGGAAAATGTTTGCGCCGACGTCGAGATTGTTGGCGAGCGCCAGGTCCTGGTAGATCGTCTCGATCCCAACGCGGCGCGCGTCCATCGGGCTCGCGAATTGGACTGGCTGGCCGTCGAAGACGATCTCGCCGTCTTCCGCCGCATGGACGCCGGAGATGCATTTGATGAGGGTCGACTTGCCCGCCCCGTTGTCGCCGAGCAGGCCCACCACCTCGCCGCGCGCGACGTCGAAGCTCACGTCGTTGACCGCGACGAGTCCGCCGAAGATTTTTGTCAGGTTGTGGACGGAGAGCAGGGCCTCGCTCATTGCGCGGCGCCTCCGCGCGTGCGGCCAATAATCAGGTCGCGCGACTGATCGATCAGCACGGCGACGATGACCACGGTTCCCACGACGATGAACTGCCAGAAAGCATCGACGTTGAGCATCACGAGCCCGGTCGTCAGCACGGCGATGATGAGGGCGCCGATCACCGTGCCGATCACGGTTCCGGCGCCGCCGAACATGCTGACGCCGCCGATGATGACGGCGGCGATCGAGCTTAAGAGCAGCGGATCGCCGATCACCGCCGAGCCAGCCGTGAATCGCAGCGTCGACAGAAAGCCCGCGATCCCGGATGTCGCGGCCGACAGGATGTAGATCAGAATGACTTGGCGATCCACGGGAATGCCGCTGCGCACCGCGGCGTCCATACTCCCGCCGATGGCGTAGGTGTGGCGCCCGAATTGGGTCTTGTGGAGCAGGAAGATTGCCCAGGCGACAACGAACGCCGTCACAACGACTGGATAGGGCAGGATGATGTCCATGCGGCGAAGAAGCTCGCCGCTGACTTCCGGCCGCTGAAGGAAATAGAGGCCGCCGCCTTCGCCCGGGATGTAGTAGACGAGCGCGTCGTTGCCGTAGGCTCGAATACCGGGCGGCAAGCCGATCACGGTCGTGTTCTCACTCATGAGATAGGCGATTCCGCGCACGATGAACGAGGTGCCGAGCGTAACGATGAATGCTGGCACCTTCAGTTTTGCAATGATGACGCCGTTGACGAGGCCGACCGCCGCCGCGCCGGCCAGGGCGGCGATGAGGCCAATGAGGACCGAGGGGAAAAGCGGGACGCCGGCATGGAACGCCGATCGCAATGCAAGCGCGGAGAGCACCGAGGCGAGGCTCATGACCCAGCCGACAGAGAGATCAATGCCGGCGGCGATGATGACGAAGGTCTGCCCCAATCCTAAGAGCAGCACCGGAATGATCGCGACCAGAATGTTCTGGGAATTGCGAATGGTGAGGAAATTGACCGATCCCCCCGTCGTCAACGGCACCGAGACCACGAAGAACAGGACCATGAGGCCGAGGAACGCCCACGCCCAAACGCGGCTGAAAAAAAGAGCGACGCGCTGAGCGCGGGTGCGAACACCGGCGGGAGCCGCGGACGCGCGAGTGAGGGTGAGCCTTGATGCGCGTTCGGTCACTGGCAAGTCTCTCGGTCTTTTGAGATTGCCGCCAACTCAGGGTCGCGGCCCGAGGCAAGCTCTTCTCCCGCGTAGGGCGCCGAGAGACGCCCGTCTCTCGACGGATTTCGCGGGAGAAGAGAACGCAAGCTCGTGTTACTTGCCGGGCACCTGGTAGATGAAGCGGGCGATCGCCGGGTCTTTCACGTTGTCCTTGTCGATGATGGCGAAGCCGGTCTCGACGCGGCGCGGAAGGCTGGTGACGCCGGCGGCGTCGGCCGCGGCGAACTGCACCGCCATATAGCCCATGTCGAACGGTTTTTGCGCCAGCACCAGCGACACCGCGCCCTGGTCCATCAGTTCGATCGCCTGTTTCGTGGCGTCGTAGGCGACAACCTGCACGTGGCCGCCTAGCCCGGCGTTGACGACCGCGGCGCCCGCCCCCTGCGCGCTAAACACGTTGGTGCCGAACACGCCGGCAAGATCGGGTTCGCGCGCCAGAACCGCCGCCGTCTCCTGTGTCGCCTTGTTGGGGTCGTCAAGATTGTAATCGGGGCCCAGCACCTTGATGTTCGGAAAGTCCTTGGCCATCGCCTCCTTGAAACCCTTTTCGCGGTCCTCGACGGAGCTCACGTTGGGATTGGTCGAGTTGATGTAAACGGTTCCCTTGCCGCCGATCGCCTTGGCCAGCCCGCGTGCGGCGATGCGGCCGCCCTCGGTATTGTTGGAGCCGATGTAGGTGATAGGGAATTTGACCGGGCCGTTCACGTAGTCGCCGTCGCCAATGTAACTATCGACGATGATGACTTTGATGCCGGCGTCTACGGCAGCCTTGAGCGGGCCGATCATCTGATCTTTGTCGGTCGCGGCGGTGATGATGTAATTGAGGTCGCCGCGCGCAATCATGGAATCCAGAAGCGGCGTTTGGGCCGCGACGCCCCAGGTCGGCGGAATCTGGGTGACGACCTCGACGCCGAGATCCTTGGCCGCCTTTTCCACGCCGAGCTGCATGACCTGGTAGAAAGGATCGACGACCCCAGGCAAAAAGCCGATCTTGAGTTTCTCGGCCGCCGCGGCATGGCCGGCAAATGCGACAGCCAGCCCTGCCACGACCAGCCCTAAATATTTGCGCATATCGTTTCCTCCTTGGACCGTTTATTCGAAGGCCAGCTTTCGCGCCGGCTCTATTTATTTTGTGCGAACCGTTCAGCTTTCGGCTTTTTCCGCGCCCTTCGCCTTCTTGGCTCGCTCGATGCCCTCGATCACGAGAGCGCGCGCTTCGTCCGCGTCGCCCCAGCGAACGATCTTCACCCATTTGTTGGGTTCGAGATCTTTGTAGTGTGCGAAGAAATGTTCGATCTGCTCGATCGTGATCGACGGCAGGTCGGAGTAATTGTTCACGTGCGCGTAGCGCTTGGTGAGTTTCGCCGACGGCACGGCGAGGAGTTTCTCGTCGTCGCCCCCTTCGTCCTCCATGATCAAGACGCCGACAATCTTGCAACTCATGACCGCGCCAGGAACGATCGCGCGTGTGTTGGCGACGATCACGTCGCAGGGATCGCCGTCGCCCGAGAGCGTATGGGGGATGAAGCCGTAATTTCCCGGATAGCGCATCGAGGTGTAGAGAAACCGATCGACCTGAAGCGCGCCGCTCTCCTTGTCCATCTCGTACTTGATCGGCTCGCCGCCGATCGGCACCTCGATGACGACGTTGACATCGTGGGGAGGATTCTTGCCGATCGATACAGCGTTCAAGTTCACGCTTTTCCTCCCAATCGGCGGCGCGTCAATCCCGTCTTACAGGAGGAAGCGAACACTCAGCCAAAGCCGAAAGCGATTCGATCGCGCTGCTGACCGCCGAAGGTTTCGCGCGCGCGGCGCAGGACCCGCCCGCCCAGCCGGCGGTAAAACCCGACTGCCCGGTCGTTGTCCGCGAGCGCCCAGACGACAAGATTCGATAATCCATGGCCCGCCAGATCCTTGCGCGCAGCGTCGAACATACGCCGTCCGAAGCCGCAACCCTGGCACTCCGGCGCCAGGTAGAGTTCGAAGATCTCACCGCCATAGCCAAGCGCTGGCACCCGGTTGCGCCCGTAGCTGATATAGCCGACGACGGAATCGCCGAATTCGAGCACCAGCAACGGCGTCCGGCGCGCGATCGCGAGCCGCCACCACTCCGGACCTCTGCGCGCGATCATCCGCTCGAGCTCCCGGCCCGGGATGACGCCCCGATAGGCCTCGCGCCACGCCGCATCATGCACGGTCGCGATCTCGTCCTCGTCGCCGAGTCGCGCCGCGCGGATGGATATGACCGTCTCGACCATGGACGGGATGTTAAGTCCGCGCGCGGGCCCGCCGCAAGGCCTTGACAGCGGCCCCGGATGACTTTTTTGGTGGCGTGGTTTGCCCGTGAGTCGGCGCATCGGCGCCGGAATTTGAGCGCAATCGCCGTTCAATGCGCGGCAAACACCGAAGCTGGAGATTCGAAACGATGGCGCTGCGATCGCCTCAGGCCCGCTTGCGGCAGGCAGCCGTCGGGATGACGGCCGCGCTCGCCTTGACCGTGGGCGCGCGCGCCGACGTGCTGCACGCGACTTATCGCGTGTCCTTGGTTGGCCTTCCGATCGGCTCGGTCAACCTTAACGCCGATCTCACCCCGACGAGCTACACGATCGCGGGCGACGCCAAATTGACTGGCCTCGCCAAGCTCTTCACCAATGCGCACGGCGCCTCTGTGGGCAAGGGCGCGATTGTCCAGGGACATGTGTCGCCAGCGGCTTTCGCCACCATCGCCTCAAGCTCCAACATGACGCGCACGATTCGCATGGCGCTCGCCGGCAACACGGTCACCGGCATCGACATCTCGCCGCCGTTTCAGGATAAGCCGGACCGAGTTCCGCTTGGACCCGGCGACAAGCACGGCGTCGTCGACCCGGTCGGCGCGGTCATCCTGCCGGCGCCAGCCTCGGGACCGATTCTATCCCCCGCGGCGTGCAACCGCACTGTGGCGATCTTTGACGGCTACACGCGGTTCGACGTCAACCTCACTTATGTCGGCGAGCGCACGGTGTCGGCGAAGGGTTACGACGGTCCGGTGGCCGTCTGCGCGGCCCGCTACGTTCCGATCTCCGGCCATAGCCGCGACCGGCCGGCGACCAAGTTCATGGCCGACAACAAAGACCTGGAAGTCTGGCTGGCGCCGATCGCCAGCGACCACGTGCTGATCCCCTTCCGTGTCTCGGTGCGGACGATGATCGGCACGACGGTTATCGAGGCGCAGGAATTCCGCCTCTCGGAGAAGTAGCGGGCGGATCGCTCGCACGCGATTCTGAACGCGGCTGACGTAAGGTAATGGACAAAGCGGCCAGACCTGCCGGCCAGCGCCAGCCAGACTAATTGAGCTCGTCTTCCAGCATTGGCAGCGGCAGCACGCCGACGCCGTCCTCCAGTAACGACTTGGCCTCCGCGAGGCTCGCGCGCCCGCGTATCGCGCGCTCCGGCTCGTCGCCGAGATGGATGGCTCGCGCCACCTGCGGGAACTTGGCGCCGACGTCGTCGGTGTTGGCCTCGATTTCGCGGCGCATGCGGAGGAAGAACTCGCGCGCCTGGCGACGTCGATCATCGACGACGATCTCAGGTCCCACGACAGGAGCCGCACGCTCGCCGCCGACGACGGCCGGAGCCATTATGGCTTTGTCGACCCGTGTTGAACCGCATTCGGGGCAGGCGATAAGGCCACGTTTGCGTTGCTTGTCATAGGCGGCGCTGTCGGGAAACCAGCTCTCAAATGCGTGCCCTTCGGCGCAGCCGAGCGCATATTTGATCATCGTTCAGCCTGCCAGAAGCGCATCGAGTTTGCCTGTCGACTCGAGCGCGTGCAAATCATCGCAGCCGCCGACGTGTGTGTCGCCGATGAAAATCTGCGGCACCGTCCAGCGCCCGTGCGCCTTCTCCGCCATTGCCGCCTGCGCAGCGCGGTCCCCGTCAACGCCGATCTCCTCGAACGGAGCCGCTTTGTTGCGCAACAGCGCCTTGGCGGCGTGGCAAAAGGGACAAGTGGACTTGGTGTAGATGACGATAGGGGCCACGCTTGAGAGATCCTTGACGCGGCGATCCGCGCATTTCCTATTACTATATGTGCAGTCACGCGGCTGTAACAACCCTCGCGAAGACGAGCACGTCCACCCGCTTCGCGCCCGCCCTCAACAGCGCTCTGGAGGCGGCGTTGGCGGTCGCGCCCGAGGTTAAAACGTCGTCGACCAGCACGACATTGAGGTCCCGCACCACCGCGCTCTCGGCGATTCGGAACGCGCCCTGGACATTTTCGGCCCTTTGCTGTCGGCTCAAGCCCACCTGGCTGCGCGTCGCTTTGATCCGTCGTAGCGCGGCCAGATTGCACGGTTTTCCCGTTTGGCGGGAGATTTCCGTCGTCAGCGCGGCGGCCTGGTTGAACTGCCGTCGCCACAGCCGCAGGGCGTGCAAAGGCACCGGCGCGAGGAGATCGGCGTCGGCTAGAATATCGGCGCCCGCGCGAGCCATCCAACTCGCGATTGGCCGGGAAAGCTCGGCGCGGTCGGAATATTTGAGCCGATGCACGAGCGTGCGGGCCGGCCCATCCTCGAACCTCGCCACCGCCCGGGCCCGGCTGAACGCCGGCGGATCGGCCATCGCCTGCGGCGAGATGAGGCCTTGGCCGAGATCCTGCTCGAACGGTGTGCCGAGGCGCTCGCAAAAGGGCCGCTCGATGAAGCGCATCGTGCTCCAGCAGCGTGGGCATAGCGCGCCGTGCCTGTCCGTGGCGGCGCGGCAGGCAAGGCACGTCGGCGGATAAAAGGCGTCGAGCGCGGCGTGAGCCAGATTAAAGGCGAGTGCGCCTGCGCGGCGCGCCCAAGGCGAGCCGTGGGCTTCATCCGCGTCCAGCGCCGAAGAGACGTCCATGAGTGCAAGCTAGCGCGAACAGAAGCTTTGCGCGAGGGGCTGTCTGGCGCATAAGGAGCGCCCATGTCGGATCCGGCGCCGCCGCAGATATTCGATCGAGGTTTGATCAATCGGCGCCTCGATCGCGCCTGGGCGCGCGCGGGTGGGCAGGCTCAGGCGGATTTCCTGCTCGTGAGGGCCGCCGAAGACCTTCGCGATCGGTTGTCGCTGGTCAAACGACGCTTCGCCCTCGCCGCTGATTTCGGCTCGCCCGGCCCGCATGGCGCGGCCGCGCTCGCGGCTGCGGGACAGGTTGATTGCGTCATTCGGCTCGCCCCGACCGAGGCAAGCCGGGGAAATGGCGATTTTCTGCCGGCCGTCGGCGACCTCGAGCGCCTTCCAACTGCGGACGGCCGCCTTGATCTCGCCGTCTCGCTGCTCGCTCTGCAGACGGTGAACGATCTGCCGGGCGCCCTGATCCAGATCCGGCGCGCGTTGAAAGGCGATGGTCTCCTGATCGCGGCGCTGATCGGGGGCGAGACGCTGACCGAGTTGCGGCAAAGCCTGACGATCGCCGAGAGCGAGATCCTTGGCGGCGCGTCGCCGCGGGTCGCCCCGTTTGTCGACGTGCGCGCTCTCGGGGGCCTCGCGCAGCGCGCGGGCCTAGCGCTGCCGGTCGTCGATCTCGACCGCGCGGTCGTCCGCTACCCGGACCTGTTCGCGCTTTTCGCCGACCTCCGGGCTATGGGGGGCGCGAACGCGCTGCACGCGCGCAGCCGCAAACCGCTGCGTCGCGAGGTTCTGCTGCGGGCCGCCGCCGTCTACGCTGAGCGCTTCGCCGATCCCGACGGGCGTCTGCGCGCGACCTTCGATCTCGTCTGGCTCGCAGCCTGGGCGCCGCATGAGAGCCAACCAAAGCCGCTCGAGCCTGGATCGGCGACGATGTCGCTCGCCGATGCGCTCAAAGGCAGGCGTTAGGCCGCTTTGCCTTTGGATGGCGTCGTTTGGCTCCTTCTCGGCGCCGGGCCGCGACATGGGTCTGGTCGCTCCCATTTGGGTTTTCTTGGCGCGTGGCCGTTTTGCCGCGAAGGCCCCCGGCCATGAGGGTTGGATTCTCTTGGATTTCCTTGGATTCTCTCGTCCGAATCGAGACTTTTCAATGGGTTACGCAGCTTTTAGCCGCAAGATTTTTTCTCGCGCCCCTTTCCGTGGCGTGAGATCCGCCGGAACGGGAGACCGCAGTCTTGGCATGCCGAAGCGCAGGATTGTTCATGGGGCAAGCTTAACCTAGTTTCTGATTTTCTGCAAGAAATTGTCGTCCGACCCATTTTCCTTTCGCCCGCTGGGTCTCGCTCCAGGATCTCGTTGAGGCGCCGCGAAGCGAGGACGCTCAAGGGGGACGTTTGGTCGTCGAAGCGCGCGCCGGACCATCCTCCCAGACATGCCGCCTCCCGGCGGCGTCCTCAGGAGGAGGTCTTCGCTTCGCGGACCTTTCAGCGGTTCGGCAGATCGCCGAGACGGCGCGGATTTCAAGCGCGGGTGCGGCTCGCGGCCAGGCCGGTCCGAGGCCCTTTCGCTGGCCGCAGCGACTGCCCGGTTAGGGCCACGCCGCAGAGCACAAGCGCTAATCCTGCCCAGGCGGAGGACGTCACAGGTTCAGCGAGGGCGACCGCTCCCGCAATGACGCCAATCAGGGGCACGATGTAGTTGTTGAGGCTGGCGAAGGTCGCGCCCTCCTCGTTGACGAGCCTGAAATAGGCGTAATAGGCGAGCGCCGTATTGAAGACGCCGAGGGCGCCCATCGCAAGCATCGGCGCGAGCGGAATCGAGACGAGCGTGGTGGGTAGCTCGAGCTTTCCCGAGATGAGCGCGATCGCCGCTAGCACGAATGTCGAAATCGTCATTGAGGCGGTTACCGCTCGGACAGCGCCGATTTCTCTCGTGGCCGCCCCGGAGAGGATTGCGCCTGTTCCATAGAAGACGCCCGCGGCTAAAGCGAAAGCCCGCCCCAATACGGAATGGGCGCCGCTATCCGCTCCAGGCGACCAGAAGGCGACAGCGATCCCAGCAAAGCCGATGCCGAGGCCAAGGGCGGCGAGCCACGTCCAGCGGTCGCGCGATCCCAAAAAGCGGCCGAACAGAAAGACGAAGATCGGCTGGGCGCCCATCATCAGCGCCATGTCGGCGCTCGTCGTCAGCCTCGCCGCCTGGCCCAGCAGCAGGAAAGGAACGACCTGCCCGATCAGCGCGAGGGCGACAAGCCTGGCCCACAATCCTGGGCGCGGTCCCGGCCACACCTTGCCCGAAAGCGCGCTCGTGAGCAGCATCGCTGCCGCCGCGACGGCCACGCGCGCAAGGGCGAACTCGAGGGGATCGAAAGCGCGCGAGGCGATCTTGATCAGCAGAAAGGACGAGCCCCAGAGGAACGATAGAAAGGCCAGCCCCGCATACGCCGCCATCGAGTTCTCAAGATTTGAAAGGCGCGAACTAGGGGGTTCGACTCAAGGACGTCAACGGAAATTCCTTCCCGCCGGCATTGCCTCGGCGATGTCAACTGTCTCGATCGGCGGACTTGGCGGCTTGGCGCGCGGATCGTCAAGACGTGGCGGCCCGGCGAAGCGATTGCCTTGCCGCTTTCGGGTCTCTGTCGGTTCTGTCCGGTGCGCCTCGTCGGCGCGCGCAAGAGCGCCGATCGTAGGGCCCGCCTCCGACAGAAGCCCCAGCATCGGCGTCAGGTCGTTCATTCGCTCGGCGACGATGTGAATGACCCCTTGCTCGCTCTGCAGCTTGCCGGTCACCGCGACAAAGCGCGCGCCAAGCACAATCGCGCGCAGGCGTTCGAAGATCTTCGGCCACACAATGATATTGGCGACGCCCGTCTCGTCCTCCAGCGTCATGAAGATGACGCCCGCGGCGGTGCCAGGACGCTGGCGCACCAGCACGAGCCCAGCCACCGTGACGCGCTCGCCGTTCTTGACCGAACGCAGCGCTTCCGAGCGCAGGATTCCACGCGAGGAAAGGCGGGCGCGCAGGAACGAGGCGGGATGAGCCTTGAGCGACAAGGACAAGCGCCGATAATCCTCGACCACATGCGCGCCAAGCGGCATCGGCGGCAGTCGCGCGTCAGGCTCCGTCTCGTGCTTCGGCCGGCTTGCGAACAGCGGCAAATCATCCTGGTCGCCGACCCGATCGAGGGCGCGCACCGCCCATAACGCCTGGCGTCGATCGAGGCCGAGCGAGCGAAAAGCGTCGGCATCGGCAAGGCGCTCCAGCACGGTCGAACTCAACCCGCTGCGCAGCCATAAATCGCGCACCGAATCGTAAGCCTCGCCGCGTCGCTCCACGAGCCGGAGCATGTCCTTTTCTTTAACGCCGATGATCTGTCTGAAGCCCAAGCGCACCGCATGGGTCGTGCGGATGTGAGGCGCCATCTCGGCGTGGCGAGGGTGAATCCCCTCACCCCCGTCCCCTCTCCCCGAGGGTCTTCCTTCTCCCTCCGGGAGAAGGTGGCGCGAAGCGCCGGATGAGGGTTCACCCGCGCTGCCCCTCGCTCCAACCCTCTCCCCCGCGGGGGAAGAGGGGGCGTCCTCCCGGACGCCCTATGGGGAGAGGGGAGCAAAGGCTCCAGCGTGCAATCCCAATCGGACAGGTTCACGTCGACTTCGCGCACTTCGACCCCGTGCTCGCGCGCATCGCGCACGAGCTGGGCGGGCGCGTAAAAGCCAAGCGGCTGGGCGTTCAGCATCGCCGCGACGAAGACATCGGGGTAGCGGCATTTCATCCAGCAGGAATCGTAGACGAGAAGCGCGAAGCTCGCCGCATGGCTCTCGGGGAAGCCGTATTCGCCGAACCCCTCGATCTGATGAAAGCAGCGCTCGGCGAACTCACGCGGATAGCCGTTGGCCACCATGCCTTCGATCATCTTCTCTTGAAGCGTCTGGATCGTTCCAGATCGACGAAACGTCGCCATGGCGCGGCGCAATTGGTCGGCTTCCGAGGGCGTGAAGCCAGCGGCGACGATGGCGATCTTCATCGCCTGCTCCTGGAACAGCGGCACGCCGAGCGTCTTCTTTAAAACCGCCTCAAGCTCGGGCGAGGGATAGGAGACCTCCTCGAGGTTTTGCCGGCGGCGCAAATAGGGATGCACCATGTCGCCCTGGATCGGGCCGGGGCGCACGATCGCGACTTCGATCACGAGGTCGTAGTAGTTGGCCGGCTTGAGCCGCGGCAGCATCGACATCTGCGCGCGGCTTTCGATCTGGAACACGCCGATCGTGTCGGCGCGCTGGATCATCGCGTAGACGCACGCCTCCTCGGGCGGAATGGTGGCGAGCGTCAGCGGTTCGCCGTAATGTTTGTCGAGAAGCTTGAAACCCTTGCTCAGCGCCGTCAGCATGCCGAGCGCCAGCACGTCGACTTTGAGAAGGCCAAGCGCGTCGAGATCGTCCTTGTCCCATTCGACCATCGTGCGCTCCTTCATCGCCGTGTTCATCACCGGCGCGATCTCGTCGAGCCGGTCGCGGGTGATGACGAAGCCGCCGCTGTGCTGGGTCAAATGGCGTGGAAAACCGATCAGCTGCTTTCGCCATCTCAAGCGCGAGCTTGAGCGTCGGATCGGTGGGATTGAGTCCGATCGCGCGCACGCGATCCTCGCCGATCGGCGCTGTCTCCTGGCCCCAGGCGGTCCCGTTGAGAGCGGCAATGACGTCGTCCGAGAGGCTGAAGACCTTGGCTGTTTCGCGGATCGCCGAGCGTGTGCGATAGGTGATCACTGCGGCGGCAAGGCTAGCGCGCTCGCGACCATAGTGCTCGGTAGATGTATTGAATCACCTCTTCGCGCCGCTCGTGCTCGAAGTCGACGTCGATGTCCGGCGGCTCGTTGCGCTCGGGCGAGATGAAGCGCTCGAACAGAAGATCGAAGTTCGCCGGATTGACCTCAGTGATCCGAAGGCAATAGCAGACCGCGGAATTGGCTGCCGAGCCGCGGCCCTGACAGAGGATTCCTTTCGAGCGCGCGAAGCGCACGATGTCGTGCACGGTGAGGAAGTATGGCGCGTAATCGAGCGAGGCGATCAGCGCGAGCTCGTACTTGAGCGCTTCACGCGTGCGCTCCGGAACGCCGTCCGGATAGCGCGTTTCTGCGCCCTCCCAAGCGAAAGCTTCGAGCGCCTCCTGGGGCGTTGCATGGCCCTCGCGCAGCTCTTCCGGGTAGCAATGCTTGAGTTCGTCAAGGCTGAAGGCGAGGCCGTCGAGGAAGCGGATGGTCTCGGCGATGGCCTGCGGCGCTTCGGCGAACAGCCGCGCCATTTCGCGTGGAGCTTTGAGATGGCGCTCGGCGTTGGCTTGCGTGAGGCGCCCCGCAGCCTCGAGCGTGGTTTTCTCGCGGATACAGGTGAGGACGTCGGCGAGCGTGCGCCGCTCGGGCGCATGCATCAGCGTATCGTTGGTCGCAATCAGAGGCGCGCCGACAGAGCGCGCAAGCGCGAGCGCCGCGCCAGCCCACCACGCATGTCCTCGCCATAAGTTAGGCTCGCGCCGATCCATAGACGCTTGCCGAAGGCCTCGCGCAGGAGGGCGACAGCAGCGCCCTCATCCGTCTCCTTGTAGTCGAGCTTCTCTTTGCCTCCTTGTGGGAGAGAGGCGTTCTTGCCAACATCTTTTGGAGAGGAGGAAGGCAGCGCCACGATCTGAAGGCCTTCGCCGCGGTCCAGAAGGTCTTTGAGGATGAGCCAACATTCGCCTTTGGGCGCACGCGAGTTGCCCTCAGTCAGAATCCGGCAGAGCCGGCCATAGGCCGCGCGATCCTTTGGATAAACGAGGACGTCAGGGCTGCCGTCGATGAATACGAGACGCGCGCCGGGAACGACCCGTGTGCCCGCCATCGCCTCAACGTTATCACGTGCGAAGGTGTGGGCGCGCACAACACCGGCGAGCGAGTTGCGGTCGGCGATCCCGATGCCGGCGAGGCCGAGTTCGGCGGCGCGCGCGACCATCTCCTCGGGATGCGAGGCTCCGCGCAGAAACGAAAAATTCGTCATCGCCGCCAATTCGGCGAACCGCGGCTCAAGCCGGATCAAGGAGGCGCCGCTCCTTATGCGTGCAAAAAGTAAGACAGAACAAAGATAGAACGACTATAAGCGAAAACACAAGCGCCAAGCTTGCCGGAAACTCCGGCCCTTAGCGTCCCCGGGTGCGGGGTCGTGCTGCGCGCAACTCGCGAAAAGACGACCTACGTCCTATTCGCTGCCGCTCCCGTCAGCGAGGCGCGCCATGGCGTCGAAGAAAAGCCGGCGGAAGCGGTCGGCGTCGACGGCGACGGCGACCTCGGTATTGGCGAGGCGGCCCCACTGGCCGCGCCAGTCGACGACCGTCGCGCCGGTCGTCAGGCGCCCCGTGGTCTCGACGTCGACGGCCGCACGGCGCGTTTCGACCAGCGTCGGATCGAGCGCCACGGCGACCGCGAGCGGGTCGTGCATGGTGAAGATGCGCTTGCCCAGCATTTTTTCCATGCGCTCGAAATAGAAGCGCGACGCGTCCTCGAGGAAGCGGGTCAGCTTGGCCCCATGCGGTTTGCCGGCGATGCGCGAGGCGATCGCCGCGACGTCGCTCTCGTCGATGATCGTCTTGCGGGTGACGTCGAGGCCGACTGCAATCACCGGCGCAGCGCCTACGCCGCCGAAGGCGCGAAAGACGATCCGCGCCGCCTCCGCATCGTGCCAGATGTTGAATTCGGCCGCGGGCGTGACATTTCCCGAATCGGAATAGGCGCCGCCCATGATGACGAACCGCTTGACGAGGCGCGGCAGTTCGGGCTCGCGCATCACGGCGAGCGCGATATTCGTCAACGGCCCCACCGCGCACAGGATGAGGCGACGGGAGTGCGAGCGCGCCGCGGCGATGATCGAATCCGCGGCGTGCAGCACGTCCGACGATTCCTCCGGCTCCGGCAAGATCGCATGGCCAAGGCCGGTCTTGCCGTGGATTTCGCTCGCGTCCCTCGCGGCAATGGAAATCGCAGTCGCCGCGCCCGGCCAGACTGGGATATCCGCTCGCCCCGCAAGCGCGAGGACCGCGCGCGTGTTACGCGTTGCGGCCGCGAGCGAAACATTGCCGACGACCGTGGAGACGCCGAGGATTCGCGCCCCGTCATGCGCGCAGGCGTAGAGCAGCGCAAACGCATCGTCGATGCCAGTATCGACGTCAAGGATGAGAGGCTCTGCGAGCTCGGTCATGAAGGCAATCTCCTTCTCGGTCTCATGCGCCCGCGATGATCCCGTTCAAATGCGACGCGACATTGTGGTCGTGCGCGGGACCCAAGGTCAAACCGCAAAACCCCGGCGCTCCTTGCCGACCCAGCGCAACAGCAGAAGAACGGCGACGACGGCGAGACCGGTCGCAAGCCCGATCCATACGCCGACTGCGCCGAGCGGAGTTAAGAAGCCCAACGCAAGGCCGACCGGCGCGCCGACCGCCCAATAGCCGAGAAGCGCGATGACGAACGGCCATTTCGAATCGTGCAGCCCGCGCAGCATGTTGGCGAGGACGCACTGACTCGCATCGACGACCTGGAAGACCGCCGCGACCTTGAGCAACGCGACGGCGACCGCGACGGCGCTCGCATTCTCGGGCGCGTCGACGTCTATGAAGGGCGCGATCAAGAGCCGTGGCGCGGCGATCATCGCGGTCGCTGACAAGACGGCATAGAGGAGCGTGAGGCCGAAGGCGCACCAGCCCGCGTGCGCAATCGCGCGGGCGTTGCGCGCGCCGTAGGCAAGGCCGACCCGAACCATCGCCGCTTGACCCAAGCCGAGCGGGACCATGAAGGCGATCGACACGATCTGCAAGGCGGCGGTATGCGCTTCGAGCGCGGTGCGGCCGATCAGGCCCATCGCCATCGTAGCGGCGGAGAACACGCCGACTTCTGCGAGGATCATGGCGCCCATCGGCAGGCCAAGCCGCCACAGCGCGACGAGCTCGCGCCGAGCCGGGCGCCAGGGCAGGGCGAACGGTCGAAGCCGCCGCAGTCGCGGCTCCACGAATGAGGCCCCGAGCAGGATCAGGAACATCAAGCTCTGCGACAGCGTGGTCGCAATGCCGGAGCCGATGATTCCGAGCGCCGGCATGCCAAGCTTGCCAAACACGAGGGCATAATTAGCGATGGCGTTGAAAGCCACGGCGACCAGACCGGCGATCAGCGTCGGGCGTGGCCGCTCAAGTGCGGAAAAGATGCAGCGGGCCGTGATGAACAGAAGGTTTGGCAGCAGGCTCCATTGATAGCCGCGCATGTAGGTTCCGGCGTCCCGCGCAAGGTCGGCCGGTTCCCCGATCGCCAGCAGAATCCGCTCCGTCTGCCAGAGATAGATCCAAGCGACGAGGGAGAGCGCAACCGCTGACAAGAGCGACTGATGCGTTGCACGCCTGAGCGCCTCGCCGCTCTCGCCGGCGCCAATTTTTGCCGCGGCGATCGGCGACAGCGCCGCAACGATACCGATGCCGAGCACCATCGCAGGCTGAAAGAGATTGAAGCCGAGCGCGCCGGCAGCAAGCGCGCGCGGCGACAGCCGGCCGAGCATGATAAAGTCGGTCGCGGTCATCGCGTAGATCGCGACATTGGCGAGGATGATCGGCCAGCCGAGCGCGAGCGTCGCGCCGAAGCTCGCGCTTCAGCGAGCCGCTAGCAGCTGCGGCTTCCAGCGGTCGCGCGGCGGCGCCCATGATCGTCTGGTCCTGATGAGGGGGCCGGTGCATAGCGGAGACCGCGAGCAGGCGCAAACCCGATAGATCAATAATATTGACAAAGTCTATAAATCTAGTTCTATTGAGCGTCTTTAAACAGACATCGGGGAGGCCGGGATGGCGCTCAAAGAGATCATCGTCGAGACGCAGGCCAATCTGCGGGCGGATGCGGCCAGCGCAAAAGCCGTCTTTTCGGTCGATTCACGGCAGGTCGAAAACCTCCGTAGCGAGGCCAAGATTCGCCAGTTCTCGCTGACGGTCGACGAGCCGCCTGCGCTCGGCGGCTCAGACGCGGGTCCGAATCCGGTGGAACTGGTCCTCGCGGCATTGGCGACTTGCCAGGAGATCACATACCGCGCTTACGCGACAGCGCTCGGAATCCCGCTTGATAGCGTCTCCGTCAAGCTCGACGGCGTTCTCGACCTGCGCGGATTTTTCGCCGTCGACGAGGGAGTGCGTTCGGGTTTCACCGGGGTCCAGGGAACCGTGACGCTGGAAAGTTCGGCGACCAGGGAGGAATTGGCGAAACTCAAGGAAGTGGTTGACGCGCACTGCCCGGTCTTGGACATCCTTCGCGCTCCTGTTCCCGTGCAACTCGAACTCGCCGCCGTGCCGGTCGCCGTCGCCGCCTGAATTCCGTTTCCATTCGACGCGCCGGGCGAAGCCGCTGGCCGGGCGGCTCACGCTCGTGGAACCGTCCGGTCTATCCAATCCAGGGTTTCGGCGAGCCGCTCGCCCATCGCCAGATGAGCGGCGCCTTCAACACGCCAAAACTCTTTTGGCGGATTGGCGAGCGCAAAGAGTTTCTCGCCGAAGCGGATGGGCACGACAACATCCTTGGTCCCGTGCACGATCAGCGTCGGCGCTGTGACCGAGCCGATTAGCAAGTCGTTGCGGAACGGATCGCGAAGCAATGCGCGAACCGGGACGAACCAGTAGGCGGCCGCCGCGACGTCAGCAATCGAAGAATAGGGCGAGTCAAGCACGAGCGCGCCCAGCTTGTGACGCGCGGCGAGCGCGACGGCAACCCCAGATCCGAGCGACTCCCCCAGCGCGACGATGCGCTCCGGCGCGACGCCGCTCGCGATCGCCGCCGCATAAGCTGCTTCGCCATCGAGCTTGAGCCCATGCTCGCTTGGAGAGCCAGTTGAGCTGGCGTAGCCGCGATATTCGATCGCCAACAACCCGATGCCTGCCTTAGCCATGGCGCGAAAGCGTTCGACGCGGAGGTCGAGGCCGCCGGCATTGCCATGAAAATAGAGGATCAGAGGGCGTCCCGGCGCGGGTGGAAAGCTCCACGCGACCAGACTTTCCCCATCTTCGGTCTTGAGACGAAGAGTTTGCGCGTTGAGTCCGAGGGTCGCCGGATCGACCTCAGCGGCGTCGCACCGAAACAGGATTTTCCGTTGGCCGAAGAAAAGTCCGACGAACAACACAAGGTAAAGCGCGACACAGGCCGCAAGGGCGATCAGCACGGGCGGCCGCGCTCCGGCGCTGCGCTTAGTGGCCCAGCGCCTTCACGATTGCATCGGTCATCTTTTTCGCGTCGCCAAACAGCATCAGCGTGTTGTCGCGAAAAAACAATTCGTTCTCGACGCCGGCGTAGCCCGAGCCCATGCCGCGTTTGACGAACAAAACCGTCTTCGCTTTGTCGACGTCGAGGATCGGCATGCCGTAAATGGGCGACTTCGGGTCGGTTTTGGCTGCGGGATTGGTGACGTCGTTGGCGCCGATGACATAAGCGACGTCGGCTTGCGGGAACTCGCTGTTGATGTCCTCAAGCTCGAACACTTCGTCGTAGGGAACGTTAGCTTCGGCGAGCAGCACATTCATGTGACCTGGCATGCGGCCAGCGACGGGATGGATCGCATATTTGACCTCGACGCCGTTCTTCTTGAGCATTTCCCCCATCTCACGCAGCGAATGCTGCGCCTGCGCGACCGCCATGCCATAGCCCGGAACGACAATCACCTTCGACGCGTTTTTCATCATGAAGGCCGCGTCGTCGGCTGAGCCCTGCTTAACCGGACGGGTCTCCTTTGCGCCCGCTGCGCTGGCGACCTCGCCGCCCCACCCGCCGAGGATGACCGATATGAAGGATCGGTTCATTCCTTTGCACATGATGTAGGAGAGGATCGCGCCCGAGGAGCCGACCAGCGCGCCGGTGATGATGAGCGCCAAATTGCCGAGCGTGAAGCCGATGCCCGCGGCCGCCCAGCCGGAATAGGAATTGAGCATCGAGATTACGACCGGCATGTCTGCGCCGCCGATCGGGATAATGAGCAGGATACCGAGCGCGAACGACACGAGCGCGATGAGCCAGAAGAACGCCGCCGCCTGTGTGGCGTAGAACAGAGCGATCAAAACGACGAGCGCGACACCGAGTCCGCCATTGATAAGATGGCGCTGCGGCAAAAGGATCGGCGCGCCGGACATCCGTCCGTCGAGCTTCAAGAAAGCGATGATCGAGCCCGTGAACGTCACGGCGCCGATCGCGAGCCCGAGCGACATCTCGATGATGCTCCCGGGGTGGATGGCGCCGCCCTCTTCAATGCCGAAGGCCTCGGGCGCATAAAACGCTCCGGCGGCGACCAGCACCGCGGCCAAGCCGACCAACGAATGGAACATCGCCACCAGTTGGGGCATCGCCGTCATCTGCACGGTGCGAGCGCGCCATGCGCCGATGCCGCCGCCGATGGCGACGCCGAGGATGATGAGAAGCCAGGAGAACGCGCTCGACGGCGGACGAACCGCAAGCGTCGTCAGCACCGCGACGCCCATGCCGATCATGCCAAAGCGGTTGCCCTGGCGCGAGGTCGCCGGCGAAGAGAGGCCGCGCAGCGCGAGAATGAACAGAATGCCGGAGACGAGGTAGAGCAGGGCCGCGAAATTGGCGTTCACCGGCGTCAGCCCTTCTTCTTGTACATCGCCAGCATGCGCTCGGTGACCAGAAAGCCGCCGAAGATGTTTATCGACGAGAGGATAAGCGCGATAAAGCCGACAAAGCGGGCAAATCCCGATCCGCTGTCGACGGCCGCGACCCCGACCGACAAGAGGGCGCCAACGACGATGACCGAGGAAATGGCGTTGGTCTCGGACATGAGCGGCGTATGCAGCGCCGGCGTCACCGACCAGACGACATAATAGCCGACAAATACCGCGAGCGCGAAGATCGCCAGCCTGAACACGAACGGATCGATCGCGCCGCCAGAGGCGGCGTGGCCAGCCGCTGCAAGCTGGTCGCTGTAGGCTTGCGCCGCCTGAGCAGCCTGCCGTGCCGCCTCGGCGGCGGCCCGGAGTTTTTCAATCGCGGCGTCAATGTTGTCCATCGGCGCTCTCCGGCGCTGACAGCGCGCAAGCGTCTATTGCGGCATGAAGTTTGGGTGAACAATCGCGCCGCCACGGGTGAGGCAGGTCGCCTTCACCAGCTCGTCGTCCCAGTTGACGGCGAGCGACTTGTTCGCCTTGTCGATCAGCGTTTCGGCGAAGGCGTAAAGGTTGCGCGCATAGAGCGCCGAGGCGGAGGATGGGATTCGCGTGACGTTGGAATAGCCGACGATCCTGACCCCGTTGTCGCTGAACGCCAATTCGCCGGGCCGCGAGAGCTCGCAATTTCCCCCGCGCTCGACAGCAAGATCGACGATAACTGAGCCGGCGCGCATCGACTTGACCATGTCGGCGGTGACAAGACGCGGCGCCGGGCGGCCTGGTATCAGTGCGGTCGTGACGACGATGTCCTGTTTAGCGATATGCGAGGCGATGAGGTCGGCCTGCTTCGCCTTGTAGGCATCCGACATTTCCTTCGCGTAGCCGCCCGCGGTTTCGGCCTGCTTGAACTCCTCGTCTTCGACCGCGACGAATTTCGCCCCAAGGGACTCGACCTGCTCCTTGGTCGCCGGACGCACGTCGGTCGCCGTGACCACTGCGCCAAGGCGCCGGCCGGTCGCGATCGCCTGCAGGCCGGCGACGCCGACGCCCATGACGAACAGCTTCGCGGCCGAGACCGTGCCGGCGGGGGTCATCATCATCGGCAAGGCCCGACCATATTCGGCCGCGGCGTCGATCACAGCCCGATAGCCAGCCAAGTTTGCTTGGCTCGACAGCACGTCCATCGACTGGGCGCGGGTTATGCGTGGGAGAAGCTCCATGGCGAAGGCCGCCACCCCGGCCTTCGCCATCGTCTCGATCGCCCCGCGGTGTTCGTACGGGTCCATTGTCGCGACGACGAGCGCATCCGACTTGAGGCGCGGAATTTCGCCGCCGCTCGGCCGGCGAACCTTCAACACCAGATCGGCGCCGAGCGCTTCTTCGGCCGAGACGAGCCTCGCGCCTGCCGATTGATACTCGGCGTCTGGAAATCCTGCTTTCGCGCCCGCGCCATGTTCGACTGAGACGTCCGCGCCCAGTCCCACGAATTTTTTGACCGTCTCGGGGACGGCCGCGACGCGCGTTTCAGCGGGGTCCGTTTCGGCCGGAACTCCGATAAGCATGAGACTTTCCCCCGACACCGTCGACGTGCCGCACGACGAGCGTTTGCTCGGAGTCTCCCCCGCGCGACGACAACAGATCGCTCTTTCGCGACAGACTTAGATCATCGGCCTCCGAGCCGCAACGCGAACGGGAAGGTGGAAAGCGCGCGACGAGGCGCGACGGAGCTAAGGCTCGCCCATTAGCAGTTATAGACTTGCAAGGCGCGCCGATTGATGATGCGGCCGCCTCAGGCCCGCGCTACAGCTTCGGCCAACCGATCGTTGGTTTTGTCACGCACCTCCAGCGTCTCGAATTTGAGGAACTCGGCCTCGGCTTCTTCCTGCGCGGCCTTGGCCTCCTCGATCTGACCCAGAAGCTCGGCAATGGAGCTTTTGAGATTGTCGCGCCTGACCGACGTCGCCCGCGCGTAGGTCGGATAGGCGAAGTGGGCGGGGTCAGCGATCCCGGCGCGCTTCTCTTCGTTGGCGATCTCGCGATCGAGGTCGCCGATCATGCGGGTGAACTCGGCCAGCATCATCTCGATTTGCCCAACACGTCGGCGCTTCTCCTCAAGTTGAAAGCGCTTCAGACGGATAAGCGTGTCCCGCGACTTCATTCCGGCAGACTCCTTAAGCAACTCCAACGCGAGAGGACGTCACGATCCTCTGGTCACGACTACGAGACGGCTGGACGATGCATGACGAAGGTTTCTGCTTTCTTACGTCACAGGATAACGGAGCTCTGTCGGCTTGGCTGCCGAAGCCGAGATTCGCCTCGGGACAAGCGCCGCAGGCGGCCCGCGGTTTGAGACGTTAGCAATTCATTTACGCGGGTCGTTAACAATCTGGGAGAGGCGCGTCGTGGAAGGACTGGTTCAATCCTTCGGGGTATTCCACGGTTCGGCATAGTCCTTAGACCGCGTCGCCGAACCGTGAGTCCAAAGAATCTGTTAGATCCGTTTGTTGATGTGATGCATTAATTTTTAATCTCGCCAAATACTGTTTCTTATCAAATTGTTACTAATATCATTCGGCACGGGGTCAGGGGGCTTGCGCAAATGAATCAGGGTTTGTTAACCAATGGCGGTCAGTGTCTAATTCGAATCGACCCGAGGTCGCGCCAGCGCGGCTTGGGCACGAGCGCGACGTACATAACCGCGGTCATGAAGCGACGGGCGAGGCGGGGAGCCTAACATGCGGGTACTTTTGATCGAAGACGATACGGCGACCGCACAAAGCATTGAATTGATGTTGAAGTCCGAGAACTTCAACGTTTATGTCACGGATCTCGGCGAGGAGGGCATCGACCTCGGCAAGCTTTATGATTACGACATCATTTTGCTCGATCTCAACCTGCCGGACATGTCCGGCTACGAGGTGCTGCGCTCGCTCAGGGTCACCAAGATAAAGACGCCTATCCTAATCCTGTCCGGGATGGCCGGCATCGAGGACAAGGTCAAAGGGTTGGGCCATGGCGCCGATGACTACCTGACCAAGCCGTTCCACAAGGACGAACTCGTCGCCCGGATCCACGCCATCGTGCGCCGTTCAAAAGGACATGCGCAGTCGGTCATTATCACCGGCGACCTCACCGTCAACCTCGATCAGAAGACGGTCGAAGTCGACGGAGCGCGTGTGCATCTGACCGGCAAAGAGTATCAAATGCTGGAGCTGCTCTCGCTGCGCAAGGGCACGACGCTGACCAAGGAGATGTTTCTCAACCATCTCTATGGCGGCATGGATGAGCCGGAACTCAAGATCATCGACGTTTTCATTTGCAAATTGCGCAAGAAACTGGCGACGGCGTCGAGCGGGCGAAACTATATTGAGACGGTCTGGGGCCGCGGGTACGTGCTGCGCGAGCCCTCGCCAAACGAGGAGCGCATTCCGGCGTGAGGCGCCCGGGTCGCTTCGCGATCTGATGGAGGGTCGTCGAAACGAGCGACGCGGCGATCGAGAGCCGTCCTCGTGGCGCTTATCCTTCGGTCGCCACGCCCCGATGCGCTCGGTTACGCGGGCGATAGCAGCGTTATACCTCGAACCAAAGCGCCCTAGTCTGCCGCTACCTCGGCAAGACCGTCGAGCCCATTAGGGCCTCGTCGATCGCCGCGGCGCATTGTCGGCCTTCTCGGATGGCCCACACGACGAGCGACTGGCCGCGGCGCATGTCGCCGCAAGCAAAGACTTTGGATTTTGAGGAGGCGTATTTCTTCGTATCCGCGAGCACGTTGCCCCGTGGATCTAGCGACACGCCAAGTTCGGCGAGAAGGCCGTCCTTGACCGGCGATACGAAGCCCATCGCGAGCAGAACGAGGTCGGCCGGCAATGTGAACTCGGTACCCGCGATCGGCTTCATCTTCTCGTCGATGCGCACGCACTGAAGACCGGTGACGGCGCCGTTATCGCCCTCGAAGGCGACCGTATTCACCGCGAAGTCGCGCTCCGCGCCCTCTTCGTGGCTCGAGGAGGTGCGAAGCTTCAACGGCCAGTTCGGCCAAGTCAGCATCTTATCCTCTTGCTTCGGCGGCATCGGCATGATCTCGAGCTGGGTCACCTTAAGAGCGCCCTGGCGAATCGAGGTTCCGATGCAGTCCGAGCCGGTGTCGCCGCCGCCGATGACCACGACCCGCTTGCCGGCGGCGACGATCGACGCGTTCGTGCCAATCGGCTCGTTGGAGACGCGACGGTTCTGCTGCGGCAGGAACTCCATGGCGAAATGAACGCCGTCGAGGTCGCGGCCGGGAACGGGCAGGTCGCGGGAAGACTCCGATCCGCCCGCAAGCGCTATCGCGTCGTACTCTTCGACGAGGCTTTGCCCCATCACCGTCACGCCGATGTGAGCGTCGTAGTGGAACGTGACGCCCTCGGCCTCCATCTGCGTGACCCGTCGGTCGATGTGGCGCTTTTCAAGCTTGAAATCGGGGATCCCATAGCGCAATAGGCCGCCGGCTTTGCCGTTCTTCTCATAGACATGAACGTCGTGGCCCGCACGCGCGAGTTGCTGGGCGCAAGCGAGACCCGCGGGACCGGAACCCACAACCGCAACCTTCTTATCTGTCTTGCGGGCCGGAGGCTCTGGTTTGATCCAGCCTTCAGAATATGCGCGGTCGATAATCGCGCATTCGATGGTCTTGATCGTGACCGGCGAGTCCTGGATGTTCAGGGTGCAGGACGCTTCGCACGGCGCCGGACACACGCGCCCGGTGACTTCCGGGAAGTTGTTGGTCGAGAGCAGGTTGCGCGCGGCTTCGGCCCAGTCGCCGCGGTAGGCGAGGTCGTTCCAGTCGGGGATCTGGTTGTTGACCGGACAGCCGATGTGACAATAGGGGATGCCGCAATTCATGCAGCGCGACGCCTGGTTGCGCGTCGCCTCCTCGCTCAACGGCAGCATAAACTCGCGATAGTGGCGGATTCGGTCGGAGGCCGGCGCATAACGCCGGTCCGCGCGATCGATCTCCAAAAACCCCGTGACCTTGCCCATCCTGGTACCCTAGAGCCGGTATCGCCGCTCCCGATATCGCGCCCGGAGCCTCGGTCCGCTTCAATAACGCGCCAACTTTATCTTGCAAGAACTTTGCCGGCTCGATCTTGGGTGGCTGTTCCGACCGACGGTCGGCCACAATTGACAGGCGGCTAGTTCGAACGACGATCGGCGAAGCTTACCGCCGGGATGATTCACTCTCCAGCGACAAGCATCGGCGGTCCGCTTTGGGCTGCAAGCTCAGCCAGCGCGCGCCGATATTCGACCGGCATCACCTTGCGGAATTTTGGCAAATAGGCCTCCCAGTCCTCAAGAATGCTCCGTGCGCGAGTCGAACCGGTGTAGCGCGCGTGGTTGACGATCAGCTGATGCAGGCGCTCGGCGTCGAATCGGCTCATGTCGCGCATCACGTCGACTCTGCCGTGGTGCTCGAGATCGCCGCCGGAATGCAGATGGCGCTGCATGACCTCTTCCTCGGCAGCGACCGGATTGAGCTCCACCATCGCCAAATTGCAACGCTCGGCGAACGTGCCGCCCTCGTCGAGGACGTAGGCGATGCCGCCGGACATGCCGGCAGCGAAGTTGCGCCCCGTCTCACCGATGACCACGACGACCCCGCCGGTCATATATTCGCAGCCATGGTCGCCCGTACCTTCGACGACCGCGATCGCGCCGGAATTCCGCACCCCGAAGCGCTCACCCGCCACGCCGCGGAAATAGCATTCGCCGGCCGTCGCCCCATAAAGAACGGTGTTACCGACGATGATCGAGGTTTCCGGCGTCAGCTTTCTCGCCTCCTGCGGTGGGTAGACGACGATGCGCCCGCCCGACAATCCCTTGCCGACATAGTCGTTCGCCTGTCCCTCGAGCTCGAGCGTCACGCCTTTGGCGAGGAAGGCCCCGAAGCTTTGCCCCGCGGTGCCTTTGAATTTGACGTGGATGGCTTCATCGCGCAGTCCGGCGTTCCCGTGTCGCCTGGCGATGACGCCCGACAACATGGCTCCGGTCGACCGATCAGCGTTGCGGATGGAAAGGTCCAGACGCACATGCTTGCCGCGTTCGATGGCGTCTTTCGTATCGGCGATGAGGCGGCGGTCGAGCACGTTCTCGAGCCCGTGATCCTGAGCGACGCTATGGTGAATGGTGTCTTCCGGCCAGGGCGTCGGCTTGAAGAACAGGTTCGAAAAGTCGAGCCCATGCGACTTGGCGTGCTCGTTGAGCTTTTTCTGGTCCAGCATTTGCCGCTGGCCGACCATCTCATCGAACGTGCGGTAGCCAAGTTCGGCCATCAGCGCGCGCACCTCTTCGGCGACGAAGAAGAAATAATTGATGACATGCTCCGGCTTGCCGGCAAAGCGCTTGCGCAGAACCGGGTCCTGCGTCGCGACGCCGACCGGGCAAGTGTTCAGATGGCATTTGCGCATCATGATGCAGCCGGCGGCGATCAGCGGCGCGGTGGCGAAACCGAACTCGTCCGCGCCCAGAAGCGCCCCGATCACCACGTCGCGGCCGGTGCGCACGCCGCCGTCGACTTGCACGGCGATGCGGGATCTGAGGCCGTTCATCACCAGTGTCTGATGTGTCTCCGCGAGACCGATCTCCCATGGGCTTCCGGCATGTTTGATCGAGGTCAGCGGAGACGCGCCGGTCCCGCCCTCGAAGCCGGAGATCGTGACGTGGTCGGCCCTGCATTTCGCGACGCCTGCTGCGACCGTGCCGACGCCGACCTCCGACACCAGCTTGACTGAAACAAGGGCCTGCGGATTGACGTTCTTCAGGTCGTAGACGAGCTGCTTCAAGTCTTCGATCGAATAGATGTCGTGGTGCGGGGGCGGCGAGATGAGGCCCACGCCCTGGGTGGAGTGGCGCACCTTGGCGATCACCGCGTCGACCTTATGGCCGGGCAATTGTCCGCCTTCGCCAGGCTTTGCGCCTTGCGCCATCTTGATCTGCATCATGTCGGAGTTGACGAGGTATTCCGCCGTCACGCCGAAACGACCGGAGGCGACCTGCTTGATGGCGCTGCGCATCGAATCGCCGTTGGCCATCCGCTTGTAGCGATCGGACTCCTCACCGCCTTCGCCGGTGTTTGACTTGCCGCCGATCCGGTTCATCGCGATGGCGAGCGTGGTGTGCGCCTCGCGCGAAATCGAACCGTACGACATCGCCCCAGTCGAAAAGCGCTTGACGATCGAAACGGCTGGCTCAACTTCGTCGATCGGTACAGACGTTCGTGCGTCCTCTTCGGCAGTCTTGATTCGGAAGAGACCGCGAATCGTCAACAATTGCGCGCTCTGATCGTTGAGCAGTTTGGCAAAGGCGTCGTAGCGTTCGCGGGCGTTGCCGCGAACGGCGTGCTGCAGCAGGGAGACCGTCTCTGGTGTCCAACTGTGGGTCTCTCCCCGCACCCGATACGCGTATTCGCCGCCGACTTCGAGCGCCGTGCTCAGGACGGGAGAAAGGCCGAACGCATCCGCATGGCGGCGCTGGGTCTCCTGTGCGATTTCGAGCAAGCCGGCGCCTTCGATCGAGGTCGCGGTGCCGAAGAAGAATTCGTCGATGAACGCACGCGAGAGGCCGACGGCGTCGACAATCTGCGCGCCGCAATAAGACTGGTAGGTAGAAATGCCCATTTTCGACATGACCTTGAGAAGGCCCTTGTCGACCGACTTGATGAAGCGCTTGACCGCCTCATAGCCGCTGATCGGCTCGGGCAAATCCTTCGCCATAGCCGTCAGAGTCTCGAACGCGAGATAGGGATTGATCGCTTCGGCGCCGTAGCCCGCGAGACAAGCGAAGTGATGGATCTCGCGCGCTTCGCCAGTTTCGACGACGAGGCCGACGGAAGTCCGAAGCCCCTTGCGAATAAGATGATGATGGACGGCCGCCGTCGCCAGAAGCGCCGGAATCGGGATTCGATCCGGACCGACCATACGATCGGAGAGGATAATGATGTTATAGCGGCCATGCACTGCCAATTCTGCACGCTCGCAAAGCCGCTGGAGCGCTTCGCCCATACCGGCTGCGCCCTTCTTCACCGGATAGGTGATGTCGAGGGTTCTGGTGTCGAACGAATCTTCCAAATGACCAATGCTGCGGATCTTCTCGAGGTCCTCGTTGGTCAGGATCGGCTGGCGCACTTCGAGGCGCTTGCGTCTGGCCGCGCCGTCAAGGTCGAACAGATTGGGCCGCGGTCCAATGAAGGAGACGAGGCTCATGACCAGCTCCTCACGGATCGGATCGATCGGCGGGTTGGTCACCTGAGCGAAGTTCTGCTTGAAGTAGGTGTAAAGCAGCTTCGACTTCGACGACAGCGCCGAGATCGGTGTGTCCGTGCCCATCGAGCCGACGGCTTCCTGGCCGGTCGTCGCCATCGGGGCGAGCAGGATCGTCAGATCTTCCTGGGTGTAACCGAAAGCCTGCTGGCGATCGAGCAACGGCACGTCAGTGCGTAACGTGCGCGGCTCGACAGGGTTGAGGTCCTCAAGAACGATCTGGCCTTCGCGAAGCCAAGCGTTGTACGGTTGGGCGCGCGACAGCGTCTGCTTGATTTCCGCATCCGAAACTATGCGGTGCTGCTCGAGATCCACCAGCAGCATCTTTCCCGGCTGCAGGCGCCACTTGGCGATGATCGATTCTTCCGGCACGGGCAGCACGCCCATTTCCGACGCCAGAACGACAAGGTCGTCGTCGGTGACGAAATAGCGGGCGGGCCTCAGGCCATTGCGATCGAGGGTCGCGCCGATCTGGCGCCCGTCCGTGAACGCCATCGCCGCCGGACCGTCCCACGGCTCCATCAGCGCGGCATGATATTCGTAGAAAGCGCGTCGCTCCTCGTCCATCAGCGGATTTCCGGCCCAGGCCTCCGGAATGAGCGTCATCATCGCGTGGCTGAGCGAATAACCCCCCTGAACGAGGAACTCGAGCGCATTGTCGAAGCAGGCAGTGTCCGACTGGCCTTCGTAAGAAATCGGCCACAGCTTCGAGATGTCGGCGCCGAAAAGTTCCGAGTTGACGCTCGCCTGACGCGCCGCCATCCAGTTGACGTTGCCCCGCAACGTGTTGATTTCGCCGTTGTGCGCGACTGTCCGATAAGGGTGCGCAAGACGCCACGACGGAAACGTGTTGGTCGCAAACCGTTGATGGACCAGCGCCAGGGCGGTCTCGTAACGCGGGTCCAATAGGTCGCGGTAATACGGCGCGAGCTGGCGCACCAGCACCATGCCCTTGTAGACAATGGTGCGAGCGGACATCGAGACCGGGTAATATTCGAGGACCTCCGACGTCCCGATCGCGACCACGCGATTGGAGACGACCTTGCGCACGACATAGAGCCGCCGCTCAAAATCGTCTTCGCTGCCGAGGCCGGTTGGGCGTCCGATGAAAATCTGCTGCATCACCGGCTCGACCGCCTTGACGCGTTCGCCAAGCGCGGAATTGTCGACGGGCACTTCGCGCCAGCCCAGCGCGTTGAGGCCCTCGGCCGCCACGACCTCTTCGACGATCGCCTGCACCTGCTTGCGGGCCTCGCTTCCCCGCGGCATGAAAAACTGACCGATCGCGTAATGGCCCTGCGCCGGCAGGTCGAAGCCGAGCTTCGCGCATTCCGGCGCGAAAAAGGCGTGCGGGATTTGGGTCAGCACGCCGCAGCCGTCGCCAAGCGACGGATCCGCGCCCACCGCGCCGCGGTGGTCGAGGTTGACCAGAATCTGCAGGCCCTTTTCGAGGATATCGTGCGACTTGCGGTTCTTCATGTCGGCCACGAAGCCAACGCCGCACGAGTCATGCTCTTTGGAGGGATCGTACAGCCCTTGCGCCGGCGGCGTCAGCGGGTCCCGGCCTGGGTTGGCCTTCGCGAACCCGTCGCGCAACTCATCGAACGTCGCTCGAGTTGTGGCGTTCATCTTCCGCTCCCGGGGCGGTCGCGCACCTTGTGCGACCGTTATTGCAAATTTTCAGGCGTATAGTGGACAAAGGCGGCTGCTAACGCGCAGCTCGGGGGCGTCACGCGTCGGATTTTTTTCGGTCCGTCTCTGTCGTTCGATCCGACAACGCTTGAGCCCTGCTCTTCTATTGGCGCCGAAGCCTCAGCCTCACCGCACAAAAAATGGTCAGCACAACTGTCCTATTTCTCGACCATGACAGAAATGGAGCGCGTACACAAGCGGCTCGACAAATTTTTTTGCCGCTTGATCCCGCCGCGACAGCGAATTGCCAGGGCGGCGAAACCTGACGCAGATTGTCTGCTCAAATCAAACGGAGCGAGCATGAAATTCGCCAGTGATAACGGCGCCGGAGTGGCGCCCCAGATTCTGGATGCGATTGTAGCGTCCTCGCGTGTCAATGCGCCGGCCTACGGCGCCGATGACTATACGGCGCGGGCGCAGGAACTTCTCAGCGAAGCATTCGAGACCAAAGTTGCCGCTTTCCTGGTGACGACAGGAACGGCGGCGAACGCTCTGGCGCTTTCCGCGCTCGCCAATCCCTGGGACGCCATTTTCTGTCACGAGGAAGCGCATATCCACGACGACGAGTGCGGCGCCCCGGAGCTGTTCACCGCCGGCGCGAAGCTGGTTGGGATCGCAGGAGAAGGCGGCAAGATCACACCCGAAGGCCTGCGGGAGACCTTGGAGAGGTTTCCGCGCGGGCTGGTCAAGTCTGCGCAACCAGGGGCGCTGTCGCTTTCCCAGGCTACTGAAGCGGGGACGATCTATGGCGTGAGCGAGGTTTCGGAGCTCAGCTCGATCGCTCACCGCAACGGGATCAGCGTGCATATGGACGGCGCGCGCTTCGCCAACGCTCTCATTTCGGCCAAGGCGACGCCGGCCGACATGACTTGGCGCGCCGGGGTCGACATTCTGACGCTTGGCGCGACGAAGAATGGCGCGCTTGCTTGCGAAGCCGTCGTGTTTTTCGATTCCGCGCGCGCGGCGAATTTCGCCTTTCAGCGCAAGCGGGGCGGTCAGACCCTGTCCAAGGGGCGCTTCCTTGGCGCGCAAATGGAGGCTTACCTCACCGATGGACTCTGGTTGCGGCTGGCCGAACGAGCAAACGCCTCGGCGCATCGGCTCGCTCGCGGTCTTGCGGGGACGCCGGGCGTGCGCCTCGCATGGCCGACGGAGGCCAACGAAGTCTTTGTCGTGGCGCCAAAAGCAATGGTCGAGCGATGGCGCGCCGCCGGGGCAATGTTCCACGATTGGAGCACCCGATCGCTCGCGCGGGAGAGCACGCCTCGAAAGGGCGAAACATTGGTCAGGTTGGTGGCCTCGTTCGAAACCGAATCAAGCGAAATTGATCGGCTCATGAGCATTTGCGCCGACGTTACGGACTCAGCCGCGGTGACGCCGTAACCGCGCCGCATTCGGCCCCTCAGGATCGCATTGGGGAACACCCTGGAGCGATCAGCATGACGATCAAATTGAACAGAGCGCTCGGTCGTTGCTTTGAGGGTCCGGTGCTCGGCGCGCTCATCGCCGTCGCGTTCGTTTCGACTGCGACGGCCCAATGGATGCCGCCTTGGGGGCCCGTGTTTCCCGGCGAGATCGAACGGAACCTCGAGGCCCAAGGATATGTTTTGACAGCGCCGCTGATGCGTCGGCCGGGGGTCTATCTCGCCGACGTCAGCGCCGGCCCCGCTGGCCATCAGCGTCTCATCATCGACGCCAGAAGCGGGCAAGTCCTTGAGCGCTTCACCACATCCGGCCGAAATTGGGGACCCGCGCTCGCCGCCCGCGACGAAGAGTTTGGCGAGCCTTCAGACGGTGGCGTCGGGCCGCCGCTCAACCGTGGCTTTTCCGGGCCGGCCGCCCCATTCGCACCGACGACGAACGCCGGTCCAGGGAACGTGCGTATTCCCGCGGCCGTTAGCCCTTATGGCGTCGCGGAGCCTCGGGCCGGAACGAAGGCCAAGCCAAAGTCGGCTTCGACGGAACGCAAGGCGGCAGCCATCAACCCACCTCTGCCGCCTCCCGCTCCGCGCGAACCGGCGAAAGCAGACGGATCAGGTTCGGGGGCGCCCCAGCCGACCGAGAACCCTGATTCCGGGCAGCCGCGGATCAACTCCGCTTCGACCGCGGCCGGCAACGGGCCCTCGGCCTCCGCGCCCGCGGCTCAAGGCTTGCCCACCGAGGCGAGCGACAAGCCTAAGGTGAGCATCGTCCCGCCGGGGTTGTTCCAATAGACAAAAAAGGGCGTCCCGACCGGGACGCCCAATTTCCTTGCGCTGGATCTGCTTGGGTTTAAGCAGCCTGGGCGGTCGGCGCTTTGACGCTTTGGATGGTCTTGGCGCCCTTGTTGATCGCAATGGTGCGCGGCTTCTGCGCTTCGGGGACCTCACGAACGAGGTCAATGTGCAGGAGACCGTTCTCGCTTGCAGCGCCTGTCACGACGACGTGGTCGGCAAGCTGGAAGCGGCGCTCGAAGGCGCGGGCGGCGATGCCCTGATAGAGCAGGTCGCGCTTCTCGTCCTTCTGGGCAGTTTCTTTAGACCCGCGCACGGTCAGCGTGCTCTCGCGGGTCTCGACCGACAATTCGTCCTCGGCGAACCCAGCCACCGCGAGCGTTATCCGGTAAGCATTCTCGCCGGTGCGTTCGATGTTGTAAGGCGGATAGGTGGGCGCGTTCTGCTCGCCTCCAGCCACCCGGTCGAGCATCGAAAAGAGACGATCGAAGCCGACGGTAGAACGGTAAAACGGTGAGAGATCGTAATTTGACATGATCACATCCTCTGTGTTGAGCGATATGACGGCCGGCGCCCCAGACATTGGCGGCGCCCGCCGCGGTGAAGCCTTTGGCCTCAGCCCAATAATTTTTGCTTAGACGGCGCAATTTCAAGGGGCGGGCTGCAGACTTTGCCACAAAAAATGCTAGCTCTGGGGTCAGAGAAGCCCTTGCTAGGCGCATCGCCGAGCGCCAGGGAGTTTCTTCAACGAGGGGCCGTCGCCTCCGGATATCGAGGTTCAACTCACATGCTGAAATCAATCTCAGTTGTGGCCGCTGTCGCCGTAGCCTTATCTTTCGGCAGTGCGGCTTACGCCGCCCAAAAAGGCCCGCAAAGCGAAGAGGACGACACACCCAAGCCGCTGCCGCCGCTGCAGAAGAATTTTCCGCTCGACCAGACCTGGTCGCTTCGGGAGCTCAACGGCAAGCCGGTGCCACCCGGAATGGACATCAGCCTGAAAATCGATGGGTCGCTACGCGGTTCAGGCTTCACGGGGTGCAATTCGTGGTCGGCGACGTTGTATCCGGTCAAGGATCAGCATCTCGCCGTTGGTCCCTATGCGCTTACCAAAAAGCAGTGCCCCAAGGACGTTATGCAGCTCGAACTGGGCTTCCTGTCCGCGTTGATCGGCAACCCAGTGTGGGATTTGGTCAACGGCGATCTTGTCATTAAGGGGCCGCGCGGCGCGCTGCGGCTCGCCCGCTCGCTCTAAGCCTGTTCCGCGGTCACGTCGCAGGCTCCGGCTCGACGCTGACCGTAGCAGGGGCTCCGTCCTTGGGTTGGAAGGCGATTCGCCGCTTGTGAAATTGGTTTATCGTCGCCTGATGGCCAATCGAGACGATCGTCGTGCGCGGTAGCGTTTCGACGATCGCGCGGTAAAGATTGGCCTCGCTCTTCTCGTCGAGCGAGGCGGTCGATTCGTCCAGGAACAGCCAGTCCGGCTCGGCCAGCAAAGCGCGCGCGACCGCGAGCCGCTGCTGCTCGCCGCCGGACAGCCGCATCTGCCAATTCTCATTCTCGTCAAGACGGTCCGCGAGCGCCGGCAGGCCGACCTTGATCAGCGTCTCGCGCAGCTTCTCGTCGGAAAAATTGGCGCTTGCTCCCGGGTAGGCGAGCGCCTCACGTAACGGCCCGATCGGGATATAGGGCCGCTGCGGCAACAGCATGAGCTTGGCGAACGCTGGCTGATGGATTTCGCCTGAGCCGTATGGCCACAAGCCCGCGATGGCGCGAAAAAGCGTCGATTTGCCGACTCCCGAAGGTCCGACGAGCATCGTGGGCTCCTGCGGGACCAGCACCAGGTCGGCGACACGGGCCAGCTTGCGGCCGTCGGGCAACGCGAGCTCGACGTTGTTCAGCGCCAGCGTAGGGGCCTGCGACGGCTCCGCCGTCAGGCGCGGCGTCTTTTTCTCGTCCGCGAGCGTGCGGTCGAAGGCGTCCTCAAAGGAAGTCAAACGCTCAATCGTGGCGCGGAAGTCGGCGAGCCCGATGTAGCGGTCGACGAAGAAGTTCATCGCGCCGTTGACGTTGCCGAACGCGTCCGCCGACTGATTGAAACGGCCGAAGTCCACGATTTTCGCGAAGTAGAACGGCGCGACGACGACATAGGGAATGATGACGGAAATCTGGCTGTAGAACTGGTTGAAGGCGATCAGCCAGGTGCGAACATGGATGATGCGACGAACGGTCCGCACCACCTCGCCAAACACGCTGCCGGCGCGGTCGATCTCGCGATCCTCGCCCTTGAGAAGCGCGATCTGTTCGCTGTATTCGCGGATGCGCGCAAGATCGAAGCGGAAGTTCGCCTCGACCGCCTGCTGGCGGAAGTAAAGCCTGGACAGGCTCCGGCCGATGAGCTGGGTAATGCCTGTCGCAAGGCAGGCGTATAGGACCGCGACCCAAAACAGGAAGCCAGGGATTCGCAAACCGAAAATCGGCGCGTTGAGAGAGTTGGAAATTCCCCACAGGATGATCGAGAACGAGACCAGATTGGTCGCCGAGGCAATCGCCTGGATCGTGTAGTTGTAGATGCCGACGTTGCCGGAATTGATGCCGGTACCGGTGCCGTTGATGAAACCGCCGATGTCTTGCGAGATACGTTGATCGGGGTTGTCGGTTGGGACGTGCTGATCCGGGAACTCTTCCGACGGCTGTTGATGCTGATTATCGGCGGCGCTGGCGCCAAGCGCCAGCTTGTAATGCATCGAGTGCATGAGCCAGCGCGAGGTGAAAGAGGCCGTCATCCATCGGCGCCATTGCAGAACGAAGTTCGAGGCGACGAAGAATTCGACGATGCCAGCGACAATGGCGATCGTCGCCAGCGGTATAAAGACGACCATGAGCTGGTACCAGAACGCGACCCGGTGGGCTTCGTCGGCGACCTGAATGGCGTTGCCGAAATCTCGCTGGAAGAAGTTGAAGCGGAGCGCCAGCGCGACCTGGAACTGATTGATCAGGATGAGGAAGTAGACGTTGATGCGGGCGTAGAGATCCTGCCGCAGGATGATGGGCCCAGAAGGCAAGGGCCGGATCGAGATCGGGGTCCGCGCGGCGAAGAACGGATCGGCGATCGTCATCATTCTACGCACCAGGCGAAAATGCGAGACGGCGAAAATGGCGAGAATGAAAAGCGCTGTCGCCAGCGGCAGATAGGTAGGGAGTTGATATTCCTCGAGGCTCTGCGGCCAATAGCCCATGAGCGCGGCCAGGTCGCCTAAGCCGAACAGCACCGTTTCGATCGCGAACAGGTCGCAGAGGAGGGTGAGGAAGGTCGACAGGTTCCAGCGTGGCAGGGCAGCGACGGCGGCCAGTCCCGATGCGACGCCGATCAGGAGGGTCATCCCGTTTTCTTCGTAGGCGCCGATGACGAGGGCGAGGACGGCGAAGAGCGCGAGGCTCAACATGCGCATGGGGCAGGACCTTGAGCGGACGGCAAAAAAGGAGACTGCGCACTAGCAGACCGACCGGGGCATTAGAAGGGCGGCGGCCTGCGGGCAGCATGAATTGTTGGCAATGTCGGGGTCACGCTCAAGCGGAGGAATCTCACGTGAGAGCTGGCTGCGGCCAGGCCGGCCAAGCGGCCGCGCACTTTTGCGCGCGGCTCAATGCTTTCAAGCGCTTAACACCTCTTTTATGCAACTCAAACGAGGGTTCAGCTTTTGCCCACGGTGAGCCATGCGCATTGCGCTTCGAGCCGCCCATTCTCCATATTGACCAGGACAGAGCAGGCGCTCGCAGCCTTAAAGAACATACAATATATGTGCTTATTGATATTCTTGAGTTCAAGCCGCCGGCCATGCGGCGCGCGTTTCGCCAACCCGGCTCACGCCTGAACACGAAACAGGCGAGACGAACTCGGTCGCGGGCCAGGTCTCCAGGCCAGCCTTCTTCTCGGGCTGGTCCTGCGACGGATCTTTGGGCGCTATCGTTTGATGACGATCGCGTGGCCGTTCAGGTTGTGCAAAACGATCCGGTCCTTGAGCGGCAGTTGCGTGTCGACATAGCGGGCGACGCCCGGAGTTGTATCACCGCCATAGTCATCGTAAACGACTATGCCGCCCGGAACCAAACGCTCCCAGATCCATTCTGTCACATCTTTTGCCGACAGGTAGACGTCGACGTCGATATGACAGAACCTAAACTTAAGGTTCTCGACCTTACCGCCAGTTTCCTCGGGGAAAATACCGCCTAAAATCTCGATATTGTCGAGTTGCAGCGTATCGTAGAAAAGCGCCTCGACTGAGCGTCGACTCGTATCGGCATGCTCGCCACCGTTATAGCAGGGGTCTTCCTCGCCAGCTTTCACGACGCCAGAGAATGTATCGCAGGCGTAGGTCTTGTCATTGAGCCTCAGATCTCTCGCCTGGATCGCAATCAGTGCGGCGGTGCCCCCGCGCCATACTCCAATCTCGATCAGTGCGCCGGTCTCGAGCTTGGCGGACTGTTCGACGAGCCTCCAGAGCTCAAAGCATCGATACTTGTCGACAAGCGTTGCGTCTTGCACCTTTGAATAGGCTGCATTGAACCCTTTGTCGAGATTCCACGGGCTATACGTCGCGTTGGGCAGCACAACTTCGTAGTCTGGGCCCTTATTCAGAAGCCGTGGCATGTAGCGAACATGGACACCATAATTCCGCGCCACGTTCTTGAGCGTCGATTTTACGAGGTGGTTCACGATACCATCCTCCGCTGCGCCAAGAAGGACATAATGCCATATTCAGACGGTAAATGAAAGCTCCGCGTATAACCTATACAAGTGCTTCGGGATGGTGCTACTGGCGCACGGGACGCGGAGTCTGGCTCCCGCTGCTAGGAGCGACCGCGGTCGGTTCGCCGAGAGCAAAGTCGGACCCGACCGGTCGCTGCGTGAACATGGCCGCGACGGTTCGACCTGCCCTGATGCCTGGAACCTCAATCAGGGAATACATCGCGCGAGCGGCGATCAGCGACAGTACGGGGGCGATCAAAACTGCCGCCGCTATTCCGATTTTAGGTTGGAGCCAATAGGTCATCGCAAACAAGATCGGCAAGTGAATAAGATAGAGACTGTAGGAGGCACGCCCTAGAAAAAGGAATGGCCGCTGGCGTAGCAGCTCGTCAAACCAGCCCCCCAGACAAACACAGAAAATAATTGCGGCGAATACGAACTCACGCAAGATGTCCGAGTTCACGGCCAGACCCAAGGCTAGCGAAAAAGCCACAATAGCAGTTTTGACCCAATTCGAGCGCGGCCAAAATTTATACCCCACGCGCTTATGGAGGAGATCGGCGACTAGCATGCCGAGGATGAAGCTTGGGAGGTAAAACAGAGTCACGCCGGCCGAACTGGCCAGCGAGTCGCCCATTAGAAAAGGTTCGTGGTAACCAAGCGTTGCGAGTAAATAGGCGCCGCCCAAGTAGGCAGCCACGCCAACCCCGAAAATGACGATCCAGCTCCTTTGACAGAGGGCCGCGAGCAACATGAACACAATCGAGAAACGCATCTCGATGAAGAGGCTCCAAAGAACAGGGTTGAATAGATTATCCTCGGCGTTCAATCCCAGAAGCGACATTATTCGCACCGTCCCGCCGACGGTTAGATCATGGCACCAGCACGACGCCACCCAAGGGTCGTATACAGAACAGTTCCGCGGAGATTGAAGCCAATGGATGAGCGCGGCGCCGGCGACGGCGACGATCAGCGCCGGGTATAGTCGAAATACGCGGCGCGATAAAAACGACCGGTATGACCGATCATGACCTCGCAAGAAGCTTACGTATAATACAAACCCACTAAGTACAAAGAATAAAAGGACAGCCGGATGACCGAGCCGCGCCAACGCGTGTAGTATTGGCGTGAGGATCCCCAGTTTCCGAGTTTCGGTATCAAGATAAACGTTCGCCGAGTGATGGATTACAACCGCGAGCGCCGCCGCTCCGCGAAGTCCGTCAAGCGACTCGAAGTGACCCTGGCTGCGTACCGTTGTCATCGCGCGCTCCAGCCTATCGAGAGCCTAAACAGCAGCACTAGTAAGCAGGCCGTATGGCGGACAAGGAAACGATGATCGCGCGCCGGCTTCTTAAGCGTCGATTGTGCGAAGTTGTTCAAGGTAATCCGTCGGTTCGCCAGATAGGGCTTGGAGGAGTGACGCCGGAGATTGATATAATAGCGTAGTCAGACAGTGAATGGAGCGCACGTGTTTTCTCTTGCAAGTGTCATTCCGAGATGGCGCCGCTACGACAGTCGCGTTTGCGGCCGGCCCGGCATCCTCGACCTCGCTTGATATTCCGCAACGGGTCAGTTAGGGCCCCCGCGGGGCATAACTAGGGCTGGCGGGTTCATTCGATGAGCATTCTTCTTATCTGCGTACTTATTTTCGTCTTGTTCATGGTCGCCGGCTATGCCGGGCTCGCGCTGCAAACGCGGCTCGTGGAGGAGCACAAGACGGGCGACACCAAAGCCGTGGTCGGCCAGGTCTCGGGGCTGGTCAGCCTTCTTCTCGCTCTGGTCTTGGGAACCCTCATTGGCGTCAGCTGGGGCTATTTCTCGGCTCAGCGGACGAACCTGGAGAATTTCTCCGCCCAGGTTCTGAGGCTCGATCAGGCGCTCGGGCAATTTGGCCCCGAGACCAAGCCGTTCCGCGACCAGCTCAAAGAGGGAATCGAGAAAGCCTATGCGACGATCTGGGGCGGCGGTTCGGTCGACCCCGCGTTGCTGACGGTCGCCCCGGCCCTCGCCAGTGCGCAAGGCGTCAGCGATTTTCTCGCGACGCTTCAGCCAAAAACCGACGCGCAGAAGGCGGCGCTGGCGACCGCCAACCAATACGCCAGTATGGTCGAACAATCGCGGCTCTTGATCTCCCTGCAGATCGCGAGCGGGCCGGTGTCGTGGTTTCTGATCGCAATCCTGGTCTTTTGGACGGCGGCGCTCTTCTTCGGCATCGGCCTATACGCCCCAAGCAACGCCCTGGTCACCGCGGCCCTTACTTTCGGCGCGCTGTCGATCGCGTTTGCGATCCTTCTCATCCTCGAACTCGGCATGCCCTATACCGGCCTGTTCAGGGTTTCGCCGGCCGCGCTCGAGCAAACGATCGAGTTCATCAACAAGTAGCCGGTTTGGGCGGGGCTAGAGGCCGTTCAGCCGCGGGCGGCCGGCGGTCATCCGCGCATGGACCTCAGTCGTCATCGCATCGATCCTTTCGACAAGGGTTCGGACGGTCTGGGTGAGTTCGGTATTCTGCTTGAGCAGGGTTTCCACACGCTCGGTAAGCGCCGTGTTCTGCTGCACCATTTCGACCAGCATGCCGGCTTGCTCGCGCATTTGCGCCTGCCGCTGCTCGCTGATCTGGTGGAGCTCCTCGCGATGCTGGGCGTCGGCGAGGCTCGTCACCTTGTCGCGGTCGGCCTGACGGGTCTGCGCCAGCAGGATCAAGGGCGCGGCATAGGCGGCCTGGGTCGAGAAGGCGAGGTTGAGCAGAATGAACGGATAGACGTCGAACTGGGTCCAGCCGACGGCGTTGACCCAGATCCACAGCGCGACGATTAAGGTCTGCGCGATCAGGAACGTTGGCGTGCCGAAGAAGCGGGCGAAATTCTCCGCTCTCTTCCCGAACCAGTCGTTTCCGAAGGCGGATTCGAGATGGGCGTGCGGCAGATGAAATTTACGCAGACGCTCCTCAGGTTCGTGGCGCACGGTCATTGGGCCTTCCCTTCGCCTCAAGCCACGATGCTGCGGCCTGCAATTCGCGCTCCGACAATACAGAAGTCTGAACGAATTTCGACGCCACAGGCAGGTGATCATCAAGCCGATAGGACCTGGCCGCCTTGCGGAGCGGTTAGGAAGTCGCTATGGACACATTCCACCTAATTCATATAGGTTAAAATATAATATGCCTTATTAACATGTAATATAGTCGCCCTCGCCCATCGCACTGGGCGTCCAAACTGGCGACGCAATCACAGCAGCAGGGAAGAAACCATGTCTCATAAAGTCGAAACGCTGGCGCTTCACGCTGGTTGGCGCGCCGACCCCGCGACGGGCGCGGTCGCCGTGCCGATTTACCAGACCACTTCCTATCAGTTTCAGAGCGCCGAGCACGCCGCCAATCTGTTCGCGCTCAAGGAGCTCGGCAACATCTATACACGGATCATGAACCCGACCAATGACGTGCTCGAGAAGCGCGTCGCGGCGCTCGACGGCGGTGTCGCAGCTCTAGCGCTTGCGAGCGGTCAGGCGGCTTCGGCCTTCTCGATTCAAAATCTGGCGCGCGCGGGCGACAACGTCGTCTCTTCGACCGACCTCTACGGCGGCACCTGGAACCTGTTCGCCAATACGATGAAGGACCAGGGGATCGAGGTGCGCTTCGTTGATCCCGCTGATCCTGAGAATTTCCGCAAGGCGACCGACGCGCGCACCCGCGCTTACTATGCAGAGACCCTTCCCAATCCGAAGCTGATCGCGTTCCCGATCGCGGAGGTCGCGGCGATCGGCCGTCCGCTCGGGGTTCCCTTGATCATGGACAACACCGCCGCGCCAATCCTGACCCGGCCGTTCGAGCACGGCGCAGCGATCATCGTCTATTCTTCGACCAAATATCTCGGCGGTCACGGCACCTCGATCGGCGGCCTCATCGTCGACGGGGGCAACTTCCCGTGGGACGAGCACAAGGAGCGTCAGCCGGCGCTCAACACGCCGGATCCGAGCTACCACGGCGCGGTGTGGAGCGAGGCGGTCAAGCCGCTCGGACCGATCGCCTATATCCTCAAGGCGCGCGTCACGTTGCTGCGCGACCTCGGCTCGGCGATGTCGCCGTTCAACGCGTTCCTCACGCTTCAGGGCGTGGAAACGCTGCCGTTGCGGATCGAGCGCCACTCGGCCAACGCCTCCGCGGTTGCGGCTTGGCTCGCCAAGCAGTCTGCGGTGACGAGCGTAATTCATCCTTCGGTTCAGAAAGGCGAAGCCAAGCGGCGGGCGGAGAAATATCTGAAAGGCGGGATTCGGCGGCCTGGTCGGGTTCGAGATCAAGGGCGGACAAGACGCGGGGCGCAAGTTCATCGACGCGCTCAAGCTCCTCTATCACGTCGCCAATATCGGCGACGCGCGCTCGCTCGCCATCCATCCGGCGACCACAACCCACTCGCAACTCACCCCGCAGGAGCAGCAAGCGACCGGCGTGACGGACGATTATGTGCGGCTGTCGATCGGCATCGAGCATATCGACGATATTCTCGCCGACCTCGACCAGGCGCTGAAGGCGGCGGCGTGACGGGACATGCTAACGCGGGTCCGGGACCACGATAAGGTCGCGCCAGCGGCCGGGCGGACCGGACGCAGCTCGTTCTAATGAGGCGTATCTGCCGCCGGAGCGGACTCGGCTGCCTTTCCGGCCACGACTGAGGCGCGCTCGGCGTCCTCGGCTTTGTCGCGCCAAGACGTGGCCGAGGGATCTTTGACATAGTTTAGAACCGCGATCTTCATCGCCACGCGATAGGCCGATTGCGCGTCGGGCCAATCCTTCTTGGCGTCGAAGGTGCGAGCGAAGCCGAGGACGACATCATATTGGTCTGCGGCCGCGTCGGCGTTCCTCGGGTCCTCGACCAGCCGGTTCCAGCTTCGCACGGCCTCGCGATAGGCTTCGATCTGGGCGAGGCCCGTTGAGCGATCGCCGAGCAGCCTCGCCGCGTCGGCCCAATCCTTTTGCGGCTTTGACCTCCCGGGCGCGCGATAGGCGAGCGTCCTCCGCGCATCGTTGAGTTTCCGGTAATAGGTGAGCGCCTCGTCCGGCCGCTTGAGTCCTTCCAAGGTCTGAGCGAGATAGAGATAGTTCGGCGTGAGAAACTCTTGCCACTGCGCATTGCCAGGCTCGTTCCTGGTCAATTCCTCATCGAGTGCGACGCCCTGCCGCAATTTGTCGAGCGCAAGCTCCAGGTTCCCGGCTTCCTGTTCGAGAAGTCCCCAGTGGGTGTAAGTCGCGGCCAGGTTTGATTTCAGGGACGAGTCTGGCGCCTTTTGCGCGGCGACCGCCTCCTGCGCGTTGCGCGAGACGAGGCCGTTCTGAACTTCGGACGCATCGCGATAGAAGGCTCTGGCCTCGTCGGACGTTCCTGCAGTCTTTTCCGTCCTCAACAACTCGGCGATCCGGTAGAACGCCTTTCCTTTGTCGCGCAGAAGATTGAAGCTCTGCGGATGCTTGGCCAGCGCGGCCAAACAAGTTGCAAGACCGGATTGATATTCGCTTCGAGCCTCCGAATATTGCTTGAGCTCGTTGTCCTTGTAGACGTCGCCAATTTTCATACGCGCGTCGATGACGTCGTCGTCGCCCCCTTCGTCGCCGCTCAAAGAAACGATCTTTTCGGCGATCCCGACAGCGTCATTGTATTCTTTGAGGGCGTCCTGATTGTGCGCCCGTCCCAAGGCGACAAGAGCATTGCCGACGCGGATCGACGCATCGAAGAGGAGTTGCATTCCGTCTTTGGCGCTCGAATTTGACTGCATCAGCGATTGCGCAACGTCTTTCGCCCGCTTGCGCCACTGCCAGAGACTGCGATATTGTTTCCCAAAATCGCATAAAGGTCGGCCTCGTCGTTGAGCGATTGCCCCCACAAAAGGTCGGCCGCCGACGTCTTGCTCGACTGGCGCACATTATCCAGGAATTGTCCCGATATGGTCGCGAGACTTCGAGCGCCGGCGAGATCAAGGCTCGTGTCGTTGTAGGCCTTCAGCACATTCTCAAGCAGCGACTTCGCGGACTTCATCGCGCTCGTGTCGAGCTTTTCCTGCGCTCTCTCATGGGCGATCCACATCCAGCCGGCGACGCCGAGGACCGCTGCGACGCCGAGCGCGACGGTCAGCCGACGATTGAGTCTGGATCGCCTCTTCGCGCCAATGGCGTCATCGATCAGTTTCCTGACCTGCTCAAATTTGCCGCCGTACCGATCCGCCCATGCCGCGGTCCGCGGCAGATGTGTCCACCAGTCCTTCGTGCGCTCAGGATCGTCCAGGGTCGCCCGTTCGCCGCCGGCGGCCCCATCGAGCAGCGACACAAGTGTATGATAGCGCTGACCGTCGATCTGCTCCTCGGAGAGCCAGCCCGGCGGCGGCCGGCCGGTTTTCGGGTCGACCGAGTCGGGTTTGCCCGCGATCTTCTTCCAGCGGCGAAGCAGCGCCTCATGCCCAATGTCGATCCGTTCGTCTGGGCCAAGCGTTGGCGAAGCGGAAAGCGAGGGCAGGAGGAACGAACAATTCGGGGCGCGGAAGCGATCGAGCCCGGCGCGCAAGTCGGACTCGCTTACCCCGGTTTCCGCCATGAGTTTGTCAAACCGGAGCGCGCGGCGGATGGCGCGGCCTTCCCGATCGACTTCCGACAGCGCCCGGAACGTTTGCTCGATCGCCAATTCCTGTCCGGAGCATTGCGCAAGAATCTCGTCGGCGTGACGCGACAGCGCGTCGGTCATGCGTCCGATCGCGTCATAGGTCGCCCGCGTGAGATGGCGCGGGCCTTGAGCGGGGCTCTCCGCTCCTGCTCGGTCCCACAGCCGCATCAGGCAATGCTGCAGCACCGGAAGCTGATCGAGCTCGTCGCCGCAATCGTTGAGCAATCGTTCGACCAGTTCAGGCTCGATCGTTCCGCCGGCCTTTTCGACGGGTTGTCGGATCGCCTCCTCGAGCTGACTGCGGGTCAGATTCGGCACGAGATATTGCGCCGCGCTCACCGCCTCCGAGAGCCCGTGGAAATAGGCGCAGTCGCCGATGAAATCCGACCGCATGGTGATGAGCACACGCACGTTCTCGATGCGGCGGCGGTCCGCGTCGAGCAGGATCTGCACGAACTGGGTCGCTTCGTCCCGCCGTCGCGCTTCCTCGACGCCGCCGCGGCGGTAACCGAGACCGGCGAGGCCGAAGCGGAACAATTCCTCGAACTGATCGACGACGAGGATCAGCGATCGACCGCCGAGAGCCGCCCGCTTCGGCAAGCGCGCTCTCGAAGCTGAAGCTCGACTGGCGCAGCGTCCATTCAATGCGGTCACGTCGTCGCGCTGTCTCGTCCGGGCTGTCCTTCGTCGACAGTTTCGACAGAGCGCGGGCGAGACGCGTGATCGGGGCGCCGCCGGGCCGCATGTCAAGGAACGCCCAGGTCGGCCCGCCTATGTCGGCAGTCTCATCGGCGAGCAGGCCCTGAAGCCCCGCAAGCACGAGCGACGACTTCCCACTGCCGGAGCCGCCGATGACCGCGATGAAGCGGCCATTCTCCACGAGGCGATAGAGCGCAAAGGCCTGCCGCTCCCGCCCAAAGAAGAAGTCGCGGTCGCCGAAGAAGAAAGGACGCAGGCCGGGGAAAGGCTGATCGCTGGAAAGCCGCGTCCCGTCGTCCGGTGGAGGCGGAGCGACGGCCGTTGCGGGCGCTGTCTCACCTGGCGTCGCCTCGTGGGCCGCATTGTCGCTGATTTCGACCGCGCTCATGGCTTGGAGCTTGGCGCCGAGGTGAGGTCAACCAACAATTGCGCCGTCGGCGGACCCTTCTCGACAAGATCGATCACTTTGTCGAACTCGCCGTCCTGAAAGATGAGCGGAAGGGTGTTCTTCTTCTTGTGCGACGCGGGCGGCGGTCCGGCGATGAGGCCGCGAAAGGCGAATTGCGCCTTGCGGCCGAGCGCCTGCCAGTCGGACAGCCGGTCGGCTTCCGAACGAACCCAAACCTCGGAAGCGTTGCCCCAGCAGAGGGTCACCGCGTCGCACTTGGCGAGCAGGTCGCTGTTGTAGCGGCGTGCGTCCGCGTCGGAGTCCGCCACAGGGATACGCGGCTTTACCGAGCTTTCGAGCAAAGCCTGCGCGACCGCCCCCGCATAGTCCTCATCCGCCGAATGATAGGAAAGATAGAGGTCGAGCTTGTTGCCAGCCGCCGCCGTCACGACCGGCTTTGGCGCCGTCTCCGTCAGATACTGGAACAGGTATTCGATGAATTTGCTTAAGATGTCGCCGTCGATCTTGTCGGTCGCGATCTGCTGATCGAAGCGTTCCAGCGCCTTCAGGGGATCGCGCTCGACGCCCGGACCCGCGGGAGCAGCCCCGCCCTGGTCAAGAATTTTTGGCGCCCAGACAATGCGACGATTGAGCTTCTGCCCTGGCGGACCTTCCGCTTGCGCCGATTTGGCGCGGGCGAGCTCCAGTTGCAGCTTCACAATGTTGTTGAGACCCTCTGGCGCAAATCCGCCGCTGTCGCCGACGAGATGGACGAAGACTTCGGACCTGGATAGCGCATTGGTTAGCAAGGCTTCGGCGCTGGCGTCGCTCGGGCACGTCCGCCGAAGGATCTGGCGCGACAGTGAAGCCCTTGCCCTGAAGCTCCGTGACAAGGCGGACATAAGCCGCCTTCATGTCGCTTGCCGGCTTGGCGAGAAAGACAGTGCGGCCGCTCGGCGTAACGATCGGCGCGGACGACTGCGTCGCCTGAGGCGCCGGCGCGCCGCTCAGGATCTGAGTCACGCGCTTTTGCAATCCGCCCGCGAGCTCGTCCAGTTCGGCGTAGAACCGATCGTTGCACTTGCCGCGATTGAAGAAGGGCGTGATCGCGCTGACGTCGTTCTCGTCATCGCGCGAGTAGAAAAGGAACCCTTCCTGCCCCTGCAATTCGGGCGGGCGGGCGCTGCGATCGACATAGCCCTTGCCGACGACAAGAATCCGGGTCGCGGGATTCGCAATGCCAGCGGCTTTGCGCAAGCTGAGAAAAGTCTCGAACTCCTTGCGGCAATACGGGCGCTGCATCCAATTCGGCGACATCACGACGACAAAGAGTTCGGCCCGCTTGAGTCCGTCGTCGATAATGTCAGCGAACTGATTGGCTTGGTCGATTCGGTTGCGATCGCGCCAGAGATTCGCCTGTCGCGCTCCGAGATCGCGCAGCTTCAGGCGCAGCTGTTGATCGAGGAAACTGACGAAGCCCGGTTCGTCCGGATCCGGCGACAAAATGAGATCGTCATCGTGAGCATAGGACATGAAGATGACGACGTCGTCGCTCATCGAAGCTCGCCTGTCTCCCCGAAAAGGCCGCGCTTTCCAGTGCTCATTATCGGACTAAACCCTTGAGTTTATTTCCGGTCAAGATCAATGCCCGCCTTTAGACCGAGGTAAACGAGCCGGCCAAGAGGGAAATTCTACCTATTCATCAAAAGCACGGATTTGGCAGAGAGGCTGTGACAGAGATCACAGATCATCGTAGCGGGGTCGAAAGGTGACCGAGTGCGGCGGCGCTTCTCGTGTCTAACCCCGATCGCGCATCAACCTCGACTTGTCGCGATTCCAGTCGCGCACTTTCTCGGTCTCGCGCTTGTCGTGCAGCTTCTTGCCGCGCCCGAGCGCGATGGCGATCTTGGCCCTGCCTTTGGCGTTGAAATAGATGCGGAGCGCAACGATGGTCATGCCTTCGCGCTCGACGCCCTTTGCGAGCTTGGCGATCTCCTTTGCGTGCAACAGCAATTTGCGCGGACGCTTGGGCTCGTGATTGAACCGATTGGCCTGCAGATATTCCGGGATGTTGGCGTTGTAGAGGATGAGTTCGCCACTGCGGTCGACGGCGGCGTAGCTCTCGGCGACGGTCGCCTTGCCGGTCCTGAGCGATTTGACCTCCGTTCCGGTCAGCATCAGGCCGGCTTCGAACGTCTCGCCGATCTCATAGTCGTAGCGCGCGCGCCGGTTGTCGGCGACGACCTTGTAGTTTGGCTTTTCCTTTTCGGCCGCCATATCAGCTCTTAAGCATTCAAGAGGCCCGCATGGACCATGGCTCGGCGGATGAGCGCCTCGGTCGCGGGGCCAACCTGAACGAGCGGCAAGCGGGTCTCGTCCTGAATCCGGCCGAGCACGCTGAGCCCGTATTTGGCCCCGTTGACCCCCGGCTCGGCAAAGATTGCCGCGTGGAGCGGCGTCAGGCGGTCCTGGATCTTGAGCGCATGTCCCCAGTCCCCTTTGAAGGTCGCCTCCATCAACTCGGCGCACAGCGCGGGCGCGACATTCGCCGAAACCGAAATGCAGCCGTGCCCGCCGGCGGCCATGGCGGCAAGCGCCGTCATGTCTTCGCCAGAAAGTTGGATAAAGTCCTCGCCCATCGCGTGCCGCTGGCGCGAGACGCGCCCGACGTCGCCGGTCGCGTCCTTGACGCCGACGATGTTGGTGAGTTCGGACAGCCGCTTCATCGTGTCGACCGACATGTCGACCACGCTTCGCGGGGGAATGTTGTAGATGAGAATCGGAATTCCGATCGCGTCGTTGACGGCCTTGAAGTGCTGGTAAAGCCCTTCCTGCGTCGGCTTGTTGTAATAGGGCGTGACCACCAGAACGGCGTCCGCGCCGCTTTGCTCCGCGTGGCGCGCAAGCTCAACCGCCTCACCGGTATTGTTGGACCCCGCGCCGGCGATGACCGGAACGCGGCCGCGCGCTTCGTCGATGCAGATGTCGACGGCGCGCCGGTGCTCCTCGTGGGTGAGCGTCGGGCTCTCCCCGGTCGTCCCGACCGGCACCAGACCATGCGAGCCCGAGGTGATCTGCCAGTCTATGAGGGCGCGATAGGCCGGCTCGTCGATCTTGCCGTCCTTGAATGGGGTGACCAGCGCGGTCATCGATCCGTGAAACTTCGCTCGCTTTTCCATGGCTCCCGCTCGGCTCGTCTCGCGCCCGCTCAATCTCCGTGGTCTGCGCGCCGGCGGACACATAGCCCCGACGCGCTGTTGGCGAAAGGGGTTCAGCGCCGAGCGCCATGGTTTACATCTTGGTCACCAAGATCGGGCCATCCTCCCTTGAGAGGACTGGACCGATGAGAATCTTGCGATTCGCCCCGCTTCTAGCGGTTGCAGGCGCCGCTTGCGTGGTTGCGTGGACGCCTCATGGGCATTCTCCGCCGCCCGAAGTCGCGACGCTCGATCGCGCGGCCGTTTCGCGCGTGGTCGTCGCGCCGACCGAGACCGCAAGTACGACCAGCGGCCCCAAATCCCTAGCCGCCACACCGCCCCTGGACTCTGGCTCCGCGCCCTCGACCAGCCTCGAGGCGGCCGGGCGCGATCTCCCTTCCACAGACCGCGTCCCCGCGCCCCCGGGCGAGGTTGCCCGGAGCGACAAGGAGGCCAAGGTCCAATTCGCCTACGCCAGCCTCGATGGCGCGGCGCCCGCGCTTGGCGCGCCGTCGGCGGTCACGCCGCCCTCGGAGACGGCCTCTCTGGAACCGCCGGCGCCGCCTCCTGCGACGTCCGCGCCGGCGGCTGACTCCGCCTTGCCGCCGCCGCGGAGTCCTGAGGCTGTCATCCTCTACCGGAAGGGCGACGCCGCGGGCCTGATGGCGCTTGCATCGGCGGCCACTGACGTGGACGAGCGTTCGGCGCTCGAATGGGCGGCGTTGCGTGCCGACCCACATCCGTCCTTCGGCTCGCTCGCCGCCTTCCTCAAGGCGCATCCGAATTGGCCGAGCCGCGCGTGGATTCGTGAGCGGCAGGAGGCCGAACTGGCGGCGCATCCGCAGGCGCCAGAGCAGGTCGCCGCATTCTTCAGGGATCCGCCGGTGTCGAGCGCAGGCAAGATTGCGGCGGCGCGTGCAGCCCAGGCGATGGGCCGCGCCGAGGAGGCCTCGCAAGTCATCCGCGCTTTGTGGCGCGATGGCAATGTCGACGCACTGTCCGAGAGCATTATCTTGCGGGAATTCGGCTCTTCACTCACGAAGGCGGACGACGCTTATCGGGCCGACCGCCTGCTCTACACAAGTTACCTTGGCGCGGGCGCTCGTGCGGCGGCCCTCGCTGGTCCTGACGTCTCAGCCCTTGCTCAGGCGCGCATCGCGGCGGCTCGCGCGCCGATGAGCGCGGCGTTGGTGAAGGCGGTTCCGCCGGCTTTGCGGAATGATCCCGGTCTCCTGTTCTCAAGAATCCAGTACGCTCGCCGCGCCGGGCGGCTCTACGAGGCGGCAGTCCTGCTGAGCCTCGCGCCGCACGATCCCGCGGCGCTTGTCAATCCGGATCGATGGTGGGGCGAGCGGAAGATGGTCGCCCGCGCTCTCCTCGATCTCGACGAGCCGCGACTTGCGTTTGAAGTCTGTGACCAGACGGTCCGGCCTGACGCATCCGAGGCTCAGGTGGACGCGGCCTTCCACGCCGGCTGGATCGCCTTGCGTTTTCTGAACGACGCTCCTTCAGCGGCGAAACGCTTTGCGCTTGCGGCCCAAGCCGCCGAGAACCCGCTATCCGTCGCGCGCGCCGCCTATTGGCAGGGGCGAGCCGCCGAGGCTATGGGCGATTCCGAAGGAGCCAAGGGTTTCTACGCGCGCGCGGCGAGCGTGCCGATCGCCTACTACGGCCAACTCGCCGCGCAACGCCTCGGTGAGACTCGTCTCGCCTTCCGCGCGCCGGCAGTAGTGGCTGAAGGCGAGCGCCGGGACGAGGGGGTCCGCGCCGTCCAGGCCCTCTATGCCGACGGACTCGACGATGTGGCGGCGGCGCTGGCCTTCGACGCCGCTCGGCAATGGCGCGACGAGTCGCAGCTTGCCGCAATGGCCGAGGTGGTGAGGCAGCGGGATGACGCAGGGACTCAAGTACAATTCGCCAAGATCGCCATCATGCAAGGCCATCCGCTCGAGACGATGGCGTTTCCGGCCGTCGGAATGCCGGCCTTCGTGCCGCTTCCCCGCTCCGCAGACTTGCCCACCGTCTACGCCGTCGCGCGGCAGGAAAGCGAATTCATATGGCATGCGAATTCAGGGGCTGGCGCGAAGGGGCTCATGCAGATGTTGCCGTCGACCGCGGCCGTGACTGCACGACGCGCCGGCGTCGACTTCGATTACGCGCGATTGATCGTCGATCCTGCGTTCAACACCCAGCTCGGCGCGGCGCTCCTGGGACAATTGATCGAAGACCAACGCGGCTCACGCGAACTCGCCTTCGCCGCGTACAACGCTGGTCCAGGCCGGGTCGCGCAGTGGATCGCGGCGCATGGCGATCCCCGCGACGGAGCGGTCGATCTCGTCGACTGGATCGAGCGCATTCCCTTCGACGAGACGCGCGACTACGTCGAGAGGGTCAGCGAAAACCTGGGCGTCTATCGTCAGCGTTTCGCCGACGAGAAACTGGCGCCGCCGTCCGTGTCGGCCCGAGTGGCGCGCGAGTAGGGCAGGGCCTTTACCCGGGCGCTCGAGAAGCCTCCCCTCCGACCATACGAATCGATCCGTCTAAAGGGATGGCGCGAGAAGCCTGCGACTGAGGCCGTATTGCGCCGGAACCTTTTGCGATCCATCCTCGTTGTGCATCTGCTTTCTCATAATCAGGGGAGGACACAACTTGGACAAGACGATTATCAGCCTGCTCAGCGGCGCCTCGGCGCTGGCCCTCCTTGGCGGCTCTCAGGCATCCGCTACGCCCGCGGTCGACGAAGTCAACGTGTTACAACCCGCCCGTTCATTTGCCGAGTTGTTGGATCCCATTCCGAATGCCGAGAACGTTCTGCGAGCCGAGATCGAACGCAGTGGCGACGTTCAAGAAAAGCCGATCGTAATGGCTCAATATTACCATCACCATCATCATCACCACCATCACCACTACTACCATCACCACCACCATCATTACCATCATCACCATCACTACTACTGAGGTCGCGGCTCTAGAGCAGATTGCATTTGGGTCGACGCAGCAATTGTAGCTGCGCTCCATAGCCCGTCATGAGACGGGTGTTCTTCCGAACGCCCTTTGGAGCTCGGCGGCGCGGTCAACGACCGCGTCTACAAGTCCCCAATTCGACGGAACTGCAATCTGCTCCAGGCGTGCGCGAGGAAATGCGCGTGCCAGCCTTGTTGCGCGCGACGGGTTGAGGCGAACGAATCCGATCAGCGCTGCCGTTTAGCCTTCTCGCTTGCAGCGCCAAGAATATGCCGATACGTGCCGTCGAAAACCGTGTTGGTGGCTGACGTCCATTCCGTCTCGGCGGATAGCGTGCTGCGACTCTGAAAGATGCGTCGCGACTGCAGTTCGCGCTCAGCGGCCTCCTCGTCCGACATCGGGACGAGCTCGAACGCCGCCTCCTCGGGCACGATGAGGATCTGTGCAAAGGGCTCTCCGAAACGGAAAATATGCGTCTTGCCCACGGGCGGCGATTTGAAAACCAGGAAAAAGACCATTGGCCACCATCGACGGATGAGCGCCGGGACGGCGATCGGGGTCGTATCGGTGGGGTCGGTGTAGAAGCGCGGGTGCGGCTCTGTTCGGATCGCCCAACCTTCCTCGACCTTGAGATCGAGCGACAGCTGGTAGGTGTAGTAGAGATCGCCGAAGGCGCGGAACGGCGGCCACTCGCCGCCATGCCCTTCGGGCGGGGGCCCGAACTCGCCCTCAAGCACAAGCTTCCCGCCGCTTACGCTCACGCGCAGTTCGTTTTCATACGGGTAGCACAACTCAATTCCGTAACGAGCCCCTTCCGAAAACGGGAGGCAATGCCAGGCCTGCTCCATCGACCCGTCTTTTCGAGGCTGGCGTTCGCCGCCCCAGCCTGGGACTTCGAGCTTGGTGCGCCGCGGATTGAGCCCCGGCGTGAACGACCGATACTTGACCTGCATAGGCGAGCCACCCTGCTGCACTGCCCGATTCAATGCATTTGACGCGACCTTCGTTCCGAAGCGCCTGGTCTGCGCCCAGCGTCGAAACCACGTTCTATCCGGCCCCGTAAACTCAGACCAAAGCCTTCACTGTCTCGAGCAGCTTCGGAATGTCGACCGCGTAGGCGAAGGTCGAATCCTTCACATGCCGAGGCATGCTCGCCAGAACTTCGGCGGACTGGCGCTGGAAGAGGACGACGTGTTCAAGCCCGAGCATGGCGCAGAAATGCGAGGACCACGGGTCGTGCTGGCCCTCGGCGATGATCTCGACGATCTTCGTATCCGGCGGGCAGAAATAGGCGTTCGACAGAGCGGCGCCGAACTCGCACACGATGATTTTGGCCTGGGCGAAGAGAAGCGCCTGTTCGTCGAAACTGAGTTTGTCCGGCTGGATCGCAACAAAACCGAGGGCTTTGAGCGCCTCGATCATCGCCGCGCGATTGGTGACGTTTCGGCTGTTTGACGGGCTGCGGCAAATGAGCACGCGCTGCGGCGTGCTCATCGCAGGCGCGTGCTTTCGCACATTGGCGAGAATGCGCCCGAACGCTTCGCGGTTTTGGGGATGCGCGTTCTGGCTGTTTAGGCCCGTGAACCGGTTCGAGGTGATCGCATGTTCGAGGAAGACAGGCTTTGGCCGAATCTCGCGGATGAGGCCCTCCGGGACCTCGAGCCGGGCGATCAGAGCCCGCTGCCAAGGTCGCAGCCTCCAAGTCAGCATTGGCGCGCCCATTCTCGCGCCGAGCTCGATCAGCGGCACAATATCGTGCAAATAATGGCCGTAATTGTGCTTGTCGGACCCGGCGATCAGCAAATGCTCACCGGCGATACGAGGCGCGCGCGCGAGCCGCTCGAGATGGAGCCGCCGCTCTAGCGTTCCGTCCGCCAGCGGCCGCTGAACGATCGCCTTGATCGACGACAAGTACCCCTCCTGAAAGGGGCCAAGGAACGAATGGCGCCAGACGCGACCCTCCGGCGAAATCAAGAGGCCAAAGGCCGGAAACCAGTATTGATTGACGAGATGCTCGAGCGTCATCGCCGGCGCATGAACGGTGTGATCGATGTAATGGACGCGTTCGGCGTTCGTCGAATTGACGCTGAGCGGATGCAGGCGGGTTCGGTATTGCGCAGCCGCGATGACCTCGCACTGCGAAAGCGGGGGCGGCAAGCCTCCCTCATAGGGGACGAATGTCAGATCTGTCGCTTCGTCGAGAGCGACTGGAACTCCCTCGCTGGACACTGGCAACGCATCGCGCAGACGGCGCCGCAAATTCCGCCACGGCGTGCGGACGGCGTCGCGCCAGGCTGCATGCAGCGATCGATTGATGCGAACCAGCTTTTCGTTTTCGATCAGGTCGCGCGCCACGCCGCTCCGCTGGCTGTCTGACAAGCCAATCCTACTCCAATAACGCAGGCTGCCGCCTGCCTGCTCCGCCGCGGGTCTATGCCCGAACGCGCCCGCAGCGACAAGGGCGCCTTATCCACTACCATCGAGACCGCCCGCGTGACTTTGCCCTTTTCGGAGTCTAGCTCCGATAAGGCCATGGCCTTCCGATTCGTTCATACCGCCGACATCCATCTCGATTCGCCCCTGGCGACGCTCGCGCTACGGGATCCGGAGCTCGCCGACTTGATCGGCGGGGCGACGCGAAAAGCCTTTGTCGCCGTGATCGATCTGTGCCTTTCCGAACAGGTCGATGCGCTGCTGATCGCTGGCGACCTTTACGACGGCGAACAAACGTCGATGAAGACGGCGCGCTTTCTTGTCGATCAGCTGCGGCGGCTCCATGAGGCGGGCGTCAAGACCTTCATCATCCGCGGCAATCACGACGCTGAGTCCCGCATCACCCGGGAGCTGACCCTGCCCGAGTCGGTCAAGGTCTTTGTCGGGCGCGCGGAAGCCGTGTCGCTCGCCCGCGGCGGGCTCGAAGCGTCGGTTCATGGCGTGAGTTTCGCCAACAAGCACGCGCCCGAGAGCCTGTTGCCGAAGTTCCACCCGCCGGTTTCCGGAAGCGTCAATATCGGCATGCTGCACACGAGCGTCGACGGCTCGCCCGCTCACAGCCTCTACGCGCCCTGCCGGCTTGCGGATCTCCACGGCGCAGGCTTCGACTATTGGGCGCTCGGCCACGTTCATCAGCGGTTCGAGGAGCGGGGCAGGGCGGCGATCGTGATGCCGGGAAATCCTCAAGGGCGCGACATCAACGAGGCCGGCCCAAAGTCGGCGACGCTGGTGACAATCGGCGACGACCGCAAGATCAAGGTCGAAGAGCGATCGACGAGCGTTGCGCAGTTTGAGCGCCTTCGTATCGATCTTGCCGGCGCCGACGATTGGAGGGATGTGCTTAAGCGAATCGACAAGGGGCTTCTCGCCGGGCGCGCCGCGGCCTCGAGCGAGCATTTGGTGGCGCGGCTCAAGCTCACCGGGGCGACGCCGCTCGCCTGGCGGCTGCGCTCGGACGCCGACATGCTGGCGGAAGAATCACGCAGATATGGCGCTGCGATCGGCAAGACTTGGATCGACAAAATCGAGCTCGACTGCGCAGCGCCCCGAGCAAACGAGAGCGCGCCGCCGAGCGATCCCGTCGCTGAGCTGCGCGCGCTGATGGAGACCGAGGTCGCGCAGTCAAAGACGTTTCAGGATGCGCTGCGCGAAATGGCCGAGGAGTTGAGCCGCAACCTGCCGAACGGCTCTCGCGACGGGCTGCTGGGGCGCGACCCTGGGGAATTCGCCAATATGCTGCGCGCCGTGGCGCGCGAAGGCGCCGAGGACGTGCTCGCGCATTTGCGCGCCGGCGACAGAGACATTGCCGCGTGAGGATCGCGCGTCTCGATCTCACGCGCTACGGCAAGTTCAGTGACCGTCGATTCGACTTCGGGCCCGCGCCGGTTGGCGGATCGGACTTCCACATCGTCTACGGCCTCAACGAAGCCGGCAAGTCAACCGCCGCGGCGGCGATTCTCGATCTCCTGTTCGGTATTGAGAAGCACTCGGCCTATGGCGTCGGACGGGGACGCGCCGGCGTCCCGAACTGGCATGCCTACAACGCGATGCGGATCGGCGCGCGACTCGAACTTGGCGGCCGCCCTTACGAGGTTGCGCGCCTCAAGCGCGACAAGAACAGCCTCGTCGACGCCAACGACCGGCCTCTTGACGAGAGTCTGCTGACCGCGGAGCTCGCAGGCGTCGATCGCGAATCGTTCCATATGATGTTCTCGCTCGATGACGAGAGCCTTGAGAAGGGCGGCGAGGCGATCCTCGCGAGCCGTGGCGACCTCGGGCAATTGCTGTTCTCGGCCAGCGCTGGCCTTGCAGAAATCAGCGATAGGCTCGAATCGCTGCGCAAGAGGGCGGACGAGTTCTACAGGCCGCGCGCATCGACAACCGAGCTTGCCGAATTGAAGCGTGAACTCGAGGCTCTCAAGCATGAGCGCGATGAAGCCGACACGCTCGCCCCGGCCTATGCCGAGCTCGTCCGTCAGCGCGACGCGGCCCGGGATGCTCACGCCGCCGCCGCGAAGAGCTTAAGCGAGCGGCGTGCGCGCGAAGATGAGATCCAGCGCCAACTCGGCGCCCTTCCTCATCTCGCGGCGTTGCGTGAGGCGGAAAGCCAATGCACGCTGCTCGAAGGCTTGCCAACGCCACCGGAAGGATGGCGCGACGAGGTTCAGCGCCTGCAGGCGGAGGCGATCAGGCTGGCGGTGCAGAAGGACGATGCGGAGCGCGCGATCCGAACGCTTGAGGATCAGTTGGAGCGGACAGATCTGGACGCGGCGGCGCTCAGAATCGCGAGTCGGGTTGAGGCGTGGCGCGAGCTGCGCAGCCGTTACGACAGCGCCGCGGATATTCCCGTGCGCCAGGGCGAACTGGCCGCCAAGCGCGACGCGGTCGCGGACATGCTGCGCCGCCTCGGCCGCGAGGGTGAGGCCGATCCGCGCAAACTCCTGCTTTCGGCGCCGGTCGTGGGCGCGCTCGAGGATCTGATCGCCGTGCGCTCGGGTGTCCTGTCGAAGCTTGAGACGGCGGGCGAAGCGGCGGAGGCGGCGCGAAGCGCGTACGCCCAGGCGTTGCAGGAGCTGCCGCAGCGCATTGACGACCGCCAGACCGCCGCGATGGCGTCATTGAAGACGCGTCTCATCGAGGCGCGGCGCGACGTTTCCACCGCCCGGCTGCGCGCCGCGCGCGACGAGATCGACACGACGACGCGGAAACTCAAAGAGGCCTTCGCGGCGATCGCGCCATGGCGCGGCAATGCGGAAGCGCTGGCTCAGGCTCCCGTTCCCTGATGAAGCGAAAACAGCGGAGTTGCGCCGTCGCGTAGCGAGGTCCGAGGCGCTTCGCCAGCAGGCTTTAGATCTATTGGCGGCCAAGACCCGCGAAGCGGAACGGCTGCGGGTCGAAGCCGCGGCCGCCTCGCGCGGCGCGGATCTGCTGGGCGACGAGGCCGCGGCCGAGATTCGCTCAGTGCGCGATGCGGCGTGGTTGGCGCATCGCGCGGCCTCGACCGGACGAGCGCCGACGCGTTCGAGGCGGCGATGCGGCGCGACGACGCGGCGGGCGCGGCGAGGGTGGCCGGCGCGCGGGAACTCGCCGCCTTGCGCGAGCGCGCCGTCAAGTTAGCCGGCGTTGAAGCGGAACGGGTGCACGCCGAAGCCGACCTCGAAGCAGCGGACAAGTTGATCGCCGCGCTCGATCTCGAGATCGCGACGATTGCGCCTGTCGCGCCGCCGCAAGGCCGGGACGCGCTTGCCTTCATCGACGCGTGGCGGGCCAAGCGCAACGAGGCGCTGACGCTTACCGACGCGTTGCGGCGCTCGGAGGACGCTGAGCGCCGCGCGGAGGACGAGGGCGAGCGTACGCGCGAACGCCTGAGTGCGGCTTTGCGCGCCACGGGCCTTGTACCTGACCAGAACAGCGACCTCGAGGCGCTGATTGAAGCGGCGGAAACGGCGCTGAGCGTCGAGGCCCAATTTGTCGCATTGCGGCAGAAGGCGGAGGAACGTCGCGCCGAAAGTGCTCGCGCCGAGGCCAAGCTCAGAATCGCAAAGGAAGCAGACGCCAATTGGCTTCGAGCCTGGCGAGAGGCATGCGCCGGGACCTGGCTTGGCGAGGCCGAAGGCGAGCCCGCGCTTGGAGCGGTCAAGCAATCGCTGAGGGCGCTGGACGAATTGCGCGCGACGCTAAGCGTATGCGCTGAGCTCGAAGACCGCATCGCCAAGATGGAGCGCGACAAGCTCTTGTTTGCCGACGAGGTCGCGGCCGTCGCGGCGGCGCTTGAGCTCAAGGACGTTCCCAACGATCTCCGCCAGTGCGTGGACGCGATAGAGGAGCGCGTCGCGCGCGCCGGTGAGAACGCCCGCCGCAGCGCGGAGAGGGCCGATTCTGTCAAGGAGGCGCACGGGCGACTCAAGCCAATCGTGGAAGAGGTCGAGGTTAGCGCGCGCCGGGCTTCAGCCATGACGGCCTTCTTCGCCGTCGAGACGCTGGCCGAGGTCGAAGTCAAACTCGAGGATTGCAAGCGCCGCGATGCGCTCAGAGCCGAGATCTCGCGCGAGAAAGCTGCCATCATCGCCGCCAACGTCGCCGGCTCGCTCGAAGCGGCTCGCTTGCTCCTCGAGCGAGCAGATGCGGCAGCGCTCACGAGCGAGCTCGCGGCGCTAAAGGCGCGGGCGCCGCATGATGACCAGACGCATGCCGAAACGCACAGCGCTCACCGCGAAGCGGCCAAACGGCTGGAGGCGGTGGGCGGCGACGACGCGGTCGCGCGGCTCGAGGAGAAGCGGCGCACCATTCTCGAGGCGGTCAACGACGGAGCGCGGCGCTACCTGACCTTGCGCGCCGGCATCGCGGCGGCGGAGGAGGCGCTGCGGCTCTTTCGCGACCGCCACCGCGGCGCGATGATGGATCGCGCGTCGGAAGCGTTCCGGCTCATCAGCAGGGGCGCCTATCGCGCGCTGACGACCGCGCCGAATGGGCAATCAGAGACGCTCATCGCGCTTGGCGCCGACGGCGGGTCGAAAGAGGCGGCGCAATTGTCCAAGGGCGCGCGGTTCCAGCTTTATCTGGCGCTGCGGGTCGCCGGCTATCACGAGCTCGCCAAGACTCGGGCGCCGGCGCCCTTCGTCGCCGACGACATTATGGAGACGTTCGATCATTTTCGCGCCGAGGAGGCGCTGCGCCTGTTCGCCGACATGGGGCGCGTCGGCCAGGTCATCTACTTCACCCACCATCAGCACTTGGCCGAGCTCGCCAAAGCCGTGTGCCCGGAGGCGAGGGTGCATGAATTGGCGGCGTGAGTGACGGGCGGCCGAGCGTATCCCGAACGCAAGATCAATTGATTTGCTGCCGCTCGCAGGCTGAGACGCTGAACCCTCTCGCGCAATCCGAGTTATGGAGGATCAGCGCCGTAAGAACGGAGCGGCCCCGTGCCCAAACACCAGCAAAAGAACCGATGGTCGGCGGATGTGACTGCGCATTCGGACGCGCTTGATCTCGAGCAGAGGGTATTCGAAAAGAAAAGCGCCACAGAGATTGCCAAGTCGCTTAAGCGTTCTGCCGAGTCGAGCGACAGGCGAAAATCGAGCCCCTTCCGATCTGCGATGTCGATGTTGACCTTCTACATCAATCGCGCAGGGCGAAATCTGCCTAGCGCGTTAATTATTTGAAATCGCTGCATTTTGTGGCATCATACATTTGCGATGGTGCGCCGCAATGTGACTTGTTTTGTGGTGATTTTCGTGCTCCAGCTAGCTATCCACAACTAGGATAAGCAGCGAAAGGCATTGAAAAGTGGGCAGAAATTCAAGGGTGAAGATCGGACTGCGTGAGATAGCGGCGCAACCATCTGGGCCGTTCGTTCTCTGGGATTCAGAGGTTTCGGGTCTGTGCGCTCGCAGACAATTCAGCGACATCATTACGTACTCTGTGATCTATCGGACGAAGGAAGGCCAGCAGCGGTGGTTCAAGCTCGGCCATCACGGGGTCTGGACGCCCACACAAGCGCGTGAGAAGGCCCGGCAGATACGGTTCGCTGCCGACAATGGGGCAGATCCCTCGAAAGATCGCCACGAGCTACGGAGTGGCGCAACGCTTGCAGAGCTAGTTGATGACTACCTAGCGGATATGGACGCGCACAAGCTCAACGGGAAAAAGGCCAGTACCAAAAAAGCGGACAGATCGCGGATTGAGAATCACATTCGACCGAAGCTCGGCAAATATCGCGTAGCAACCATCACGCAATCTCAAATCGAAAATTTTATGAACGATTGCCCTCCTGGCAGCGCCAGAACGATCATCGCGCTTTTGGGGTCGATTTTCTCATTCGGAATCAAAAAGAAGCTGCTCAAAGAAAATCCATGCAAAGGAATCACGAAGCCAAAAGACAATCGCAAGACACGGAGATTGAGCATTGCAGAATATGCCCAACTAGGAACAGCTTTGAGCACCGCAACAGTGCCCAATGACGTGTTCCTGTTTCTAGCAGTCTCAGGCTGGCGGTCGTCAGAAGCGCGCCTATTGAAACACTCCGAGATTGATATGGAGCGCCGCATAGCTACCCTTGGCGATACCAAGACGGGCGAAAGCGTTAGGCCACTTAGCAGCGCCGCTATCGACATCATCAAAAGGCAATCTGCCACGAGCGAATATGTCTTTGCGCTTCAACAAGGACGACCAGCTTCCAATTTGTTTCCTCCGTGGTTGAAATTGAAACTAGCGAAGGACATAACCCAACATACGCTGCGCCACTCATTCGCGTCGCTTGCTGGCGATTTAGGTTTGGCCGATAGCACAATAGCCAAACTGCTAGGACACAAACAAAGCTCCATTACCTCTCGTTATATACACATGGAGAAATCCGTAATCGAAGCAAGCAATTTGGTAGCAAATGAGACTTTGCGGCTGATGCGCTGCTAAGAGGATGGCTATTGGTCCGCATTGCGATCAGCGCTGAGGCGTTCGAGGCAATAGCCAAAACCCTTACGCTTGTTTCCGTAAGCTACGAGAACGCGAGCAACGAGAAGGGTGAGCGCTACGTGTGGCTTGACGCTAAGGTGGTTAACCAACTGCGGGCGCTGCGCGGCCCTGGCGAAAGCTTTTCAGACGTGATCCTGCGGCTAGTGGCGGAAAGCTAGCCCCCACAGATGCACTCCTAACATCCCCACATCAATTTGATTCTATAACGCTTCGCTCGTTTCAATTTTGCCCTATGCAAACTCTGCCAATATCGTATCCTACAGAAATCTTGGCAAAATACCTGCTTTGGTCGCTTTTTGAAAAACATCTCTCTACATTGGGGGCACTCAACTCTTTTGATTTCTACCAATCGAAATTTATATTTCTCGGTCTCTTTATCCCAATAGCGTTCTTTCTTTGGCTTTGGTGGCGCTTCAACAGCAGTTTTGAGATTTCGACCAAGCAAATTAATTTGATTCTTTGTCCATTCCGCTTTTCGATACATAGCTGGCAATCTCATCTTTAATTAGCGTATAGCCTCGCCGGTTGCTGCTTACGATACGGGCCGGTTGCATTTCTCCCCGATCCGTTTAGCGGCGTGTGACCTCTGGAGGGCATCCTGTGGGCGGTTAGGGCCGTCTAGCTCGGAGCCGCTGCCGACCCGGCTCTTTTTGCTTTCTTGTCTAGTAAGCATTGAGTTGGCGCTCCTAACTGAACAGGTCACGCTTTGGTGGCGCTGCTCGTCGCTCACGCTCTAGCTCTTGAAGCTTCAACAGCACGCGCTTCAACATCTGTCTTTGATTCTTTTGGTAATAGCGCATCCGACATTTTGAGTTGCAGAAGCGGTGCCACGAACGTTTTTGAGTAACTGGCGCGCCGCATTCAAAACAGCCAACTATTTGTGCGGTAAATTTAGCCATAAATCATACTTACCTAAAGATTAGATACACTATAATCGCATATTATGCTTGCGTTGTAAAGCATTTTCATGTATCATAGATACACTATAGGCTCGTATATTAAGTTGCGGACTGCGCTAATTTTTGGAGTTACTCACAATGGCGTTTACACCATCTAAATTGCGCCAAATCCACGATTGTTTAGATCGTATGTCAAAACGTATGGATGAAATGGAAGAAGAACAGCTGGTGCGCCACGATGCAGATGATCGTGAGCTGGAGGAGGAACTGGCTAAAGGCAACACGATGCCAACGCCTACGCATTCTTTCTCTGACTCTCCGCCGGAAAAGATTCATGGCAAACCCGACCAAGAACTTTGGCCGCGCCGAAGCCGCGCGTACCATTTCCGGTCGAAACTCTCTAGGAGCGCCCAATGACCGACCAAACATCAGATCGCAACGAAAAGCTGAAGGCAGCAATGCGCGACCGAAATACAGGCAATCTGAACACGTCAGGCAAAGATGGCGTGGTTGTTTGCCCTCCGAGCCAATCGCCCGGCGTTAAACGCCCCAACGGACATATCGATCCTGGAACCGGCACACGTAGCTAAGGCGCTACTGGGATTAAAGGAGAATCATTATGGCGTGGGATACTGAAACAGAGAAATATGAAATTCATGATAAATGGAACGACAAAGTGTTTAGCCCACGCGGCACAAGGGCTCCTGAATTTTTAGACAAAGAGCCTATCGATCACTATCGCAAGCGTTTGATGACCCAAGCAGCGCCATTTGTTGCGACTGATCTTCAAGAGGTCAAGACTGACCACCTGTATGGAAGCGCGCTCGATCATTATGAACAGCGATATTTTGAATCGGCCGCAGCCGAGGCCGCTAGGCCGACTAACATCCCAGAAGGAACGTTAAAGCAGGTTACAAAGTATGACGCTACAGGAAGACCATTTTATGAATTCTATGGATCGCCTTCAGCGTGGATGAACGACTTCAGCGGCGATAAAAAGTATCTAAAAAGTATCATGGATAACAGGTCATTCCAGAAGGTTTGAGAGGGCTTTCCAGTGCCGGTTTGCCACCGGCGGCAAAGGTGCGACATCTCTTTCGTCGTCGTGTCGTACTCTGGAAAGTGGGTGGCAGTGGCGGCGTAGCGAGGGCACCTCAACTCTAAACGTCGCCACTCCCTACTTTGAGGCGCGCCATGCTTATGACTAGGTACTACGATTACGACGATAAAAAATTCCTCAGAGGTTGCTATTTTAATTTCTTGGGTCTAATGCGAGTGCTCAAAGTTAATGTAGCTACGGTAATGCAAAAGCCTGATTACATTTTTATTGTCGAGGTACTGGGAAAAGAGTTCGTGATACGTTAGGACGCACCATGTTCCCGTCAAATGTAAAAGAGCAATACATCTGGTGTAACAGGAGTTTATTGGTTAAAAGAAAAGAAATGTGGAACGCGTACATTTTCCCAAATGGCACAAAAATCAATTTGGGATATTTTACTGACTTCGAGGAAGCGCGCCAAGCCAGATATGACGCTGAGGATAAATGCTTTGGTGAGTTTGCGGCTCATCACAGCAGACCACGAGTACCAATGAAGGATTTGTTTTCGCGTGGATTGGCGCAAGAATGATGATGGGAGCGCTACTATGTCATCTCAAAATCTAATCCCAACAGAAGAATTTGTAGAGATGACAAATATGGATCGTACGGAATTTTATCTGTTATTTCATACCGGCAAGTTGCCAATAGTGAAGAAGCCGGATCATTTTTATGTAGATATGAATGATATTCGGGCGCGGCGATAGCTGCCGGACTATAAGCCTGAGAAGGATTTATTCGCGTAAATTCTTGGCTGTTTGACACCGTGAATCTTGTTGTCCATTTAACGTTGGCGCGCGCCATCATTGCCGTCATTCGCCATCTTCATCTTCATCTTTCAAGCAGAGCGGGGCAAGCGGAGCGTCGGCGCGAGCCCGCCGATGCTTCAAGGCGTGCTTCTCGCCTCAATACCGATCGGAGGCGGGAGAAGCTATGAACGCCATCGCTGCCTTGCAAGTCCCGCTCACCTCGCCGAGGTGCGGTCTCATGCAGTCGCCGACGCTGCCGAACGTGGCCGTGGGGCAGAATTGATGAATGTCCCCCGCGCATTGCTGCGCGATCCAGCTGGCCTTCGACAGAATTGTCGAACAGCCAACGGAGAGCTCGCCGACATGAGACTGCAAACAGGCGACAAGGCGTCCTCCGCCGGGCTTGACGCCCGCGCAAAGGGAATGGAGATCAGTGCTGCAATCCCGCTCCGAAGTGAACCATTTCCCGAGCGGGGGCTCCTGTCCCTCATGCGACGCGACCTCCTGATTTTCGCGATTCTCGTGATTCTCGTGATTCTCGCGAAGCGCGTATAGCGCTTCCGGCAGCGATGAAAGCTGAACATTAACTGTTCCCTTATTCAATTGGGCAGGATCCAAATGAATCTCCGAGGTCTCAAAGGCAAAAACAATCTCATCCTTTCCTGTATAGGTGATACTATCAGTCGTTTCAGCGGTCGCTTTTACCCCTGCGCTTACGTCGACCTTGGCTTTAGCCCAAGCATCTGCCGACGCGTTGCTTTTCTTCGTTATTGTAATTACAGGTGTTCCTAGGTATGATTTTACGACAATTAGCGGTATATGGCCGTGCCTTACGTCGTCAATAGCGTCATTTGAAGACTTAACATGGTTGATAAGGTCAGATAGGTCCATATCAACTATCCGCGCGTCCGGGAAATACAGGGTAATATTTGCGGAATCACCAGCGCCCGCCGAGACGCCGAAAAGTCCCGACAACCCTCCTTTAGCTGACGCTCCCAAATCGAAGCCTGCATTCGAATTGATGCCCATTGCGAGACCCCGATGAAGGGCGGGGTCTTTCGGGTCGCCGTGCTTTATCGGCAGACGAAGATTTGTTGTGAAAATGGCGCCTGGCCACGTGTCTGGCCTCGGCGGCAAATTCATCACCAAGTATTGGGGATCGCAGTGGAACGTGGTGGCGATAACCTGCCTATCGTCTGCTTTGGCGTATGTCGAAGCGACCAAAGCAATTAGAGTTGCGCCACCGAACGCGGCCAAACGAGATGACATTAGTCGTCCTCCCCGTGCGGTTTTGTAGGGCTCAACCTTAGATCAAATTCGAAGTATGTCACAAGAATGCCGGCGTGCTCAAGCGAATTACCTCTTCCACATATGATGGAAGAATCCAGGCGGGATTCTCCTCGCCGTTCCGTCGTCGAGGGTTGACCGGTCCGATCAGATGTTCCACCTTTGTTCTCATGGAAGTCGAGACGCTAGGGATCGCGCGCAGCCTTGGCTGGAAGGTGCATATGCGCTGCGCCAACGGCTATCGGCAGGAAACGCGGTCCATGCGCCGGTGCGTCTACCGGAGTCAGCTCAAGGGAGCTTCTGAAGCAAAACCCACAGACTTGTCTTTGTCGTGATGCTCACAGGCAAGGAGAGCATGTGGCTCCCTCGTCCTGTTGTCTGGTGCCGAAGCGCTTTAGGCTTTAGGCTTTAGGCTTTTAGGCTCTATTTATAATAGCCGACGCCGCAGCCTAGATCATCGCTGACCCTGGTTGCGAAGGCGATCTTCGCAACCGGCGTCTTGTCAGGGCCAGGCCTAGGAAACATGTAGCTGACCTCAGTGATTTCACCCTCCGGCTTCTGTGACGCGGCGTAGAGTTCGGCGCCAAACGCTTTGCCGGTAGAGTCCTTGAGGGTCCTGGTGTCTACACCGATGTTTTGCTTGGCATTGGGGTTGCCAAGCGCGACAATCTTGCCGTCGCTAACATTACTGCAAAAAACATAAAGGTCTCTGTCTAGGAACCCGCCTTCTCCCTTGGTGAACATATCGAGCGCTTTGGCCTTGTCCGCTTTCACGGCGGCCACCGCCTTCATCAGCATGGCTTTGGCTTCATCGGCGGTGCCGCCCGTCTGTTGCGCGAAAGCGATTGGCGAGAGCGCGAGGACTGTGGCCGACGCCACAGCGATCGTGAGCGTGCGAAACATGGCGTTCCTCCTTGGTCGGCAGTGCCCGCGCCCACGATTGATTTCCGCAATGCCCGCACGCCGGGGCTCAGGCTGTGCCCGTAGCAATCGTTTGGCAAGAATGAAATGTTGTTGAGACCCAGCCGTGGCTTGTAGATATATTTTCGGGGCGGGCCTGGCCTGCCGAAGCCGTTCGATCAAGACGTCGGCGTCGTAGGGCCTTTGTCGCTGATCAGAGAGCCGAGACGCTGGTTTGTACGCGCGGGCGGAACTTCCCACTTTCACGGCTAGAGTCGCGCGGCTTGTGGATCTCGGTCCGCACCAACGCGATGATTTTTGCCCGTCGCATGTTACCAATGATGAGCTTTTCGATCTTCAAAGCCAGATTGTGATCAAACGATACCGTTGCGCCACCACGCGTTTGCCTGTGTAGCGCGTCAATGAGAATATCAATTGCCTCAGCTTTGAGTTGTTCATGTTTAGTCCGGGCATGGATACGAATACGTTCTTTCTCTGTGAGTTTCTCGTGATGGTTCATTGGTGAGCCTCATTGCTCCCGCCAGCTCCTTTTTCGCCTTTAGTTTTTCAAGATATTTGCAATTGATGAAGGCTGTCAAACGGCGATAAGAAATCGCTCCCTCCAATCATCTGTTACGCAGGACCAAACGTCAAATTACACCACACCGTTGCAGGTCCTCGAGACGCTAGTTGCGACGCGCGGGCGGAACTTCCCACTTTCACGGCTAGAGTCGCGCCTCATGTGCCCAGCTTGCGGCGATCGGCGGGTGACGGTTGTCTTTGAGCCGCCGAGCAATCGAGAGGTAAGCAGCGGATGACGCGGGAGGCTTAGATGGGAACAATGACCTATTACGTCGCGCTCGCGTTCAAGAAGGATGAGGATGAGGGCGGCGACATTGTTGCTTGCGATCCGAGAGAAGCGCACAGCTCAGAGCAAGCGATCCGAATGGCTGCCTCATTGACCGTGGAGGAAGGACATTGCGGAGCCATCGCGTTTTCTCGCACCGGTGATCCGGCTCTTGGCGATTTTGAGGACGCGGTAATTTTGAAGACGGTGGGCGAGGTCGATATCGGGCTATTGTCGGTCTAGGTCAGCATGGCGCATTCTTATTCAAAATTGATTGATTTATTCAGAGCCTCTACATGAGCTCTTATCTCCTGTTGGAGAGCGCGTGCTTGTATCGCAAGCTCTCTGATTTGCTCACGAATATCGTTTTCTTGGTTAGTAAGAAGACGTACATCATTCAGCAATGATTCCTTTTTCATCATTGCTATTTCCGCTTTGGACATTAGCATAGTCTTTCTCCTAAAGAGGAACTGACAATCACTATGAGGCGCTGCATTACGCGCGGCATAAGGCGTGTGTTGCGCGCCATAGTTTCGATCTTCATAGGTTATATATGACGATCATGCCCGTGGATAAGAACATCATGAACACGAACGCTGTGAACAGCCAGCACCTCATTTTCTTATCCTGCAATTCTCAGCCAGCGGCCGTCTGTCTGCTTCTGATATTTCTGACCGAAGCCAATTCCAAAGCGACCACAACCCATGACGCGCCAACTACAATCCGTCATGATCGCCCAAGTCCCGTGTATGGTCTTTCCCTCGATCATGATGTCTTTGTAAGCTCCACCAAAATCATCTACGGGACCGAGTTTTCCTAACCAATATGCTCTTCCCATTTTCTTATTCCTTTCTGCGCATGTCTAGCCTTCCGGCTATGACGCACGTCACACTACGAGCGAACCCCACGCCTCACTACTGACCAAAGATTAGGTACGACCCAAGCTGGATCTGACGGCGCACCGTATTCAAGCGCTTCTGCACACGTTGCACATATTTTGATGTGCTCCAGCAATCGCACTTTCTGATTGCAGCGTGCGCATATTGTTGGCGCGCTTTGTGCTCGGATATGACAGAAGAACTCTAATTCTTCTGGATCATCATCATCGATGCAATAGAAGCCGAAATTGTCCTCGTATTTTGTTGACATGGCATTAATATTTCTTTCAAGCGTGACGAAGCGGCGCGGTCGCTCACGTGTTGATATTAAATTGTCCGTTGGGCGTCTTGCTCTTTCGAGCCAATCAGCTGCCAGATCGGGCCAGTGAGCTGGACGGTGGTCTTTGAGCCGCCGAGCAATGCTGCGAAGGCGAGATTGGGTGAGGGCTGAGAATGAAGCAACGACCTTGCCTTGGCCGCGAACCCTCCTGTCCCATTCTGAAGCCGGAACCGTTTGCCTTGACTGACGTTTTGGGGGGACGGGCTAGGGCGCGAACGAATGCCACAATCGCGAGTCGAGATTGCTCCGAGACCGGGGGTTCCCCGGATACTTGTGGTAGAAGACGAGGCCCTTATTCGTTTTGCTATAGCCGAAGCGCTCCGCGAATTGGGCGTATCAGTTGTGGAAGCCGCATCAGCCGACGAGGCTTGGCAATATCTGACGGCCGGGGGATCGGTAGACTTGGTTTTCACCGATCATCGGATGCCGGGATCTATGACGGGCGGTCAACTCGCAACCCGGGTTAGGCTGCAATATCCGTCCCTCGTCGTGATCGTCACTTCCGGTTATTTCGATGATCGGGGCTGGTCGGAACCCATCGTCCCAAAGCCCTACAACCCCTTCGAAACCGCAACTGCCCTCGCTGAGCGAGCACGTAACAGAGGTCTTTGAGCCGGCGAGCAATGCTGCGCAGATGGGGAGTAGGTCACGAGGGGTGACTGTTAGAACGGAATATCGTCGTCCGGTTCTTTCGCTTCGCTTTTCTCATATTCAGATACTAACTCGATTAGCGCCTTAAGACTTTCAACCGATAGGTTATTGCTGTGTTCATCCCTCAATTTCAGGTAGAAGGCTAATACGTCGGCGTCGCCCATAATCCACCAGACTTGGTTGTTCGTCTGAGCAATCTGTATCAATTGCTCAACTTGGGCTTGGGAGAATTCATTCATCTGGTTCAATTTTTGCATAGCCAGATGAGTTGTAAAGAATGAACCACTCTTTGCGAGTTCCTCGATAAGCGTGTTCTTTTTAACATCGCTCGCCAGATGGATCTGAGGATATTTGGCCTTGAAGAAAGCCTCGATAGATTTATAGAATACGATGGCAGACTCGTCCTTCTTGGAAGTCCATTCTTTATCGAGGAATGGGTCGAACCTATACGGATCCATCGCCGCAGCATAGTCACTGTCGCTCGAAACGAAATGGAGGTCTGCTCCATTCGGAACTTCTTCCAACAGAGCTTCCCAATTTACTTCATCGCCTATTGTTGCGCCTTTCTTCTTCCCGGGTGGATTTCCCATACGAAATCGTTTGAGAGCCTTTGTATAGAGTTTATCGTTCACCTCAATTAGCGTTGCGCTACTGAAAAGTTCCTCGATCACAGTGTCGGCTTTAAGTTTGACGGCGTTTATATCGCCCATAGCTTTGTTGTAAAGATGGACGTGTTTCGTGCTGATCTCCTTCAACATCTTCTGAAGCTCAGTACAGGGTATAGCTTGCAGAAGGCTGGAAAGCTGATCGTGACCTTTGGATTGTTAAACGCACCCATTGCGTCCTTAATCTTGCTTTCGCGGTGTTTGAACTCGTCACAAAGCTGGTTGGTGATAAATAGCTTCAAACTGCCGCTTTCAAGAAGCGCCGTTAACTTGTGTAGCTGTTCAATATCCTCGCCCGACAGGTGGTAAAAGTCGAGAAAGATATTTGTATCAATAAACAGATTCGTTGCCACTCCACGACCCTCACAGTAGCGCCACCTCCACTTAATGCACAAATCGTAAGGGCTCCCACCCAAGTGTCGATGGTTGTTGCATCAAATTTTCGGCATTCGGGCCAGGCAGGCACCGCCGGATCCAGCGTGCGGCCAACTTTTGGCGTCTAGTTGCGCTCCAGAACGCTCAGAAGTGCCCATCCTTCTTTGACCAGCATTGCGCTTCCAAAGACTATGATCGTTGCAACGATGCCGACGGCTTTGAGCGGATGCGCGTCACCCTCCTTCCAAGCGAAGGCGACGGTCGTCTTTGAGCCGCCTTCTCTTTGATCGGCAAGCGCGAGAACCGAACCGCTCAATACCGCGAGTTCCAGCGGACGCGCGTCCGCGCCAGGAGGTCGTGGGCAGGCTAGGTCTGGGATTGTGGGCATTTTCGTCTATGGTACTTCCCTTTTACCAAAGGCCAGCCCTGAAGCCGCCATAGGGGACAGGCATGGAAGAAATTCTGAAAGAAATTCTGAAACCCATTAAGGACTTCCTTACACGGGATGTAATATTCATCACGGGCGGAAGTCTAATATTTTCAACTGTAATCTATATCAGGGGCTGGGAAATCAATTATGAGAAGATACCATTGCCTATCTACATTGCAGTTGCGTTGTTTAGTCACAGTGTTGGATTTGCCGTAATGCAGCTTTTCAATGGCCTGAGAATAACAAACATAACTACTATTCATAATCCTAACGCCATTGATCGCTTGATATATAGAATATTCGCCCGAAGGAAGTGGGTCGCAATTGAGAATCCTAGCGGCGCGACGTGGCTTGCCGCGACACCTCTGCCATACGACCAAGCCCAGAAAGATAGGATTATTACCCTCAAGCACATAGGAGCGACTATGGGACCATGTGCGTTTTTTAGTGGTGTTCTGCTCACACTTGCAACTATATTCCCGTCTTGGAGCCCACACGAAATCGAGAATTGGACAATATTTGCGGCGTTTGGTCTTGCGGCCGTCCTTATACCGGTGAGCCGGTCAATGGCTGGGGTGCAGGCTCAGTTCGATGAGAAAAGGCTCAGCGGCCAAAAGACCCCCCCCGCACACGCATAAGTCTTGATTTTCTGGTCCGTTTCGGTCTGAAACTGGTCAAGCTGATTGGGTTTAGCAGGGATCGGAGCGGCAGGGATCGGCGTCAGCAGCCGACGAGGGAAAACTACCCAACCTTTGCTAGATGCTTCTCCATGAGTTCCTCGACGGTGAACGGCTTTTTGGTCTTTTGTGACCGGTGCATCCGCCCGTCATGATGAGGGGTCGTTTTGAAATGGCAGATAGGACAGGGAAGGTCTCTGGCCTGGCGCTTTGGAGCTTGGGAGGAGGCTTTACGCGGCGCTCTGGGCGTTGAGACTGATACTGAAGCGCCCTCGGTGAGAGTGTAATGGAAGCCGAGTTCATTAAGTTCGGCCACGGCCTTTTCAGCGTTATCAAGCGCCTCTTTCTTAGCGTCGTCCAAAAGCTGGGCGCGCTGCGCATCGAGGGCTTTGAGCTTCTCTAGAACGGTCGTCAATGATTTCCTCCTATTAAGATGATGCTCGAAAGGCTTTCATAGGCGATTCTTGATTTTTGGGCCAGTGTCTTGATGATCTTTCGCGCCGTGATACGTTGGTGGAAGTTGATTTCCTACCGTGCACGCGGTCATGGCAATCTCGCCAGAAGATAGAAAATATTTTGAAGAAATGGGTGAGTTATACGTGCGTCGGGCTATGCGTTTGAATGATAGATTTCCATTTCGAAACTCAGCTCGCGAGTGGCTAGCGGAGCTTGACGAGACTCAACGGCAGATGAGAGAGGCGCGCCATGCCAAGGAGGCGGCGGAGCAATCTGAAAGGACGGTTAGGGCAGCATGGATTACGGCGTTCGCGGTAATTTTGGCACTTATTGTAAGTATCCTTGCATGGACATTTCCACTGCACTAGTGGCGCATCAGGCATGGTGACGAGAAATCGCACGCTGTAGTACGTGGATAGGAGGTGATTCAAGCAGCGGCGTGTGATGGTTGCTAACCCGAACGTGAGGCCAATTTCGCCGGAACAGAGAAAACAGTTTGAAGGAATGGGCGTGGAGGCCGTGCGTCAATTTTGTAGTGGTAATGTATGGTCCAACGCGCAGGATGGATCTACTAATGCAATGAAAGTCTCTGCTCTAATTTGGTTAGCAGAGATTGATGAAGAAGCTAGGAAGCGCACAGAAGCGCTCCAGGCCGAGCAAACGCGATTGGCAGAGAACACGCTCAAGGCTGCATGGATTGCGGCCCGTGCGGCGATTATCGCGGTTATAGTTGGTATTCTTGCGTGGATCCATCCGCTGAAATAGACGCGCCATTGGTCGAATCACACCAATGCGTGGTAAGTCACGTGGATGGGCGATTTCTTCCGCGATTACGGAACGCAGCTCGCTTTGGCGATAGCTGGCATCAACACGATCATCAGCCTCGTTATCGGGCAATACTTTAAAGACAATCCACGTTGGAGAATTGCCTTGGTGATCGCTTCCGTTGCGCTCATTGGACTTGGCGTTGGAGCATCATTTTATTCCCAGCATCAAATCGAAGTTTCAGCAAATGTTGAGAAAGAAAAACGTATTGCCATGAAAGATGTTCTTGGTGGCGCGATCAATGAGTGTGCATCGCTGAACGTTAAGAAAAGGACTGAGAGCCAAGAGGATGTTGACGCCTACGCAAATGATGCTGGGGAGTTGGCAACCAAAACTCGCAATTTAATAGCACAGGCATACGGAGAGGGTGAAGCAAACCTATTTATGAATGACGCTGGAATCCCAGGAATGGCAAGTCCAGGCCATCCAAATGTTCTGATGCGCAGCGAAATGATTGCTCGGATACAACGGCTAAACGAGCTTATATCACGCGTTGATACCATTACCCATGCGGCCAGGTTTCGACCCGCGCAACTATCACCCAAAGTAGCTTGCGCCTTAGTAGCGCCCAGTCAACTATATGGCAGCGATTTATAACAAAGGTACGATGTAGGATATTGAACAAATTTTAAAATTTGATGGAAATCCGGAGGTGCTAGCCATGATGATTGAATGGCAAACAGTAAAATAGCATGACCTTTGATCAACGGGGTGCCGAGCTTCCGGATCAAGGACCGCGAGCTTACGTCTGTGGGTGGCGGGATTGCGTTGACGTGCCAATGAATGGCTTAAGTGCCTATTATAATTGACTATTTGCCCTATATAAACAAAGCTAAGCGGTCAGTACGCACAGAAACGAACAACGAACCCAATGCCTTACCAAGTTAGCGCACAATAATATTCATAGCTAGCATGGTGATAGCTAGCGGCGCACAGTCTAATGTGGTGGAATGTCAGCAGGTTGCGCCCCTGGCCGTGCCCACTAGACGTGTGCGTTGCCCGTGTACGTCCTAAGCCACATGTCCGAATTTTCGCCAATCCACGTTCGTGCTTCAGCTTCCGTTTTGAAGGAGCTAATGCGGTGTTGCTCTCCACGGGAAAGGGTAATTAGTACCTGCCAGCCTGAATAATCCTTTAGCTGGATCGGCTCGAATTCCGTGTGAGGCTCATGCATCCCGCTAATATGAGGGTTGAGAGGCGATCATGCTAGGGCAATGCGGGCGGTTTGTGGCCGTAGGGCGCGGCAAGGGGGGACTACGCCACCAGGAGCTGTGCACCCCCAGCCAATGATTGATAATGGACCGCTGGAACAAGACCATAGGAGGACCGTTGACGAGCCACAAGGCTGCTTTACGGAGTTCGCCGAGCGTACCAGTGCTGCTGGCGTTGATTACCCAACGAAAGCATCGGCTGAGGGTGGCCGGGGTGAGGTAGGTGACCACCGCGTCCCGGCCACTGTTACGAGGGCAAGGGGAAAACGGGCCTTCGGTCTATGGAGCGCGCTTCTGGTGGCGGACGGCGTTGACCGTCCACAAGGCTGCGCACTATGTTTGCTTGGCGTAGTTTCGCCGAGCGTACCAGCACGCAAACAACTGGCGTTGGAAAGGGAATACCCTCCAACGAAAGCATCGGCGAAGGGTGGCCGGGATGAATTGGACCCCCTTCCGCGTCCCGGCCACTATTCGATGCGCTCCAGAGCCTCTAGGATGGCTGATGATGGGCGACGGCCCACAATCCTCTAGCTGCGCGCCAAGGGTGGCTGTCAACGAGCGGAGGGCAGGGACTACGTTACTAAGTTACAGAGTTACACCAATGCCGACTGATGGATTGGCTAGAGGCCGCGCCAGAACGCGCCAGATCCCACTCAAGCCAATCGCAGCATCGGAACGCGCCGAAAAAGTGTAACAAGGTGTAACACCAAGGCTGCTGATGGGTGGCACTGCAAGCTCCTAAGACGAATGACGCCGTATGCCGATTTGTGGACCGCGGTTTGTTAGCTATGGACGGGCGTGCGGCGCTCGGCTTGATGCGCCCAGGATGGTGGAGTCAGTCATTGATGGATAGTATTCAATTTCTGTATTTCTGTATTTGCTTTCTTTGCTGCGCACAGGTGGTGAGTATATATATCAGTGTGTTACAGGAAGTGTCCGGGGTGTCCGGGGTGTCCGGAGTGTAAGTGTATGAGGTATGAGGTATTAATGAAAAATATTAGCGGATTGAGAAGGTACCCCGGACACCCAGGTGGTGGCCACTAACCCATTGTAATCGTTACGAAAAAGCCGTCCGGGGTACGGCCTTGCTCCCGGACCACCACATATATCACATGTAAGATAACATTCTTTTCTAGTCGAATTCCTTCTGTTCCCAATTTTTCTTCTCTGAATCCCAATCAATATGATAATTCACAACTTTATCCAACAAGTTATGCACAACTGATAATTTCGGAATTTTATAAATATTCATCCTGGGGCGCTTCCTGGTTTTACCATCGCGCAACATAGTCTTGACTCGTCTCCCCTCATTAATCATGACAATATTGCCGTTTTCATCTAAATCTGGGAACAGACTATTGAATTCTAAGCCGAACGCAACTTCATCAATTTCCTCTACCTTCCTCCCAATAGATTTAGAATACTCTTGGCGCAGCTTCTTTTTACCAACGTAATAATATTCGCCAACAAGCTCTATATCATCATCTTCTATAATGCGCCCAGCTGGCTCAAATACACGGTCACCGCTCTTATCTTCAGCAAAATGGGGCGCTACAGACCGGTCACTGGCATCAACAACATCCACATATGGCAACTCCGCAACTTGGGAATATCTGATCCACCACCCTTTAACGCTCTTATCAGCCATAGCAGTTCTGGCCTTTTGGTCTCTAAGCACTACTGTATCCAAACCTTTGGCTAAATTATACCTCTCAATTGGATAATGTTTGAGAAAGTACATGAACGCTTGATACCCGCCGTTTTCTAACTCCTCGTCAATTCGATCGAAGTATTCTGCTTTCTTATTCATTTGCGATTCAGACAAATATAGTGCCAAGTATCTGCGCTCATCAAAAGTAGGAGGGATGATCCAATTACTGTTTCCGTCACCAGGATTGGCATTCAGAAGGAAGCGCATATAAGATGGTGATTGTTTAGTGCTTTGAAATCTCGTTTGGACTGATTGAGTTTCTCCAGTAATGAATTCATTAAGCTCGCTCATTTCCTGCTTATTGCCAGCCCAAATGGCTTCCTCCAACTGCACAAAGATCTTATTTTGCAAATGGTCGCTCCATTTTCCAAAAAGATCATCACGCTTAGGCGTTTTGAAGCATATGTCTGGACCAAATAATTTGCGGATTTTCTTGCCGAAAAATGATTTGCCAGCACCTTTCTTGCCGATCAAAACAACCGCAGTTCCTGGCTTAAATTCTGGATGTTGAACTATCTGTGCTAACCAAGCTAATAACCAGCGACAATGCTCTCTGTTTTCGTTACAAATGATCTCTCTGATAAACCTGAGGAAGCGCCAACAACTGCCTTTCTTTGGTTTGGTAGCGAACCCTGGCCATAAATTAAAATCACCCCTGCGCGTCACATTGGGATCAAATTCGTAGCTCGGATCAAAAACAAATTGGTCATAACTGCGCTTATCAATGTATTGCAACCACAACTGTGCAAAACCAATTACTGTTGGCTTTGGAGCGTTTTCTGCCGTAATGGTGAGTTTGTAAGCTATTAATGAATTGGTAAAATTCTTGAGCGTCATCTTCTGCAATTTGCCTGGCACTCTAAAATTGAGTATTTTGTAAACACCTTCATCAGTAATCTCCGCGTAATATTTATCTACCCATTCAATCGCGGCTCTTGGTGAGGTTGCCTGCTTTGCCTCATCTTCTGCTGAGAGTTTGCGTGGAAACAGAACAATATTGTCGTCTCTCTCAGGATCTACCATAACACTAATTCCATCAGCTTGGCAGAGTGCTACCTCCCTGCTGATTGCGGAGTTTATTTAACCCATCCAACCACTACACCTGGGTACAAATCTTCTATCGTTGCCAATTTACATGGCGCATTATAGTTCGGATCATGTTTGACTGGATCGTACGTTTCATACTTATTGATCCAGGGAATATCTATGCCATTCTGCTGGCAGAAATAGATGATGCTGCCGAGTGATCTAGTCCCATGGTGTCTTATCTCTGGCCTATGAGAGCGCCACTGGCGCATAAAGTAGCCCGCGCCTCGTCCTGGGCTTCCGTAGCGATCACCGCCGCAGATAGCCTCCATGAAACACTCTTGCGCCTCCTCAATCGTGAGGTTGTTCTCGTCGTGGATCATTCCGATGAGAGGAAGCATTACCCAGAGCGTATATGTTTCATTACTATCGGCTAGGCCGCGATCCCTGATCTGCTCACATAAATAGAGCGCCATCTTGTATGGAGTGCCATATTTGGAATTTGGATCTCTCTTTCTGATGAATGGGCCATTATCCTTTGGCACTCTAACATTGTCGATTCCAGGGATGCTATCCCTGAGCGCTTTAATGTTGCATCTGACTCCGTAGTCTTTGAAGATGTGAGCAAGCGCCTCAACCTGTCCCTTGGCTTTCTTCTCCAGTTTGGGATAATTGACAGTCCCTGGCAACCTCATCACTCTATCAACATTGCTCATATTATCAATTTTGATGTATTCGTTAAGTCCGCCAGGCACTATCATTCGCAGATTAAATTCAAAATCGTGGCCTAACTGTGTAACACGTTGGCGAAAATCCCCGAGAATTTGATTTCTCTCTTTTTGCTCGACGTTCGTGGCTGGGCGATAAAGTTCAATATTAATGGCTTTCTCCAGAAGGTAGATTAGATGGTATCCACCACCTGTGCTTATGAGAAGGGACGGCTGGAGCGCTCTAGTAAGCGTCTTATTGATGAAATCTAGCAGCAAGTCCGTGTCAAACGGTCTCTTAATGATGTCAATATCGAAGGCAAGCGCTCTGATTGCAATAATATCATCCGTATTGTTTTTGCCATTTGCGCCTACGCGCACATCCTTGGGGCATGGCTCATTAACGCTGTAATAGACGTTGGAGCCACGAGCTTGGCGCTGTCGAATGTCTTTGACTAATGACTCTCGCTCATCATGCTCCCAAGTTTGACCTCGTTCCCAGAGTGGGCCGCCATCACGGTTCCCAAATGGCGCTTCAGAGGCAATGGTGTGCCTTCCGTTAGGACCAAGCATATCCAAGAAGTGGAGGACGTGATCCATATCTAAGGTCAGCTTCGACACGGCAGCGCCTCACTCGAATAGATGCGATCCTTTGCTGAATACTGTTCGTGCCTCGGCAACGTTGATTTGAATTTTGTTGTCGATGAGGTGCATTTCCAACTTGCCCTCGCGAATAGCCCTTGCGATGGCAGCGTATGGGACATGCAGCATGTAATGGGTTTCAGTTCTGGTAGCGTATTCCTGACTCGCACCAGCATCGTAAGCTAGGCTCATTTGAGACTCCCATGTTATAAACAACTTTAAGGTAAAGACTAGCACAAGTCGCGACCGAGCGAAAGTACATAATACATCGTAGTATAGTAGAGGTGGCACGTACAAGTAAAGAAAGCAAGTCCTCGAAATAAAACTTGCTTCCAAATTCATTATGTGCTATGCTCGTAAAATACAGAGAAAGCAACACGGATCTGACGCATCATGGAAGATCTGGACAAGCCAAAAGAATCGGCTGAGCAGCGCGCCGTCAGGATGTGGAGTAATTACGACCTGACAAAAAGATTTCTTGAGGAGTTTCAAAAGAAAGAAATCATACAGAAGTCCAACTAAAACGACGCCTGATATTGCTGAAATCATCATAACCGAGAAGCCGAGAGGCGAAGCGGTTACCAGATTTGAACGCAAATTCATTAAAGACTTCAAATCCATGCTGGAAGATCACAAGAGACGGAATGTGGCGCTTTATAGGCTGACGCTGCTCACTCGGATACATGCGCTTAAAGCTGAGATGTCAAGACGGCTAGAAGCGGGGAAAGCTCAACCTGTTCAATCACAAAAAAGAGACTTATTCTCATGATCGACCCAGCCAGAGAAATTCTGCCTGAGGATTTTGCTCCTGATCCTCAAAAGCAATACTGCTCAGTTGAGGAGCGTGATGAGGTAGTGCGCCGTAAAGCGGAGCTTAAGCGTCTCTATCAGATTCAAGAGGAAGCTAAAGCCAAGGCTGCCTTCAAAAAGGAGCAGGCACGAAAGGACCAAATTCCATATTCCGAGACGCTAGCCACTGAAATTTGTGGGCGCATCAGCGCCGGTGAGTTCCTTATCAACATTTGTAAGGATGAGGACATGCCGACTGTGCGCAGCGCCAACCAATGGCTAAAGGATCACTCTGACTTTGCCGCGCTCCACAGAGAAGCTGTGAATAGCCGATTGAACATTTTCGAGGATGAGGTAGTTACGATTGCTGACGACTCGGAAAGAGACTTTAAAATCGTCACCAAACATGCGAAGCAGGTCAAAGTGCTTGATGCTGACGTAATCAGCAGAGCAAAGCTGCGCGTCGAAGTGCGTAAGGCCCATTTGAAAGCCTATCGGCCTGAGCGCTGGGGCGAGCAGAGCACGTTGAACGTCAACAATACCAGCGAAGATATTAGCGATATTCCGCTCGATGAACTCGAAAAGAAAATCGCCGAACTTGAGCATAAAGATCGCGTCGTGAACGAGGATCGCAGATCGGTGGCGGCATCGGCATAAAGAGTGGCGCGGCTAAGCATCCAACAGGCAAGTCGCGCCAACACACACTTCTACTATGATGAACTTCAACCCCTTTACGCGACGTCCTGTCGGCGTTCCCAGTTATCGCGATACATCGCGCTATTCCTGAGATGTGAGTGGCACTTCTTACCATAATGCCAAAGCAACGTCGAGTGAAAAATTTATGGTCGGTGGCGGCGTAAAAATGGCGCTACCCACAGAGCAGCGCCACTTCCATCATTTCTTCTTACGGTACTCGGCCGTTGACGAATATTTCTTCATTGGTCCGGTGGGCTGCTTAGATTTTTCCTCTGGACTCCACTTGTCTAAATCATCCGTATCATACCAGACGAATTTGCTGTCGTCACTTTCCTTGTAGAATGGTAGACCACCGCCGTCTGGCAGTCCTCTCAACTGACCTAGCTTTGCCTCTGTTATCGGCTTACCATGTTCTGTGAGGTAGCGTGCGGCATCTTTCGGATTTAGTTTCGTACCCATGGGAGAACCTTTCTAATGCCAATAATGTTGACATTTTTGTTCTCCTGGTTTGGGTTGACCCGGAGATGCAATCATGCAGTTGCAGCCGAGTTCAACTCGCACTCGGGTGGCGCTCCAAAGCGATATCAACAAAAAAAATCTGCGGCTCGCTATCAACTTAAAAAGTCGTCTAACTACCTGATTTGATATCGGATTTTAATGCGACCTTCTACATCAATCGCGCAGGGCGAAATCTGCCTAGCGAGCGGAAGCACACCCTGGAAGCGGCAAAGGGGAGATTGCGCGAGCTATTCGGACACGATCGTTGAACGGCTTTTGACGAGCGCGTAAAACGTCAAGCGGGCTCCGAGGGGGCGCATCGTTGAAACAAGGAGCGTCCTCATAGCTAAGCGCACCCCCGGTCGGCTTGAATTGAGCATAACGCGTAGTGCCGCCGATGCCAGGGAGGCAGGACTTATCCTTGGCTGAACAGATTGACAGCCCGCGAGGGCCCCGCCACGCGAATGTGATGGCGGCGAGCAAGCGGGCGAGCCTCACTGTCGTAAAACTGTCGTCTCACTGTCGCAATAGCCATATCGAGCGAGCCTAGAAGGAACTCGTCGCGCGCCATCGCCGCGGCTGGAATCGATCACTGCTAGCGCTTGAGAGGCGTACAATGAGGCTAACCAATTTCATTCGCGTCGTTGCGTTCGCCGCGGGCGCCGCAACGGCCACAATCGCGCAAGCTGCCGATATTTCAGGCGCTGGAGCGACCTTTCCCTTTCCGATCTACGCCAAATGGGCCGATTCTTACAAGAAAGACACCGGAAACGGACTGAACTATCAGTCAATTGGATCGGGCGCCGGCATCAAACAAATCAAGGCGAGAACCGTCACCTTCGGCGCAACCGACGCGCCATTGGAGCCTAAGGAGCTGGACAAGGCTGGCCTCGCGCAATTTCCGATGGTGATGGGCGGCATCGTCGCGGTCCTCAATCTCCCGGGCGTCAAGCCCGGCGACATTGTTATCGATGGCCCAACCCTCGCACAGATCTATCTCGGCAAGATCACCAACTGGAATGATGCGGCGCTGAAGACGCTCAATCCGAAGCTCGACCTGCCCAATTTGCCGATTGTGCCCATCCATCGCGCCGACGGCTCTGGCACGACCTTCAACTTCACTTATTATCTCGGCGAGGTTTCGCCGGATTGGAAGTCGGCGGTCGGGGTGGCGACGACGGTTGACTGGCCGGGCGGCATCGGCGCCAAGGGCAATGACGGCGTCGCCAACAATGTCGCCACCACCAAGGGCGCGATCGGCTATGTCGAATTCGCCTATGCAGACCAGAATAAGTTGACCTACGCCAGCATGGCCAACAAGGCGGGCAAGATCGTCGCCCCGACCATGGACGCCTTCCAGGCCGCCGCGGCCAACGCCGACTGGGCGAACTCCCCGGGCTTCTACAATATCCTGGCCAATCAGCCGGGAGAGAAGTCGTGGCCGATGACCGCCGCCACGTTCATTCTCTTGCCCAAGGATCCGCCGAATAAGGCCGCCGCAAAAGACGCGCTCGACTTCTTCAAGTGGGCTTATGAGAAGGGCGACAAGATGGCCGAGGACCTCGACTACATCCCGATGCCCGACAAGGTCGTGGCGCTGGTCGAGAAGATGTGGGCGTCCGACATCAAGCAGTAATAATCGTCAGCGCACTTGGCGGCGGGGACGCGTCCGCGAGGGTGCCTTCCCGCCCCGAGCTTCCGAAGCAAGGCAAGGCTGAAGACAGCGATGACCGCAACCGCACTGCAAAGCTCAAGCGCCGCCCACAGCGCGCCGATGGACCGCTCTCGCGCGCTCGGTCGGCTCAAATTCTCGGACAACAGCTTCCGCCTGCTGACGTTCGGCGCGGCAATTTTGGTTCTGGTGCTCCTCCTCGGCGTTGTGGTCTCCCTGTTCATTGGCGCCTGGCCGGCGTTCCGAGAATTCGGCGTCGGCTTCCTGTTCTCGGACGCCTGGAGTCCGCCGAAGGACCAATTCGGCGCCGCAACTGCGATTTACGGCACGCTTGTCACATCGTTGATCGCGATGCTGATTGCCGTTCCGGTCGGACTCGGCATTGCGGTTTTTCTAACGGAGCTCTGCTGGCTGCCCCTGCGTCGACCCATCGGGATCGCAATTGAGCTCCTCGCGGGGATTCCCTCCATCATCTACGGCATCTGGGGCGTCTATTATTTCCGACCGGTGATGCAGAGCTATATTCAGCCGTTCCTCATCAGTACGCTCGGCAATGTTCCCGGCATCGGCTTTCTCTTCCAGGGTCCGCCATTCGGTTATGGCGTGCTGACCGCGGGACTGGTGCTCGCGCTCATGATCCTGCCCTTTATCACCGCGGTGTCGCGAGACGTGTTCGACACGGTTCCGACCGTGCTCAAGGAGGCGGCCTATGGCATTGGGTCGACCACTTTCGAGGTCGTAGGAAACATTGTCATTCCCTATACGCGGGTCGGAGTGATTGGCGGCGTGATGCTGGCGCTCGGCCGCGCGCTCGGCGAGACGATGGCGGTGACTTTCGTCATCGGCAACGCCACCAAGATTCAGTCCTCGATTCTTGCCCAGGGCACGACCATCTCGGCGATGATCGCAAATCAGTTCGCGGACGCCGATCCGGGACTGTTCACCTCGTCGCTGCTGGCGCTTGGCTTCATCCTGTTCGTCATCACGTTCCTGGTTCTCGCGGCCGCACGCTGGATGTTGGCGCGCATGGCATTGAAGGCGTAGGTCGATGACAGCGGCTTCCTATTCGAGGCGCAAGACGCGCAACGGTGTCTGGACAGTTCTTGCCTATGCGGCGACGGCGTTGGGTCTGGCCTTGCTCGCGATCATTTTGTTCACACTGCTGTGGAACGGCCTCGGGGGACTGTCGCTTGACGTTTTCACCAAGAACACCGCCCCGCCTGGGGTCGTTGGCGGTTTGCTCAACTCGATCGTTGGCAGCTTGATCATGACGGGCATTGGTTTGGCCCTTGGCGCGCCGATTGGCATTCTCGCAGGCACGTATCTGGCCGAATATGGCGCAAACTCGCGGCTCGCCTCGGTCGTGCGCTTCATCAATGACATTTTGTTGAGCGCGCCCTCGATCATCGTTGGCCTGTTCGTCTACGAACTGTTGGTCGTGCCCGTCGGGCATTTCTCCGCTCTCGCGGGCGCCGTCGCGCTCGCAGTGCTAGGCGCGCCGATCATGGTCCGCACGACTGAAGACATGCTGAACCTCGTGCCGAACACTCTGCGCGAGGCGGCGTCGGCGCTTGGCATGCCGCGTTCGCTCGTCATCCGGCACGTCGCCTACCGGGCGGTCATGTCCGGCTTGATCACCGGCGTGCTTCTCGCAATTGCGCGCATGACCGGCGAGACCGCGCCACTCATCTTCACCGCGCTCGGCAATTCGCTGTTTGCCGCCGATCCTCGCGGGCCGATGTCTGCGCTGCCGCTCATCATCTACGAATTCGCCCGCAGCCCCTACGCCGAACAACAAAAGCTCGCGTGGACAGGCGCACTGATCCTGACGTTTGCGGTGTTGGCGTTGAGCATATTGGCGCGGGTTTTCTCTGCTTCGGTGAAGCAGAAGTAGCATCGGAGAGGCTCCGGGGATGAGTGATGTTGAGGCCCAGAGGCCTTCGAGAGCGCCGGCCGCCGAGACGAATAAGGTTGTCGTTCGCAACCTTAATTTCTACTACGGGCAGACGCATGCGCTCAAGGGCGTGAACCTCAACCTCTATAAGGGTCAGGTGACGGCGTTCATCGGCCCTTCGGGCTGCGGCAAGTCGACGCTTTTGCGGGTTTTGAACCGCATGTATGACCTTTATCCCGGCCAGCGGGCCGAGGGCGAGGTGATGCTCGACGGGGAGAACATCCTCTCGCCCGACCTCGACCTCAATCTTTTGCGGTCGCGGGTCGGCATGGTGTTCCAGAAGCCGACGCCGTTTCCGATGACGATCTATGACAACATCGCCTTTGGCATCCGCCTCTACGAAAAATTGCCGAAGTCGGAAATGGATGCGCGGGTCGAGCAGGCTTTGAGCCGCGCGGCGCTATGGAACGAAGTGAAGGACAAGCTGAACGCGAGCGGCTTGAGCCTTTCGGGGGGCCAGCAGCAGCGCTTGTGCATTGCCCGAACCGTGGCGATCAGCCCGGAAGTGATCCTGCTCGACGAGCCGGCGTCGGCTTTGGATCCGATCTCGACCGCCAAGATCGAGGAATTGGTCGATGAATTGTCCGGCGATTACACGATCGCGATCGTGACCCACAACATGCAGCAGGCCGCGCGCTGCTCGCAATACACCGCCTTCATGTATCTGGGCGAGATGGTCGAGTTCGATGAGACGAACACGGTCTTCACCGCGCCGCGCGATAAGCGCACGCAGGATTACGTCACTGGCCGCTTCGGCTGAGAAAGGAATCGCTCGTGGCGGATCAGCACACCGTTAGAGCCTATGACAAGGATCTTGATCTGCTCGAGCGGCGGATCGCCGAGATGGGCGGGCTGGCTGAGAAGATGGTGATCGACGCGGTCGACGCGCTTGCCTCCGGCGATTCCGCGCTTGCCCATCAGGTGGTGGAGACCGATCCGCGGCTCGACGCGCTGCAGCGCGAGATCGAGGAGCAGGCGACGCTGACGATCGCGCGAAGGCAGCCGGTGGCGAACGACTTGCGCGAGATCATCGGCGCCATTCGGGTCGCGGGCGATCTCGAGCGGGTCGGGGATCTGGCCAAGAACATCGCCAAGCGCTCGGTCAAGATCGGCGTTGGAAGGCCGGGCGCCCCACGCCATCGTCGGCATCAAGCACATGAACGACTTCGCGACCGAACTCATGAAGGACGTGCTCGACGCCTACGCCCAGCGCGATGTCGAGCGGGCGCTCGACGTCTGGGAGCGGGACGTCGATCTCGACGCGCTGGAAGACTTGGTGTTCCGCGATCTCCTGACGCATATGATGGAGGATCCGCGCAACATCACCTTCTGCGCCCATCTTCTGTTCTGCTCGAAGAACATCGAGCGGATCGGCGATCACGCGACCAACATCGCGGAGACCGTGTTCTATCTGGTGACCGGTTCGAACCTGCCGACCGAGCGGCCGCACGGCCGGCAAGGGACGGATATCGAGACCGACGCGAGAGGAGCGGTCAAGTGAACCAGGCGCGCAGGGACATCCGTCCGGGAGCCGCGTCCGCGCCGCGCATTCTGATCGTCGAGGACGAATCGGATCTGTCCTTGCTGCTCGGCTACAATCTCGAGGCGGAAGGCTATGTGGTCGAGAATGTGGAGCGCGGCGACGAGGCCGAGTTGCGGCTGGCGGAGAATGCGCCCGACCTCGTGATCCTCGACTGGATGCTGCCGGGCGTCTCGGGTCTCGAAATCTGCCGACGCTTAAGGGCGCGCGAATCGACCCGCACGCTGCCGGTGATCATGGTCACCGCGCGAGGGGAAGAGGCTGAACGCGTGCGCGGGCTTGTCGGTCGGCGCGGACGATTATGTGGTCAAGCCCTTCTCGGTGCCCGAACTCATGGCGCGGGTGCGCGCGCTTTTGCGGCGCAGCCGGCCCGAGCGGATCGCCGAGCGTCTCTATGCCGGCGATCTCGATCTCGACCGGGAGACGCGGCGGGTGAGGCGCGGCGTTCGCGACATCCACCTCGGTCCGACCGAGTTCCGGCTGCTCGAATATCTCTTGGAGAAGCCGGGGCGGGTGTTCTCGCGCGCGCAACTCCTGGACGGGGTGTGGGGCCAGGCGGCGGAGATCGACGAACGCACGGTCGACGTCCATGTCGGGCGCCTGCGCAAGGCGCTCTCGCGCGGCCGCGAGCGCGACCCCATCCGAACCGTCCGCGGAACCGGCTACGCCTTCGACGAAACCTTCGGGAAGTCGTGAAGCGAAGGCTTGACGCCAATTCCGAGGGCCCTTTCCCGCGAATGGCAGCGCGCATTCCGCTCGGCGGTAAGATCGCGCGCGAGGGCGCGGATCGTTCCTGAAGCTCACGAAAGAGTGACATCCGCAGGGATCGCTGGCCGCGTGTCCTTATGGAAAGATGAGCGGGCTGTTCGCCACTCTCAACAACAGAAACAATCAGAGACGCCGAGCGACCAATCAAAGCGGAGGAACATGATGAACGCCGCAACCCGACGCGATCTCTTGGCCGGCGCGGCTGTGGGCGCAAGCGCGCTTCTCGGCGCAACCGCCGTTAGCGCCGCCGAGCAGGTTCCGGAGCCCAGCCGGGCGCCCGGCGTCGGCGGCTCCGATCCTGTCCCGGGAGACGTGGCCCGGGAAGCTCAGAATCCGGATCTCCTCAATCCGCCGGCGACCGATTCGGGAACTCTGCCCAATCTTGCGGTTTTCCTTCGCCGATGCGCATGTTCGGCAGTCGAGCGGCGGCTGGACACGTCAGGTCACCGCGCGGGAGCTGGGCGTTTCGAAAGCGATCGCCGGCGTGAACATGCGGCTGAATGCGGGCGGAATCCGCGAGCTTCACTGGCATAAGCAGGCGGAATGGGCCTACATGCTTTACGGAACGGCCCGCATCACGGCGATCGACCCGCAGGGCCGTAATTTTGTCGACGACGTCGGCGTCGGCGATCTCTGGTATTTTGCCGGCGGCATTCCCCATTCGATCCAGGGCCTCGGTCCCGACGGTTGCGAATTCCTCCTCGTCTTCGATGATGGCGACTTCGACGAGGACGACACGTTTTTGCTCAGCGACTGGTTCAAGCATGTCCCCGCTGAGGTTCTGGGCAAGAATTTCGGCTTGCCGCCGACGCTGTTCGGACATACGCCCGACCCGCGCGAGCTCTACATTTTCAAAGCGCCGGTCCCCGGTTCGCTCGGTCCCGACAAGCTCATGGGCGCGGACCCAGTGCCGCAAACCTTCAGTCATCGCATGCTGGCGCAGGAGCCGATCCGCACCAAGAGCGGGACGGTGCGGATCACGGACTCGAGCGTGTTTCCGGCCTCCAAAGAGCATCGCGGCGGCTCTGGTCGAGGTCGACCCCGGCGGCCTGCGTGAATTGCACTGGCATCCGAACACCGACGAATGGCAATATTATATCAGCGGCGAGGGGCGCATGGGCGTGTTCGCGTCCGCCGGCCAGGCGCGGACGTTCGATTTCCGCGGCGGAGACGTCGGCTTTGTGCCCTTCGCGATGGGCCACTATGTGGAAAACACGGGGTCGACGCCGCTGCGTTTTCTGGAGATCTTCAAGAGCAGCTACTACGCTGACGTGTCGCTCAACCAGTGGCTGGCGTTGACGCCGCCCGACCTCGTGAAAGTGCACCTCGATCTGAACCAAGAGTTCATGGACGCGCTGAGGAAGACCAAGGCGCCCGTCGTGCCGGTCTGAACGCTGGTCCCGTTAAAGTTGGACAAAACCGAGAACTAGGTCGCGGAGCGCGAAAGGTTTCAATCTCTTCTGACGGATGCAGCGCACCCGGCCGTCGTTGACACGACCCTCGGCTCTCAGACACTTCGAAACGCCGAGGAGATCACGTCGTTCATTAACTCGCTTGGCGAGCCCGCTGCCGACGCGGGCCCGGCGCTAGAAACCTTCGTGATTGATCTTGGCGACCTCGTCTTCGTAGGTCGAAGCGCGGGGGAACCAATGCTCAGGCGCCGCCTTGACCGCGACGCGATTGAGATCGTCGCCGATCGCCGACTCGACGGCGGCGAGCGAGTAGTGGGCGCTCGGGTTTGAGGTCTGGCGAGCCTGCACAAACATACCGATAGCGACGCCGAGCGCCACGGCGACGATGAAACCCATCGTATTGCGAACTGACAGCATGGCATGGGCCCTTAAATGGTGTTGGTCTAGACGCGCCCATTGCGCGTGTCAAGAAGGTGAAACGACACTAAAGGCGCATGCGAACCGTGTCTGTGAGCCAGATCACCAGTCAGCTTTGGTTGCCTGCACTCGAAATTTCCGCTCGGCGCCTGCCAACGGCTGGCGATATATTCAGGACGACATACCGCATCGCGCGACGTCGGGCTTGAATTCGCCATGGGAGGAGCTTTTACTCAGGACAGTGCGGGGGCGCCTTGCGTGTGGGGCCTTGAAGATGAGGAGGGCTTGACCATGCAGCTCAGTCGTCGCGGCTTTATCAAGATCACCGGCGCCGGTCTCGCGGCTTCCAGCCTTGGGGCGCTGGGCTTCGGCTTCGCCGGCGAGGCGCTCGCAGCTTCGGTAAGGCCGTTCAAGCTTACAGCGGCGAGCGAGACCCGCAACACCTGCACCTATTGCTCAGTCGCCTGCGGCATCCTGATCTACAGCCTCGGCGACAGAGCCAAAAACGCGGTGTCCGACATCATCCACATCGAGGGCGATCCCGACCATCCGGTCAATCGGGGCACCCTCTGTCCGAAGGGATCGGCGCTGCTCGACATCGTCCATGCGCCGACCCGGCTCAAAGTCCCCAAATACCGTGCGCCCGGCGCGAACGCATTCAAGGAAGTCTCTTGGGACTTTGCGCTCGATCGTATCGCGAAGCTGATGAAGGAAGACCGCGACAAAAACTTTATCGCGAAAAACAAGGGTGGAGCGACGGTCAACCGCTGGCTCTCGACGGGCATGCTGGCCGCGTCCGCATCCTCCAACGAGACATCCTACCTGACCTGGAAGCTTGCTCGCTCTCTCGGCATGGTGGTCTTCGACAACCAGGCGCGCGTCTGACACGGACCGACGGTGGCCAGTTTGGCCCCATCATTCGGTCGTGGCGCGATGACCAACACCTGGCAGGACATCAAGAACGCCAACGTGGTTGTGGTCATGGGCGGCAACGCCGCTGAAGCCCACCCGTGCGGATTCAAGTGGGTGATCGAGGCGAAGATCGAGAATGGCGCGAAGCTCGTCGTCATTGATCCGCGCTTCACCCGCACCGCGTCGGTGGCCGACGTCTACGCGCCGATTCGTCCGGGCACTGACATCGCTTTCTTGAGCGGTCTCATCCGCTATCTGCTCGAAAAGGACCAGATTCAGCACGAGTACGTGCGGGCCTACACCAACGCCAGCCTGATCGTGAAAGACGGCTTTGGCTTCGAGGACGGGCTCTTCACCGGCTATGACGAAGGGAAGCGCACTTACGACAAGTCGAGCTGGGACTACGAGAAGGACGATCAGGGCTTCGCCAAGATTGACGACACATGGCAGAATCCGCGCTGCGTCATCAACCTTTTGCGCAAGCACGTCGACCGCTACACGCCGGAAATGGTGTCGCGTATCTGCGGCACGCCGCAGGACAAATTCTTGCAGATCTGTGAGCTCTTCGCCTCGACCGCGCCCCCGGACAAGGCGCTGACCAGCCTGTTTGCGCTCGGTTGGACGCAGCATTCGGTCGGGGCGCAGAACATCCGCACGATGGCCATGGTCCAGCTTCTGCTCGGCAACATCGGCGTTGCTGGCGGCGGCATGAACGCGCTGCGCGGTCATTCCAACATCCAGGGGCTAACCGACGTCGGGCTCCTCTCGAACGCGATGCCGGGCTATCTCACTTTGCCACGCGACACCGACATAACGTTCGACGATTACATGAAGACGCGGCTGTTCAAGCCGATGCGTCCGGGCCAAGTCAGCTACTGGCAGAACTACCGGAAGTTCTTCGTCAGCTTCCAGAAGGCGATCTACGGGAAGGCTGCGACCGCCGACAACAACTGGGCTTATGACTGGCTGCCGAAACTCGACGTTCCGCTCTACGATATCATCGCCGCCTTCGAGATGATGGCGAACGGCAAGATGAACGGCTACATCTGCCAGGGCTTCAATCCGCTGCAGGCCTTCCCCGACAAGGGGAAGATCCGTAGCGCGCTGGGCAAACTCAAATATCTCGTCGTGATGGACCCCCTCGATACGGAGACGTCACGTTTCTGGGAGAATTTCGGGCCGCAGAATCCCTCGAACCCGGCGAGCATCCAGACGGAAGTGTTCCAACTTCCGACCACCTGCTTCGCCGAGGAGAACGGCGCGCTCGTCAATTCGGCGCGTTGGCTGCAATGGCACTGGAAGGCCGCGCCTCCGCCAGGGGAAGCTCAGTCCGATATCTGGATCATCGCCGGACTCTTCCACCGCCTGCGCGAGATGTACCGCAAGGACGGCGGCGCCTTCCCCGACCCGCTCCTCAATCTGACCTGGGATTACATCAATCCGGTCGACCCTGACCCTGAGGAAATGGCCAAGGAAATGAATGGCCGCGCCTTGGCCGATCTCAAGGACGCTTCCGGTGCGACCCTCGTCAAGGCAGGGCAGCAGCTCGACGGGTTCGCGCAATTGCGCGATGACGGGACGACCATGTCGGGTTGCTGGATCTTCTCCGGGAGCTTTACCGAGAAGGGCAACCAGATGGCGCGGCGCGACGCGAGCGATCCGCGCGAAGCGGGCATAGCCCCGAACTGGGCCTGGGCGTGGCCGGCCAACCGGCGGATCCTTTACAACCGCGCCAGCGCCGATCCGTCAGGCAAGCCATGGAACCCGGCGAAATCGATCATCGAGTGGAACGGGAGCAAATGGGTCGGGCTTGATGTGCCGGATTACACGGCCGCCGCGCCCTCCGAGAATGTCGGCCCCTTCATCATGAACGGCGAGGGTATGGGGCGCCTGTTTGCCCTCGACCAGATGGCGGAAGGCCCCTTCCCGGAGCATTACGAGCCGTTCGAAAGCCCTTCCGAAAACGTGCTGCACCCGAAGGTGCGCAACAATCCGGCCGCACGAGTGTACGCCGACGACCGCGCCAACTTAGGGATACCCGCCGAATTCCCCTATGTCGGAACCACCTATCGCCTGACCGAGCAATTCCACTTCTGGACCAAGCACGCTTTGATCAACGCAATCCTCCAGCCGGAGGAGTTTGTCGAGATCGGCGAGGCTTTGGCGAAGGAGAAAGGCATCGAGCAGGCCGGCTGGGTGCGCGTCTCGTGCAAGCGCGGCGCGATGGTTTGCAAGGCCTATGTCACGAAGCGCATCAAGCCGATGACCGTCGATGGCAAGCCGACGCATGTCGTTGGCGTGCCGCTGCACTGGGGCTTCACCGGCCTAGCGCGCAAAGGCTATGGCGCAAACACGCTCACGCCTTCGGTGGGCGACGCCAATACGCAGACGCCTGAATTCAAGGCGTTCCTCGTCAATGTCGAGAAGGTCGCGGGGCCGGTGGCGTAAGGAACCGACATGTCTAATCTGCAGTCGCAGGACTACATCCGCATCTCGGCCACGACCATCACGCCGCCGTCAGTCCGCCGGCATGAGCAGGAAGTCGCCAAGCTCATCGACGTCACGCGCTGCATCGGCTGCAAGGCGTGCCAGGCGGCCTGCATGGAATGGAACGACCTGCGTGGCGAGGTCGGCCATTTCGAGGGAACCTACGACAACCCCCTCGACCTCGACCCCAACACCTGGACGCTGATGCGTTTCACCGAATGGGACAACGATCAGGGCAACCTCGAATGGCTGATCCGCAAGGATGGCTGCATGCATTGCGAGGATCCGGGCTGCCTCAAGGCCTGCCCGGCGCCCGGCGCGATCGTGCAATACGCCAATGGCATCGTCGACTTCATCAGCGAGAACTGCATCGGCTGCGGCTATTGCATCAAGGGCTGCCCGTTCAACATTCCCCGCGTCAGCAAGGTCGATCACAAATCCTACAAATGCACGCTCTGCTCCGACCGCGTCACGGTTGGCAAAGAGCCGGCCTGCGTGAAGGCCTGTCCGACAGGCGCGATCATGTTCGGCTCGAAGACGGACATGACGCATTGGGCAGGCGAGCGCGTCATCGATCTCAAGTCGCGCGGCTTCGAGAACGCGGGCCTGTACGATCCGCCAGGGCGTCGGCGGCACCCATGTGATGTACGTGCTGCACCACGCCGATCGGCCGTCGATCTATGCCGGCCTGCCGGACAATCCCGAAGATCAGCGTGCTCGTCGAAGTCTGGAAGGGCGTATTGAAGCCGCTAGCAGTGGCCGGAGTCGCGCTCGCGGCCGTGGCCGGGTTTTTCCACTGGATCACGGCCGGGCCGAACGAAGTGCAGCCCGAGGACGACATCGCGGCGGCGAAGCTCATTCGGGAATCGGACCGCAACAGTCACGGGTGACGCCGCATGAGCTATCCGTCCGGGACCATCATTCGCAATACGACGGCGGCGCGGATCAATCATTGGATCACCGCCGCCTGCTTCGTGTTGCTGATGCTTTCTGGCCTGTCGATGTTTCACCCGCTGCTGTCCTCTCTCGCTTTGCTGTTCGGCAGCGGGCAATGGGCGCGCGCGATCCATCCCTGGATCGGCTGCGTGCTGCTTGTGAGCTACGCGGGCCTGATCGTGCAATTCTGGCGCGACAATTTCTGGAACTGGGACGATATCGCCTGGATGGGCGCAATCGTGCGCGTGTTGCGCAACGAGGAGGAAGGCGTTCCCGAGGTTGGGCGGTTCAACGCCGGGCAGAAATTCGTGTTCTGGTCGATGGCTCTGCTCGTGCCAGCTCTCTTCCTCACCGGCCTCGTGATCTGGGAAGTCTATTTCGGCGAGGCGACGACGCATCGAGACCCAGAGGGCCGCGGCGCTCATTCACAGCTATGCGGCGATTGCGGCCATCATCATCTGGATCACCCACGTCTACGCGGCGATCTGGGTGCGCGGCTCGATGCGAGGGATGACCCAAGGCTATGTGACGCCCGGCTGGGCGTGGCGTCATCATCGCAAATGGCTCAAGAGCCTCGTGGCGACGGGTTCACGGGGCCCGCGTCCGCGCCGCGCGGCCGAGGGTTCATGATCGCGCGATGCCCCCGACCCTTATCCCGAGGGGCAACGGGAGAAACCGCCGCCGCCCTTCCCCTTCTCCCTCAGGGAGAAGGTGGCCGACGAAGTCGGCCGGATGAGGGCCCGCCCGCCAGCGCCCCTCGCCGCTCATGAGGCAGGGCGAGACCGCGCCGAAGGGCGGCTGGATCGGCAATGCGACGGGCGGCGTCAAAGCTCCGGAGCCCATCCTGCTTCCCGACCCGGCGGCCCGTTTCACTCGGACGGCGGAGCGCCTCGAGCTTTTGTCGAAAGGCCATCCAATGGAAGGATGGCTCGCCTTCATGGCGAAGCTTGCACGCGCGCAGCATCATGCCGCATCGATGCTCGCGCCTTTGGTCGAGCCTGACGAAGCGGCGGTGGAGCAGGCGGTCGCCGCTCGCATTCCGCCGATCTCCGCCGACGGACACCGGCGTGACCCGGCGTGGCGTGACGGTCTTGCGCTGCTGCTCGATATCGCCGCCGGCGAGGGGCTGCAGTCTCCCGCTGCTGCGGTCGCGGCGGAGTTGAGCGGCCGCAGCGCCGTTTCCAAGGAAACGCAGGCTGACGCGTTCTTGCGTGGCGTTATTGATGAGAAGGACGCGGGTTCAAGCTTCTGGATTGCCGCGGCCTTGCAGGTCTATTTCACCTGTCTGGCTGGCCGCCTCCCGACGCGCTTGCTGCGCCTGCTCGAGCAGCGGTCTTTATGCCCGTGTTGCGGCTCGACCTCATCGGCGAGCGTGGTGACTGGCGGCGGGCAAAACCCCGGGGCGCGCTACCTCTACTGCTCCCTCTGCTCCACGGCGTGGAACTATTCGGCGCGCCGTCTGTGTCACCTGCGGCGGCTCGAGGACGCTCGCAATCCGGGGAATCGAAGGCGATTCCGGTGTTGTGAAGGCGGAGACCTGCGACGAGTGCGGCACTTATTCGAAGATGGCGTATCAGGCCAAAGACATGCAGGCCGATCCATACGCCGACGACCTCGCCACGCTCGGGCTCGACGTCATGGTTGGCGACGCCGGCTGGTCGCGCCACGCCCCCAATCCGCTGCTGCTGGTGGGGTAAGTCGCTCCCTCTAATCGGTTTGCATTGCTCTGGCGTGAGGAAGCGCCGTGGCATATGGTTCGAACCGTTCGCCATGAGCTCACGTCCTCTGGAGGAGGCAAGACATGCTGGACCGTCGCAACTTCTTGAAATCTGCGGCTTCGGTAGCTGCCCTTGGCGTCAGCGCGCTCCCCGCCAGCGCCGGTCCGCTCGCCTTTTCCGATCACGGTGACTGGCGTGCATACGAAATTCGCACCATCGTCGAGATCGACTCGACCGAGCCCACCAAGGTCTGGGTCCCGACCCCGTCCTTTGCCGATCCCCTCTGGAGCCGTCCGCTTGGAACCCAATGGACCGAAAACAGCTCCGCGGAGCTGGTGCGCGATCCCGTCTATGGCGCCGAAATCGTCAGGCTCGAATGGCGCAGTGGGAGCGAACGCCGCGCCGAGATCGTGAGCCGAATTGCGACGCGCGACCGCGCGGTGGACATCCATACGGGTGGCGGAAAAGTCTCGCCGCTCTCGAGCGACCGCCGCGCGCTTCTTCACCAGGGCGACCGCGCTTATCCCGACTGACGGGATCGTCAAAGAAACCTCCGACAGAATAGTCACTGGCGCGGGCAGCGACGTCGAGAAGGCGCAGGCGATCTACGCGTGGCTTGTCGCAAATACGCAGCGCATCGCCGCGACGCGCGGCTGCGGATCGGGCGACGTCCGCGCGATGCTCACGGGTTCGCCGCTTGGCGGCAAATGCGCCGACATCAACGGCCTTTTTGTGGGCCTCGCTCGCGCGGCGGGTCTTCCCGCACGCGACCTTTACGGCATTCGCGTCGCCCCATCGCGCTTTGGCTACAAGAGCCTGGGCGCCGGTTCGACCGACGTCACCAAGAGCCAACATTGCCGGGCCGACGTCTGGCTCGAGGGGATTGGCTGGACGCCGATCGACGCAGCCGACGTCCGAAAGGTGATGCTGGAGGAGCCGCCGACTGATCTGAACGCGGACGAGCCCAAAGTCGTCGCCGCGCGTGACGCGCTGATTGGGGCCTGCGAAGGGAATTGGGTCGCATTCAATTGCGCGCACGACGTCGCGTTGCCGGGCGCTTCGAGCGGACCGGTCGGCTTTCTGATGTATCCTGAGGGCGAGGTTGGCGGCCTTCGGCTTGATCGCCTTGATCCCGCGGCGTTCCGTTACCGCATCGAAGCGCGCGAG
>CAVPEE010000004.1:0-40566 GCA_963702825.1 uncultured Alphaproteobacteria bacterium
CGGGCAGGCGGGGGCGCAGGGAAGTTACGCCCCCGAGCGCCACCCTACTTGACGCCCCAGATCCTCTTGTATTCGTCGCGGTACCCGTTATCCGGATCGAACACGTTCTTTGGGCCGCCGTCATAAGCGATATTCGCCGCGGTCACGAGATGGACGCCCGGCACGAAGCCCGACCATTTCTCGTGGGCGAAGGCGCGGTTGAGTTCGTCGGCGAGCTGCCAGCCCTGCATGTTGAGCGGCTCCGGCACGGTCGCGCTCTGATAGTCCTTGTCGCGGATGCGCTGATAGGCGGATTCCGAGCCGTCGCCGGCCGAAATGTTCTGCGGGTCTCCGTCGCCTTTCAATCCTGCGACCTGGAGCGAGGGTCCCATCGAATCGTAGTAGAGGTCGTTGATCGCCAGCGAATGGGTCCATTTGGGCCCGAGCTGCTGGAGAAGCGTCGTCGTGAGCTGCGGCACGCGGTTCGCCGTGTCGGCGAGCGGCGTGTCCTCGAAGGCGAGCACCTTGCAGCCCTCGCACTTCTTGATCCACGATTCCATGGCGCGGCCCTTGGCGATGGCGATGGCGTAAGCCGAATCGGCGAAGACCACGACACCCGCCTTACCGTTCGAATTCTGCGATCGCCTTCATCGCCGCGACCTTCGCCACCTCCATCGCGTCCGTCGTGACATTGGCGAACACCGGCGCGCCGTCCATCGGACCGGGCTTCGGCCCGGCGTGCCAGCCGACGATCACGATTCCCTGCTTCGCCGCCTCGTCGAGGCCCGCCTTCTGTTGGACGGCGTCGCTGCCGCCGACCACGATGGCGTCCGGCTTGAGCGCAATCGCCTGGCTCAAGCCCGAAGCCTGCCCCGAGACCGTGCCCTGGCCGTCGATCTCGCGATAGGTCCAGCCCAGAACATCGGAGGCCTCCTTGAGGCCATGCGCGACGCCCAGGATGCCGCCGTTGCGCATGTCGCCGGCGACATAGACGACCGTCTTCTTCGCGACGGCCTTGGGACCGCTCGTGGGTCCGTCCCATTTGTCCGCGCGCGCCGTCGCTTTCTCGACCACGGCCTTCGCCTCGTCGACAAGCGCGTCGGCCCTCGCCGAACTCGCGACGGCGGCCAGGGCCAACGCGCCGGCCGCCCCCATCAAAATCACTCTGCCATTCATGGATCGTTCTCCCGGTTGCGGCGCCCGCCTTATGCGGCCGCTTTTCTATTGATCTGAGCCTCGGCTGCGCTGCGGCGCCGCTGGGCGTAGCCGGCGATGCCGATCGAGATGAGGAGCGTCACGCTGTTGAACATCGGCTCGACCCAGAACGAGCCGCCGAACTGCTGAATGCCCGCGATGCCGACCGCGAGGATCGCGACGCCGACCATGGTGCCCCAGACGTTGACGCGGCCGGGCTTGATCGTCGTCGAGCCCAAAAAGGCGCCGACCAGCGCGGGCAAAAGATATTCCAGGCCGACGCTCGCCTGGCCGATCCTCAGCTTCGAGGCCAGCAGGACGCCGGCCGCCGCCGTCAGCAGTCCCGACGCGACGAACGCTGCGATCGTGTAGCGGCGGACGGGAATGCCGTTCAGCGCGGCAGCCCTCGGATTGGCGCCAATGGCGTACAAATAGCGCCCGACCGGCAGATATTCGAGGACGAACCACAGGAAGAACGCGAAGGCCAGGACGTAGAAGCCGGTGATCGGCAGGCCGAACACCATGGTGCCGTTCAAAGCAAGGAACCCCTTTGGCAGCGCGCCGAGCACCTGCCGGCCGCCCGTGTGCCAGAGCGCGATCGCGTAGAGCGCGGTGCCGGTGCCGAGCGTCGCGATGAAGGAATCGATGAAGGCGACCTCGACCAGAATTCCGTTGATCAAGCCGACCAGGGCGCCGAGAAGGAGGACGACGGCGACTGCGAGCGGCCAAGGCAGGCCGTACACAGTCTGCAGGCTGATCGCCAAAATGTGCCACAGCACGATGCCGTATCCGACCGTGAGGTCGATCTTGCCCGACACCATCGGGATCATCGCAGCGAGCGACAGAAGCGCGATGATCGCCTTGTCGGCGATGATCGAGCGCAGGTTGAGAATGGTCGGGAACGTGTCCGGCAGGATGACGGAAAAGAGCGCGATGAGAAGCAAAGCGAGAATCGGCAGGCCGTAGACCGGCAGGAGCCGCGTGAGCCGCGCGCCCCAGGAGGCGTGCTTCAAATCGGCAGCGGTCGGCTCCAGAGCGTCGGAGCGGATCGAATTCGTCGCCATTCGCTTCCTCCTCGGCTCTTGTCTTACGCGGCTTCGGACGCGGAGGCGGCGGCGATCACCGACTCGGTTGAGAGTTCCGGGCCGGCTAGTTCGGCAATGATGCGGCCGCGGTTGAAGACGAGCGCCCGATGGCAGATATGGCCAACCTCCTCGAAGTCGGTCGACACCACCGCGACTGCGAGTTTCGCCTCGAGCGCGCGCTCGATGAGCCGGTAGATTTCCGCTTTCGCGCCGACGTCGACTCCGGCCGTCGGGTCTTCGGCGACGAGCAGCCGGCGTCCCGTCGCGAGCCAGCGGCCGACGATGACCTTCTGTTGATTGCCGCCCGAGAGACCCTCGATCGGCAATTCCGGCGCATTCGGGCGAAGGCCGACCGTGGCCCCAAGCGCCATCGCTTTTCGGGCCTCGGCGCCCCGACCCAGAAAGGACAGGAGCCCACGGCCCGAGGCGCTGGGATTGAGGTAGGCGTTCTCCCGCACGGCGAGCGCGGAGGCAATGGATTCTTCCGCCCGGTCGCGAGCGAGCAGACCGACGCCCGCGCGCACGGCCGCGCGCGGCGAGGACAAGTCCGGCGCCTCGCCGTCGATCAGGATCGACCCGTCATGCGGCATGGCGCCAAAGAGGGCGCGGCCGATTTCTTCCTGGCCCGCGCCCCTCAGGCCGACAAGGCCGAGCAGCTCGCCTTCGCGAATGTCGAAGTCGACCGGGCCCGCTCCCGGCGTCTTGAGGCCGCGCACGACGACCCGGGCCGGCCCTGGCGCGCTGTCGCTCTTGTGGAAGAGCTCGAAGGTCGAGCGGCCGACGATGAGGCCGATGAGCTCGTCGGGATTGGTGTCGCGCACGGCCTTCTCGCCGACGAGGCGCCCGTCGCGCATCACCACGACCCGGTCGGCGATGCGAAAGATCTCGTCGAGGCGATGCGAGACATAGATCATGCCGACGCCCCGGCTCCTCAAGCCGCGCACCGCCTCGAACAAACGCTCGACCTCGTCGGCCGGCAGGCTCGCGGTCGGCTCGTCGAGCACGAGGAAATCGCAATTGACGACCAGCGCCCGGGCGATCGCGACGAGCGACTTTTCAGTCCGGCTCAGGCTTCGCACGCTGTCGGCTCGGATCGATCCGGCCGCCGATCAACGCGAGCGCCTCTTCGGCGCGGCGCTCGGCGCTCGACCAATCGATCGGCGCAAAGGGCATGCGTGAGCCACGACGTGGGAACCCTTGAGCGAGCGCCATGTTTTCGGCGACCGTCATCCACTCGATCAGGCCCAGGTCCTGGTGAACAAAGGCGACGCTCTGGCGCGCGTCGGCGCGGTGGCGATAGGGCTCGCCGTCGATCGACACGGCTCCGCTGTCGGCGGCGACAATGCCGCCGAGAACCTTGATCAGGGTGGATTTGCCAGCGCCGTTCTCGCCGAGAAGCGCGACGACCTCGCCGCGATTGACGTCGAAGCTCACGCCCTTGAGCGCTTGCGTGCCCCCGAACGACTTGGCGACATTCTCGAAACGCAGGATGCCGCCTCGCGCCAAGTCGCGTTCCTCCCTCGTCCGCGAACCGTAGTGGGTCGCTGTTCTCATGGTCAAGCTATGGAACTGCGGATAGCGCACCGCCACTAAGTCACGCCCGCCAAAGCAGCGTAAGCAACCGAACCGGATTGGGCCTAAACGACTGACAGAAGGAGATCGCCCGACGCCGCTCCCAGCTGATACCGACGGTGGCAGGCTCGCGTTTCTCGCGCCTAGCACAGATTGTAATCCCGTCGAATTGGGCGCTGGAGGCGCGCTCGCTGACCGCGCCCTCGGCTAGCCCGGCTTTCGCTGCTCGCCGAACGGTCGCCTAGAACCAGCCTTTGACCTTGAACCAGACCAGGGGAATGAGGGCGCTGAGGATGATCACCGCCCAGCCATATTGGTAGCCCCAAGCCCAGTCGTATTCCGGCATGTTCTTGAAGTTCATGCCATAGATTCCCGCCATCAAGGTCGGTGGGATGCCGACGATCGAGACTATGGTCAAAACCTTGAACACGTCATTCTGAGCTATGCCGATCAACCCGACCAGGGCATCCAGGACGAACTGTACTTTGCTCGCCAGTTGCTCCTCGTAGTCGATCAGGGAATGGATGTCCTGGCGCAGACCGGCCAGGCGCGGCTTGAGCGCCCCGCCGGACCACTCGCAGGCATATTGGTCGGTGTAGGCGACGATGCGCCCCAGACCCTGCAGCCCGTCACGCACCTCCGAGAACCTGTCGCCCAGACGACCCACCTGGCGCAGTTGCACCCGCAAGACGTGGTTGGCGCGGGCGGCGTGCCGGCCGCGGGTGTCGTCGGCGTGGAAGGCGTCGATCGACAGGCTGTTCAATTCCCCAGCCAGATGCTCCAGAATATCGGCGACACGATCGACGATCTCTTCGCAAAGCAAGGTGAACACCTCGAGGCTGGATTTCGGAGCGTCCTGGCTGGAGGCGAATTTACCGGCGACGGCGTCGAAGGCCGGCAGCGGCATGAAGCGGACGGTGATCAGTCGCTCGGTCGACAGCACGAACCCTAGTGGAGGGGTCGTCTGGGCGCCCTCGGGACGCCGGGCCGCCGAAGGCGTGCTCATGTAGAGGACGCCACCGGAGTTTCTGAGGCGGCTGGACGCCTCGATCTCGCTGAGCGCCCCCAAGGATGGCAGCGTCGCGCCGACCGTCTTTTCCACGTTCGTCACTTCGGCGCTGGTGGGATTGAGGAGGTCGAGCCAAAGGGCTTTGGTCGCAACTACGCCTGGCTCTCCGGTCTTGTCGTCGCCCTGGGTTGGGAGAATCTGCAACATCGTTTGGTCGCTCCTCGGCTAAGCCGGTTGTAGGAGCGTGGCGGCGCGAAGCAAGGTTCGCTCTTGTTTAGGGCTTCCGCCCCGTCAGCTGAGCTTAAGCATCGGAGCCAAGGAACTCAGACGCGCCACGGCTCATAAAAACTCGAATGCCCGCCACCAGACCGGCAGCGTGAGAAACGCAGCGACGGTGCCGATGCCCACCATCAGCGAAATCAGCCGCGCGTCGAGGCCGTATTGGATGGCGACGATCGAGCCGCCGATCTGTGGCGGCATCGCCGCTTCGAACAAGGTGACTTCGGTCGTGCGGCCGCGCAGGCCGATCAATCCTGCGTAGAGGACAAGGATCAGCAAGGGCGCGACGATGAGCTTGTAGCCAAGCCCCATCGCAAGCAGGTTTCGCCTGCCGGCGAGCTCTCCGGGGTGGAGCTGCAAACCGACCGACACCAGCGCCAAAGGGGCCAGCGTCCCGCCCAGACGGGCGAGCACGCTCGACAGCACGGGCGGGTAGGGGACTGGCAGCAACGCGACTGCGACGACGAGGGCGATAAGCGGGGGAAAGGTCACGATCCGCTTCACGATCTCGGACCGGGTGACCGCGCCCTCGGCATAGAGGCAGATGAGGACAATTCCGACTGTGCTGAGGACAAGGTAGGTTCCAAGCTGGTCGATCAAGATGCCGGTCGGCATGCCGTTCGCGCCATAGAACGCCTCGATCATCGGCAGACCAACGAATGAAGTGTTGCCAAGGCCGCCGACGACCGCGAGCGCGCCGGTGGTTTTCCGCGGAAGGTTAAGCCGTCTGCCAATGACCCAGAAGAGCGCGGCGCTGGCGGCGAACAGGAGCCAGGGCATCAGCACGGCGTAAATCATCGTTGGGTCGAGCTTGACGTTGTGGATTTGCTGAAGAATGAGCGCCGGCAGCGCGATCTTGACGATGAAGGCGTTGATCGTGACGTGGGCGTTTTCCGGGACTTGTCCGAGCTTGCGAAGCGCCATGCCCAATGCCAGGCACAGAAACAACATCGTGATATTGTCCATGCCAGTCCCCCGATGCGTTGGAGCCTTGTGTCTAGGTATTCCTACCTATTGCGTCCTGGAGCGCAGTGATCGGTGTCACATTGTGGCGCCCAAACGCCCGTGTGCAGGGCCATTGAGTCTGCGAACGCCCAACGGCGCTGCATTTCGCGGTTGATTGCGGCTCTGTTTCGCGGTTGATTGCTGCTCTCTTAAGGTTGGCCGCGCGCGAAATCTGCGGCATTTGAAGTGATAATGCGATGGTATTAAGCGCGCGGCGAGCCGCAATCTCCGTCCCCCGCCTCTGCGGCGCCTCTCGCCAAGTTGATTTGAGACGGGTGGTTGGCTGTCGCTATATGACGATTGTACGACAGGGTGGGGCCTCAATGAACGTGTCTTTGGATCAAGCCATCGAAATTCACGCCAAGGCGCTCAAGCATCGGTTCGGCAATCGAGCCACGCTGCTGGCGGAGGAGAGGGCGCGCCATTGCGCGTCGCGGGGCGATGATGAGGGCAGCGCCGTCTGGCTAAGGGTGGCGGCTGTCGCCGGAATGCTCCCTAATTTGAGGAGGCGCCATCCGTTCGTTGAGGAGATGCATTAACGTTTAAGCCAAGGCGTCGACGTGGGTGCGCGGCTTCGTCACCGCCGTCCGCTGAAAATCGAGTCGAAGTGAATGGTGACGGAGACGCCGACGGGGACCTGCTGCAGGAGGCTCGGCGTCGGCGCCCGCAAGACTGCGTTGAGCTTATCGGTTTCCTGCTGGAATTGATCTTGCGGACTGGGCGCCTCGCGCGACAATTGCGCCGACACGCTCTTATCAAGCAAAGCATCGACGATCTGGTTGGCGAATTTGAGCCGCGTGTCGGGCGCGAAGCCCGGTATCGTCTGATCCAATATGGTTTTCACGGTGCCGACGCCTTCGTCGCGCCCGCGAAGGATGGAGGCCCGCTCCTGGTCGTTCAGCACGATGCCTTGATCGAGGTACTGCCGAACGACGTGGACTTCGGGCGGCAACGGCTTCAGCGGATTGATCGTCAGGTGTAGCCCGGGCATCCCGTTTTCGAAGAACGACCATTTTCTGCCGGGCATTTGCGCTCTCCACCCCTATCGAGTTGAAACCCGACTTCAATTGTGGCGTCGGTCCCTCGGAACCCGCGCTTCATCGCGTCCGAAGCAATCTTGTCCTCGGAGCTCCTTCCTGACGGGATAGATCGTCACGGCTCAGGCGACTGTGACGGCCGTCACATCGGCCTTCGGTCGCGTCAATTGGCGAGGGAGCGCTGCGCCACCCTACCTTGCGGCGCTCCGCGGGGACGGGATCAGCATCGACGTCGAGTACATTCCGTCGCGGATCCTACGGCTTCGCGGCCAAGGATGAACTTCCTTTCGTAATCCATTGCTAGAAAACAATATTCCGCTGCCGCACGCCGATTGCGGCAAACAAAGCCTTGTGCAATTCCGGGAATGGATGTTAGGATTTCGGCTGATCGAAACCCCTGGTCCCGTCAACACGTGGGCGACGACAGGGAGGACATAAAAGGAGAGCGCGGAACTGCCGAGAGGCGTTTGGCCGACAACCTGAGACGCGAGTTAAGGAGCCGAGAGATTTTTTTATTTTTTTCCGCTGTAACCCTTTGAAAAGTCCCGATTCCACCAAAGGAATCCAAGGAAATCCAAGGACTTTTCCTTGTTTTTATTTGGATTTTCTTGCGAGTAACTCGCGCTGTGGTTGCACCAGGGGCCTTCTCGGCGCCCGCCGTCTGCGGCTTGGCGCGAGAAGGTCGGCCTACTCTTCCAGTTCGCTGTCCCAGTAAAGATAATCCATCCAGCTTTCGTGCAAATAGTTGGGCGGGAACAGGCGCCCGTTCTGGTGCAGGTCGTGGACGGTGGGCTGGTAGGGCTTCGTCGCCGGCCACATGCGCGCCTTGGCCGGCAGCATGTCGGCCTTCCTGAGGTTGCACTCCGAGCAGGCGGCGACCACGTTCTCCCAGGTCGTGATCCCGCCCTTCGAGCGCGGAACGACATGGTCGAACGTCAGGTCCTCGCGCTGGCCGCAATATTGGCAGGTGAAGCGGTCGCGCAGGAACACGTTGAACCGGGTGAAGGCGGGAAAGCGGGTCGGCTTGACGTAGCTCTTGAGCGACACCACCGAGGGCAGCCGCATCTCGAAGCTTGGGCTGCGCACCAGCGTGTCGTACTCGGAGATGATGTTGACCCGGTCGAGGAAGACCGCCTTGATCGCGTCCTGCCAACACCAGATCGACAGCGGATAATAGCTGAGCGGACGGTAGTCCGCGTTCAAAACGAGAGCCGGACAATTCCCCGGTGAAACTGAGCGAACATGAACCGTCAACCCGACGCTCCGTCCTCCGCACGTTGCCGCGGCCGTCTCCGAATCCGGCCGCGCTCTTACTCTACAGCTTGCGTGACGCCCTTGTGAAGGCGCCGAAGTTCAGGCCCTTTCCGGGGCTTTCCCGCTCTCCCAGCCTTGCTCCCAGGGCGAATCAATCAGCGGGCCGACTCTCCTCGATCGCCTCCATGTCGGCGTCCGAGAGCCCGAAATGATGGCCGATCTCGTGGACGAGAACGTGGGTCACGACCTCGTCGAGCGTATCCTCGCCGTCGCACCAGAAGTCGAGCAGCGGCCGACGATAGAGCCAGATCATGTTGGGCAATTCTCCCGTCTCCACGATCGCGCCGCGCTGAGCAAGCCCTCGGCCGCGAAAGAGGCCCAGGAGGTCAAAGTCGCTCTCGGCGCCCATCTCTTTGAGCGTCTCGTCGTCGGGGAAATCGGCAACCTGGATGACCAGACCGTCCGTGAGCCGCCGGAAAGAAGCCGGCAGCCGTTCAAACGCGGCCCGGGCGAGCGCGTCAATGTCTTCGGACGTGGGAGCGCGTAACGAGGAGAGGCCGCTCGGCGTCTCGGCGCTCACTGCGCGGCCCGGGGTCTCGGCGCGAGGGAGCCTTCGAACGATTTGATTCGGGTTGCTTCCAGCCCGTCGACCAGGCGGCGCATCCGGGCGGCGAGGACGGCGCGAATCTCTGCGGCGCCCGCCGGGAACTCCGTGAGAACACGCCGGAACGTCTCGCGCGGAATTCGCATCACGACCGCATCCTCGGCCGCGCGCGCGCTGACGCGGCGTGTGGTCGGCGCGTAGAGCGCGCTCTCCCCGATAAGGGCCCCTGCGTCGACGCGCCGCTCGGCTTTCGGCCCCGCGCCATCTTCTAGCAACGTGATCGCGCCCGAATGGACGAAATACCCGGAATCGGCGGTTTCGCCGGCAAAAAACAAGGCCTCGCCCGCCCTCAAACGGCGTTTCTCACATGAAAAGGCGATCAATTGCACCGCTTCGCGCGGAAGAAGGTCGAAGGGGCGCGTCCGCCCGAGACGTGCGACTTCGTCGTCGAGCGTCACTCGGGCCGTCCCCCGGCCGCCGCGCTCGCCACGAGCTTGTAGCCGCCGCCTTCGGTGACAAGAAGCTGCGCTTCGGCCGGATTATTCTCGATCTTCTGCCGCAGACGATAGATGTGCGTCTCGAGCGTGTGCGTCGTCACGTTGGCGTTGTAGCCCCAGACGTGCTTGAGCAAAGTCTCGCGGGCCACGGGTTGTTGTTCTGCGCGATGGAGATAGCGCAGGATCGCCGCTTCCTTCTCGGTCAGCCGCAATTTGACCCCCTGCGGGTCGACGAGATTCTTCGAAGTTGGTCGGAAGGTGTAAGGGCCGACTTGGAACTCCGCATCCTCGCTGGCTTCATATTGTCTGAGCTGCGAGCGGATACGGGCCAAGAGTACGACGAACCGGAACGGCTTGCCGACGTAATCGTTGGCGCCGGAATCAAGGCCCGACACGGCGTCCGCGTCCGTATCGTGGGCTGTCAGCATGATGATGGGCCGACGATACCCATCTCGGCGCATCCGTTTGACCGCCTCGCGCCCGTCAAGATCGGGCAGGCCGACATCCATGATGATGAGGTCCGGGGTTGTGGTGGCGAGCGCCTCGAGCGCCGCCCCCGCCGTCTCGACCGCCTGGACCTGAAACTCGGGATGCAGAGCCAACTGTTCGACCAGCGCCTGACGCAGGTCGGTGTCGTCATCCACGATCAGCAATTGCCGCGTTTGGCTCATCTCAATGACTTTACCCGCTGGAGAGCGCGCCGGCTACCGCAGGATTGCGGCGAGCATGCGGCTGGCGCTGGGCGCCGGCATTCAAGGCTCGAGCCTCAGCTCTTGGGCGCCAGCTCTTTTGAGCTGGTCTTCCGAGCCCGCAAGCGTGATTGATTTGACGTCGTTCCACAGCGGCGTGAGGTCGCCGTAGTGGCGCGAAAAAATATGCCCCAATTCACCGGTTGCGATCATGAAGCGGGATTTGTCAGGGTCCGCCAGATCATAAAGACCGCGAAAACCGCCCCCATGAGTTCGGGCGAATGGCAGATTCGGTACGACCTCGGAGCCACCGCCCCGATCGAGCGTGTAGTAGCCCCCGCTCGACGAAACGCTTAGGTCGCTCAACCGGTCAAAGAGTGGAACATGGCTGTAGACCTGATGCTGCAACACAGCTCGGTGCTCTGCGCCCCAGCGCCACTGGCTCATATCGGCGCCGTCGCGCTCGACGAGCAAAGCGAGTCCATCGTCGAGTGCGCGCCCGAGCGCCTTGCGGCAGTCCGGATCCGGAGCGCCCGGAACGTCGCACCAGGAAGGATGGTCGTGCATCAGCGAAACCAGTGTCGTCACCGCGAATGGGCCTTTCTCCCCCATGGGAAGTCCGGTTTTGTCGTCAAGCAGGATTTTGTGGAGCGATCTGAGGAATGCGGTGTAAATCAACGGCTCGGCGCGGTCCTTATCCATCACCGCGTCCCAGCTTAGAAGCATCGCCTGCGCCTTCCGAGCTCGCTCGTCCGACGGCGCAATCGTCGCTATGAACGGCTGCAAATCCCTGACATCCAGGGACAGATGGTCGGCCTGCATCGCGGCCGAGGTTTCCAAGCTGTGCTTGTCGATCGCGTCGAAGAATTGCTGGATACGGCGGGCGCGGAAATTCTCTTCCCAGTCCTGCCCAAAGCTGGGCTTATGATCGTCGGGGAAATTGGCGTTGTTGGCGTTAAAGGCGAATCCGGTTTCCGGGTTGTGCAGCTGCGGCCATTGATCGAACGGGATCATGCCAGTCCAGTCGAAGGCGCCCGACGCGCCATCGACCGGAGTGGAGCCGTCGCCGGACTTTCGCAAGGGGACCAAGCCGGGGTTCAGGAAGCCGATGTCGCCGCCGACGTCGGCAAAGACCAAGTTCTGGGTCGGTGTCTGATAGAGGCGGAGCGCGTCGAGAAATTCGCCCCAGTTTCGCGCGGAATTGACCCGCATGAGGGCTTCGGCGGTCGTGTCGCGATCGCCAAGCCCGGTGAAGGCAAGGGCGACCGCCTTGCCCGGCCCGGCGAAATTCGCCAGATCGGCGTTGACGTCGGAGAGGAGCGGACCGTGGCGGGTCGCGCGGATCGTGAGCTGGACGTCGGCGCCGCCCTTCACATGAATTGTTTCTTCCCGCGTCTCGAACGGCTTCGGCCCGTCAGGGGTGAGATATTTCGACGGGTCGGTCGGATCGACGGTTTCGATGAAGAGGTCCTGAACGTTCGAATCCGCGGTCGTAAGCCCCCAGGCGATCGAATCGTTCTGGCCGAGCACGAAGACCGGGGCGCCGGGCAAAGTGGCGCCTTTGACTGACCCTTCGGGCGTGACGACGCGGGCCAAATACCACAGGATCGGGGCGCTAAGGTCGAGATGCGGGTCGTTGGCGAGGATCGGCTTTCCGGTGAGTGTCCGTGATCCGGCGACAACCCATTCGTTCGATGCGCCTTTGCCTATTCCGGTCAAGGTCCCCAACTCATCATCGATGCTATCGTCGTTCGCGTGAGTGTCGCTGATCGCCGGCAGAGTCGTGATTGGACCGCCAGGCCGCGCGCCAGGAAAGAGCCAATTTGCCCGTTCCCCTCCGAGCTTGGCGGTGAGACGGGCGCGAAGGAGCTTAAGCTTGAAGTTCTGCGACAGCTGGTAGGCCTCGATCTTTCCGATCACCAGCGAATTGGCCGGTTTCCACGGCTCGGGTTTATCGCCCGCGAGGAGGAACTCGGGCGGGAGCGCGTGGCTTGCTAGGAAGGCGTTGACCCCGTCGGCATAAGCCTCAAGCCGCCTCTGCGCCCAGGGCGAAAGCGCAGAAAGGCTTGTCTCGGCCTCGCGGTAGAAGCCCAATGTGCGGATGAACTTGTCGACAGGCAGAAGATCGGCGCCGCGGATTTCGGCCATGCGCCCCTGGCCGACCCGACGCAGGATGTCCATCTGGAACATCCGTTCGCTCGCATGCAGGTAGCCGAGCGCACGCGCCGCGTCGTCCATTGAGCTGGCAAAGATGTGCGGCACGCCATAGGCGTCGCGCCACACGCGAGCTTCGGATGAAAGACCCGGCAGCCTTTCGGCGCCCGAATAGGCGGGCATGGCGCGATAAAACAGATAGGCGCCGGCGAGCGTCGCGAGGACGACAAGCGTGAGAGCCAAACTCGCCGCCCATTTGATCAAACGTCGGATTTTCAAAGCTCGAAGCCGGTTCTGAAAAGTGGCGACAGCTACAATTCTAATCTTATCATAACCGGCACGTGGTCGGACGGGCGCTCCCAGCCGCGAGCGTCGCGCAGAACGCGCATCCCTTTCACGGAATCGCCGAGCGCCGGGCTGACCCAAATATGGTCCAACCGCCGTCCTTTGTTGGCCTTCTGCCAATCGGGCGAACGATAGCTCCACCAAGTGTAGAGCTTTTCGTTGTCGGGCACGAATTTGCGCAACGCGTCGACCCACGGGCCCGCGGCCTGAGCTTGGGTCAATTTATCGACCTCGATGGGCGTGTGGCTCACGACGTTGAGAAGCGACTTGTGGCTCCAGACGTCGTGTTCAAGCGGCGCGATGTTGAGATCGCCGACCAGGATCGCTCTTTGCGCCGCCGGCTTCTCGTGCGTGGCCCAATCCACCATTTCGTCGACGAAGGCGAGCTTGTGGGCGAACTTGACGTTGATCTCGGGGTCCGGCTCGTCGCCGCCGGCGGGGACGTAGAAATTGTGAAGTTCGAGCCCCTGCGCCTCTCCGCCCAGGACGACATGCAGATGGCGCGCGTCGCCCTTGGCGCAAAAGTCTCGCTTGGAGAAGGTCGCGAGCGGCAGGCGCGAAACGATCGCCACGCCGTGGTAACCCTTCTGCCCGTTGATCGCGATATGGGGATAGCCTGCGTCACGGAACGCCCCAAAGGGGAAATTGCCGTCCGGGCATTTCGTTTCCTGCAGACACAAGAACGTCCGGCTGGTGGTCGAGGAGATATCTGACCACGAGATCGATGCGCAGGCGGACCGAATTGATGTTCCACGTGGCGACGGAAAACGTCACGGGAGGCTCCGGGGGAGGCAGACAGCCACTTGCCCGGCCGGAGCGGGGAGGGCAAGCATCATTGGGTTATTGCCCACAGGCCTGACGTCAGCGCCTGCGATTGCCGAGCTGATTGGCCGGAAGGTTCTCGTCGATGTGGAAGAGCGCCGGGTCCGGGTTCGTCGTCAGGTCGACATTGAACAGGGTGACGACCGTCTGGAAGCCCTGGGCGTCGATGACCGTCCATTGCTTCAGCGCAAAGGTCGACGCGTCGAAGACGAGCGAAAGATGCGCCGTGCCCCCGAGCGCGGCCCGATCCTCGAGCTCGATTGTGATCGTTTTGCCCTCTTGGGAGACATTCAGGAGTTGCGTGTCGCGGGCCAGGTCGATGTGGTCGGAAAGCAGAAACTTGAGCGGCGTCTGGCCGATAAAATATTCGTCCTGCGTGTTGAGCTTTTTGTCGACGATGGCGACGCTGCGGCCGTCCGCCACGATCTCGAACCGCGGCGGATCGGTATATTCGAACCGCATATGACCGGGGCGGGCCACGCTCAGCTGTCCCTCGGAGCGCCGTCCGTTCGGCCCGATCTGAACGAAATCGGCGCTCATGACGCGGGCCCCGTCGAGCCAGGCGTTGGCGCGCGCGAACGGCTTCGTCCGCCGGAATCGGCGCAGGGGCGCCCTTCGACGATTTGGCCGACTTTTGCGCCGCCACGGCCGGCGCGGTCAGATCAAGCGGCGCCTGCTGCGCCAAGGCGGCAGCGGCGGCCATTGCGGAGACGAGCAAAAGCGCGGGCCGTCGGAAGCGTCTCGCCACGAAATCAAGTCCTTTCGACTGTCGATTGAGGCGCCGAATCGGCGGTTGAAGCGCCCGGATATTGGGAAAGCCTCGCCTTTCCGCAAGCACTGCGCTCTTTGTATGGCGGGCTCGCGACCCTTACGGGGCTATCGGACATCGGCGAGCGCCGCCTCAAGCGCGGCAGCAAGGCGCTCGACGATCGCGTCGACTTGGCTCCCCTCGATGATGAAAGGAGGGGCCAGCAGAACATGATCGCCGTTCACGCCATCGACCGTCCCGCCCATCGGATAGACCATCAAACCGCGCGCCATCGCCTCGCGCTTGACGCGCGCATGCAGTTTCGCCGCGGGATCGAACGGCCGTTTGCTGGCGCGGTCGCTGACCAGCTCGAGCGCCCAGAAGAGGCCGCGCCCGCGAATGTCGCCGACAAACGGGTGCTGCCCGAAGCGTTCCTTGAGGCGCCGCTCAAGCCTTGCGCCCATCTCCACGACATTGGCGAGCAGCCCATCGCGCCGGATGACATCCTGCACCGCCAGCGCCGCCGCTGCGGCCATCGGGTGCCCCATATAGGTATGGCCGTGCTGAAAGGCGCCTGAGCCATTCGCGAACGCCTCATAGATCCGCTTCGTCAGCATGACCGCGCCGATCGGCTGGTAGCCGCCGCCGAGCCCCTTGGCGACGGCCATCAGATCGGGCGCAATCCCCTCCTGTTCGCAGGCGTGCAGCGTGCCGGTGCGGCCCATGCCGCACATCACCTCGTCGAGAATGAGCAACACGCCGTAGCGATCGCAAATCGCCCGGATTCGCTTGAAATAGTCGCCGACCGGCGGGACAGCGCCGGCGGTCGCGCCGACCACGGTCTCGGCCACGAAAGCGATGACGCGATCGGGCCCGATCTCGATGAGCTTGTCCTCCAGCGCCTGCGCGGCTCTCGCCGCATAATCCGCGTCGCTCTCGCCTTCCCGCTGCATCCGATAGGCGTAGCAGGGGTCGATGTGATGGGTCTCGATCAGCAAGGGCTCGAATTGAGCGCGCCGCCAGGCGTTGCCGCCGACCGCCAGAGCGCCCAGCGTGTTGCCGTGATAGCTCTGGCGCCGCGCAATGACATGGCGGCGCTGAGGCTCACCGATCTCGACGAAATACTGCCGCGCCATCTTGAGCGCCGCCTCGATCGCCTCCGAACCGCCGCTGACCAGATAGACATGGCTAAGTCCGGGCGGAGCGTCCTCGATCAGGCGGTCGGCCAGACGCTCGGCGACTTCGGTCGTGAAGAAGGCTGTGTGCGCATAGGCCAGCGCGTCGAGCTGGCGCCGCATCGCGACCAGTATGTCCGGATGCCCATGGCCGAGGCAGGAGACCGCCGCGCCGCCCGATGCGTCGAGATAGCGCCGACCCTCGGCGTCGACGATCTCGACGCCCGAGCCGGAAACCGCGACCGGCATCGTAGCGTTTGGGGAGCGATGCAGAATATGGGTCATGACCGACAACAATGGCGAGTTGAGTGAAGTGACGGGTTCGGCCCAGTCTACGCGCTCAAGGCGATGGGCGGAAAGGCGGAAGGCGGTGGCTGAAGGGCGCGGACGGGTCGTGTTGACGGTCGCGCCCAATGGCGGGCGCAAGACCAAGGCCGACCACCCGGCGCTGCCGCTGAGCGCGGACGAACTCGCTCGCACCGCCGCCGAGTGCCTCGAGCGCGGGGCCTCGATGATCCACCTGCATGTGCGCGACGCGGAGGGCCAGCATAGCCTCGACCCCGAGGCCTATCGCGCGACGATCGCGCACGTCTGCCAGGAGGTCGGGGACCGGCTGGTGTTGCAGATCACCAGCGAATTGATCGGCCGCTATTCGTCGGCCGAGCAAAGGGCGGCCGTCATCAAAACCAACCCCGAAGCCGTGTCGCTGGCGCTGAGAGAGCTCGCTCCCGAGGCGGCGGACGAGAAGGACTTCTGCGTCTTCCTCGGCAAGCTCAAGCAGATGCGCGTCTGGCCGCAGATCATCCTCTATACGCCCGCCGAGGCGGAGCGCCTGGGGGCGATGGTGAAACAGGGGCTGATCCCCTTCGAGAAGCTCTCCGTCCTCTATGTGCTCGGGCGGTATTCGATTACCCGCACCGCCTCGGCCCGCGACCTCCTGCCGTTCATCGCCCCCGACATGCCCCGGTTCCACTCGTGGAGCGTCTGCGCCTTCGGCCGCCGGGAGACCGCCTGCGTCACCGCCGCCGCGCTGCTCGGTGGCCATGCGCGGGTCGGGTTTGAGAACAATCTCAGCCTGCCCGACGGCGCCCGCGCCGACTCGAACGCGGACCTGGTCGGCGCCGCCGCCCGAGCCTTTGAAGCGGTCGGACTTCAGACCCAAACCGCGGACGGGCTGCAGGGAGGAGATCGCGGCGGCGATGGGGTCGTGAACGCGCCCGCCACGTGGCTGAGCGTTGCAAATTCTGCATAGGCTCGATTCAAATAAAAGCAAATAAACGAGCATAAACGCGCATAAACGTTAGTAAAATAGCTTTCATTTGCTAACGTTTATTTTTCCGAATCGGGACTTTTCAATGGGTTACGGCCGATTCAAATAAAAAATTTCCTAGCTCCAAGGTGTCTCCACGAGAAATGCACCAAACGCATGGCTCTCCAGCCTGACTGCGGCGGTTAGGATTTTGCCAGTGCAAAGATATATAGCACAGATTCCGATTTTCGTAAAGACGAAGCGCGCGAAGTTTTCCACAACCGCTTGGGCCGATCCGGTTGCGCTCGATCAGTCCAAGCCCAAGGGCGACTTACGCCTTTGACCAGGGAACCCTTTTGGCCTCAATGACTTCTCCGTCTTCCTTCACGAACTGGCCAAGGTTCGCATTGGGAAGGATGTCGAGCACGGTTTCCGACGGGCGGCAGAGCTTGACGCCTTTGGGCGTGACGACGATCGGCCGATTGATCAGAATCGGATGCGCCATCATGAAATCGAGCAATTGGTCGTCCGACCATTTCGGATCGCCAAGCCCCAACTCGGCATAAGGGGTTCCTTTCTCGCGCAGGAGCGCGCGAACCGGGATTCCCATCGCCTGAATGAGCGCCTTGAGCCGCTCACGACTTGGCGGGTTTTTGAGATATTCGATGACGACGGGCTCTTCGCCGCTCTGCCGGATCATCGCCAGCACGTTCCGGGACGTTCCGCAGTTCGGGTTGTGGTAGATCGTGACCGTCATAGTTGCGCCTCTGGGCTTATCGCCTCGTCCGTCATCGTCGACTGAGAAGCCATCCCGCCAGGCCCAGGCCGCAGATCGCGCCGAGGAGCTGCGCGACGACGAACGCCGGGCGATCAGCGGGCCTAATGCCGGAAAAGGTGTTGGTCAAGGATCGCGCGATCACGACGGCCGGATTGGCGAACGACGTCGAGGCGGTGAACCAGTAGGCGGCCGTGATGTAGAGCCCGACGAGCCAGGGCACGGACGACCGCGCAAAACGAAGGCCCGCGAGGATGGTGACGACGAGACCGAACGTCGCCACCCATTCGGCGAACCATTGCGCGCCGCCCGTCCGCACTTTCAGCGACGTTTCGAGCATCGGCAGCCCGAACATCAGATGCGCCGCGAAGGTCCCGGCAATGCCGCCGATGATTTGCGCGAGCATGTAGAGGCCCGTTTCCTGCGGCCGGAGATCGCGCTTGAGAGCAAAGACGAGGGTGACGGCCGGATTGAAATGCGCGCCGGAAATCGGTCCCAGAATTGTGATCAACACCACGAGGATCGCGCCCGTCGGCAGCGTGTTGCCCAGAAGCGCAAGCCCCGTGTCCTTCGTCAGCGTCTCGGCCATGATGCCGGACCCAACGACGGTCGCGACCAGAAATCCCGTTCCAAGCGCTTCAGCCGCGAGCCGTCGGGCAAGCGCTCCGCTCACGACGTCGCTCCGTCGAGACGACCAATGTCCCGAAGCTTCGCCCCCAGGGCCATCTTGTCGAGGCTCCGGATCGGGAGGCTGATGAAAACCGATATCCGGTTCTTCAAATATTTGAACGCGGTGACGAAGGCGCGCTCTTTCTCAATATCGCTTCCCTCGACCGCAGCCGGGTCTTCGATGCCCCAATGCGCCGTCATCGGCTGTCCTGGCCAGACCGGGCAGGTCTCACCGGCGGCGCTGTCGCAGACGGTGAACACGAAATCCATGATAGGCGCGCCGGGCGCGGCGAACTCCTCCCAGCCTTTCGACCGATAGCCGTCGGCCGGGTAGCCGTAGGCTCCCAGCACCTTCAGCGCGAACGGGTTGACCGCTCCCTTCGGATGACTGCCCGCAGAGAACGCGTTGAAGCGACCCGCCCCGTCCTTGCGCAGAATTCCCTCCGCCAGAACCGACCGCGCGCTGTTGCCGGTGCAAAGGAACAGGACGTTGAACGGGCGGTCGCTCATCGCCGTTCTCCTACTGACAGCAGCTCGGAGCGCAGCTCTCACCCGCTTTCGCATTCGAGGCGACGCCTGGCTTCTTCGCGCGGACGAACGCGCTCATGAACCTGCCGCCGACTTCGGCAGCGATAGCGTCAACATCGACGCTCTGGCTTGTCAGGAATTCGCGCGCGTCTTCCACATCGTAAACGCGCGTCGGCTCGATCCCGATCGCCTCGAACCCGGCGGCCGCGAGCTTTATCCGATAGTCGTTCTCGTCCAGCGCGCCCGCAATGCAGCCGGCCCAAAGCAGCATGTTCCGGCGGACCGCCTCAGGAATTGCGCCGCGCGTCACAACGTCGGACACGGCGAAGCGGCCCCCCGGCTTCAAGACGCGGAACGCTTCATGCAGCACCTTATCCTTGTCGGCGGAGAGATTGATAACGCAGTTCGAAATGATCACGTCGACCGAGTTGTCCGGCAGCGGAATCGCCTCAATCTCGCCCTTCAGAAACTCGACGTTCTCCGCTCCGGCTTTCTTTTGATTTTCGCGGGCGAGCGCCAGCATGTCGTCCGTCATGTCGAGCCCGTAGGCCTTGCCCGAGGGGCCGACGCGGCGGGCCGAAAGCAAAACGTCGATGCCGCCGCCGGAGCCGAGGTCAAGAACGGTCTCGCCTTCCCTCAATTCGGCGAGCGCGGTCGGATTGCCGCAGCCGAGAGACGCGAGCACGGCGTCTTTCGGCAGCGACCCGGTTTCATCGTCGGCGTAGAGATTCGCCGAAATGCAACGTGACCCAACTTCGCCGTCATAGCAGCACGAACCGGGTCCTTGCACGCTACGCGCAATCTCGGCGTAGCGCTCGCGCACGACTTCGCGGATATCGGTCTCAGACATGGAGCGCTCCTCCACGGACAGGCGCAGGTGATGGCTTCGGGCTTGATCGCCTTGTTGCGGGTGCAGCACTCGGCGAACAGAAACCCGACGATTTCCTGAAGCGTCGCGGTGTCGGCGGTATAGCGAAGGAAAGTGCTTTCGCGACGGACCGCGACCAGGCCTTCGTTCTTCAGCTTATCGAGGTGATGCGAAAGCGTTGACGGTGGAACGCCCAGTTCGGAGCCGATCTCGCCAACGACGAGACCTTCCGGATGAGCCGCGAGCAGAAGGCGGACGATGCGCAGCCGCGCCTCGGACCCGAGCGCTGCGAGCATGTCGGCGTAGCGGGTTGTCAACTCGGCGTCGGTGGTGGGCATTGCGTCTCCTTTCCATAATTCTATAATTATAGAATTATGGAAAGTCAATTGGCCTCAAGGCGCGCTTTCCGTTCGCCACCGCAACAGGCGATGCAACCTTGAGGACGAATTGCTTTGCGGCGAGCGAGTCGCGCGCTTCTGCTAGTCCCTGAGCAACTCGTTGATCCCCGTTTTCGCACGGGTCTGGGCGTCGACGGTTTTCACGATCACGGCGCAATAGAGGGACGGCCCCGGCGAACCGTCGGGCAGGGGCTTGCCGGGCAGGGAGCCCGGCACGACCACCGAATAGGGCGGCACGTGACCGATGTGAACCTTCCCCGACGCGCGGTCGATCACCTTGGTCGAGGCGGAGATGAAAACGCCCATCGACAGCACCGAGCCTTCGCCGACGATGACGCCTTCGACCACTTCGGAACGCGCGCCGATGAAGCAATCGTCCTCGATGATGGTCGGATTCGCCTGCAGCGGCTCGAGCACGCCGCCAATGCCCACGCCGCCGGACAAATGCACGTGCTTGCCGATCTGCGCGCATGAGCCGACCGTGACCCAGGTGTCGACCATGGTCTTTTCATCGACATAGGCGCCGAGATTGACGAAGCTCGGCATCAGCACGACATCGCGGGCGATGAAGGCCGAGCGCCGCACGATCGCGCCCGGGACGGCGCGGAAACCCGCGTCCTTGAATCGGTTCTCGCCCCAGCCTTCGAGCTTCGAGGGAACCTTGTCCCACCAGGTCGCCTGGCCAGGTCCGCCGTCGATGAGCACATTGTCGTTGAGGCGGAAACTCAGGAGCACCGCCTTCTTGAGCCACTGGTTGACCTTCCACGAATTCGGCCCGGTCGCGCCGGGTAGCTTTTCGGCCACCCGCGCCTTGCCGCGGTCGAGCAGATCGAGCGCCTCTTCCACCGCGTCGCGCGCATGGCCCCTCGTCGCCGCATTGATCGTGGCGCGATCTTCGAAGGCCTTTTCGATCTGGGTCTGAAGGCGGACGTCGGTCATTGGCGATCCTGAAATTGAAGCGCGGGACGTTTCGTCGCCCGATCAGGGCTTGTCAACGGTGGGAATCTCGATACGGCTTAAGCTCACTTTCGCATTCGCTGGAAACGGCGACTGCATCTCATCGACATTTGACCTTGTCGGGCGCTTGAAACCAAGGCAAATGAGCGCAATCTGAGCTGCGTTGGTTCCTCATTGGCGAGGGTCGGATCATGGCAAAATCGATAGTCATCGCCGCCTTCCTGCTTGCGGCGACCGCGGGCGTTGCGGCTTATGGGCAAGACAACAAGCTTCTGGCTCCGGAGCTTGCGAAGCCTGCGCCGGGGCAACTTCTGGATAAGGACTACCTGACGTCGACCGGCGAAACCGTGCCGCGGCCAGGCGTTCCTCAGGCGTCGGGACCGACGCCGCTCGATCGCAAGATCCAGCAGGAGGATAACCAGATCGACAACAGCATCTGCAAGGGGTGCTGACCGGTCTGGTCCGTAGGCTGGCGCGGTTTGGCTACGACGCTTCGGAACCCTCGGCTTTTCAACGATTCGTCGGACGTTAACAGCTCTCCCGCCCCCAAAGGGGGCGGGGACGCCCCCGCACCTCGCGGCCGCCCTATTCCACGGTGACCTCAGTCTTCACCGAATTGGCGATGAAGCAGATCTCATGGGCCTCATGGTGCAGGCGATCGAGCTCCGCCTTCGAAGGCGCCGCGCTCGCCCACTCGATTTTCGGCCGGAGCTTCACCTTGGTCACCGCCAGTCGCCCCGGCGCGATTTCAGCGGTCGTTCCCTCGGCGTGGTCTTCGTAGGTCGTGACGGTGAAGCCGGCCATCCGCGCCAGATGCAGGAACGAAAGCATGTGGCAGCTCGAGAGCGACGCCACCAGCATTTCCTCCGGGTCGACCGCGGCCTCGACGGCCCATTTGCCGACCACATGCGGCGAGGCTGACGCCGCAACCTCCGTCCCGCCGTCGAAGCTTATCGTATGCGCGCGGCTGAAGCGGCCCTTGAGGAACTCTTCGCCGCTCTCCTTCGCCGCCCATTTGATCTCTGCAACGTGGGTCGCCATGTTTCCTCGCCTCTGAGCCGGCTCACGACATTAGCAGACTGGCGTCCGCCTGGGAGACCCGGACTAGAAGATTGAAATGGATCAAAAAGGGCGGCCGCCGAGTTTCTATCTGTTAAAAGCTGAGGAGATGGACCCATGGGGCGACTGACGGATGCCGACGCGGAAGCCTTGCAAAAGGACATTTCGCCGACGCTTGCGGAACTTGCCGAAGTCATCGGCAAGAAAGCGAACGCCACGGCCGTGTTCGGTTCGCCGATCGTTGACGGAGACAGGACCGTCATTCCCGTCGCGAGCGCGCGCTTCGGTCTGGGCGGAGGCGATGGCCTGATCGCCAAGGGCGTGGGCGGCGGCATGACCGCCAAGCCTCTGGGCTTCATCGTCATCGACAGCCATGGCGTGCGTTTCCAGAAGACCCCGCAGCCCTCCCTCACCGCGCTGGCGGTCGGCGTGGTGCTGGGGCTCGCGCTGGCGATGCGGCTCTCTCGGCCGCCGAGGCCGAGGATCGCACGCTAGACTCACTCGCCAAAAAGTCGTCGCGGCGGAGTTCCACCCGGAACAGAGCGTCCTTTGCGCACGTAATTCAATCGCATTATGCTGCCTTAAGAGCGGCATTTGCGCTTAACGGCGCTTAAAATGCGGGCCGTTCACGCCCCACACTGAACGGGTCATTTCCCGTGCGCCTTCGGGTATTGAATCGCAATAACGTTCTATGCCATGGTCCGCCGCGACACGATGACGGCGAGGAACGCCGGGTCGTAGGGAGGAAGTTATGACTGATACAAAACTGGTTTCGAGTGATCGCCGGAAGCTGATTCAGGCTGCGGCGGCGGGCGCGGGGGCTGCGGCTCTTGTTCGGCGGATTGGGTGTCAACCCATTGGTTTCCGCGGCAATGGCCGAGGCGGCCGGAATGTCGGCGAAGCCGCTCAAGGCCGCGTTCTCCAACGCCGGATTGCAGGCGACCTGGTGCGCGCAGGGCAAGCAGGCGGCCGAATATTGGGGCAAGCTGTTCAACGTCGACGTGACCTGGTTCGACGGCCAGCTCGACGCCGTCAAGCAGCGTGCGGCGATCGACAACATGGCTTCGCAGAAGTGGGATTTCGTCGCCATCCAGGCGTTCGGCATCGGCACGTTGACCGCCCCGGTCAACAAAATGATCGACGCCGGGATTCCGGTCATCGACATGGACACGCTGATCGCGCCGCTCGACACCATCAATGTGCACACGTTCCTCGCGCCGGACAATGTGTTCATGGGCGCTTCTGTGACACAGGCGCTTGTCAACGCGATCAACGGCGAAGGCACGATCACGATGACCCAGGGCGCGCTCGGCCACACGGGCGCCCAGGGGCGGGCGAAAGGCTTCCACGAGGTCGTCTCGAAATTCCCGAAGATCCAGGTTCTCGACGAGCAGCCTGCCGACTGGGACGTGACCAAGGTCGCGCGCATCTGGGAGACGCTGCTCACCAAGTATCCGAAGATCGACGCGGCGTTCTTCCACAATGACGACATGGCGCTCGCCGCCTACAAGGTGATGCAGGCGAAGGGCCGCACGGAGACGAAGATCGGCGGCGTCGACGCCATGCCTCCGGCGATCAAGGCGGTGCAGGACGGCCAGATGTACGCCACCGTCCGCAATCCATCGTGCCGCATCCATGGCGGAGCGATCGTCGCCGGTGTGCAGGCCGTCGTTCAGGGCGCCAAGACCGGCAAGGACATTCCAAAGAACATCGTCACCGACGGCCCGGTCGTCACCAAGGCCAATGCTGACGGCATGTTGTGGATGCAGGAGCAGTTCCTGATCTGACCTCGTCGAAGCCCGATGGCGCTGCTTGAACTGACCGACATTTCGAAGGCGTTTGGCGGCGTCCAGGCGCTTCGGAATGTCGACTTCACGCTGAACGCCGGCCAGATCCATGGTCTCGCCGGCGAGAACGGCGCCGGCAAAAGCACGATGATGAAGATCATCGCCGGCGTCCATGGGGCCGATTCGGGGACGATGCGCGTCGACGGGAAGGAGGTCCATTTCCGTTCCTCCCGCGACGCGCTCTCCGCCGGCATCGGCATGGTGCATCAGGAGCTGAGCGTCGCGCCGGAATTGACGGTCGCCGAGAATGTTTTTCTCGGCAGCCAGCCCGTGAACGGAATGGGCATTGTCGCGTGGCGACGGATGGCCGAGCGCGCGGCGGAAGAACTGAAGAACTTCGGGCTCGACATCAACCCTCGCGCGCGGCTCGGCGATTTCCCGATCGGCGTGCAGCAGCTCGTCGAGCTGTCGCGCGTGCTGTTCTCCGGCGCGCGCATCATCATCCTGGATGAGCCGACCTCGGCTTTGTCGCCGCCCGAGATCGAACGTTTGTTCGGCGTTCTCGCGAAGCTGCGCGAGGGTGGCCGAAGCATCATCTTCATCTCGCATTTCCTCGACGACATTCTCAAGATTTCGAACGCGATCACGATCTTCCGCAACGGTCGCAAAGTGGCGACAGCGGAGGTCACGCCGGAGATCGACAAGGGCTGGATCATCGAGCGCATGATCGGCACAGGCCGCGAGGAACTGGAGGAGAGCTATCTCAACGAGATCAAGCTCGACAGCCGTCCCGATGCGCCGGTCGTGTTGCGGGCGAAGGACCTGACGCTCGCGCCTTCCTATCGCAATCTCTCCTTCGAGGCGCGCGCCGGCGAGGTTCTCGGCATTTACGGCTTCATGGGTTGCGGGCAGCTCGAATTGGCGCGGACCCTGTTCGGGAAGTATCGTCCCGGGAGTGGGGCGCTCGAGATTGACGGCAAGGTGAGGACGCTCAAGAGCACGACGGCGGCCAAGAACGCAGGCGTCGCCTATGTCGCGGAGAGCCGCCGCACGATGCTGTTCGGCGATGAGCCGGTGTACAAGAATGTGTCGATCGCCGTCCTCGAGCGCCTGTCAAAGTGGCTGGTGAAGCCGGACCGCGAGCGGGAGATCGCCAAGGTTCAAGTCAAGAATCTCGACGTCCGCCCGCCCGACGTCGAGTGGCGCCTGGGCGGCCTCTCTGGCGGCAATCAGCAAAAGGTCGCGCTGGCGAAATGGCTGACCCACCCGCCCCGGATTCTCCTGCTGGCTGAACCGACGCGCGGCATGGACGTCGGGGCCAAGGAGGACGTGGTGCGCATCGTGCGCCATTTGCGCGATCAGGGCATCGCCATCGTCGTCTTCTCCACCGAGCCGGAAACCGTGCTCTCGCTTGCCGACCGGGTGCTGGTGATGCGCAAGGGCGAGATCGCGCACGAATTCGCCGGCGAAGCGATCAGCAAGGATCGGCTGCTCGCCGCCGCCTGACGATAGGAATAAGTCGCGTATGGATATGCAGAGCGCCGAGGTCAGATCCACACGCGCCTTTCGCCTGGGCGACTTCCTGCGCGATCAATTGCGCAACATCGCGCCCTTCATCACCCTGATTGCGCTCGTCGGCTTCTTCAGCATCGCCAGCCCGACTTTCGCCACGCTCGGCAATCTGGAGAACATCCTCCAGCAGGTGTCGGTGACGGCGATCATGGCGGTCGGCCTCACCTTCGTCATCCTCACCGCCGAGATTGACCTCTCCGTCGGCGCGATCGCCAACGCCACGGCGATCGTGCTCACGTTCTTCACGCTGCAGCCCGATTACGTGAACATCGCCAATCTGCCGATGCCCGGCGCCATCGCCATCATTCTCGCGCTAATGGCGTGCGGCGCGCTTGGCCTCCTTACCGCGTTCGGAGTCACGCGCATCGGCATCCCGTCCTTCATCATGACGCTCGCCATGATGCAGATCGGCGCGGGCGTATCGGCGGTTCTGGTGCGCGGTCAGATCGCCTACACCGTTCCGCCTCTCATTCTGACGCTGGGGTCCAAGACGATTTTCGGCCTGCCGTGGATCGTTGTCGTGGCGGCGGTTTTTCTGCTCGTCGCTCATCTCGTGCTGACCTACACGCGCTTCGGCCGCTACGTTTACATGGTCGGCGGCAATCGTGAGGCGGCGGAATATTCCGGCGTCAATGTCCGCTTCATCGTCGGCGCGGTGATGGTGATCTCCGCCATGTGCTCAGGGCTTCGCCGGCATGGTCGGCGTCGCCTATTTCGGCAGCGCCCAGCAGAACGAGTTCGACACCTTCCTGCTCGACGCCATCGCCGCCGTGGTGGTCGGCGGCACCAGCCTGTTCGGCGGGCGCGGCGGGATCGGCAATACGATCGTCGGCCTGTTCGTGCTCGGCGTCCTCAACAACGGCCTCGACTACGTCAAGATCGACAGCTTCCTCAAGATCCTCATCCGCGGCCTGATCCTGCTCATCGCGCTGATCATCAACGTCTACGCCGAACGATTGCGCACGGCGCGAAGCGGCGAGCGGTCGGCTTGAATCGAAAGCTGAGCCGCGCGCGCCTCGGTGGGAAGCGCGGCAGCCACGCAAAGGCGGCCGGGGCGTCTCGGTCGGTCGAAACCGCGGCGCGATTCCAGCTTAGCGTCGCCGAGCCCGCCGGCGCCCTGTTCAGCGAAGGCGGTCTTGCGCGAAGATAAGGTGGATTACTTCGGCGTCTCTGGCGCCATCATGTGACCGCCCTCTTTCATCGTATGCTTTTTCATGTGGGGCTTCTTCATCGGAGCCATATGGTCCCCCGACATGTGGTCCGCCGTCATGGCGTCCGGTTTGGCGGGGGCGTCTTCGGCTCGCGCGACGCTGGCGAAAGCGACGCCGGCCAAGGCGAGGCATGCGGCTGCGGGAACGAGAAACTTGAGTCTGGATGTCATGGCGCGCACTCTCCTCGTTTAAGACGCGGGTCCGGCATTGGGCGCGTCCCTAAAATTGCGGCGCGAACGCCGCAAATGACAGCAGCTTGGTTGAAACGTCGAGCCGGCGGCAGGCGGCCGCTACACCGCCGGTCCGTCGGTTCACAATGGAATGTCTTCGTAAGACGAGTTCGGCGGAACCACGGCGCTTGTTACAAAGCGATTGGCGTTCTCAGTTGCGGGGACGACGATTGGGCGACGATGAACAGAGCGAGCTGAGGCATGCAACGATGAAGGTCGGCAACATGGCGATCTTAATCAGCGCGCTCCTGTTCGCCGCGACGGCGGCGTCGGCGGCGGGACGGGGCGGTCGGGTTCTCACGACGTCGGACGTGGTCGCCATCCGCATCGTCGATCATCCGGAGCTGGACACGACCACTCGGATTGAGCCCGACGGCACGATCAACTTTCCGTACGTCGGCCGCATCAAGGCGGCGGGGCGGACGGAAGACGATCTGGGGCGGGCGGTTGGGAGGCGGCTGGTCGAACTGAAAATCCTTGCCGGGCCTTGAGTTAGGACAGCGGCGAAAGGACCGTGAGCGGAGGCCGCTCAGAAGCGCCGCCTCCCGCTGAGTACTTAATCACATAATTCATTAGCATTGAAATCAGAGCCCTGCGCCCCATCTGTAGTTGCGTCCGGCATTGGATTGGACGATCCAAACTCAGAAAAAATCAGAAACTAAAATGAACTGCTCATACAATACCGATCGCCACGGAGAGCGGTCGGTTTCGCCCCTCCTGGTGTGCGATCTCCGCGCACAGCTTGCGCCCTTGAACCGCTACGGCCCTTCCGGCCTCGGAGTTGCCGTCGCGGACGGCCTTCACGCGCTCATCGGCGTGTCGCGCAAGGCGGTTGGCGCCGCCCTCACGCGCTCCGAATCGTCGCACGAACTCGCGGCGTAAGGCCGCCGTGCTGGCGTCTATCGCACCAGCACGTTCTTGAACTGCCAAGGATCGCCCTGGTCGATATCCTCAGGGAAGAGGCCAGGGCGACCCACAAGCGGCGTCCAGTCCGTATAGACGCCGACGACCGGGCCGAGATAGGGCATTTGAACCTCGAGGCACCGGCGGAAGTCCAGTTCGTCCGCCTCGACAATTCCGGCCTTCGGATTCTCGAGCGCCCAGACCATGCCGGCCAACACCGCTGAAGTGACCTGCATGCCGGTCGCGTTCTGATAGGGCGCGAGCGCGCGCGTCTCTTCGACCGACAGCTGCGAGCCGTACCAATAGGCGTTGCGGGCGTGGCCGTAGAGAAGCACGCCCAGTTCGTCGATGCCGTCGAGAATCTCGGCTTCGCCTAGAATATGGTGCGCGCTCTGGATCTCGCCGGCGCGGCCAAACAGTTCGTGCAGGCTCAGCACCGCATCGTCGCACGGATGATAGGCGTAGTGGCACGTCGGCCGGTACGCCGGCTCGCCCTTGTCGTCGCGCACGGTGTAGTAATCGGCAATCGAGATCGCCTCGTTGTGGGTGACGAGAAAGCCGAACTGCCCCCGCGCGGTCGGGGTCCATGAGCGCACCCGCGTATTGGCGCCGGGCTGGTTGATGTAGATCGCCGCGCCGCAGCCGGCCTTGTGATAGCCCGCGTTGGCCGGCGCCCATTTCTCATGGCGTGCCCCAGCCGAGTTCGGCGGGCTGCATGCCTTCCGACAGAAAACCTTCGATCGACCAGGTGTTGACGAACACGTTGCGCGGCTTCGGGCTTTTGGCGCGCTGGGTGTCGCGCTCCGCAATATGCACGCCCTTGACGCCGAGACGCTGGGCGAGACGCGCCCACTCGTCCTTGCTCTTCGGTTCGGCGCCTTTGTCGCCAAGATCCTTGGCCAGATTGACGAGCGCCTGCTTGACGAACCAGGACACCATGCCCGGATTGGCGCCGCAGCATGAGATGGCGGTCGAGCCGCCGGGATTCTTGCGCCGTTCCGCGAGCACCGTCTCGCGCAAGGCATAGTTGGTGCGCGCGTCATTGCCGAGCGACTTGTCGTAATAGAAGCCCGGCCAAGGCTCGACGACGGTGTCGACATAGAGCGCGCCGAGCTCGCGGCAATGGCGCATGAGGTCGAGCGACGAGGTGTCGACCGAGAGGTTGACGCAGAAGCCCTGGCCCGAGCCCGCGGTCAGATATTTGGTCAGCACCTCGCGATAATTGTCGCGCGTCAGGCCCTCGTGGACGAAGCGCACGCCGCGGTCATCCAGGAGCTTCCGATCGGAATCGTTCGGGTCGATGACGACGAAGCGGTCCGGATCGAATTCGAAATGACGCTCGATCAGCGGCAATGTTCCTTTGCCGATCGATCCGAAGCCGATCATCACGATCGGGCCGGTGATGCGCCCGTGCCGCGGCCAATGGGTCATGGCGTCAGATCTCCTTCAAGCACGAGCGTCTTCGAAGGCGGTTAAAGCCATGGCGTTCTGGGCGCGTCAATAGCGCCAGAGGCCTGTTTTCTGTCGCAAAACTGTCGCATGAAGGGGCGCTTGACGCCTGTTATCTTTCGTCGCTAGATTTCAGCCATCTCAAGCGGGCTGTTCAAGCAGAGGGGCCTGAGCGCGCTTCGACCGCGCAAGATTTTCAATTTCGCAAAAGCTTTTTTAAGCCGCGCCACGCTCTCCAAATACACAGGCCGTTGGTTCGAGTTCGCGAAGCTAGCTTCCTTGCTGATGCACATCGCGCCAGCGACCGGCAATGAAGGGGATCTCGGCCAAACTTCGAGGGAGCATTGGGCTCAAACTTAGGAGGCCCATTTGAGCACGACAGCGAAAACGGCGCAGATCAAACTGACCCGGATGTCTCCCGCCTATTGGCGGATCACATTCGACAATCCACCGCTGAACCTGATGGGGCCGGAGTTCGTTCTTGAATTTCGCGAGATCGTGACGGCGGTCGAAACCGACGAACAGGTCAGGGTCCTCGTCTTCGACAGCGCCGTCGAGGGGTTCTTTTTGAACCACAGCGATTTCAACGCCAAGCTTGAAGATCTGACCAGCATACCACAAGGGCCTACAGGGCTGGAGGCGTGGCCGGACATCCTCGTGCGGCTGACGCATGCGCCTGTCGTGTCGATCGCCCTGATCCGAGGTCGGGCGACGGGGAACGGAAGCGAAATCGCGCTCGCCTGCGACATGAGTTTCGCGAGCCGGGAAAAAGCAATTCTGTCCCAATGGGAGGTGGGCGTGGGATTGGTCGCCGGCGGCGGACCCATGGCTCGACTGCGGAGGCTCATGGGCCGGGCGCGTGCCCTCGAAGTGCTTCTTTCGTCCAACGACATCCGCGGCGATCTGGCGGAGGCCTACGGCTATGTGAACCGCTCGCTGCCGGACGCCGAGCTCGACGGGTTTGTCGAAGCGCTCGCAACCCGCATCGCTTCGTTCGACAAATGGGCGATCGCGAACACCAAGCGCCTGGTCAACGCCAACAGTTTGCCGCCGGACGTCGAAATGGCGGCCGGGTGGGACGCCTGCATGGCGTCGCTCGCTCGACCGGCGGCGCAAGGCAGGATCAAGGCCTTGTTCGAGCAGGGGTTTCACAAGCCCGGAGACGCGGAAGATCGCCTCGGGTTCTACGTGGGCCGCCTAGCCGCTGAACCCTTCGCGGGCTCGAGCTAGGCGGAGCGACGCTTCTTTGTCGGAGCAGAGTTTGCGTCGAGAAAGCCAATGAACGGAGGAGCGCTATGTTGAGCAAAAAGACCGCGGTTGCGTTGGTCATCTTCCCCTCGCTCTTGGCCGGAATCGCGCTGGCCGCGCAGGACAGGTACTCCCTGCAAGTGCCAGGCGGTCTCGCCTTTGCCGACTTCCGTGGATACGAAGATTGGCAGGTCGTCGCCGCCAGTCATAACGGCGATAAGATCGCAACGATCCTCGGCAATCCGGTGATGATCGAGGCCTACAAGGCAGGCATTCCCGGCAATGGCAAGCCTGTCCCCGACGGCGCGCGGATGGCGAAAATCCATTGGACAGTGAAGAAGGATGAGAGCCAACCCGGCGAACCGATCGTGCCGGGCCCGTTGCATGACGTGGACTTCATGGTGAAGGACAGCAAGAAGTTCGCGGACAGCGGCGGATGGGGATGGGCCGTGTTCGAATATGACCCCGCAACTGAGACGTTCCGGCCCGGCACGACCGAGGACTCGCCGCCGCAGGAGCATGACGCCAAATGCGGGTTCGCCTGCCACACCATCGTGGCCGACAAGGATTACGTATTCACAGCCTATCCGAAGCGGTGAGCGCCCCGCCTTCGGCGTCGAGCGACGCCAGCTACGCCACGTGAGCGCAGCTTTCTCTTCAGCTGGGAGAAGGATCATGACGACGATTGAGGTTGGACAACAGACAAGCGCCGATAAGACCTCCATTCGTCCGTTCCGGGTGAATTTTCCGGATTCGGAGCTTACCGAATTGCGCAGGCGCATAAACGCGACCCGCTGGCCCGAGCGCGAGACCGTCGCGGACCAATCGCAAGGCGTGCAGCTCGCCACAATTCAGGCGCTCGCGCGCTACTGGTCGACCGGATACGACTGGCGCAAGATCGAAGCGAAACTCGACGCCTTGCCACATTTCATGACCGAGATCGACGGGCTCGACATTCATTTCATTCACGTTCGCTCGAAACACGACAATGCGTTGCCGCTGATCGTTACGCACGGATGGCCCGGCTCGATCATCGAACAGATGAAGATCATCGATCCGCTGACCAATCCCACCGCACATGGCGAGAGCGCTTCAGACGCGTTCGATGTCGTGATCCCGTCGATGCCTGGCTACGGGTTTTCAGCGAAGCCGACTAAGACGGGTTGGGACCCCGCCCATATCGCGCGGGCCTGGGACGTGTTGATGAAGCGCCTCGGTTACAGTCGCTACGTGGCGCAGGGCGGTGATTGGGGCGCGGTCGTCGTCGATCTGATGGGAGTACAGGCGCCTCCCGGATTGATCGGCATTCACACGAATATGCCTGGCATCTTTCCGGCCGAGGTTGACGCGGCGGCTTTCTCCGGCGCGCCGGCGCCATCGGGTCTGTCAGCCGACGAGAAACTCGCTTACGAGCGTCTGCAATTCGTCTATCAAAAGGGTATCGCCTACGGGTTCCAGATGGGGCTTCGGCCGCAGACGCTGTACGGGATCGCGGATTCACCCGTCGGCCTGGCGGCGTATTTCCTTGATCACGACGCGCGCAGCTACGAGCTGATCTCACGCGTCTTTCAAGGCCAAGCCGAGGGCCTCACGCGCGACGACATCCTCGACAACATCACGATCACCTGGTTGACGAACACGGCGCTTTCCGGCGCCCGTCTTTACTGGGAATATTTTGGCAAGGGGTATTTCAACGCCAAGGGCGTCTCCATCCCAGTCGCCGTGAGTGTCTTCCCTGACGAACTCTACCCAGCCCCGCGGAGCTGGACAGAGCGAGCGTATCCGAAATTGATTCACTACAATCAGCTCCCCAAGGGCGGACACTTCGCTGCCTGGGAGCAGCCGCAACTCTTTTCGGAAGAGGTCCGGGCCGGGTTCCGGTCGCTGCGCTGACTGCGCCTGGCGCAGAGGCGCGGGAATTTGGTCAGTCAGTCCCGCGCCTTGCGCTCCACCCGTCGAGGCCAAGCAGCCGGTCGAGCGAAATCGCGCCAGGACCGAAGGTGAGGATCGCGAGCGCCATCGCCGCCCAGTACAGATGGAAGTTCGCCCAGCCGTCCGGATAGGTGAGCTGGATGATTGCGGTCATGCACAAAAGGCCGAGCGCCGCCCAGCGGGTGAGGAGGCCGAACGCGAGCAGAATCGGCAGCGCGATTTCGGCGGTGCTCGCCATCGTCGCGACGAGTTCCGGCATGGGAAACGGGATCTGGGCGCCGAAGATGTGAAGCTTGTATTCCTGCGAAAACAGGATCTTCGTTCCGAAGGACAGCGTGAACCAGCCGTCCCAGCGCGTGAGCCCCGAGGCGAAGAAAGGCCGCGCCAGCGCGAGCCGCAGGATGAGCAGCGGGAGCCATGCCGGAACAAGCCCAAAGACCACGCCGGTGAGGCGAGCGATCGGGTTCGATGGGGCGAGCGCCGGCGGCGTGTGCAGCGTCGGCGATCATGACGCTCGTCCGGGGATGATGGAGGCGACGGCGCCGGACTCGACCAGTCCGACGAGATGGGTCGCCGAAGTCGAACGCCGGGTCATCGAGCGCCGTGAAGGCCTCGATCAATGTCGCGCCCTCTCGCATTTTCAGGGCGAAATCATAGCCGAGCGGCGGCAGGACGCGCACGCGGACGTCGCAATCGGGACGCGTGATGAGTGCGTCTTCGCCAAGCCCCTCAGTTGGCGCGACTGATCCGTTGGAAACCTGCGCCGAGGCCCAGACGGTCGCGGCCGGCGTCGCGAAGCGCAGGAGCCGCGCCGCCGGGTGAAAGGCGATCCGCGTTCCGGGCAAGACAATCGGGACTGAGCGCGGCGAGCTCGCCGACTGTCGCCACGCTTGCGTCTTCAGCGTGATAGGCCTCGACCCAGGCGTTCTCGAGCCGCGCGACGTCGACGAGGCAGGCGGGAGGATATTGCATTTCGGCAGAATCGACGCCGTTAGCGCACCCGCCCCCTCTTGTGGGGGCGGGCATAGCCCGTCCAACGGACGGGCGTTCTTCCGAACGCCCTATGGGTGGGGGGTCGCGCTGGCCGAGGAGATTATCGGATGCGCCGCTGCTCCCTTGTCGCATCGGACCGCGCGACCCCCCTCCTTGATCCTCCCCCACCGTAGGGCGCCCGAAGGACGCCCGTCCTTTGGACGAGCTTTGGTGGGAGGAGAAGCGTCCGAACCTCTCTGGGCCCCGCGCAAGATAATCTGCCACGAACTCTGGAAACTCCTCGCCGTACGCGATCATCACCGGCGAGCGCGGCTTATGCGCGCGCACGAACGCGCGCGCCATGGCGCGGAACAGGTCGTCGCCGGCGATCCGGCGCGAGACGGGATAGCGCGCCTCGAGCGCGCCAATCAGTCCGACCGCGACATTGTTGCGATAGACCGCAAATCGGCGGGCGTCGGGCGCGCCCAGGCGCCCGTGGGTCATCGCGGGCGGCGGCGCGGAAGGCTCGCCAAGCGCCGCCGCGAAAGCGCGGACTGTCGTCTCAAACGGCATCGGCGCGCTCTGGGGTCTGTCACGGTCTCGGCAATCGCGCGCTCCGCCCGGCGCGCTTCGCCGAGGAGCGTCGGCCAGGCGGGCACGTCGTTGTCCCATTCGATCAGCGTCGGCGTCGGCCCGAGCCGGCGGATCGCGGTCGCGTAGAGCGACCACACGGGGTCGCGAACCGGCGAATTGTGGGCGTCGATGAGCAGCGGCAGTCCCGCATCGTCGCGGTCATCGGCGCAGCCCGCGAGATGGATTTCGCCCACCGCCGCAAGCGGAAAATCGGCGAGATAAAGCTCGGGATCGAAGCCGTGATTGACGGCGCTGACGAATACGTTGTTGACGTCGAGCAGAAGGCCGCAGCCGGTGCGTCGCGCGATCTCGCGCAGGAAGTCGGTCTCCGCCCATGTGCTTTCCGCGAACACGACATAGGTCGAGGGATTTTCGAGCAGCATCGTCCGACCGAGCGCATTTTGCACTTCGTCGATATGCTCCGACACAAGCGCGACCGTCTCGTCCGTGTAGGGCAGGGGCAGGAGGTCATTGAGGAACGCGCCCTCATGCGTCGACCACGCGAGGTGCTCGGAAACGAGCGTCGGCTCGAAGCGCTTGGCGACCGCGGCGAGCCGTTGAAGGTGGGCGCGGTCGAGCGGCCCGGGCGAGCCGATCGAGAGGCCAACCCCGTGCAGCGATAGCGGATAGCGTTCCCGGATCGCGTCGAGGCGGCGATGCGGCGCGCCGCCCCCGCCCATGTAGTTTTCCGCGTGGACTTCGAAAAACCCAAGTTCGGGACGCGTGTCGGCGATCGCCTCGAAATGCTCGGGCTTGAACCCGACGCCGACGCTTGGCGCGCCAAGCGCCTCGGGAGAGCGATGATCCGCGACGGTCATGGGTTTCTCCAAGGCCTCGTTTCGCGATGGGACGGCATTGGCGACTTCGCTCGCGCGCTAGGGCATGTTACATCCGCGTCAATTCGTGCTTCGAGCAAAATATTTCCCCGGATCTGTAACGGCAGACGAAACGAAACGAAGCCCGTATGAGCCCCCAGCCCATCAAGGGTCCGTTGGACGATCCTTGGTCCCGGATGATGACCGCCGCGATCGCGGGCGACGAGGGCGCATACCGGCGCCTCCTTGAGGACATCGGTCGGTCGGTGCGGGCGATGGCGCGGGGCGCTTTTGCGCGCGCCGGGGTCGGGGACGCGGACGTTGAGGATGCAGTGCAAGAGACCCTGTTGGCGATCCACCTCAAGCGCCACACCTGGGACCCCGAGCAGCCGCTCGCGCCATGGGTGTACGCGATCGCGCGCCACAAGGTCGTCGACGCGCTGCGCCGTCGCGGCCGGCGGAAGGTCGAACCGCTCGAGAATTTCGAGGAGTTCCTGGCCGCGCCGGAGGCCGAGGATCCCCATGCGCTGAGCGATGCGCGGAAGCTCCTGGAGACGCTCGCGCCGCGTCAGCGCGACATCGTGACCTCGATCTCCCTCGACGGCCAGTCGATCACTGCGACGGCGAAGCGCCTGTCGATGTCCGAGGTCGCGGTCAGGGTGGCGCTCCATCGCGCGCTCAAGTCGCTTGGCGCGGCCTGGCGGAGGTCGATCGAGTGAAAACCTCCGAACTCATCGCCGCGCTGGCCGCCGATCCCGTTCCGGAGCCGATCCGGCTCGGCCGGCGGGTCGTGGCGCGCGCTCGCCATCGGCTTTCTCGGCAGCCTGGCGATTTACGGGTTGTTGATGGGCCCAAGGCCAGACATCGCCGCAGCCTGCATGACGATGCGCTTTTGGCTGAAGTTCGTCGACTCGTTCGCGTTCGCCTTGCCGTCGCTTCTGCTGACGCTGCGGTTGGCGCGCCCAGACGCCAAGCCGAGGGCGCTCGCGCTCTGGCTGATCGCGCCGTTCGTTTTGCTCGCCGCCGGAGTGGTCGCGGAATTGTTGGTCGTGCCGCAAGGCGAATGGCTCACCCGGCTCATCGGCCACAACTCGATGTTCTGCATGCGGATGATTCCGCTGCTGGCCGCTCCCATGCTCGCAGCGCTGATCGTCGCCCTTCGCGCCGGCGCCCCGCTTCACCCAGGCCTTACGGGTGCGCTCGCCGGCGCTGCCTCAGCGGGGATCGCGGCCCTCCTCTACTCCTCGCACTGCCCCGACGATTCGCCGCTGTTCGTGGCGACGTGGTATCCGCTCGCCACGCTCATCTGCATGGGCGTCGGCGCGCTGGCCGGCCGGCGCTTTCTAGCCTGGTGAAGCTGGGCGCGGCCTGGCGGAGGTCGATCGAGTGAAAACCTCCGAACTCATCGCCGCGCTGGCCGCCGATCCCGTTCCGGAGCCGATCCGGCTCGGGCGGCGGGTCGCGCTCGCGCTTGTGGCCGGCCTTGCCGCCAGCGTCGCGCTCTATTGGTTGTTGCTAGGCCCGAGGCCCGACGTCGCCGCCGCCGCCGACACGATGCGCTTTTGGCTGAAGTTCGTGGATTCGTTCGCCTTCGCCTGCCGACGCTTCTGTTGACGCTGCGGCTCGCACGGCCCGACGCCAAGCCGAGGGCGCTTGCGCTCTGGCTCCTTGCGCCGTTCATTTTGCTCGCCGCGGGAGTGGTCGCGGAATTGTTGGTCGTGCCGCAAAGCGAGTGGATGTCCCGGCTCATGGGCGCCACCGCGATGCACTGCACGATCACGATTCCGATGCTGGCGGCTCCTATCCTCGCGGCGCTCATCGTCGCGTTGCGCCCCGGCGCGCCGCTCTATCCAGGCCTGACCGGCGCCATGGCCGGGGCAGCCGCGGCGGGTGTCGGAGCCTTGGTCTATGCGTCGTCCTGCCCTGGCAACTCGCCGCTGTTCGTGGCGACCTGGTATCCGCTCGCGACCCTCATCTGCATGGCGTCGGCGCGCTGGCCGGCCGGCGCTTTCTCGCCTGGTGACGGGCCGCCGAACGCTACTTCTTGATGATCGGGTCGAGGATCGCTTTCAGCTGGTCGATGCTGAGCTCTCCGCCATAGACCTTGCCGTCGATGACGAAGGTTGGCGTGCCGGTCATCTTGATCTCGTCGGTCGCCCGCTTGCCGACGGCCACCATGGCGTCGGCCTTCGATTGATCCTTGAGGCACGCCATCGCCTGATCGTGGGTGAGGCCGGCCGGGCGCATGGCGGCGATCAGCGGCTCGAGCGGCTTGTCGACGAACGCCCACTTGTCCTGCTGACTGAACAGAAGCTCGACGGCGGCGAACGCCTTGTCGTCGCCGACGCAGCGCGCGAGCAGGAAAGCCGCAACGTCGAGCGAGTTGCGCGAAAATTCGCGGAAGATGAATCGGACCTTGCCGGTGTCGATGTAGTCCTTCTTCAGTTCGGGAAAGATCTCGCGGCTGAAGGTGGCGCAATGGGGGCAGGTCAGCGAGCCATATTCGACGACGGGCACGCCCGACGGGTCGCCCACCGTCAGTTCGGGCAGCGTACCAGGCTTGAGGACGGTCGCCATGTCCACCGTTCGATCGGGCTCGGGCGCCGCGCCGGCGGCGAGAGCGCCATGCGCGGCGAGGGCGGCGGCGGAAAGCACAGCGACGAAGGCAAGCCGGCGAAGCGAGGCGAGGGCCAAATCAAGCTCCTGAGTGAGGGCGGTTCGCAACGGCGGACAAATGCGCACAAAGGCTTCCACGCGGCAAGTCCGCGCTCTACGACGCCTCAGGCAAACTTTGCGGGCCTAAGCGCTGCTCGCTCACAAGCGCGTTATCGGCTCGGCCGGCAACCTTGGCCCACGCCGCCTCGCATGTTAGGCCGTCGCGCGAAAATTTCGACGATCGAACGACGAGGGCGCGATGGAATACCGGCAGCTTGGCAATTCGGGCCTGAAAGTCTCGGTGCTGACGATGGGCACGATGACCTTCGGCGGCAAGGGAAACTTCGCCAAGGTCGGCAACCTGCAGCTCGACGAGGTGCGCAAGCTGATCGACATCGTCGCCGACGCCGGCGTCAATCTGATCGACACCGCCAACGTCTATTCCGGCGGCGGCTCAGAAGACTTGATCGGCGAGGCGATGGGCTCGAAGCGCAAGCCCGGCATGCTGATCGCCACCAAGGCGCGCTTTCCGATGGGGGAGGGGCCGAACGATCGCGGCCTCTCACGCTGGCATCTCATCCGCGAATGCGAGGCGAGCCTCAAGCGGCTGCGCACCGATGTCATCGACCTCTATCAGGTGCATCAGTGGGACGGGTTGACGCCGCTCGAGGAGACGATGGAGGCGCTCGACAGTCTCGTGCGCTCGGGCAAGGTGCGCTACGTCGGCTGTTCGAACTGGTCCGGCTGGCACATGATGAAGGCGATGGAGGTCGCGCGCCGCGATGGCCGCATCCCCTTCGTGTCGGAACAGATTCACTACACGCTCCAGGCGCGCGAAGCCGAATACGAACTCATTCCCATCGCCCTCGATCAGAAGCTCGCTGTCCTGGTGTGGAGCCCGATCGCCGGCGGCCTTTTGTCCGGCAAGCATCGCCGCGACAAGACGGTGGAGGGCTCGCGTGTCCTGGCGGGCTGGGGCGAGCCGCCGATCCGCGACGAGAACGCGCTGTGGGGCATTGTCGATGAACTGGTTGCGATCGGCGAAACGCACCGCGTCTCTGGGGCGCAGATCGCGCTAGCCTGGCTGCTCGGCCGGCCTGGAGTGACGTCGCTGATCATCGGCGGGCGGACCGAGGCGCAGTTCCGTGACAATCTGGCCTCTGTCAACGTGAAGCTCACGGACGATGAGCGCGCACGCCTCGACAAGGCAAGCCAGCCGCCGCTCATCTACCCCTACTGGCATCAGTCCTGGACGGCGAAGGACCGCCTTGGACACGCCGATCTCGCGCTGCACGCGCCGTTCATGAAGTGACACGGGAGCAAGCGCTCAATCGCGGAGATGGATCGCCATGGCCGATACGCCCTTCCCGCCTCTGAAGCGCGAGCCTTTGCTGGAGGAAGAACTGCCCGCGGCGAATCCGACCGTGCGCCTGATCAAAGGCGCACGGATCAAATTCGCACCGGGGCAGCCGACGGGATTGCATCGTCATCCGATCTCGACCGTGGGCGTGGTGACGGCCGGAAGCTTTAATCTTCAGCTGGAAGGGAAGCCGGTTCAGCTGCTCAAAACCGGCGACAGTTTCTTCGAGCCGGCCGGGCACACAATTCTCAAGTTCGACAACGCGTCGGCGAGCGAGCCTGCGGAGATCGTCTGCTTCTACCTTGCCGACACGAAGGAGCGCCCGCCGATCGAGATGCTTGCTGGAGGCCTGGACAGCCAGTTGGGTAAAAAGTAGCTGAGCTCTATCGGCTCGACTGGATGTGGTTGCGCAGCACCGGATAGACCTGCGCCTCCCAGCGTCTGCCGTTGAAGACGCCGTAATGGCCGACGCCCGCCTGCAAGTGATGGGTCTTCATATAGGGCTTTAAGCCCGAACACAGATCTTGCGCGGCGAGCGTCTGGCCGACCGCGCAGATGTCGTCCTTCTCGCCCTCAATCGTCAGAAGAAATGTCTTCTTGATCGCACGCAGGTCGATCGGCTCGTCCTTATGCTGCATTGTCCCGAGCGGAAGCAGATAGCGCTGGAAAACCTGATCGACGGTCTCGAGATAGAAATCCGCGCTCATGTCCATGATCGCGAAATATTCTCTGTAGAAATCGCGGATCGCGTCCGCCTTCTCGATGTCGCCGGCGACGCGATGGTGGAAGAGGTCGATGAAGGACTTCGAGTGCCGCTCGGCGTTCATGCTCATGAAAGCGCAGAGCTGAAGAAATCCCGGATAGACGCGCCGGCCACGCCCCTCGAACTTGGCCGGCACGGTTCCGATCATGTTGGAGCGGAACCATTCGATCGGCTTTTCCTGGGCAAGCTCGTTGACTTTGGTCGGCGACACGCGCGCGTCGATGGGGCCCGCCATCAGGGTGAGGCTCGCGGGCTGGATCCCGTTGCGCTCGCGCGCCATGACCGCGGTCGCCGCGAGCGCCGAGACGGTCGGCTGGCAGACCGCAACGATATGGCAGTCCTCGCCGATGAAGCGCACGAAATCGATGAGATGCTGGGTATAGTCCTCGAGCGAGAAGCGGCCGTCCTCAAGCTTGACGTTGCGCGGATTGATCCAGTCGGTGATGAACACCTGATGGTCGCGCAAGAGCGTGCGGATCGTGCCGCGCAAAAGCGTGGCGAAATGCCCCGACATGGGCGCGATCAGAAGGATCTTGGGATCGTCCTCGCCGCCTGCTTTCCGGAAGCGAAGCAACTGGCAGAACGGCGTCCACATGACCCCGCGCTCTTCGACCGGAACGGGCGCGCCATCGATTTCGATGCTGTCGAGCGCATAGTCGGGACGCGCATGAGTGAAGCCGGCGAGCGCGACCAGTTCGTAATAAGCGCTCATCCGCGCCCATGGCGAAGCCGTCGGATGCGACGACCAGGCGGCCAAAATCGCACCGGCGTTTTGCGCCAGCAGACGCACGCGATCGCCGACATCGGCCATCCCTTGGTATGCGTCGTACATCATGAGGGCGCCCGAACTCTGTTGTTGAAGGTAGCAAACCGCATGCCATGGTGACTGGCACGCCCTTTGCTCATCCGCCAGCGAAGGATGCGGGCCAACTCAATGTCGCAAACAACCCTGACCATCAGCAGCCGGAACTATTCGTCCTGGTCGCTCCGAGGCTGGTTGATGGCCAAGCTCGCCCGGATTGATTTCGAGGAAGTCGTCATTGCTCCCGATGACGCCGACGCCCGCGCCGAGATCCTGCTGCTGT
>CAVPEE010000005.1:0-56557 GCA_963702825.1 uncultured Alphaproteobacteria bacterium
GCGGATCGCGTCCGCCTTCTCGATGTCGCCGGCGACGCGATGGTGGAAGAGGTCGATGAAGGACTTCGAGTGCCGCTCGGCGTTCATGCTCATGAAAGCGCAGAGCTGAAGAAATCCCGGATAGACGCGCCGGCCACGCCCCTCGAACTTGGCCGGCACGGTTCCGATCATGTTGGAGCGGAACCATTCGATCGGCTTTTCCTGGGCAAGCTCGTTGACTTTGGTCGGCGACACGCGCGCGTCGATGGGGCCCGCCATCAGGGTGAGGCTCGCGGGCTGGATTCCGTTGCGCTCGCGCGCCATGACCGCGGTCGCCGCGAGCGCCGAGACGGTCGGCTGGCAGACCGCAACGATATGGCAGTCCTCGCCGATGAAGCGCACGAAATCGATGAGATGCTGGGTATAGTCCTCGAGCGAGAAGCGACCGTCCTCAAGCTTGACGTTGCGCGGATTGATCCAGTCGGTGATGAACACCTGATGGTCGCGTAAGAGCGTGCGGATCGTGCCGCGCAAAAGCGTGGCGAAATGCCCCGACATGGGGGCGATCAGAAGGATCTTGGGATCGTCCTCGCCGCCTGCTTTCCGGAAGCGAAGCAACTGGCAGAACGGCGTCCATAGGACCCCGCGCTCTTCGACCGGAACGGGCGCGCCATCGATTTCGATGCTGTCGAGCGCATAGTCGGGACGCGCATGAGTGAAGCCGGCGAGCGCGACCAGTTCGTAATAAGCGCTCATCCGCGCCCATGGCGAAGCCGTCGGATGCGACGACCAGGCGGCCAAAATCGCACCGGCGTTTTGCGCCAGCAGACGCACGCGATCGCCGATATCGGCCATCCCTTGGTATGCGTCGTACATCATGAGGGCGCCCGAACTCTGTTGTTGAAGGTAGCAAACCGCATGCCATGGTGACTGGCACGCCCTTTGCTCATCCGCCAGCGAAGGATGCGGGCCAACTCAATGTCGCAAACAACCCTGACCATCAGCAGCAGGAACTATTCGTCCTGGTCGCTCCGAGGCTGGTTGATGGCCAAGCTCGCCCGGATTGATTTCGAGGAAATCGTCATCGCTCCCGACGACGCCGACGCCCGCGCCGAGATCCTGCTGCTGTCGCCGTCGATCCTGGTTCCTTGCCTCACGTATAATGGAATTCGGGTTTGGGACACGCTCGCGATCGGCGAATTCCTGAATGAAATTGCGCCAAAAGCGGACTTCTGCCTAAAGATCAGGCAGTCCGCGCCCATTGCCGCTCCGTTTGCGGCGAGATGCATTCCGGCTTCGTTGCGCTCAGGCAAGCGCTGCCGATGAACATCAAGGCGCAATTTCCCAGCTTCAAGATCTGGTCGAAGGCGCGCGCCGACATCGATCGCATCGTCATCATCTGGAGCGAATGCCTGCAGGCCTATGGCGGCCCGTTCCTGTTCGGCAAGATCACGATGGCCGACGCGATGTACGCGCCGGTGGTGAGCCGGTTTCGCACCTATGGGATCAAGCTCGACGGGGAATTGAAAAGCTACGCCGAGCGCATCTGGGATCTGCCTGCGATGCAGGAGTGGCGCGGTGCCGCGATGGCCGAGCACGAGGAGATCGAGGAACTCGAGGCGGAGTTTTAGGAGGCCAGAAGACGTTTTAGACCGCCGGGCGTGATAGTCCCGGTGCAAGCGTCAACAGAACCGCAGCCAGCGCGGCAGCGGCCTTGTCGGGCCGCGCCTTCTCGTAGACCGCGAACTCGAGGTCGGGTAGAGGCGGCAGCCCCTCTTCAATTCCGAGGATGCGCAAGCCCGCGATCAGGGCGCTGGCAGGAAGCGGGGTGACGGCGAGGCCCGCGAGCGCCGCCGCGCGGACGCCTGTCAGACTGGGGCTGGTATAGATGATCTCCCAGGTCAGTTCGCTGTCGTTGAGCGCGGCCAGCGCAGCTTCGCGAGAAACGGATCGCTCGCGATAGAGGGCCAGCGGCAGCGCCGCACCCGGAACAAGATCGAACGTGTCGGCCGCGACCCAGACCAGCGGCTCGCGCCACACCAGACGCCCTTTCGAGGTTCCGAGCGGGCGCTTTGCGAACACGGTGTCAAGCCGCCCCGCGTTGAGTTGCTCGATCAATTCCGCGCTGACGCCGGTCTGCACCTCGAGCTTCACGCCCGGATGGAGCTTGGCGAAGCGGCCGAGCGCCGAAGGCAGCGAGCCGCCGGCGATCTCCTCGACCACGCCGAGACGCACCGTGCCTGACAGCCGCGGCGCCGCCAGGCGATGACGGGCCGCTTCCTCAAATTGCAACAGGCGGCGCGCGTCGCCAAGGAGCATCTCGCCGTCGTCGGTCAGGGCCACCGTTCGGGTCGTGCGACGAAAAAGAGGCCTCTTTGTCTCGAGCTCAAGACGTTTGATCTGCTGGCTCACGGTTGACTGTGTGAGGTTCAGCAGTTCGGCCGCGCGGCGGAAGCCCCCGCATTCAGCCACGGCGACAAACGAACGCAACAGCTCGAATTCCATCATGGGCAATTGATCCGATTATGCGATCAATCATATCACAAAATATCGCTTCTGTGATCAATGTCGGCGGCTTATTTTTTGAGTGAACAAGCGTGTCAAACAAAGGAGAACGGACATGCTCATGCTCGACCGTCGGACGCTCCTGCGTAGCGGCTCTGCCGCTGTCGGGGCCACTGCGCTCGCCGCCCGCCGCCCTCGCCCGTGCGCCCCAACTAGGCAAGGCGCAGCCTGGCTTCTACCGCTTCAAGCTCGGCGCCATCGAGATCACCGTCGTCAGCGACGGCACGCTCGCGTTCCCGAGCCGAAACGCTGTGGGGCGATCGGGCCGAGGACGCAAGAAGCCTACTCACATCCACGTTCCAGCCGTCTAGCCCGGTGGGACTGCAAATCAACACTATCCTTGTCAACACGGGCGACAAGCTGGTGTTGATCGACGCGGGCTGCGGCGTCGACAAGTTCCAGAACACGAACGGCAGGTTGCTTGGCCACCTCGCCAGCGCGGGCTACGCGCCGGGCGATATCGACATGATCCTGTTCACTCACTTCCATTTCGACCACCTGTGGGGCATCAGTGACAGCAAGAACGCGTCGCTGCTGTTCCCATCGGCCGAATTCGTCGCTAGCGAGGCTGAGGTCGCCTTCTGGAGCGACCCCGGACTACCCGGCAAAGTGTCCGCCAAGCAGCAGCCGCTGGTTACCCAGACGAATCTGAAATTGGCCAGCCCCCGCCTGCGCCAAATCAAGGCCGGTGCGGAGGCAGCGCCGGGCGTGACCACCTTCGACACCGCCGGTCACACGCCAGGCCACATGTCGGTGCATATCAGTTCCGGCAGGGAAGAAATGCTCCTCACCGGCGACGTCGTCGCCGACCCGGAGATCGGCTTCCTGCATCCGGAATGGGCGTTCGGGTTCGACCTGGACGTGCCACTGGCAACTAAGGCGCGCATGGCCTTCCTCGACCGCGCCGCGGCCGACAAGACGTTAGTCGGTAGCTACCATCTGCCCTTTCCTGGCTTCGGGCACGTGGTGCGCGAGGGGAGCGGCTACCGCTGGCTGCCGGCAGATTGGCAGTGGACGAGCTGACGACTACGCTCAAAGGAGAACTTCCATGAATACCCAAGACGATCTTCAGCCGAGGTATCCGATGAATCGACGCACCTTCGTGGGCATGGTCGCTGCGGGCGCGGCAAGCACTGTTTTCCAGGGCGCTGCCGCCGCTGCGCAGCCCGCGCCTAAGGCGCGCAACGTCGTCCTCGTGCACGGGCTGTTCGCGGACGGCTCATCCTGGTCCGAGGTGATTGCACGACTGCAGGCAGCGGGGCTCAACGCCACGGCGGTGCAAAACCCCCTGACGACGCTGCCGGAAGCGGTAGCTTCGGCCCAGCGCGTGCTGGCGCGCCAGGATGGTCCGACGGTTCTGGTCGGACATTCCTTTTCCGGCATGATCGTAACAGAGGCCGGTATACATCCGAACGTGTCGGCCCTTGTCTATGTGGCGGCGCGGGCGCCGGATGCGGGCGAGGATTACGCGGCCTTGGCCAAGACATTTCCGACGCCACCCGCCTCCGCCGGGGTCGTCTTCGACGGCGATGAAGGGCGTCTCACCGAAGCCGCGTTCTTGCGCGATTTCGCGGGCGACCTGCCGGAAGCGAAGGCGAAGGTCCTCTATGCGGTCCAGGAGCCGTTCCAAAAGGCTCTGCTCGCGGGCAAGACCACGCAAGCGGCCTGGCGGTCGAAGCCAAGTTTCTATGCCGTTTCCACGGAAGACCGAACGATCAATCCCGATCTCGAACGCTTCATGGCCAAGCGCATGGGCGCCAAGACCATCGAGGTGAAGGCCAGCCATCTCTCGCTGATCTCCCATCCCGACGAAATCACGCGGCTGATCCTCGAAGCCGCTGGACAGCAAGCCTGACAAGATCCGGGCGCAGGCCTCAAGGACAAGCGAACCCGCGACAAACGGCGGGCCCAGCCGTCAGTCTTTGCCTTCGTACTTGAAGGACACTTTGAGCTTGGTGCGATAGGCTTCGACCTTGCCCTTTTCGATCACCAGATCCTGCTCGACGACCTCGGCCACGCGCAGGTCCCTCAGGCTCTTCGATGCGCGTTCGACGGCGGCCGCGGCGGCCTTCTCCCAGGATTCCGTGCTTGTGCCGACCAGTTCGACCACTTTGTAAACGCTCTCGGCCATCGGATCCTCCCTCGCCGCCCGTGTTGCGATCGCGGCCCGACGGGCGAGACCGCTTTGATTGCGCGCACATTTTGGGCGCGCGGCCAGCTTGCGGCGCGAACGCCCGCGGGGTCAAGCAGGGCAGGCCGCCAGCGCCGAAAACATCCGCGTGATGAGACGCCCGATTTCGGGCGCCAGGCGCTCGGGCTCGAGTCCCTCAAAGGGCAAAGCGCGGTCGACCCACAGCGTCGCGAAGCCGTGGACGGCCGACCAGGCGACGAGCACGAGGCCAGCGGGGTCGCCCCTCGGCGCTTCGCCGGCTTGTTGGCAGGCGACGACCGCGTCGCGCAGGATGTTGAAAGTGCGCAATCCCGCCTCGGTCGGGCCAATGGATGTCGAGCCGCCGTGAAACATCACGCGGAAATACCCGAGCGACGAGAGCGCGAACGCCACATAGGCGAGCCCGAGCGCCTCGAGACGAGCGCTGGCGTTGTCGGGCGCCGCGTCGCGCGCCGCGGTCAACTGCGCCTCGAGCCGAGTAAACCCTTCCTCCGCGATCGACGCCAGCAAGTCGCTGCGGTTGGGGAAGTGATGATAGGGAGCGCCTGGACTGACGCCCGCTCGCGCAGCCAGCTCGCGCAGGCTCAACGCATCGACCCCGCGTTGGGCGATCGCTTTGACGGCCGTCTCGATCAGCGTCTGACGCAGGCGTCCGTGATGGTAGTCAGCCTTCCGTTTCGCTCGCATGGGGCCCAGACTCAGCGAGCGTACGCGTACGGGCCGCCCCGGCTCAGCGCCCTTTGATACGCAGGCCGCAAATGAATGCGGGCAAGAAAGCTCCAGAGGTTTGGTCGCGACGCATTTAATCCGCCCCGGGAGCTCGCGGCTTCGAGCGGGAAGCTCATCATGATGTCCGCGGCGGAGAACGCGTCTCCGGCGAACCATGGCTCGCTGGTCGAGCTCCTTCTCCAGATAATCGAGATGAAGTTTTATCTGGCCGTCGACGTATCGTCGCGCCGCCCAGCCGAACAGGCCAAGCCTGTTGACGACGAGCTTCAACAGCAGGGGAGGCATCAGGGAGCCTTCAGCGTAATGCAGCCAATAGCGATAGCGCCAATAGGATTCATCGCCCTGCGCCGGCGCCAATCCCTTGCCATATCGAGCGACAAGGTAGTCGACGATCGCCCCGGTTTCGGCGAGGCGCAGCGAACCATCCTCGATGATCGGCGACTTTCCCAAGGGGTGGATGCGCCGCAGGCTCGCCGGCGCGAGCATCGTCTTCGCGTCCCGCTGGTAACGAATGACTTCGTAGTCGAGCCCGATCTCTTCGAGGAGCCACAAGACGCGCTGCGAGCGCGAATTGTTCAGATGATGGACCTTGATCAAGACGCATATTCCGATCGCAACGTCGCCACTCTGGCGAGCTTCGACGGCTCGGGACGTGCGATCAAGATCAGGCTTGCGCTCTTCAGGGCGCGACCGGCTCGCGCCGCATGATCTGGACACCCAGCGCAGCGAGAATAACACAGCCGAAGGTCACGGTGAGGCCGATGACCAGCGGCAGATGCAGGACGCCGAGCACATATCCGAGCCCGCTGATCGCCGCCGCGGCTCCGATGGCGATCCCCACATACGACACCGCCCGCGGCAGCAGCGGCTCGCTCCGGCCGAGGTCCGCCCATAGAACCGCGATGAAGCCCAAGCCATAGGGGACGCCGGCGGCGGCGAACAGAAAGTCGAACCACGACTTGATCGCCACGAACGGCGCAGAGTTGGCGCTCTGCGCCAAGGGAAAGAACAGCGCCGCGGTCATCGAATCGAACACGATGGCGAGCGCGACGCTGACCCCCATCAGCGCCCAGCCGGCAGGCGCAAGATCGCTCAGGCGGCCGGTCCTCGAAGCCAAAACGATGGACGCCGCGAGCAACAGGCAATCGCCGAGGAAGGCGAAGCCCCCGGCGAGGGCCAACGCCTGCGGTCCGAGCTTGAGCGCATCGGCCAAAGCTTGCGCACGCTCGGCCGGCAGCGCCGGCAGCCCCAGCTCTGGCGTCAAACGGGCGTAGAAGAGGGTGCCGACGAACAGCGCCGCCGCGCCGAAAGCCAAGAGCGCACCGGAGACGACATCGCCCGATGCACGCGCGCGTCGCGCCGTCTCCGTTGCAATCGCCGCCATGACGCTTGTCCTGGATCGAGGCTTGATCTAAGCAATGATTAGATCAGATGTGCGCCCTAGTCAAGGCAAAATCTAATCGACGATTAGATAGGAGTCTTCAAACGCTTCGAATCCAATCAGCGTGTCATTCCCGCGCAAGCGGGAATCCAGGCCCCGTCGCTCGCTGGATACCCGCTTTCGCGGGCATGACAGGTTAATGTGCCCGTAGTTTCGGACTGAGGTTGACGGAACTTCTCGTCCGCCAAGCGCGCTTATGGCGCACATCCTCGTGGATGGCCGGGTCAAGACAGGTCAAGCCCGGCCATGACGCAGCACTTTGAATGGCCGCATCGGCTATTGTTCCGCTTATTGGGATCTCGCGAACCACTTGAAGTGCGATCATGGCTGATGAACTCAGGAATGCGACCTTGGCGACCGATCGCTCCGCCCTGGAAGAGCCAGTCGATCGCACAGGGCGTGCGAAGCGCGCCCGGGTTCGAAACGCAGAGCTTCTGGCCGCTGCTCTCGCCTTGATCGCGGGTTTCATCGACGCCTACGGCATGATCACCTTTGGCGTCTACGTGTCCTTCATGAGCGGCAACACCACCCAAACCGGCTATCAGACGGCGGAGGGCGCGTTTGGCCCCGCTTCGCTCTCGGCGCTGGCGATTCTGTTCTTCGTCGTCGGATCGTTCGCCGGGACCCTGCTAGTCGAGTTCGCCGGCCGCTATGCGCGGCGGGTCTTGTATTGCGTGGTCGCAGCCGCGCTCGCGGCGATCACCGGCCTGACCCAGTTCGGCATGCTATCCGGCGCTTTTGCAATCGCGGCTATAAGCGTCGCGATGGGGATGATGAACAACGCGCTCTCCCGCGTCGGCGCACAAGCGGTAAGCCTGACCTTCGTTACTGGGAGCCTGAGCCGCGTCGGATCGAGTCTCGCGCTTGCCCTGAGGCGCGCGCCCCTTCGAGACGCGCAGGGCCCGTGGGACACCCATCTGCGCCGCGCGCTGCTCCTGGCTCGACTCTGGCTCGGCTTCCTGGTCGGCGCGTTCCTGTCGGGAGCGGCTACGCCGCGCTACGGCGCGCTGGTTCTATCGGCTCCGGCCCTGATCCTCGCCGTCCTGGCGGCGTTCGATCGTCCGGACGCGGCGCCGCGCGCTGAGCGCCTACTCCGCCGCGACGGCGGTCACCGGCACGTAGTTCAAGACCGGCCCGAGCCAGCGCTCCACCTCACCGACGTCCATGCCCTTGCGCGCCGCATAATCTTCGACCTGGTCGCGCTCGACCTTGGCGACGCCGAAATAATGCGACTCGGGTTGAGCGATATAGACGCCGGAGACCGACGAGGCCGGCCACATGGCGTAGCTCTCGGTGAGCTGGACGCCGGTCGCGCGCTCGGCGTCGAGCAGGCGGAACAGGGTCGCTTTTTCGGTGTGATCGGGCTGCGCGGGATAACCAGGCGCCGGGCGAATGCCCTTGTAAGGTTCGGCGATCAGTTCCTCGGGCGTGAACGCTTCATCAGGGGCGTAACCCCAGAGCTCACGGCGCACGCGGGCGTGCATCGCTTCGGCGAAGGCTTCGGCGAAGCGGTCGGCCAGCGCCTTGACCATGATCGACGAATAATCGTCGTTGGCGTGCTCGAAGCGCTTGGCGATGGCGTCATCGGCCATGCCGGCGGTGACGACGAAGGCGCCGACATAATCGTGGGCGCCGCTTGAAGCCGGCGCGACGAAATCGGCGAGCGCGACATTGGGCCGCCCATCGCGGCGGGCGAGCTGCTGGCGAAGCGTGAACAGAGTCGCGATTGGCGTCGCGCGCGAATCGTCAGCGAACAGACGGATGTCGTCGCCCACCTGCGCCGCCGGCCAGAAGCCGACCACTGCTTTCGGCGTGAACCATTGCTCGTCGATGATGCGCTTGAGCATCGCTTGCGCATCGTCGAACAAAGCGCGCGCGGCCGCTCCCTGATCCGGGTCGTCGAGGATGGCGGGATAGCGGCCCTTGAGCTCCCAGGTCTGGAAGAACGGCGTCCAGTCGATGTAGCGCGCGAGGTCGGCAAGATCGTTCCACTCATACGCGCGCGGTCCAAAGTAGGTCGGCGTCGTTGGGCGATAGCCGCTCCAGTCGGCTTTGAGCGCATTGGCGCGCGCTTTCGCGAGCGGAACGCGGATCTTGTCGGCTTCGCTGCGCTCGTGCGCCTCCGCCACCTTGCGGTACTCGGCGCGCACCGACTGGATCGTCGCGGCGCGGGTCTCCGGCGAGAGCAGCGACGAGACGACGCCGACCGCGCGGCTCGCGTCGTTGACATGCACCGTCTGACAGCGGGAATAGCGGGGATGAATCTTGACCGCGGTGTGCACGCGGCTGGTCGTCGCGCCGCCGATGAGGAGGGGAATGTCGAAGCCCTCGCGCTCCATCTCGGAGGCGACGTGAACCATCTCGTCGAGCGACGGGGTGATGAGGCCGGAAAGGCCGATCGCATGGGCCTTCTTTTCGCGCGCGACAGCGAGGATCTTGGACGCCGGCGTCATCACGCCGAGATCGATGATCTCGTAATTGTTGCAGGCCAGCACGACGCCGACGATGTTCTTGCCGATGTCGTGCACGTCGCCCTTGACGGTCGCGAGCACGATCGTGCCGGCGGTCTGGCGCTCGTCGCCGCCGGCCGCCTTTTCCGCTTCCATATAGGGCAGCAGAATCGCCACCGCCTGCTTCATCACGCGCGCGGACTTCACGACCTGCGGCAGGAACATTTTGCCCGCGCCGAACAGGTCGCCGACGACGTTCATGCCCGCCATCAACGGGCCTTCGATGACATCGAGCGGGCGCTTGGCCTCAAGCCGCGCCTCCTCGGTGTCGGCTTCGATGAACTCGGTTATTCCGTTGACGAGCGCATGTGAGATGCGCTTCTCGACCGGCCACGTGACGCCATTCGAGATCCTGCGGCTTCGCCTCCATCCCGCCCTTGCCGCGGAAGCGCTCGGCAAGGCCAAGCAGGCGCTCGGTCGCGTCCGGGCGACGGTTGAGGACGACATCCTCGCAGGCTTCGCGCAGCTCCGGTTCGATCGTCTCGTAGACCGCGAGCTGGCCCGCGTTGACGATGCCCATGTCCATGCCGGCCTGGATGGCGTGGTAGAGGAACACTGCGTGCATGGCCTCGCGCACCGGCTCGTTGCCGCGGAACGAGAACGAGAGGTTGGAGACGCCGCCGGAAATGTGCGCGTGGGGCAGGGTCTGGCGGATCTGCCGCGTCGCCTCGATGAAGGCGACGCCATAGCCATTGTGCTCCTCGATGCCGGTCGCGACGGCGAAGATGTTCGGATCGAAGACGATGTCCTCGGGCGGAAAGTCGGCCTTTTCGGTCAGAAGCTTGTAGGCGCGCGTGCAGATCGAGACCTTGCGCTCGAGCGTGTCGGCCTGGCCCTGTTCGTCGAACGCCATCACGACGACGGCCGCGCCATAGCGCGCACGAGCCGGGCCTGGCGCAGGAATTCTTCCTCGCCTTCCTTCATCGAGATCGAGTTGACGATCGGCTTGCCCTGGACGCACTTGAGCCCGGCTTCGATCACCGAGAACTTCGACGAATCGACCATCACCGGCACGCGCGCGATATCGGGCTCGGAGGCGACGAGGTTGAGGAACTCGACCATCACCGCTTTCGAGTCGATAAGGCCCTCGTCCATATTGATGTCGATGACCTGCGCCCCGTTCGCCACCTGGTCGCGCGCGACGACGAGCGCGCCGGCATAGTCGCCCGCGGTGATGAGTTTGCGGAACTTGGCCGAGCCGGTGACGTTGGTGCGCTCGCCGATGTTGACGAACGGAATGTCGGAAGTGAGGGTGAACGGCTCCAGGCCCGAAAGGCGCATCAGCGGCGCGACAGTCGGCGCGGTCCGCGGCTTATGAGCGCGAACGGTTTCGGCGATGGCGCGTATGTGGTCAGGGGTCGAGCCGCAGCATCCACCGACAATGTTGACGATGCCCTCCGCCGCGAATTCGCCGATCTGCGCGGCCATCGCCTCCGGGCTTTCGTCATATTGGCCGAAGGCGTTGGGCAGGCCAGCGTTCGGGTAGGCGCAGACGAGGGTGTCGGCGACGGCCGAGATCTCCGCCAGATGCTCGCGCATTGCGCTGGCGCCAAGCGCGCAATTGAGGCCGATCGAAAAGGGCCGCGCGTGGCGGACCGAATGCCAGAACGCGGTCGGCGTCTGACCGGAAAGCGTGCGTCCCGAGCGGTCGGTGATGGTGCCCGAGATCATGAGCGGCATCTGAAAGCCGCGCTCGGTGAAGGCCTCGAAACAGGCGAAGATCGCAGCCTTGGCGTTCAGCGTGTCGAAGATGGTTTCGATGAGGAGCATGTCCGCTCCGCCGTCGATGAGACCTCGGATCTGTTCGCCATAGGCGATGCGGAGCTCATCGAAGCTGACCGCGCGGAAGCCCGGATTGTTGACGTCCGGCGAAAGCGACGCGGTGCGGTTCGTCGGCCCCAGAGCGCCGGCGACGAAACGGCGCCGTCCGTCCGCCTTCTCCGCCTTGATCGCCGCGCGCAGCGCCAAGCGCGCCCCGTCGCGATTGAGCTCGTAGACCTGATCCTCCATCCCATAGTCGGCTTGCGCGATCGAGGTCGAAGAGAAGGTGTTGGTCTCGAGAATGTCCGCGCCGGCAAGCGCGTAAGCCAGATGAATGTCTTCGATCGCCTGCGGTTGGGTCAGCGTCAGAAGATCATTGTTGCCCTGCAAGGCGCGGTCGCAGGAATGAAAGCGTTCGCCGCGGAAGTTCTTTTCATCCAGGTTCAGGCACTGGATCTGGGTGCCCATCGCGCCGTCGATGAGCAGGATGCGCTCGCTGGCGGCGCGTTTCAGCGCCGTCAGCGCGTCCTCGCGGCGCGTTGGGTCCGTGTCAAAGGCGGGGGTGGGAGACCAATTCATTCCGCGTTCCGCTCACTCGCTGCACACTGACATAATCATATAAACATGTCTTTATATGAAAGCAAGCGACTTTGCTGCGGCGCAACCAGCAAAAGCCTTTGCGGCCGCACGGCGATCTGCGAAAAGCATGGCGCCCTCTCGGTATGCGGCCAGTTAAAACGATCAATTGATCCCGCGTGAAAGAGGGTTACGGAGGAAGGCCGATCGAATCGGCGCACATTGTCTTTCCCGGTAAGCGATCATCGACCGAGTCGCGCTCCGACCGGCAATGCGAGCTTCCGTTCAAGATCCAGGCAGGGCTTCAGTTATGAATGACAGGGTCGAGGGACCGAACACGCGCTTTTCGATCACGGATCAGGAGGCGCTTCAATTCCACTCGCGAGGGCGGCCCGGCAAGCTTGAGATCATGCCGACCAAGCCCATGGCGACCCAGCGCGACCTCTCGCTCGCGTATTCGCCGGGCGTTGCGGTTCCGGTCAAGGCGATCGCCGCTGATCCCTCAACCGCCTACGACTACACGACGCGCGGCAACATGGTCGCGGTCATTTCCAACGGCACGGCGATCCTTGGCCTCGGCAACCTCGGCGCGCTCGCTTCCAAGCCGGTGATGGAAGGCAAAGCGGTCTTGTTCAAGCGCTTTGCCGACGTCAATTCGATCGACTTGGAAGTCGGGACCGAGGATCCGGACGAATTCGTGAACGCCGTTAGATATCTTGGGCCGTCGTTCGGCGGAATCAATCTCGAGGACATCAAGGCGCCGGAGTGCTTCTACATCGAAGAGCGCCTGCGCGAGATGATGGACATTCCCGTCTTCCATGACGATCAGCACGGCACCGCGATCATCGCGGCTGCGGGCATGATCAACGCCATGCATATGACCGGGCGTGACATCAAAACGACGCGGCTCGTCTGCAACGGCGCCGGCGCCGCCGGCATCGCCTGTCTCGACCTGATCAAGGCGATGGGCTTCGAGCCCGCCAACGTCATTCTGTGCGACACGAAAGGGGTCGTCTATCGCGGTCGTCAAGAAGGCATGAATCAGTGGAAATCGGCGCATGCGATCGAAACGCCGCTGCGGACGCTCGAAGACGCGCTCAAAGACGCGGATATTTTCTTCGGTCTTTCGGCCAAGGGCGCGCTGACGCCGGAGATGGTCCAAAGCATGGCGCCCAATCCGATCATCTTCGCCATGGCGAATCCAGATCCGGAGATCACGCCGGAAGACGCGAAGAAGGCGCGCGACGACGTGATCATCGCCACCGGACGCTCCGACTATCCGAACCAGGTCAATAACGTCCTCGGGTTTCCTTATATTTTCCGCGGCGCGCTCGACGTGCGGGCCAAGACGATCAACATGGAGATGAAGATCGCCGCCGCGCAAGCGCTCGCCGATCTCGCGCGCGAGGACGTTCCCGATGAGGTGGCCGCGGCTTATCGCGGGGCACGGCCTCGCTTCGGGCGCGACTACATCATTCCGGTTCCGTTCGATCCGCGCCTCATTCATGTCGTGCCGATTGCGGTGGCCAAGGCCGCAATGGCGTCTGCCGTGGCGCGGCGGCCGATCGTCGATCTCGAGGCTTACAAAGCGCAATTGTCCGCGCGCCGCGACCCGATCGCGGGCGCCATGCAGCTCATCATCGAGCGCGTCCGCCGCACGCCCAAACGCGTTGTGTTTGCAGAGGGCGAAGAAGAGCAGGTGATCCGCGCCGCTTACTCGTTCGTCAATCAGGGTCTTGGCGAGGCGATACTGGTTGGACGAGAGGACCGCGTGCGCAGCGTCGCCAAGGCGACGGGCCTCGATCTTTCGGACAAGGGCATCGAGATTCACAACGCCCGCCTGTCGCAGCGCAACTCGATCTACGCCCAATTCCTCTATGAGCGGCTGCAGCGGAAGGGCTATCTGTTCCGCGACTGTCAGCGCATGATCAACCAGGATCGCAATTACTTCGCTGCGGCCATGGTCGCGCGCGGAGACGCCGACGCGATCGTGACGGGCGTCACCCGCAACTTTTCGATCGCGCTGGAGGAAGTCCGGCGCGTGATCGACGACAAGCCGGGCCACAGGGTTGTCGGCGTCTCAATCATCCTGTCGCGAGGGCGGCCGATTTTGGTTGCTGACACTGCGATCTCCGAGATGCCGACTGCCCAGGATCTCGCCGAGATTGCGATCGAAGCGGCGGGCGTGGCGCGCCGGCTCGGGTACGAGCCGCGCGTGGCGATGCTTGCCTTCTCCAATTTCGGCCATCCGCCCGGCGAACGCGCGCTGCGGGTGCAGGAAGCGGTGCGGATCCTCGACGCCAAGCGGGTCGACTTCGAGTACGACGGCGAAATGGGCGCCGACGTCGCGCTCAACAAGGAGCTGATGGCCGCCTATCCGTTCTGCCGTCTGAAAGACACCGCGAACGTGCTCATCATGCCGGCCTTCCACTCCGCCGCCATCTCGACCCGCATGCTGCAGGAACTGGGCGGCGCGACCGTCATTGGACCGTTGATCGTGGGACTCGAGAAACCGGTGCAGATCGTCTCGCTCGGCGCGAAGGATTCCGACATTGTGAACATGGCCGCCATGGCCAGCTTCAATATTGGCGGGTGACGGGCGTCGACGCTCCAAGCTTCATTCGAGTCCGACTGTCGTCGTCTCGACCTGCAAAATCGCCTTCTGATAGGCCCACTCGCCAAGGTTCGAGAATTGGCTCGCGAGTCGCGCGCTCTCGCGCCCCAGTTTCCCGACAAGCGATGAACGGCCCGCTGCGGCTCCGCCGTCAGTCTTAGTCATCGCGGTCGCGAAGCTTTTGCCATCCTTGAGAAGATGATCCTGAATGGCGATAGCCGGAACGAGCTGATAAATGCTGAGACCCAAGCGCCGCGGACTGTTCGGGAAGACCGCGTAATCGGCGGGCTGGCTTGCGCTCTCAGTCAGCTCTAGGTAGCGCGTGGCGCCGTCGCGGCTGAGAATATAGGCCGCCGCGCTTTCGTGACGCGAATAGAGCCTGGCGATTTCGCGGCCGCCGCTCGCGCTCAACCGCTCGCCGAGCCTGACCTTCTGAAAATAGGTGTCCAGCTTCACCGAATGGGCGTCCTTCGGGGGCCATTTCGTCCCGCTAAGCAGCGCAGCGAAGCCCGGCTGGACATGCAGGTCGTCCTCCAGGAAGCACGCAAGGCTGTCGGCGCTTGCAAGGAATTTGCGCCAGGCGGTCCGATGACTTTCCAGGCAGGCCAGCTCGTACCGGGTAAGCCCTTGCATTGTCGCGGGGCGCGTCGAGCCGTCGACAGCAGAAATGCGCTCGAAAGCGACGCCATCCAACTGCTTGCGCATATGCGCGAGGCGTTCGGGGTGGCGATCGAGATTGATCAGGTAGATCTTCATTGCGCTTCCGCTCAGCGCTTTCACTCCGGCTCGTTCAGCGTTGGGCGCGCACTTTGATCATTTGCCGGGTGCGCAGCGCTCAGACCTTCATCTGTGCGCCAAGCTCAACGACCCGATCGGACGGCAGGTTGAAGAAATCCGGCGCGCTTGCCGCTTGCTTCGTCATGGCGATGAACAATTTGTCCTGCCACTGGGGCATGCCTGAGTTGGGCGCTGTTTTCAGCGTGCGCCGCCCCAGGAAGAACGACGTCGTCATGATGTCGAACTTAAGTCCGGCCTTCCGCATCGATGCCAACGCTCGTGGGATATGCGGTTGCTCCATATAGCCGAAATGAAGCGTGACCAACATGAAATCGGATGACAGACTCTTCATTTCGTATCGATTGGCGGCGGGCACGCGCGGCGTCGTCTCGTTGCGCACGTTCAAAAGGACCACGCGCTCGTGCAGCACTTTGTTGTGCTTGAGATTGTGCATCAGCGACGACGGGGCCGAGGTCGGATCGTTGGTGAGGAAAACCGATGTTCCCGGAACCCTCACCGGCTTCGATCTTTCGAGCATCTTGATCAGGTCCAGCATCGGGATCGAGTCCCGATGCGTCCGAGCCAGCAAGATGACGCTGCCGCGCGACCAGGTCCACATCAGGATGAACATCGCCACGCCAAGCGTGAGAGGCACCCAGCCGCCGTCGACGACCTTGTAGAGGTTGGCGATGAAAAAGGCGACGTCGATCGAAAGAAAAGCGCCGGTCAAGGCCAGCGCCGCCCAGAGCGGCCATCGCCACAGCTTCCAGACGACAAAGAAGGCAAGCGAGGTGGTCGCCACCATCGTGCCCGAAACCGCAATGCCGTAGGCGTTGGCCAAGGCGTCGGACGAACGGAACAAGAGCACCAGCCCCAGGACACCCAGGAGAAGGATGCGGGTGACGCGGGGAATGAAAATCTGCCCCTCCTGGGTCGAGGAGGTATGGACGATTTCGAGGCGGGGCAGCAATCCAAGCTGGATCGCCTGGCTGGCGAGTGAATAGGCGCCCGTGATGACGGCTTGACTCGCGATCACGGTCGCGGCGGTCGACAGGAGAACGAGCGGCGCCAAACCCCAGCTCGGCGCCATCAGATAAAACGGGTTTTGGACCGCGCTCGGGTCGCTGAGGATGAGCGCGCCCTGACCCAGATAGTTGCAGACCAGCGCCGGCAGAACGATCAGCAGCCACGCGACCTGGATCGGCCGGCGTCCGAAATGGCCCATATCGGCGTAGAGCGCTTCCGCGCCGGTCACCGCCAGGAAAACGCTGCCGAGAACGATGAATCCGATCGTCCCACGGGCATAAATGAAGGCAGCGCCCGGGATCGGGCTCAAAGCCTCCAAGATGCGCCAATCGGAGGCGATATGCACAATTCCCAGCGCGGCGTTGACAGCGAAAAACGCGACCATGATCGGGCTGAAGAAGGCTGCGACTTTGGCCGTCCCTCGGCTTTGGGCGGCGAACAGCATAACGAGGATGACGATGGTCGCAGGTAAGATGTAGGGCGTGAGATTGGAGTCGACCTGCTTCAGGCCCTCGAGAGCGGAGAGAACCGAAATTGCCGGCGTGATGACGGCGTCGCCCGAAAACAGGGCGGCGCCGGCGACGCCGAGCAGAAACGCGATCGGCGTCTTCTGCCCAAGGGCGCGCTGAGCCAGCGCCTTGAGGGACAGGATGCCGCCCTCGCCCTTGTTGTCGGCCTGCATCAGGTACACCACGTATTTCGCGGTGACGACGATCAGCAACGCCCAGATGATGAGTGAGACGACGCCGATGACATCGGCCGGTCGGAGCGCGGCGCCTTTGAACTGACCGAGCGCGGTCTGCAGCGCGTAAAGGGGACTTGTGCCGATGTCGCCGAAGACGACGCCGATCGAGCCCAGCGTGAGAACCCAGAAACGCCCGGACGAATGTGTCAGGTCACCCTCGGCGCCATAAATTGGCGGGGGGACGGCGTCATTCGAAACGGGGTGAGACATGCGTAAAGGAAACCTCGGGGTCGCCGGCTCTCGGCAGCCCTGAAAACGGCGGGTGTCTATACCCCCTCATTCCCTGAACAGGAAGTGAAGGAATTTTGGCGCGCTGTTAACACTGGACAACCTTCTTTTGCGCCGCCGGCTTGCGGGGGCTCGCAGCGGGGGCGCCCGCCCGTTACAAGGCTGTCTTTCTCGCGTGGTCAGCGACCAATTCCGCAACGATTTCCGGCTTTTCAACGTTCGGCAAATGCCCCGCGCCTTCAATGATTTCAAAGCGCGAGCCGGGGATAAGCGCGGCCGTTTCCTTGACCAAAGCGACGGGCGTGGAGCCGTCCTGGTCGCCGACCAGGCAGAGGGTCGGGGCCTCGATCCGTCCGGCATAGGGTCGGAGGTCGGCGCGCTTCAAGGCCCCGCAGGCGGCAAGATAGCCTTGGCGCGGCGTTCGCGTGAGCATGGCGCGCATGCCGGCGAGCTCGGCGGATCGCCGAGATCGGAAATCAGCGGTGAACCACCGTTCGAGGACGGAATCGGCCAAGGATTCGATGCCGCCGCGCTCGACCTGAGCGATTCTCTGGTCCCAGACGTCGTCGGTTCCGATTTTCGCCGCGGTGTCGCAAAGCACGAGCGCCGCGACGCGATCCGGATCTTGACGATAGAGCTCCTGCGCGATCAGGCCGCCGATGGAGAGTCCGACAATCGTCGCTCGCCCAACGCCGACTTCATCGAGAAGCGCCGCGAGGTCGCGCGCATAGTCGGCCATGTCGTTCGTGTCCGGGCCGGATTCGGAAAGCCCGTGGCCGCGCTTGTCATGAAGAACGATGCGGAAATCGGGCGCGAGGATCTCGGCGACGTCGTTCCAGATGCGGAAGTCAGTGCCGAGCGAGTTGATGAAGACGAGCGCCGGCCCGTCGCGGCGCCCCTGGTCGCGAGTGTGGATGACGAGGCCGTTGGCCTTCACGAATTTCATGGCGCAGGTTTCTCGGGCGGACCGCGTCGCACGTTGCGGAAGAAGGTCCACCAATACCAGAGGAGGGCAAGCGGCGCCCCGAAATCGACGATGGCGTCGAGACCCGGGATCGGGGTCGCGGGAATGACCAGCATCCCGGCGGCCGCCGTGGCGCCGACGCGATAGCTGAGCGCCACCAGGATCCGCTTCAGCGGATTGTCGTTCGGCATGCGCGAGATGATCACCAGAAGCGCCGCGAGCACCACGCTCATCGCGACGATGAAGACGAGCAGGTCGCGCAGGATCTGTTCGAACGCGGACAACGTCTCCATGGGCTTGTCTCCATGCGCCGCGGCGGGGAAAGCGAGCCGCCCTCTCATGTGAAACGGGCCTGGACGGCGGCGCGGCGTCCAGGGTGTGCAATTCTGCGCGCGGCGCAAGCCTTTCAATCGCTTAGGCTCATTTTTCTGCAACTGCGGTTCCCCCGACTGTTGGGCAAGTGTTCGAAAAAATAGCAAATAATCTTTGTGAAACAGTGAATTGTCTGCTGCCGTTGACGCCGACCGCTCGCGCCATGCGAGAGCGCTGATGCGCCATTCATGATAGCATCGCAATCCCGAGGCGGCGCCATGGCGGAAACGCGGAAGATTCGCGTCGAGGCGGCGCCATGGCGGAAACGCGGAAGATCGCTGCGATCCTGGTCGCCGATGTTGTCGGCTATAGCCGGCTTGCCGGCGCCGACGAGGAGGGAACGCTGGCGCGGCTGCAGGGCGCTGCGCAGCGATCTGATCGATCCTGCGATTGCCACACACCATGGGCGGGTCGTCAACCGCACCGGCGACGGCAGCCTCATCGAGTTTCGCAGCGTGGTCGACGCGGTACGTTGCGCGGTTGAGGTGCAGAACGGCATGGTTGAGCGGAACGTCGGTGTGCCGGAAGATCGGCGTATCGAGTTCCGTATCGGGCTCCATCTCGGCGACGTGGTCGAAGAGGCGGACGGCGACTTAATGGGCGACGGGGTCAATATCGCTGCGCGTCTCGAAAGCATTTGCGCGCCCGGCGCGATTTGCCTGTCCGAGGACGCCTATCGGCAGGTGAAAGGGCGGATTGATCTCGCCTCGATCGATCTTGGCCCGACTCGACCTCAATTAATCGTCTTTGAAATCCTCTTAGCGGTGGCCTCAGTTTGTTGCTTGCTCAGCGGCTAAGTCGCTTCATCATCCTTGAACCCCTTGCCGCTCGATCCCGCCGCACCCTAACAATGCGTCTATCCCTCAAGTCTGAAGCGTCGTCGATCCTGCCGCATCACCAAAATTGGTGAGATCGTCTGATCAAAATTTGGGCAAAAGGCTAGCGGGCGCGAACGCCCGGCCCCTGCATCAGCAGCCGCACGAAATCGCTTAGCCGCTCGACGCCGGTCTTCTCGAAGGCGTGGCGGATATGGGTGCGGACCGTGTTCTCGGTCATCGCCAGTTCGGCCGCGGCCTCGGCCGGCGAGCGGCCCTGCAGAAGCGACACCGCAACGCGCGCCTCGCGCGGCGTGAGCCCATAGAGGCGCGCGAGCAGGGCGGCGTCTGCTTCGGGCGCGCGTTCTGGGTCAGCGAAGCTCACGCAAACCGCGTGCGAACGGCCGAACGGCGAGGCGGCGTTGCGGGTCGGCGCGACGACGAGCGGCAGCGGGCGGCGGAGCGACGGCCGGCTGACGCGCATGACACCGCTCATCGGCATGACGCGCGATCCGGCCGCTTCCCGGATGAGCCGCGCGAGCTCAGCGCCCTCTTCGTTGCGCGCGACGCGCAGTACGCCGTCGCGGATAACGAGCCCGTCGCGCTCGGCGAGGATCGCGCGCGCGAGGCCGTTCGTCTCGGCGATGCGGCCCGTCGCGTCTGTCAGCACGAGCGCGACCAGCGCGCGATCGGCCATTTGGGCGCAAGACTCCGCGCGCGTCTCGAGTTCCCGCAAACGCAGACTGACGCGAAGCGCGCGGTTGAGATGCGGAGCCAGACGACGAAGGTCAAGCAGCTCCCGCTCGCCAAACGGCCGTTCTTTGCGCGTCCGCAGGAATCCCATCGGCGCAAGCACGGATTCGTCGCGATGCACGTTGACGATTGCGGCGCGCCACAAACCGAGCGGCCGCATCAGCGTCTGGTAGAATTCCGACCGTTCGAGGTCGCGGTCGGAGACCATTCTCTCGGTAAGCCCCACCGTCATCGGCGGAGTGAGCGCCGCGAAGGCGACGCCGGGATTGCTCTCGGGCGTGGCATAGCTCGACAGATCCAATCGCTCGCCCCATTCGTCTGAGGAGGCGCGAGTCACTTCGCGACCCGATCGGTCGGTCACGCCCAGCATGACCTGGGACGAATTGAGAGCGCGTCCTGCATCGGCGGCGACTTGCGGCCACAGTTCTGTCGCTAGCGCCGCGTCGTAGACCGTCGCCACGAGATCAAGAAACTGGTCGTCCGCCTTGCTCATCGTCGCGACCTCCACGGAGACGCCGATGCCGCAATAATCAACTCTGCGCCGGAATCCGCGCTGAAAGCAATGTTTCACTACCGTCTATTTATGCGCTGTGATCCTCGTCACAGTGCGATGTCCGCCGGCGGATTGGCCGAGCTTCCAAACGCGGTCGCCGGACGGGAGCCCATTCTCGACGGCCTGCGCAAGGCCGGAGTCCCGGAGCAGTGACCGCCGCGCCTCACGCCGTGCTCGCCGCCTTCCTGCCCAGCGCCGCCTGCGCGGCGGCGAGGCGGGCGATCGGGATGCGGAAGGGGGAGCACGAGACGTAGTCGAGCCCCGCCTGCTCGCAGAAGGCGATCGAGGCCGGATCGCCGCCGTGCTCGCCGCAGACGCCGAGCTTGAGATCGGGGCGGGTCGCGCGGCCGCGCGCAGCGGCGATCGTGACGAGTTCGCCAACGCCTTCGGTATCCAAGGTCACGAACGGATCGGCCTTGAGTAGCCCCTTGACGGTGTAGAAGCCGAGGAACGAGGCCGCGTCGTCGCGTGACACGCCGAGCGTGGTCTGGGTAAGATCGTTGGTGCCGAACGAGAAGAACTCGGCGCTCTCCGCGATTTCGCCGGCTCTCAACGCCGCGCGCGGGAGTTCGATCATGGTGCCGACCTGATAGGGCGTTTTCACGCCCGTCTCCTTGGCGACGGCGTCCGCCATGGCGATGATGATCGCCTTGACCAGGTCGAGTTCGGGCCGCCCGAACACCAGCGGGACCATGATCTCGGCGGCCACAGGCTTGCCCGTCTTGCGTCCCGCCTCGACCGCGCCCTCGAAGATCGCGCGCGCCTGCATCTCGGCGATCTCGGGATAGCGGATGGCGAGGCGCACGCCGCGGAAGCCGAGCATCGGGTTGAACTCATGCAGCTCCGCCGAGCGCGCCCGCAATTTGTCCGCGCTCACGTTCATCGCCTTGGCGACCTCGTCGATCTCCGCGTCAGTGTGCGGCAGGAACTCATGCAGCGGCGGGTCGAGCAGGCGGATCGTGACCGGCAGGCCGCTCATGATCTCGAACAATTCGGCGAAGTCCTTGCGCTGCATCGGCAAAAGCTTGGCGAGCGCGGCACGGCGACCCTGTTCGTTGTCGGCAAGAATCATTTCGCGCACTGCAACGATCCGCTCGCCGTCGAAGAACATGTGCTCGGTCCGGCAGAGGCCGATGCCTTCGGCGCCGAATGAGCGGGCGGTGCGCGCGTCCGCCGCGGTCTCCGCGTTGGCGCGCACCTTCATGCGCCTGACCGAATCCGCCCAGGTCATGAGCGTGGCGAAATCGCCGGTCATCTCCGGCTTCACCATGGGCGCCGCGCCAGCCATCACTTCGCCCGAGCCGCCGTCGATGGTGAGGATGTCGCCTTTCTTCAGCGTTTTTCCGCCGGCGGTCATGGTCTGCCCGGCATAGTCGATGCGGATCGCGCTGACGCCGGAGACGCAGGGCTTGCCCATGCCGCGCGCGACGACCGCGGCGTGCGAGGTCATGCCGCCGCGGGTGGTCACGACGCCCTCGGCGGCGTGCATGCCGTGAATGTCTTCCGGGCTCGTCTCGACCCTGACCAGGATCGATTTTCGTCCCGGCCTGACGCAAAGCCTGCGCTTCGTCGGCGGAAAACACGATCTCGCCACTTGCCGCGCCCGGCGAAGCGGGCAGGCCGGTCGCGATCGCCGCGGGCTTGGCTTTAGGGTCGAGCATCGGGTGCAGGAGCTGGTCGAGCGCGCCAGGCTCGATGCGGCTCACCGCGTCCTCGCGCGAGATGAGGCCCTCGTTCGCCATCTCGACCGCGCAGCGAAGCGCAGCCTTCGCCGTGCGCTTGCCGTTGCGGGTCTGCAGCATCCATAGCTTGCCGCGCTCGACCGTGAACTCGAGGTCCTGCATGTCGCAATAGTGCTTCTCGAGCAGCTGGGTCGTGGCGACGAATTGGCCGAACACCTCGGGCATCAGCGATTCGAGCGAGGGCTGGTCGGAATGGGCCGCCTTTCGCGCCGCCTCGGTGATGTTCTGCGGCGTGCGGATGCCGGCGACGACGTCCTCGCCCTGGGCGTTGACGAGGAATTCGCCGTAGAGCTCCTTGGCGCCGGTCGAGGGATTGCGGGTGAAGGCGACGCCGGTCGCCGACGTCTCGCCCATATTGCCGAACACCATCGCCTGCACATTGACCGCGGTGCCCCAGTCGGCGGGAATGGCGTTGAGGCGCCGATAGGTGATGGCGCGCTGGTTCATCCAGGACGAGAACACCGCGCCGATCGCGCCCCACAGCTGGTCGCGCGGAGCTTGAGGGAACGGCTTGCCGGTCTCCTCGATCACCCTCGCTTTGTAATCGTCGATGATTGTGCGCCAGTCTTCGGCGTCGAGGTCGGTGTCGAGCGCGTAGCCCTTGCCGTCCTTGTATTGCTCGAGGATGTCCTCGAAATTGTGAACATCGACGTCGAGCACGACGTTGGAGTACATCTGAATGAAGCGGCGATAGGAATCGTAGGCGAAACGCGCGTCGTTCGACGTTTTCGCCAGAGTTTCGACCGAGGCGTCGTTCAGCCCAAGGTTGAGGACGGTGTCCATCATGCCGGGCATCGAGGCGCGCGCGCCTGACCGCACCGAGACCAGCAGCGGATTGGCCGCATCGCCGAATATCCGTCCGGTGTGGCGGTTGACCTCGGCCATCGCCGCATCGACTTGCGGCCCCAGCTCGGCCGGATAGGTTTTGCCGTTGGCGTAGAAGTGGGTGCAGACTTCAGTGGTGATGGTGAAGCCCGGCGGCACGGGCAGGCCGAGCGAAGCCATTTCGTGCAGATTCGCACCCTTGCCGCCGAGGAGGTTTTTCATTTCGCCCCGGCCTTCGGCGCGCTCGGCGCTGAAGGAATAGACCCACTTCGTCATTCTTGCTCCCCAATCTCAAGCGGAAGATCCGAGCGCGCTCAGGCGCGCGCTTGCAACCCGATGCCGAAGCTCGCCCAGCCAACGCCGTGAAACAGCAGGTCGACGCCGAGCAGGACGCCGAGGACATAAACGCTGTCGAGCGGCCAATGGCTCACAATGATCAAACCGAGCAGGATCGTAACGGCGGCGGCGAGAAAGACGAGGGCGCGCGGATGGTCGGCTGGAAGCTGTGTCGCGAGATAAGCCCGCACCACGCCTGCAGCGATGAGACCGGCGCCGAGGAAGAGCGTCAGGATGGTGGAAGCGAGGATCGGATTGACGATGCACAAGACCCCGGCGGCGATATAGACGAGGCCGCCGATCACCCAGAGAAAAAACCGCCCCCACTCGCGCGAATGCATGCCGATGCCGATCTCGGCCCCGCCGGCGATCAGGAACAAGACGCCGTTGAGCGTCACCGTCACGATCGTCGCTACGAGGGAGAAGGCGAGCGCGGCGAAGCCGAGTACGACCAGGAGCACGCCGAAGGCGGTGATCGCCGCCCATTTTCCACGCAAGCGCTCGATGGATTCGCCAAGGCTATGCGCGGATGTCCCAGCGTTTGACGCGTTTGACATTGCGTTTCTCCAGGCAGCGAAAACAGAACAGGCCTATCGGGCGCGCTTGAGCTCGCCAAGCACCTGCGCCGCATATTCGACCATCGGCACGATGCGGCCGTAATTGAGGCGGGTAGGCCCAATGACGCCGAGTACGCCGGCAATCCGATGGTCGCTGTCCCTGAGCGGCGCGGCGATCATCGACGATCCCGAGAGCGAGAACAGCTTGTTCTCCGAGCCGATGAAGATCTTGACGCCCTCGCCGGTCTCGGCGCGATGCAGGAGCTCGATCACGTCGGTCTTGGTCTCGAGGTCGGCGAACAGCGTGCGAATGCGCTCAAGGTCGTCCGAGGCGCGCACGTCGCCGAGCAGGTTGGCCTGACCGCGAACGATCAATTGGTCGCCCGATCCGGCGCCGGACCACGAGACCAGGCCGGCTTCGACCAGGCGCGCGGCGATATCGTCGAGCTCCTGGCGCGCCGCACGGCGTCGCCGCTTCGATTTCCGCCGTCACTTCGGACAGAGTGCGGCCGCGAATGCGGGCGTTGAGAAAGTTGCTGGCCTCGACCAGGGCGGAAGCGGGCATGCCGGGAGGCGTTGCGACCACGCGGTTCTCGATCGAGCCGTCCTCGGAGACCAGGATCGCCAGCGCCCGGGCCGCCTCCAGACGCACGAATTCGACGTGCTTCAGGCGCGCGTCGGTCTTGCTGGTCAGAACCACGCCCGCGCCGCGCGTGAGTTCCGACAAGAGGGTCGTCGTTTCGGCGAGCGCGCCTTCGAACCCGCCCCCCTCCGCCGCCGCGCGCACCTGGTTATCGATGCGCGCGCGCTCCTCGCGTCCCAGATCCCCGAACTCGAGCATCGCGTCGACGAACAGCCTCAAGCCCTGCTGGGTCGGCATGCGCCCGGCGCTGGCGTGCGGGGCGTAGATGAGGCCGAGCTCCTCAAGGTCCTGCATCACGTTGCGCACCGAGGCCGGCGACAGCGACATCGGCAGCATGCGCGACAATTGCCGGGAGCCGACGGGTTCGCCCGAAGAGAGATACGAGTCGACGATGTTGCGAAAGATCTCACGCGAACGCGCATTGAGCGTCGTCAACGCGCTCGAACTCGGGGGGACGTTCTGTAGGAGCCGACATGCAACAAGCATGGCTGGAACTGGCCCCACGCGCAAGGCGACGCACTTTTGGGCCCTGCGATTGAAAAGAACGGCGTGAACTGCCAAACATGCCCCGCAAATGTGATGGAAAAGCGAGCAGTGGCTTTGGGCGCGACTTTGCGATCGGGCGGACAGATTCTCGTCGACCAGCTCGTCGCGCAGGGGGTCGAGCGGGTCTATTGCGTTCCCGGCGAATCCTACCTCGCCGCCCTCGACGCCATGAACAACGCGCCGATCGAGCTGACCGTCTGCCGGCAGGAGGCGGGCGCGGCGATGATGGCGCTAACCGAAGGGCGCCTGACCGGGCGCCCGGGAATCTGCTTCGTCACCCGCGGCCCCGGCGCGACCAACGCCGCGCACGGGCTGCATATCGCCGAGCACGATTCAGCGCCGATGATCCTGTTCATAGGCCAGGTCGAGCGCGCGATGATGGGGCGGGGCGCCTTCCAGGAGATGGACTATCGGGCTTTGTTCGCCTCGACCACGAAGCTCGCGACGCAGATCGAGTCCGCGGCGCAAATCCCCGAAATTGTCCAGCGCGCGTTTCACACCGCGATGCAGGGCCGGCCAGGCCCGGTCGTGATCGCGCTGCCCGAGGACATGCTGACGGAAATGGCGGCCGTGCCGGACGCCCCGCGCGCCGAGCCGGTCCCGATCTGGCCGGGCCTCACGCAAATGGCCGAGTTGCAGAAGATGTTGTGGGCGGCCGAGCGCCCAATCGCCATTCTCGGCGGCGGCGGATGGACCAAGCGGGCGAGCGCCGCCTTCGCCCGGTTCGCCGAACGCTTCGACTTGCCCGTAACCGGTTCGTTCCGGCGCTCGAGCACATTCGACGGCGAGCATGACAATTTCGCCGGCGAGGTCGGCCTCTCGATCAATCCCAAGCTGAAAGCGCGCGTCGAAGCGGCCGATCTTGTTCTTCTGGTTGGCGGACGGATGTCGGAGGCGGCGTCGCAAAGCTACACGCTGTTCGGCATTCCCGCTCCAACGCAGCGGCTGGTGCATGTCCACGCAGACGCTACTGAGATTGGCCGCAACTACCACCCGACTCTCGGCATCGTCGCGACGACTTCGGAGTTCTGCGCCGCGCTGGAAGGCGTTCAGCCGCCGTCGAAGATCCGCTGGTCGGCTGAGACGCGCGTCGCGCGCGCCGATTATCTGGCCTGGAGCGAACAGGCGCCGCGCAATCCCGGCCCGGTGCAATTGAGCGAGATCATGTTCGCGATCCGGCGACGCTCGCCCGACGGAATCTTCACCAACGGCGCGGGTAACTTTTCAATCTGGGTTGGCCGTTTCCTGCGCTTTCGCGCGGTCGAGCAGCAACTGGGTCCGACGTCAGGCTCGATGGGCTTCGGCCTGCCGGCGGCGATCGGCGCGCAGCGTCTGTTCCCGAAACGGACTGTCGTCTGCTTCGCCGGCGACGGCGATTTCCTGATGAACGGGCAGGAATTCGCCACCGCCGTTCAATACGGCCTGCCGGTCATTGTCGTGCTGATCGACAACGGCATGTACGGCACGATCCGCATGCATCAGGAGCGCATGTATCCCGGGCGCGTCATCGCGACGGCGCTGCGCAATCCCGATTTCGCACTTTACGCGCGCGCGTTTGGCGGCCACGGAGAAACGGTTGAAGAAACGGCCGAGTTCCTCCCCGCGTACGAACGCGCGCTCGCTTCCGGCCTGCCCTCGATCCTGCATGTCAAAGTGGACCCGGACACGATCACGCCGACGACGACCGTGTCCGCCATCCGCGCGCAGGCGCTGGAGAAGCGCGGAAGCGTTTGAGGTCTAGCGGGTATCGGCTATACTTTTGGCATGACAAAGCTGTTCGAGCGCGCTGTCGAGACTGTCCGAGGTCTGCCGCCTGAGACCCAGGATGCGCTCGCGCGCCTTGTTTTGCAGCTTACGCGAGAGGACGATCGTTCGCCAATTGTGATGAGCGTTGAGGACGAGGCGTTCTTCGCGGACTCGATGGCTGAGGCTGAGCGCGGGGAGTTTGTGAGCGACCAGACTATTCGAGCTTTTTGGGCAAAGCACGCTTCGACTTCGTCCTGAGGGCCCGCGACAGCGGGCGTCTCGAAGGACGGGCAAGTTTGCGTGAACGCCGGCGTCTACTGGACCATCCTTCGAGACGTCGCGCTTTGCGCGCCTCCTCAGGATGAGGCCGCCGAAGTCTGCACCGCCGCCTTCACTCGTCACGCACCTCGCTGCGGCCGACGTCGCCGCGGGCGACCTCGCCGTCGGTCGGGGCGGGGAAGCGGTTCGACGCAAATCGGATGACGAAGACCGCGAGCCCGAGGATGAGAATGGCGCTCGCCAGAATGAGCACTCCGATGTCCGCGACCTCCTCGTGCTGGACAAAGCCGATCAGGTGTCGGGTTAGCGCGGTAATGCCGACATAGAGCAGAAATCGCACCGGCATGTGATTGGTGCGAAAATAAATGCCGACCATCGAGCCGATCTCGAGATAGATGAACAGAAGCAGCAGATCCTCGATCGTGGCGCTCCCTTTTTGCACCATGGCGTAGAACGCCGCGGCGGCCGCCCAGACCGTGGCCGCCCCGATTGCGAAGAGCGCGAGAATGTGGAAGCCGTCGGTCAGCAATCGGCCGAGCGGATCGACGAACGACAGCATCCGCTGGTCGAGGTTTTTCGCGGCGTTTTTCTGTTCCGTCATGGCGCTGCCTCTTGTCGCGCGCGCTCCGAACGTTCTGACCTTCGGCGCGAACAAAAGCCGCGAACACTTTATGCGGCCACACGACCGCGCGGCAACGCATGACGAAAGACGAGCCGCGTCAGGCCGCGCCGCCGGCGCCTGCGGCCCAATCGAGCCCCTGTTCGAGCCGGTCGTTGCCCCAGAACACCTCGCCGTCTGCGGTCACGAGACACGGCGCGCCGATGATTCCGATTTCCGTCGCGCGCGCGCATTCGGCCTTGAGCCGCGCCTTGTTGGCGTGGCCTTGGGCGCGTTCAAACGTCGCGAGGGGCTCGACGCCGCATTCTTCCAGCAGCGCGCCTAAAGTTTCACGATCGCCGATCGGCAAGCCCTGACCGAATTCCGCGACAAAAACCCGGCGCGAGAAATCGGAACGCTCTTTGCCTTCAAGCACGAGCGCGACTCGCGCGGCGAGCAGGCTCGGCTGGGGAAAAGGATCGGGCCGCTTGAGCGGAACGCCCATGGCGCCGCACGTCCGCTCGAGGTCGCGCCACATGTAGCGGCCCTTGGCGGGATAGACGTTGAACGGCGAGTCGCGCCAGCCTTGCGCGAAGAAGATTGGCCCAAGCAGGAACGGGCGCCAGACAAGGCTCACGCCTCGCTCATCAGCAAGCGCGGCGACGCGAAGCGCCGCCGGATAGGAATAGGTGCTCGCGAACTCGTACCAGAACTCGGCGCTCGCCATTGCGCCCCCTTAAAGACCGCGTGAGTTTGCCATGCACGCCGGCGCGGCGGAAGCACCGGTCCGTGGACACAAAAAACCGCCCCATCCGTGGGATGGGGCGGCTCGTTTCTGCGTGAATGGTCCGTTGAGACTTAGCTCTTCGGCGCTTCGGCCGGAGCGGCAGGCGCAGCGTCATCCGCCGCCGGCTTCTTGGCCTTCTTGGCCATGTGCTTCGCGTGTTTCTTCGCCTTCATCGGCTTCGCCGGCGCCATGTTGTCGGTGGCGGCAGGGGCGGCCGCGCCGGCCGGAGCCGTCGTGTCGGTCTGGGCGATCGCGGCGAGAGGCGCGAAAACGATCGCGGCGCTGATCCCGATGGCGGTCAATGTCTTCAGCATTCTACATTCTCCGTTTTGTTCGACTCTTGGCCGTTGGCGGGCGAGGGCATGCACCCCTTCAGATGAATTGGCAATGAATATTGAGTGGCGGGAATGGGGCGCCGCCACGGGTTTGACGCGGTTGAGGTGCGTCCGTATGAACCGTGAGGTTCATCATGTCGCATAACACTTTCGGACATCTCTTTCGCGTCACCACCTTCGGCGAGAGTCACGGGCCAGGAATCGGGTGCGTCGTCGACGGCTGTCCCCCGCGCATTCCCTTGGAAGCAATTGACATTCAGGCTGAATTGGACCGGCGGCGGCCTGGAACGTCGCGTTTCACCACCCAGCGCCGTGAGCCGGACGAGGCCCGAATTCTCTCGGGCGTCATGTTCGACGAAGCGACGGACCGTCAGGTGACGACCGGAACGCCAATCGGCGTGTTCATCGACAATGTCGATCAGCGCTCGAAGGACTATAGCGACATCAAGGACAAGTACCGGCCCGGTCACGCCGACTACACTTACGAAGCGAAGTACGGCATCCGCGACTATCGCGGCGGCGGCCGCTCCTCGGCGCGCGAGACGGCCGCGCGCGTTATAGCGGGCGCGATCGCTCGCAAGGTGACGCCCGGCGTTCTCGTTCGCGGCGCTCTGGTGCAGATGGGCAAGTTGAAGATCGATCGGACGCGCTGGGATTGGGACGAAGTGAGCCGCAACCCGTTCTTCTCGCCCGACGCCCAAGCGGCTGAGCGCTTCGCCAACTATCTCGATGAAGTGCGCAAGGCGGGCTCTTCGATCGGCGCGGTGATCGAGATTGTCGCCGAGGGCGTTCCGGCAGGATGGGGCGCACCGATCTATGGCAAGCTCGACGCCGAACTCGCCGCGGCGCTGATGAGCATCAACGCCGTCAAGGGCGCGGAGATCGGCGACGGCTTCGCAGCGGCGGAGCTCTCTGGCGAACAGAACGCCGACGAAATGCGCGGCGGCAACGAAGGGCAGCCGCGCTTTCTCTCCAACCACGCGGGCGGCGTTCTTGGCGGCATCTCCACCGGACAGCCGGTCGTCGCGCGCTTCGCCGTCAAGCCGACGTCCTCGATCCTAGCGCCTCGCCGCACGATCACTCGCGCGAGCGAGGAGACGGAGATCGTCACCAAAGGCCGCCATGATCCATGCGTCGGCATTCGCGCCGTGCCGGTCGGCGAAGCGATGGTCGCCTGCGTGCTGGCGGATGCTTTCTTGCGGCATCGAGGGCAGGTCGGCGCTTAAGGCGGCCCGCGTCGCGCCTCCAATTCCAAGGCAAGAAGCGGAGTGTGGCGCGGCCGCATGATGCGTAGTCGTTCGCTCGGGCATCATCGAGCGACTTCGATGATCCTCCGCAACAGAGAGGATCTATTTCCATGAGCAAGCAAGACGACAACAAGGCCGTCGTGGGCCGATGGTTCACCGAATTCTGGGGCAAGAAGCGTGAATCTCGCGGTCGTCGATGAGATCGCCGCCCCGGACATGCTGCTGAAATATTCGCTGCACGCGCCTCGCCGCGGACGCGACGACATCAAGGCGTTCATGACCGACTTTCGCGCCGCGTTCCCCGACTGAACTTCTGGGGCACGGCCGATCTGATCGCCGAGGGCGACATTGTCGTCGGCCAGTGGGAGGGCGGCGGAACCCACACCGGGCCCGCCTTCAACGACTTTCTGGTCGGAAGCCTCCCTGCCGCCACCGGCCGCAAAATGCGCTTCACCGGCACGACGGTCTTGAAGGTGATCGACGGCAGGATCGCGGAGGAGGTCGGCCTCGATGACGGCGTCACTGCGTTAACCCAGCTCGGCTTGCTGAAGGCCGCCTGATCAGGGCGCAGCTTGTTTGGCTATTTTGTGCTGCGGCTCATTCGTCATCGCGAGGAGCGCGCCAGCGCGACGCGGCGATCCAGGGATGAAGTGCGACGCCCTACGATCCCCGGATTGCCGCTTCACTCCTCGCAACGACGATTCCACCAAAGGCCGCCAGTCTCTAATGCCGCGAGCAGATCAAGGGGTGGCCTCGATCGGAGCACCAAAGCGCGTTGCCGGGCTTATAGACGCTTGTCTCGAAAGGATAGCGATAGTTGCTGTTGAGCCCATCGTTGCTCGGCGCCGGCTTCAAGGGATCGAAAGGTTCGATGCTGAGCGAGGTCAGATGCGCGCCGGTGGTCTGCGTGGTGACGGGCAAGGTGATCGAGCCGGGCGCCTCTCCGCGCTCGACCCAGGCGACGAGCTGAGGCATGAACTGCACGGTCGTTGCGGGGTCGCCGTCGACGGGCTGCCCGCAAGGGCAGTGGTAGAGACCCGGAACCATGTAGAGCCGGCTGAAGGCCTGCGCTGTGGGCAGGCCGCCCGCCTGGCCTACGACCGCGCGATAATAGTTGATGCTCGCGAAGGGCGGAATCGCCTGGTCGGCCCAGCTATGGTAGATGATGAGCTTGCCGCCATTGGCGGCAAACGCGCTCAAGTCCGGGTCGGTCGCATTGTAGATCCCGCCGAGTTGCTCGAGCTGCTCGTGCATCGCGGCGGTGAACGGCACGGCGCCTAGCGCGTACTTGCCCGGATGATTGGGCATGAAAGCCATTTCGTTCAGGAACGCGAGACCGATCCCCGCCGCATAGCTGTCAGCGGGCGCCGCCGCGTCCGCCGCCGGCATGACCAGCCAATTGGCCCAGGCCAGTTCGGAGCCGTAAGGCTCGCCGCCGTCGAACAGGCCATGGCCATCCTTGTCCGTAGGACCACGATATTCGTCGCGGACGACGCCGATCTGCGCGTCGGTCAGACAGCTCGGCTGATCCAAGCCTGCGGGGCAGCGCATGCTCGCGGGATCAAAAGCACAAGCACGCGGGTCTCGGATCACGCCGTTCGGATCGGCGCATGCAGCCATGACTGCGGCGTGCAGCGCCGGAAGTTTCTCTGCGGTCAGAATCTGTCCGCCTTGCGCGTTGAGGTTGGCCGCGGCGACCCAGGGCGCAACCAGGCCCACAAGCGGCGCCCAGTTGTTGGCGGGGGCGCCGGCGATGATGCCGTCGAAGTCGGCCGGATAACGCTGCGCCAGGACCAGCGCTTCGTGCCCGCCGTCAGAGACGCCGCTGAAATAGGAATAGGTCGGCTTGCGACCATAGTAGGCGCGCACGATGGCCTTCATCGCGCGTGCGAGCTGATGCTCGGAACTGTACCCGAACACGGCCCTTAAGCGGAGGTCGTTTCGGGCCCAGAGCGCGTCGCCGTTGCTCGGCGCCTCATGGCCTTGATCGTCCGCCGCGACGACCATCTCGCCATTTTGCAGCGGCGCATAGGGCGCCTGGTAGCCGCTGGTCCGCGACGGATCGTCGAGACTCACGTCGGCCTTGCCGCACAGCCCTCCGCAGCCCTGCTGCAAATAGTCGCCGCGCCAGCTCTCGGTGGGCAGGAGCGCCTCGAACTGGGTCACCGGGCTGATATAGCCTTTGACGTCGCAGAAGGGATGACCGTTGCGCGTCGCGGTCGCGCTCGACGCAATCCGGGCGTCCAAGGCGGTGAAATCGGAATTCGCCAGCGCCTCACACGACATGACTGGAAGAAGGGCGCCCGCTTCGGCTGCGGACGCTTCGGTCTTCATCGCAACCATTGAGCCCGCGGCCGCGATCGCGGCGAGCGTCAACAACCCGGAGATTCGCGCTAGCCGCATTCATTCCTCCCTTGGATCGCGTCATTGACCCGCTTCCCGGGCCGACGCCGACTTAGCCGCAAGCGTAAGGACGCGCTTCCGTCCGGGCCAGCATCGGATCGTTCAACTGTCTGTGATCGGCGCCGGTTTCCCTTCCGTCCAGTCCCGCTTTAAAGCTCGACGCTTCACTGTGTGATCGTTTCATGACTCGTCATGAAACGGGCCATCTCCTGCTGAGAACGCAATTCGGAGGTTAAGAAATGTCTGAGCATCACTGGCGATGGAGTGACGCGGCGCGAGGTGCTGATCGGCGCAGCCGGCGGCCTTGCGCTCGCAGCGGTCGATGCTTCCGGAGTCTTGGCGCAGGACGCGCCGGGAGCGCAAGTTTCAGGCATCGTGTTCGAGGACCGTGACGGCTCGGGCACGTCGAGCGCCGCCAATCCGGGGCTCGCCGGCGTCCTCGTCTCGAATGGCCGCGACGTTGCCGTCACCGGACCGGACGGCCGCTACACGCTTCCGTTGCCGGATGAGGCGACGATCTTCGTCATCAAGCCTGCGGGCTTCATGCCGCCGGTCGAGCCGCTCACCAATCTGCCGCGCTTCTATCGCCATCATTATCCCAAAGGCTCGCCGGCCGAGCTCAACCTGACTTTCGAGGGTTTGGCGCCGACCGGGCCTTTGCCGGCGTCGGTCGATTTCCCGCTGCATCGCCAGGACGAGCCGAAGGCGTTCAACGTCGTGCTGGTGACCGATCCGCAGCCCGAGACCGGCGCCGAGGTCGACTTCATCCGCGAGGATCTGATTCAGGCGCTTGCCGGCGTCGACGCCAAGTTCGGCCTCACCGCGGGCGACGTGATGTTCGACGATCTCTCGCTCTATCCGCGGTCGAACGCGATCATGGGCACGATCGGGCTGCCGTGGTGGAACATCGGCGGCAATCACGATCTCAATTTCGAAGCGCCCGACCGCAAATACAGCCGCGAGACCTTCAAGCGCGTGTTCGGCCCGAACTATTACGCCTTCTTCTACGGGCAGACGCTTTTCCTCATGCTTGATGACGTCAACTATCTTGGGCACGACCCGCATAAAGCTGGGGGAGGGGGCAAGTACGAGGGCAGGCTCGATCCGGGCCAACTCGAGTTCGTGCGCAACGTGCTCGCGCATACGCCGGATGACACGCTCATCGTCATGGTGATGCACATTCCCATCAACACGTTTCTTGACAACGAGCCTTACCAGAACCTGCAGGACCGGGACGCTTTCTTCGCCCTGTTTGAAGGGCGCCGCTACACGGTCAGTTTCGCAGGCCACACGCATACGACCGAGCATCATTATTACGACGCCGCAGACGGCTGGAAAGGCGCCGCGCCTCACCATCATCACGTGCTGACGGCGCTCTCGGGCTCATGGTGGAGCGGCCCATACGATCATCGCGGCGTCGCTTGCGCCGACAGTCGTGACGGCACGCCGAACGGCTTCCACATCCTCTCGGTCGACGGCTTGACCTATACGACGCGCTTCATCCCCGCGAAGGAGCCGAACGGGCGCCAGATGCGGCTCTCGATCGACAGCCGCTTCCATGGGATCAGCAAGGACGCCGATCGCGATTTTCGCTCAGGTGAGGCTGTTGGGTTCGCCCGTTCCTCGCGACGCGCTTCACGCTTCGACCGTGATCGCCAATGTGTTCGACGGCGGCGAGAAGACGAAGGTCAAAATGGTCATCGGCGACCGCGCGCCAATCGAGATGACGCACCGCGCGCGGCCCGATCCGTTCGTCCAGGAGGTGTTCGCCCGCAACGAGGCGACGAAAAAGGCCTGGGTCAAGGCCGAGGATTCGTCGCACATCTGGACCGCGCGCCTGCCCGGCGATCTTGCGCCGGGAACTTACGCGGTGGTGGTCGAGGCGACCGGCGAATACGGCCAGCCGCTGAGTGGACGGCTTGCGCTCGAGGTGACGGGGTAGGGGTGAGGCGATGGCTATTGTTTTGCGCCGCTTCAACGTTTTCGGCGCCTGAGAGCGAACCCAACTTAGGTCGAAGCTCAGTCGTCATGCGAGCGAAGCGAAGCAATCCAGGAGTCGCAGGGGCCCTACGGCCCTCTGGATCGCCGCGTCGCTTCGCTCCTCGCGATGACGGTTGCATCCAACGTGGCGCGCTCTTCGCGCCGCTTTAGGCATCCTGTCGAGAGGCCGAGTTGTAGCGCTGTCGGTCGGCTGCTGGCGTCGCTCGATCGAGCGACGCGCGCGGCTGCCTCACATCAGCAGGGCGCGCACCAGCAATGCCAGCGGCCGCAGACCCGGTGATGAAACGGGCCGCAAAACCGGCCCCAATGAGGACCGCAGGCGGCCTTTTCGATCGGCGTGAAGTTCTGGGCTTGGCCGGAAAGCGCCGCGGGGCCGCGCTCGATCTGGGCGTTAGCGCCGGAAATGAGCGCGGCGCCGATCATAAGAGCCGCCGTACCGGCCAGCGCAATCACTACTCTCCGCATCGTTGTCCTCCTTGAGCCATGTCCGTTCCGCGCTCCAAAAGTAAGCCGGTCGCCGCTCAAGGCGACGTTGACCGCGCGGCCGCTGTGCAACCTCAGTCTGTGACGACGTTGCAGGCTCTGGCAACCTGCCAAAAGTGTCATGACGAGCGGCCTCCCTCGGCGGGATTGAGGGCATAGTCGAGACCACACGATCGCTTGACTTAACCAATAATTGAATTAACATGGAGGTTAATGGACGCTATCGGCTCCGTCTTCACAGCGCTCGCTGATCCGACCCGGCGAGCAATCCTTGTCCGCCTCGCTGAGGGTGAGGCGACCGTGGGGGTGCTTAGCCGTCCCTTTGAAATATCGGCTCCTGCCATCTCGCGGCACCTGAAGGTGCTCGAACAGGCCGAGCTGATCACGAACGAGCGAAGGGGCAAGGAGCGGGTGTGCCGACTCCGGCCCGACACGCTGGCCAAAGCGAAGGACTGGCTCGACTTTAGCCGCCGCTTCTGGGGCGCGAGCCTCGAACGGCTCGATCAGCACCTCAAGAAATTTCGGAAGGAGGATCAATGATAGCGGACGAAGAGACAACGCTGCTGATCAAACGGACCTTCAAGGCGAGTGCCGAAGACGTGTTCGAAGCGTGGCTGACACCGGAGCGTTGGCAGGCCTGGATCGGGCCCGAAGGGATGAATTGCAAGGTGACATTGCTCGAGCCGCGTGTCGGTGGGCGGTATCGTATCGACATGCGGGCTCCCGACGGATCGCTCATCCCGGTGTCGGGTCAGTTCGAAGTGATCGATCGGCCCCGCGCACTCAGCTTCACCTGGGGTTGGGACGGAGATCCGACAAGGCAAAGCCTCGTCACGCTCCATTTTACCGAAGTCAACGGAACGACGGAGTTCACGTTGCGACAGGAAGGGCTGCAGACGGTCGAAAACCGGCGCCAGCACGAGCACGGCTGGAACAGCGCGCTGGCAAAATTGGAACGTTACTTGGAGAGGACAAGCTGACCTGGACCTTGTGATAAGCGCTTTCGGCAGGATTCCGCCTTTTTGCTCACAGGTCTCGTTCGAGATCTTCGGGTCTGCTCGGCTTTGTATGAAGCAGGGCGTCCATACAAAGAGCTTTTGATTCGACCTCAGGATCAATCGTCCAAGGAATATCGGCGTCTGCAGCCCTTTGGGCAGGTTGCTCGCCTTCGGCGCGCTATTGGTGCATATATAGCGCGGACGCTGGATGTGGCTCGGCCACGCGCCCGTACGAAATCATTGGGAGTGAGACGATGGATCCGAAATCGACTGCGGTCGTGCTCATCGAATATCAGAATGATTTCACCACCGAGGGCGGCACGCTGCACCAGGCGGTGAAGCCGGTAATGGACAAGACCAATATGCTGGCGAACACAGTCGCGACCGTCAAAAAGGCGCGCGAACTCGGCGCGACGATCGTCTACGCGCCGATCAGCTTCACCGATGACTACCATGAGCTGAGCCCGACTCCCTATGGCATCCTCAAGGGCGTGGTCGACAGCAAGTCATTCCGCCAGGGAACCTGGGGCGCGCAGATCGTCGATGCGCTAAAGCCGGAGCCGGGCGACATCGTCATCGAAGGCAAGCGGGGCCTGGACGGCTTCGCCACCACCAATCTCGATTTCATCCTGCGCGGCCGTGGCATTTCGACCATCGCGCTCGGCGGATTCCTGACCAATTGCTGCGTCGAATTGACGATGCGAACCGGATACGAGAAGGGCTACGACGTCATCACGCTCAAGGATTGCACGGCGACCGTCAGCGAGGAAGAGCAGCGGGCCGCGGTCGAGAAGAACTATCCCATGTTCTCGAAGCCGATGACGCATGACGAGTTTCTGTCGGGCCTCAAGAGCGGCAAGGCGGTGGAAACCAAGTCGCGCGGTTACGAGGCCGCGTAAAGCAAACGAGCGCGTCGGGATCATGGTGAGGTTGAACGAAGTCCGGCGAAACGAGGTCGCGGTCGAAGGGCCCAAGTCATTCGACGCCGGGCTCGCCTTCATCGGGATCATCCGCACGCCGTGGACCTCGCGTCTCGATTGTCCGCGCCAGGGGCGAGCCGACGGACCGATCTGCCGTATCGAGGTCGCCGAGCCCTGGGTTTCGGGGCTGGACGGAATCGAAGCGTACGACCGGATCGAGGTTCTCTATTGGCTGCACGAGTTGCGGCGTGATCTCGTGCGTCAAAGCCCGGCCAATGACGGTGAGACGCGCGGCACGTTTTCGCTGCGCTCGCCGGTCCGGCCGAACCCGATTGGGACGGCGCTCGCGACCTTCGTCTCGCGCGAAGGGCCGACGCTCCTGGTCAGGGGTCTCGACTGTCTCGATCGGACGCCGCTCATCGACCTGAAACCCGATCGCTGCCAGTTCACGCCGCTTGCGCCGCCTCAGCCGGGCGATTTCGAGACGGGGTGAAAAAAGCGCGGCTTTTTGTTTCCCAATGAAAGGCGATGCTAACGAAAGCCTGCGATGGATGCGTCCGGATCGCCACTGGACGCGTCAATGTTTGTTCGCCGCACGACCGCCGCGGGTCCCGCCGCCCTCAGTCCGAAGCTCGAGGTCATTTCGAGGCTGCCTTCGAGGCCGCGTCCTGCGCCGCCGATCCTGTTCGTCCATGGAGCGTGGCATGGCGCCTGGTGCTGGGACGAATTCTTCCTCGACCATTTCGCCGCCCGCGGCTATGCGGCGCATGCGCTGAGTTTTCGCGCGCATGGCGAAAGCGAAGGGCGAGGCGGGCTTCATCGTTGCCGCATCCGTCACTATGTCGAGGATGTCGCCGCCGTCGCGGCCGCCTTGCCAAGCCGTCCCATTCTGGTTGGCCATTCCATGGGCGGGTTTGTCGTCCAAAAATTCCTGGAGACTCAGTCGGCTCCGGCGGCGTTCCTGCTCGCCAGCATCCCGCCGAATGGCGCCCGGTCGACCTATGCGCGGCTCATGCGCAATCGACCGCTCGACGTGCTCAGGGCCAATGCGACGCTCAGTCTGTGGCCGTTCATATCGGATCCGGAACGAGCGCAGCGCCTCCTCTTCTCCGCCTCGGCGTTGCGGGGCGACGTCGCCCGCCGCCATCGCCTGTTGCAGGATGAGTCGGTGCTCAGCGCCCTCGACTGCCTCGCGCTTGAACGGGTCGCCGCGAACCAGGTGCGCTCGCCCATCCACGTGATGGGCGCTGCGGATGACGCCATCGTCACCGGTTACGAGCTCAAGGCGACGGCGAGAGCCTACGGCGTGGAGCCGGAGGTGTTCGACGATATCGCCCACGACATGATGCTCGATCCGAACTGGGCGATCGTCGCGGACAGCATGATCAGGAAGCTCGACGCCCAATTCGGGAAGACTCGATTCGAGCCTCATTTCGGTCGCGTCGGGGAGGCGAGACCGACTGGAGCTAACGTCGCGCCAGTCTGAGCTTCGGCCAGAAGAATCCCGTCGCTTTCCGAAACGCTTCGTATTCGTCGCTTATGGCGGAGCGCGAGAAATTGCGCTCCTCGCCGAGCGCCGCGATCGTGTAAATGACCGCCAGAGACAAGAAAACGAGGAAAAGAATAAGCGACGAAGTCGCGATTGCGCATCCCAGCCAAAAGAGCAGATAGGCCGTATAAAAGGGGTGGCGGATGGTGGCATACGGCCCCGACCGGAAGACGTGCTCCGGCCGGTCTCCGGCGAAGGCCATTGCCGGCCTGGTCCGTCTGGTGGCCAGAACCGCCCATCCGAAGAGGGCGATCGCCAAGAGATGCAGGCAGAAGCCGGCCGCGGCTCGCCAATCCGTGACGCTCGTCTCCCAGAGATCGAACAGAAATACGGCGATGCCGACCGAGGACAGGGCGACGACGACTTGCATCGCGCCGGGAGTTTTGTCGCCGACGAAGTGACCGCGAACGCCCCATGCGAATAAGCCGGAACCGGCTATGCCCGACAATAGAAGCAACAAAGGCCAGCCATCGATGGAAAGGGACTCGAACAACCTTTGCTCCCGCGCCGGCGGCGAGCTCGACCAATCGAGCCCCAAAAACCACTGCCATACAACGGTATATGGATGAACAAAGCCTCGTCTATCGACAGATGTGTCGGGTCCGGGGTCAGTTTGAAGTTTTCCGGCGCTTGACGCGTTCTCGCTCGCGCTCGTGTCCAATGGTATGCTTGGCGGAAAGCGTAGAGGCATCCCTTTGAAACCGTCTGACGCGCTCAGACTTCATCGAGTTGCGGTTCGTGAAGCCGCTGAGCGGTTCCGCTCGGCGAATCCGCGAGTCTTCGGCTCAGTGGTCCACGGCGCCGATGAGGAAGGGAGCGATCTCGACATCCTCGTCGACGCGCTGCCGGGAGCCACCCTGTTCGATCTTGGCGCCCTTCAGATTGAGTTGGAGGACTTGCTTGGCGTTTCCGTAGATCTGTTAACCCCTGGCGATCTGCCGCCGAAGCTTCGGGAAACCATTCTCGCCGATGCGCAACCGATATGAGTTTAAGCCGGCTCGGCGACTATCTTGATCAGATGCTGACGGCTGCAAACGACGCTCGCCGTTTCGTCGATGGAATGAGCAAGGAGGATTTCCTTGCCGATAAGCGCACCCAGCAAGCGGTGGTGATGAGCCTCGTCATTGTCGGCGAGGCCGCCGCCAGGATTATGGACAAGCATAGCGAATTCATCGCTGACCATCCTGAGATACCTTGGCGCGGCATGAGAGGGATGCGCAATCGCGTCGCCCACGGGTACTTCGACGTTAACCTCGATGTCGTATGGGACACGACTCAAACCGCTCTTCCGGATTTGTTATTGCGGTTGGAGCGTCTTCGTCGGTGAACCATTGCTATGATGGTTCACGATCTTACTGACAGTAGCGTCTCAGTAACCGAGATGCTTCCCAACAATTCTCCCCGCCTTGACTCTCTCCCTTCTTAGGTCCAAAACAAGAACAAATGACGAACGACAGGACGCGGACCGAATGTCGCCAGGCGGCAGAGCGGAGGGGATGGCGCGTCTGCGGCGCGCCATCGCTGAGATCGAGGCGGAGGCCAGCCGGCCAAGCGAGCGGCCCGCGCGGCGCTTGCCGTTTGCGCGCGCGTTCGATTCCGCTCTCGGCGGCGGGCTCGCCGACGACGCCCTGCATGAGATCGCGCCGGCACGGCCTCAGGACGGAGCGGCGGCGATGGGCTTTGCGCTGGCGCTCGCCGCGCGATTCATAAACCACCGGCCGGCCTCGGCGCTTATCATCGGCGAAGGCTTCGCCGCTGAGGAATCGGGCGCGCTCTACGGGCCGGGGCTCGTCGCTCACGGGCTTACCCTAAGCCGCCTCGTGTTCGTGCGCGCGCCCGACGCGGCTTTGGCCCTCTGGGCCATGGAGGAGGCGCTCAAATGCGGCGCGCCGGCCGTGGTCGTGGGCGAGATCTGGAGCCTCAAGGGCTATAGCCTCGCCGCCTCGCGCCGCCTCTTGCTCGCCGCGCGAAAGGGCAGGACGCCGGCGCTTCTGATCCTGGCCAGCGCCTATGGCCAGGCGGAGCGCCTCTCCAGCGCCGCCGAGACGCGCTTTGAGATCGCCGCTGCGCCCAGCGCCGCAACCCCGGCGGCGGCTGGCCTTGACCTGCCCGGGCCCTTCGCCTGCGGGGCGCGGCTCATCAAGGCGCGCCTCGCGCGTGCGGGACCTTTTGTAGACGCCGTCGATAGCCCGTCAAAAGACGGGCGTCCTTCCGAACGCCCTATGGACGGCGTCCACGATCAGCGATCGCGGCTACAGACGCATGACCCAGGGCGCGTCATTCGTCTCGAATGGCGAAGCCAGGACATGACTTTCAAAGACATGACTTTCAAGGACATGGGCGTTGACGACCAGGCGATTTCTCTCCCTCTGGCTGCCGCGTCTGGCGACCGATCGCGCGCGGCGGCTGGGCGGCGTTGATAAGCGCGCGCCGCTGGCGGCGGTCGCCAAGATCGACAATGCGCAAAGGCTGGTCTGCGTCGACGCTCAGGCGGCGCGGCTCGGCTTGAGCCTGGGCCTTTCGCTCCCCGACGCGCGTGCGCGCTTTCCGGCTCTCATCGTGGTCGAGGCTGAGCCTGCGGAAGAGGCGCAGCTTTTGACGCGCCTCTGCGATTGGTGCTCCCGCTACACGCCGCTGGCCGCGCTCGATGGGCGTGACGGGCTGATGCTCGACATTTCCGGCGTCGCTCATCTGTTCGAGGGCGAGGCGGCGCTGATCGAGGATTGTCGCGCGCGGCTCTCCGCACAAGGAATCTCCGTCGTCATCGGCGCCGCCGGCAATCCGCGCGCGGCCTGGGCGCTGGCGCGGTTTTCGCGCGTGAAGACCGCGCCCGAGCCCTTGAGCGACAAGGCGTTCGTCAAGCTCTTTCACGATCTGCCGCTCGCTGCCCTCGGCCTCGACGAGAAAATCGTCGCTGATATGGCGCGGGCCGGCTTGAGACGCATCGGCGACATCGCATGGAGGCCCCGCGCGCCGATCACGGCGCGGTTCGGCGCCGTTCCGATGGCGCGGCTCGACGCGCTCAAAGGCCTCGAGCGCTCGTCGATCGCGCCGCGCTTCAGGCCGCCGGATTTCTGCGCCGAGCGGCAGTTCGCTTCGCCCATACAGACGGTCGAGGCGATCGAGGTTCAGTTGCGCAAGCTCGCCGACGATCTCGTCGTGTTGTTGGAGCGGCAGGCCAAGGGCGCGCGGCGGATCGAGCTCAGCCTCTACCGCGTCGACGGCGCAATGCGCCGCATCCGCATCGGCGCCTCCCGACCGCTCAATGAAGCGCGCGCGATCGTGCGGCTCATCGCCGAGCGGCTCGCCAGTCCGAACGAAGACGCCATCGACGCCGGCTATGGCGTCGACCTCATGCGCCTCGCCTGCCTCACGGCCGAGCCGCTTGCGCCCTCCGAGGCCGAGCTCGAGCGCGCGCACGAGGCCGAGCGCGCCCGTTCGCTTGCCGAGCTTCTCGATCGGCTCTCCGCTCGGCTCGGGGCGCGCGCGGTGACGCGGCGCGAGCTTATCGATGCGCATCTGCCCGAACAGGCCGAGGCGGCTGCGCCCGCCGCGTTGGGAGAAGCGCGGCGTGCGCGGCGCGGAGCCCGCGGCGATTATAGAGGCCGCCCCGGCGCGGCCGTTGCGCCTTTTCGCCCGCCCGGAGCCGATCGAGGCGCTCGCCGAAGTGCCCGATGGCCCTCCTTTGCGTTTCCGCTGGCGGCGCGTCCTGCATGATGTCACGGCCATCGAGGGGCCGGAGCGCATCGCCGCGCCCTGGTGGCGACATGCGGGAGCGCCGACGCGCGACTATTTCCGCGCCGAGGATTCCGAAGGCCGCCGCTTCTGGCTCTATCGCGAGGGCCTGTGGGGTCGCGAGACGATGCGGCCGAAATGGTTTGTGCACGGCCTGTTTGGGTAAAAGGTCGACGGCGCCCGGCGCTCTTGACGCGCGCGCGCGCTGGCGGACAACATGTCGCCTAGGCTCTAAAGCGCGGCTCGCGAAAAAGTCGAACCGGCTCTTCGTGAAAAAGTGCGCGAAATCAACATATACTGAGAGCGAATGGCGATTCGATTGGATCGCGAAGCGCTTTAACGGCAAATCGAGAGCGTCAAATGCAGGCCGGCAGGGCCATTTTGAACGTCCGCCATCTGACGACCTACCGCTATAAGCGGCCGGTCGAGTTTGGCGATCACCGCATGATGATGCGCCCGCGCGACGGGCATGATCAGCGACTCCTGTCGTCGGAACTCGACATCGAGCCCGAGCCCAGGCGGCTGCGCTGGCTCTATGACACCTTCGACAATTGCGTCGCCGTCGCATCGTTTTCCGGCTCCTGGACATCGCTCCGAGTCGAGAACCGCTTCTCCGTCGAGCGGATCGAAGACGACCAACCGGGCGGCGAGATCGACCCGCGAGCGCAGTTCTTTCCCTTTTCCTACGCCGCCGAGGAATTGCCCGACATCGCGCGGGCGATGGAGCGTCTGTACAGCGATCCTGCCGGGGACATCGACCGCTGGGTCCGCCAATTCGTCTCGTCGGGGGCTACGATCCTGACCAGCCATCTTCTGATGACGATGACCTACGCGATCAAGGAAGGGTTCTCTTACGAACGCCGCGAGGCGGCCGGAGTCCAGACGCCACTCCAGACCTTGGAACGACGCCGCGGCTCTTGCCGCGATTTCGCGGTCCTGATGATCGAGGCGGCGCGCGCGCTTGGCGTCGCTGCGCGTTTCGTCTCCGGCTACGTCTATGTTCCGAAGGGGGCGGACGAGCCCGTTCGGCTGGGCGGCGGGGCGACGCACGCCTGGTGCCAGATCTATCTGCCGGGCGCCGGCTGGGTCGAGTTCGACCCCACGAATGGGCTGGTCGGCAGCAAAGATCTTATCCGCGTCGCAGTTGCGCGCAATCCCTCCCAGGCCGCGCCTTTGACCGGCGCCTATTTCGGCGCTTCCGGCGACGAAATGGGTATGGAGGTCACGGTCGAGGTGACACAGCCGAAGCAGGTCGAACCCGCCGATCTCGCGGGGGTCTAGCTATTAGCGTCAAAACCCAATCGGGCTGCCGTTTTCATCCAAAGCGGAAGCTGCGCGCTGCAAGATTTTCGCACGGCGCGGAGACCGATTTCAGGCCTTGCACGGCAGACGCTTGCTCATGCTGATGCGTGGTTCGATCTCATATCCGGCTTCCTCGTAGAACCGAACGACGGCCGAGTTGGTCTCAAGGATTTGCAGATTGATCTTGATGCAGCCGAGCGCCGCCAGACGCTTTTCAGCTTCTAAGAGCAGCGCTTGTCCAATTCTTTTGTGCCGATGCGCTCGGAGAACGGCGATTCGGGAAATCCAACCCCTATGGCCTTCGTATCCAGCCATCACCGAGCCAACAACGAGCAGCCCTTCGAGCGCGACTAACATCAAGTCCGGCTGAAAGCGCATTTTTTCTGCAATGGCGGTCGAAGCTTTGTTCCACGGAGCGTCATTTGGGAACGCCTCTCGCCAAAGCGCTTCGACGCCAGCGAAATGCTCGTTTCTGTATTCCGAGACTGTTGGCATAGAGCTTCCTGCTGCGACGTAGAGGCTAACAGCAGATCATCTATTAGGCCAAAGGTCCGCTTAGCGAATCGCGATCATGGGTCATCGCGCGCAGGATGCGCGATCGCATTCCAGTCTTCCGCTCGTCGCGCGCCTTACGCCGCCGCCTTGACCGCGACGATGAAAAGCCGGGGGTAGGCGAACAGGGTTCGGCCGTCGGACTGGACCGGATAGGCCTCCTTGAGGCCGGTGCGGTAGCGAGCGAGAAATTCACAACGCTCGTCGTCGCCGAGCCGCTCCAGGAACGGCTGCAGGGTCGAGCCGGCGAACCAATCGGCGATGCTGTGCGGTCCGTCCAGCGGATGAACGTAGGTCGTCATCCAGACGTCGACCTGCGAGGCGTAAGGCCTGAGCCAATCGTAATAGTCCTCGTAGCCGGCGATGAGGGGCTGGGTCTTGGCGATCGGCACCAGGCGCGATGACCAGGGTCCATCGGCCGCGACCATGCGCATGAGCGCATGCGAGGCTTCGTTCGCCGTGTTCGGCATCTGCGCCGCGAGCGCCCCGCCTGGCGCAAGATAGGACATCAGGCGCGGAAAAAGCCGATCGTGATCAGGCAGGAATTGCAGCGCGGCGTTGGCGAAGATGAGATCCGGCTGATCCTCGGGCGCCCAATCCGCGATGTCCTGCTTGAGGAATTGAGCCCGCGGCTCGCGCACTCGTGCATGCGCAAGCATGGCGTCGGAAGTGTCGAGGCCGACGACCTTGGCGTCTCCGAAGCGACGGAGCAGCAATTCTGCACTGTTGCCGGGACCACAACCGAGATCATAGACGTGGCTCGCATCGGCAAGCGGAATGCGCGACAGCAGGTCGCGCGCCGCGCGCATACGCTCGGCCTCGAACTTCGAGTAGAGAGTCGGGTTCCAGTCGGTCATCAGCATGAGTTTTCGAAGCGCCTCGAGACGGCGCCCCTCATCGCGCAGATTGAAGGCTGAAGTCGGGCGCTCTAGTTGAGCGGCACGAAGTGGTTGACGACGACGAGCAGCGCAAGCAGCGCGAGGCCTGCCCCGAGGCTCCAGCCGATCAGTTTTTTTTCGATCGGCAGCAGCGGCTCGTAGGCGCTGGTCGCTTCGCGCAAATCGGGTTTGGGCATCGGAAGTTTCCTTAATCAGGACACGAGCGGCGGTTTGACGCCGGCGAAGAAGAGCCACGAAATGACAAAGCCGACCCAGACGACGAAGCCGAACAACGACACCAGATAGACCGCCGCCAGCTTGCCGAAACCCTCCTGCCAAAGCTGGCGGAAATTCGACATGACCCCGATCGAGAAGAAGGTCAGCACGAAGAAGATCACGCGCAGGACGTTCGCTTCGCCGATCGCCGCCGTGAGCTGGCCGGACGAGCCCGCTGTCGTCCCAAGCGCAAGCGCCAGAGTGATAAGGAAGGTCGCGACGAAGCCGAGAATGAACTTCGGGAATCGCTCCCAGATTTCGCCGAGCTTGGCCTTCTGCGCTCCCGCGCGCGGATTGATGTGATTGGTCCAGATATAGGCGAGGATGAAAGCCCAGACGCCAATGAAGACGTCGATGAACACCTTCACAGTCGCCGTCACGGTCAGCATCCAGCCTGGCTGATAGGCGATTCCCTCGGCCGCCGCCTTGGCCTGAATGAGCGATTGCGTGATGCCGCCCGCCGCGAGCGCCGCGCCGTCGGTTTTCACCGCAAGCCCCATCCACGCTGCCGCGACCAGCGGCTCGTGCGACATGAACGTTTGCGCGATGAACGGCAGGATCAGCACTTCGATCACCGCGAAAACGACGACCAGCGATGATACGAGGATCGGGACCTGGGGGCGGGCGCGGATCGCGCCGCCGGTGGCGATCGCCGCTGCGACGCCACAGATCGAAACGCCTGAGGCGAGCGGCGCCGCCCATTCGCGGCTGAAGCCGAAACCCTTGCGCGCGATCAGATAGACGATCGGCCAGTAGATCAGATAGGCCTCGACAATGGCCGCGAGGCCACGCAGCATCAGCGACGACGCCAGCGTGAGCTTGCTCGCCATGGTGACCGCGATGAACGCGCCGAGGATGACGATCGCGATCTTGATATAAAGCTCAGGGCGGACCGCGCTCCTGAGCCGCTCAGCGAAAGCCGGGAAGGCATTCGCGATCACGAGGCCAGCGAGAAGCGCGACGATGTAGCCGCCCTCGTTCGTGAGCTTGAGCGACCACGAGACGCCGAACTTGGCCTGATCGGCCGGGGTGACCGCGGCGAGATACGCCCAAGAGCCGACGAACCAGCTCGCATAGGCGATCACGAACACAGCCGTGAAGGCCGCGGCGAACCGCTTGACGTCATCGCCGAGCAGATAGGCGGCGGCGGACAGAACACCGGTCAGCACAAGGTACGTCGCCAGTAGAGAGCCCGCGCCGCCGAGGCTCGCATAGGCCTTCGAAACGGGCGCCAGCGCGGTCGAGGGGGCGGTCCAGACTGACGTCGTCACCAGCCAACCGAGCGCATCAGCGCCGGCCAGTGACCCCAAAGCCAGCAGGAAGACGACAAGGCCCAGCCCGACGGCGACCAGATCCTCGCTGAACCGAGGCGGAGCCGCAGTCCGGAGGGGGAGTATTGCTTCGGACATTGCAGAGCCTCGACCCAATACCGACGATCATCGGTTATTAATTGAGTCATTCTATAGACTTTTGGTAAAAGAATCAATCGGACTCACGAGAAAAATAAGGAACTCTCGCGATATATCGTTTTAGATACGTATTACCGTCATGGCGGGGAGCGATCGGCTTCCGCGCACGCGCTCCGAATTGTCCGGCGAAGCCGCAAGACATCCTTGCCAAAGATCTAATCGAGTCTCGAATTATTCTGGCGCTCTACTTTACCATCTTTCTCAATCAATTGGATAATCTCTTCCCTTACACTGCAAACGGAACAATTCGGCCCGCTCCGGGTTGATTGACGCCAGCTTCTCATGGCTTGGTTGAGGAGATTGTGATGTTTGGACGGATCCCCGACGGGCGGTTTTCGCAGATGTTTAGCCGTCCGCATTCCGAAGGCGCGGGCGCAGTCGCCCTCGCCGCAGCGATGCCGCTCGCCGTGCTGGCGCTTGCTGTGACCGCTGATTACGCCAAGGTATCCCACTTCAGGAGCAGCGTTCAGAAGGCGGCGGACGCGGCCTCGGTCGCTACGGCAGAGGCGGTGGCGCGGCAGCCGGACATCGCCCTCGACAACGACGCCCTTGCGGGACAAGTCGCAGATGTCGTTTTCTTGGACCACGCGCCTCGAGGAGCCGGAATGCCCAATGTCGCTGTGAAGAGCAGCGCCGCCGCGGTGACGGCGACAGTTGGATATACAGGTCTGGCCCCGAGCAATTTCGGCTCGGTTCTCGGTTATGACGCGGTCAGCGCCGATGCATCGTCAACCTCGCTCGCGCGCGTCGCGGATTTCCGACCAACGGTTACCCGCTGAGCGCGGGCGTTTTCGTTTGGCGTTAACGCAACTCGCGTAGACCTCGCAAGTCGCGTAGACCTCGGAGGCTTGGCGCCGCTTGGCGGACCGCCTGCCAAAGCCGGGAGGTCGTATGACCGGTTACATCGATCCCACCAAAGAGGCTTTCGCCGCCTTTCGCGCCGACGACCGGCCCGGCCCCATCCATATGCTCAACCTGGTCAAATTGCGCGCTCACGCCGCCTATCCGGACGGGCGCGACGCGACCGGGGCTGAGGCCTATGCTGCCTACGGGCGAGAGAGCGAGCCGGTTTTCTCGCGCCTCGGGGGGTCGATCGTCTGGCGCGGCGCCTTCGAGCACACGCTGATCGGACCTCCTGAGGAGCGCTGGGATCTCTGCTTCATCGCGCAATACCCGACTGTCGCCGCCTTTGTCGCGATGATTCGCGACCCCGTCTACCGCGAAGCGGTCAAGCACCGGCAGGCGGCGGTGGAGGATTCGCGGCTCATCCGCCTCGCGCCCGGCGCGGTCGGAGTTGGCTTCGGCTGAACCCCTGCACAAATGAAAGCCACAGAAATCAATTGCCTCTTGCCGCTTTCCCGGGCCTCGGTTAGACCCGCTTCATGACCAAGCCAGTGCCATGGATCATCGGCATTATCGGCATCGTGTTCATGGGCGTCGCGCTGGTTTATTGGCTCACGCCCGCTGGCGGCCTGCCAAGCTTCCTGCCCGGGTTTGACGCCGGGTCTGATCACTTTCACCTCACGCACGCGCTAGGTTCGCTGATCATAGCGCTCTTCCTGTTTGCGGTCGCCATCATCTGGTTTCAACTGATCTCCGACGACTAAAACTCGAGCTCGCCGGAACGCGCTGGAACACCCGAGCCCGCCCTTGTCGCCAAACCGTCATGAATGGCGCTTACTCATTCCGTGCGACACGCAGCTGGGAAAGTGCGCGCATGGACATGAAAGTCATCCACGGCGACGATGAGATGACTCACGTCGTCCTCGACGGACGCTTTGACATTCAAGGCGCGCAGGAGGTCGATTCCCGATTTGAGGAGTTGGCGAAGAGCAGCAAGGCGCTCGTTGTCGACCTCTCCAAGGTTTCGTTCCTTGCGTCGCTCGGGATTCGTACGCTGATGCTGAGCGCCAAGACGCTCCTTCGGCGAGGCGCCGAAATGGCGGTCTGCGGCGCCAGCGAGAGCGTTGAAAAGGTTCTGCGCACGACCGGCTTCAATGAAGTCGCCGGACTTTACCCCGATTATGACACGGCCGCCCGCGCGCTCCAGGAGAGGCTTGCCGCCTTTTCGGGCAAGAAAGCATGAGCGAGCTTCGGCCTCCGTTCTGCTCGCGCGACTTTCCCGCTACGGTCGAGGCCGCCTCGGAGGCTGAGAACTGGGTCGCCCGTCAGGCGAGCGACATGGGACTTGGTGAAGAGGCTGAATTCGCCATTGGTCTTTGCCTCGAAGAGGTGTTTCTCAACGCCGTCACGCATGGCCACGCCAATCGCGCCACCATCTCGGTGTGCGCTGAGCCCCACGGCGTCATCGTCGAGTTCGCCGACGACGGCGCGCCGTTCGATCCGACAATAGCCCCGGCCAAACGGATCAACGGGCCGACCCAAGATTTCGACATCGGCGGCTATGGCACGGGGCTGATGCAGAAATTCTCCCGCCGCATGAGCTATAGCCGCTTTGAAGGCATGAACCGACTCGTGCTAGAATTCGACGCGGGCCGCAACGCCAACGCGGGCCCGGACACGTTGAGCGCCCCATGATGACATGAAAGATTCCCCGGAGCTGCGCGCCGCCATCCGGGCGACGAGCGGGTTCCGTGACCTGTCCGACGATAACCTTGCACTCCTGATCGAAGCCGCCGAACTCGAGACGTTTGACCCCGACGCCGTCCTCATGGTGCAGGGCGAACCCAGCGATTACGCAATGCTGATCCTGGAGGGGGAGGTGACGGTCACCGCCGACAGCGCTCGCGGCGCCATTCCCATTTCGACGCTTCATGCCCCCTCGCTGGTCGGCGAGCTGGGCGCGCTTGCCCAATTGCCTCGCAGCGCGACCGCGCGCGCTTGCACGCCCGTCACGGCTCTGCGCTTCGGCCGCGCCGCGCTGGTCGAAGTGGCTCAGGCGACACCGTCCTTGCTCATCGACGTCATCGCCCGGATGGGCGAGCGCCTGCGCAAGTTCAATGGCGCGGTCAGCCTTTACACCGAGGCGCTCGGCGCGCTCGAGCGTCACGAGCTCGATCCTGCGCTGCTTGAGGAGTTGCGCAATCCGATCCCGGGCCTTGCCGACTTCGGGCAGACCTTCGGCCGCATGGCTGAGCAACTCATTCTGCGCCGTCAGCGCGATGACGAAATGGCGAGCGCGGCGGTCATTCAGCGCGCGCTTCTACCCAGGGTTAAGGATTTCGCCGAAGAATCCCGCCTCGACGTTTGGGCGTCAATGACGCCGGCGCGCGACGTAGGCGGCGATTTTTTCGAACTCGTGCCGCTCGCCGACGGGCGCGTCGCGCTCGGGATCGGTGATGTCTGCGGTAAAGGCGTGCCCGCCGCTTTGTTCATGGGCATCACCAAGACGCTCATCCGCATCAACTTACGCGAAAATCCTGATCTGCCCGGAGCGATCGTCAAGGCGAACGCCTTTCTCGCCGACAACAATGCCGGCCAATTGTTTGCGACCGTCTTGTATGCTGCTTACGATCCGCGCTCGGGCGCGCTCGAATATTGCAACTGTGGCCACCTTCCCGGGCTGATCCGCCGCCCCGGTGGCGTGGTCGAGACACTGCCTGTTGGCGGCCTGCCGGTCGGCCTGTTCGAGCCCATGAAGATGACCGTGCACAAGGCGCAACTTCGACCGGGCGACCTTTTCTTCCTCTACACCGATGGCGTGACCGAAGCCGAAGACCCTGAGACGCGCCAGTTCGGCGAGGATCGCCTCGAAGGCTTGCTGGCCAAAAAAGGCCACGGCGCCAGCGCGTCGCAATGGACTGCGCGCATCGAGGCAGCGGTGCGAACCTTCGCGCGCGGCCGGTCTCAGTTCGACGACATCACCTGCCTCGCGCTGAGGCGGTGAGAGTTTTGGTTGCACGCCAAGGGGGACGTCCGCTTCTCAATCATCAACGGGCGGAGACCTTCTCCACGTCAGGCAACGCCCATGCTTTGTCGAACAACGCCTTGGTCGGCCCGTAGAGCCTGAAGGAAGAAATAATGCGCGCAGTTGGACTATTCGCTCAGGGCGGTCCTGAAGTTCTACAGGTCGTCCAATTGCCCGAAGATCACGCCGGCCCGGGGCAGGTGCGGATCCGCGTCCATGCGGCGACGGTTAACCCGACCGACGTCGGGGTCCGCAACGGCACGCGCGCCGAACAACAGAAGGCTGATCCGCCGCCCTATGTGCCGGGAATGGACGTCGCCGGAATCGTCGACGAGGTTGGAAGCGACGTTCCTGACAGACTGAAGGTGGGCGACGCCGTCATGGCGATCGTGGTTCCGAAAGGCAGCCATGGCGCGTATCGCGAGCAGATCGTGCTCGACGCCCGATCGGTCGTCCGCGCTCCTGCCGGAAAGAGCCACGTCGAAGCCGCCACGTTGCCGATGAACGGACTGACGGCGCGCCTGTACGCTCGACCTCCTCAAGCTGTCTCCGGGTCAGGTCATCGCCGTGACCGGCGCGGCGGGCGCTTATGGCGGCTACGTCATTCAGCTCGCCAAAACCGAAGGGCTGACGGTCATCGCCGATGCCTCCGAGAAAGACGAAAAGCTCGTTCAGTCGCTTGGCGCCGACATCGTCGTTCGCCGGGGCGATGATGTCGCGTCGCGGATTCGGGAGCATTTCCCTCAAGGCGTCGATGGCCTCGCGGACGGAGCGGTGCTCAATGAGCTTGTCATCCCCGCCGTTCGCGACGGCGGCGCCTTCACCGCCGTTCGTGGCTTTGAGGGCGTCCCGCAGCGGGATATCCACTTCACGGCAACCTGGGTGCGCTCCTATGCACAGGAGTGGGAGAAGCTCGATCGGCTGCGGCAACAGGTCGAGGCCGGCGAAATCACGCTTCGCGTGGCGGATGATCTATCCGCCGGAACGGGCGGCCGACGCCCATCGTCGGCTAGAGGCTGGCGGAACAAGAGGACGGTTGGTCATTCAATTCTGATCAGGGAGACAAACCTTCGCGCAGGCGAACGCCCGTTCCGCGGGCTCAGCAAGGCGGTGGTCGGCGGGCGACGATAAGCGCGGGCGAGACCTGCGATGTCAGCGGCTCCCGTCAAGACGACGCCCTTCGACGCGGCCAACTGTAGCCGCGCTCGGCTCGAGCGCGGTACGCGGTCCATAGGGCGTCCGTCAAGGACGCCCGTCTTATGCGACCCGAGCTATGGACCGCGTCTATCGACAAGGTCCGCGCTCGGAGGCAGCGATGATGCGAGCGGGACGACGCGCAGACTTGCGCGATCGGACTTCGCCTCGCCCCCGTGCCGCAAGAATTTCGCGCCGCCAAAGCCTCGGCGACCCCGCCCGCCACGCGTCGGCTATTTCGCTCCATGGCGATACGGTCCGCTCGACGACTCCCAGACGTCGCACACGCTTTGTCGAACAGCGCTTTGGTCGGACCGCAGAATCTGAACATCAGTTCGAAGCGGCGGTTACGGTCGTCGGGACCGGCTCCGGCTTCCGCCTTCCTCAATGGGGTCAACGACGGCGTCAGTCAAGGGAAAACCGGAGGAAAACCAGCAACAATCAACGTATCCAAGCGGCTGATTTGGTCCGTTCGCGCGCCCCTAACTGATCGATGTCTCCGACGATCAGCGCGCTGGTCCGGAACCGCTCGCGTCAACGCCTGGCATCAGCATCACGTCGACCATCGACGCCTCGTCGACGAAGGCTGGAATCGACGCGGCGAAGGCCGTCGCGCTCCAATGGCGGCCTCGACACGCCACACTGCAAGCTTGATTCGCGAGGTTCTTGCGGCGGTGGACTTTGGTTCGACCAAGCGGCGGGCGTACATCGCTTCGCCGCGCAATGCGCTCGAGTTCGACGAGGATGGCGCAGCCGGTAACTTGAGAATCCGATGCGGGTTGCAAGCGTCGAGATGGGGCTTAACGGGACGATGGTTATTGCATGGCGCGCAAGTCGCGGCTGGCCTCGACGCCGGCAACTCGCGATGGAAGGCGGGCGGTTGCGCCCGATGACCACCGGCTCTGCCGCTAATCGCGGAGACCCCAGTGCTGGGGATTTTTCGGTGTGCACGGGTCTGGAGTTCAATGATCGTGAGAAACAGACTCCTAGTCAGCCATCGGCTCAGATTGACGTCCCAAACGCCGCGGAGTTGACCCGCACGACGCGTCTTCGAGCCCGACACACTAATGCCTCTCGCAGGTTATCCGTGAGCTGCGGCGGACTGGAGCGCGAAAGTCTGGCCCCAACCTGTTCGCCCTGCCCATTCGGGTCAACACGGCCATGTCAGCCAGCAGAGCCTTTGGTATAACTTCCGAGTTGGCGACGATTTGCGTTTTGCAGATTACAGCACTTCCAGCGGTGAACGACCTGAGACAAGCTCGGCTCGCCGACGCACCCCTGTTAGCGTTGACGCGAAGATTTTTCGACAAATGCTTTTCGAGAATCCAATGATGTATTTTAATCACCGAAGCCGGTCACTCACAAAGACCGAGGCGACGAGAACACGCGGTATGCATGGAGCGCATAATAAGGGGGCGAGAGAACGGGGACAGAGCGAACCGGCGAAACGGCGGCGAAATTCTTATTTGAATCGCCCGTAACTCATTGAAAAGGTTCAATCCGAAAAAGTAAACGCCAGTAAACGCTAGCGAATTTACTAACGTTTAGGCTCATTTGAGCTCGCTTGTTTGCTTTTGCTTTCACGGGGCGGCTGCTCAAGGCAGCTGCGGCCATGACATGGAGGAATGGGTGGAGGATAGCGAGGGCGTCCGCGGGGGCAGCGGCAGTGGGGAGGGTTTGGACTCCAGCTCTGCGCCTTGTGCATAGCAGCATGGAATTGTGCGGTGCAGCAGAAGCTGCTATCAGCCCGGCCCCTGGTCAGGGGAGGACGCGTTCGACGGCAACCGACACGGAGACACCGATGCAGCATTTCCACGTGGGAAACCGTCATCAGATCAAAGACGCGCCGCCCAACACTTGGGCGACGGTGCATTGTCGCGATGTCGTCACCATGAGCGAACTGGCGCGGCGCGGATTTCATCTCATTGATATGAGCGGCGAAGTCTGGACGATGCATCGCGAGGGCTAGCGCGCTCGCTCTTCGATAAGCCTGTCCAAGTCAGGCAGGGACTCGGAAATGGCGCCGCAACCCCTTGAAATCCCTCAAAACGGACTCGGAAAGGACAGGGCGGGGGTGAGCTTGCCTTCGCGAGGCGAAGACGGCTGCTACTCTTCGCTCAGATCCTCGAACGCGCCCCGGTCGACGCCGTTGCCGATCAGGATCTCGCGCTTGCCCGAATGATTGGGGGCGCTGACCACACCCTCCTTCTCCATGCGCTCGACCAGGGACGCGGCCTTGTTGTAGCCGACCGAGAGGCGGCGCTGGATGTAGCTCGTCGACACCTTGCGGTCGCGCAGCACGATATTGACGGCGCGGTCGTAATAGTCGGCCGATTCCTCGGCGTCCATCGAGCCGGGGGAGGGCAGGGGGGCCTCGTCGTCGTCCTCGCCGACGTCGTTGTCCTCGGTGATGGCGTGCAGGTATTCGGGCGCGCCCTGCTTCTTGATGTGCGCGACGACCTTCTCGACCTCGGTGTCGGACACGAATGGCCCATGGACGCGCGCGATGCGCCCGCCGCCCGCCATGTAGAGCATGTCGCCCTGGCCGAGCAGCTGCTCGGCGCCTTGCTCGCCGAGGATGGTTCGGCTGTCGATCTTGCTCGTGACCTGAAACGAGATCCGGGTCGGAAAATTCGCCTTGATGGTGCCGGTGATGACGTCGACCGAGGGCCGCTGCGTGGCCATGATGAGATGGATGCCTGCGGCGCGCGCCATTTGCGCGAGCCTCTGGATCGCGCCCTCGATGTCCTTGCCGGCGACCATCATGAGGTCAGCCATTTCGTCGACGACGACGACGATATAGGGCAGTTCGTCGAGCGGGATCTCCTCGGACTCGTAGATCGCTTCGCCCGTCTCGCGGTCGAACCCGGTCTGGACTGTCCGGGTCAGCGCCTCGCCCTTCGCGCGGGCCTCGGAGACGCGGACATTGAAGCCGTCGATGTTGCGCACGCCGAGCTTCGACATTTTCTTATAGCGATCCTCCATCTCCCTCACCGCCCATTTGAGCGCGATGACGGCCTTCTTCGGATCGGTGACGACCGGGGTCAGGAGATGCGGGATGCCATCGTAAGCGGATAGCTCGAGCATCTTCGGATCGACCATGATGAGCCGGCATCGCTCGGGCTTCATGCGGTAGAGGAGCGAGAGGATCATGGTGTTGATCGCGACCGACTTGCCCGAGCCGGTCGTGCCGGCGACCAAGAGGTGAGGCATGCGGGTCAAGTCCACGATCACCGGCTCGCCGCCGATGGTCTTGCCGAGCGCAATCGGCAGGCGATGATTCGATTGGCCGAACTCTTCGCTGGCGAGAAGCTCGCGCAGGTAGACCGTGTCGCGGCGCTGATTCGGCAATTCGATGCCGATGGCGTTGCGGCCCTGAACCACCGCGACACGGGCCGAGACCGCCGACATCGAACGGGCGATGTCGTCGGCGAGCCCGATCACCCGCGAGGACTTGATGCCGGGCGCCGGCTCGAGTTCGTAGAGGGCGACGACGGGGCCGGGGCGCACGTTGACGATCTCGCCCTTCACGCCGAAATCGTCGAGGACACCTTCAAGCAAGCGCGCGTTCTGCTCCAGCGCGTCCTGCGAGATTTTGGCGCCGACCGATTTCTTCGGCTCGGTCAGCATCGTGATCGAGGGCATGACCCATTCGCTGCGCGGCCGGCCCGTCATGTCCAACGGCGCGCGGACTGCGGTCGGGCGAGCGGGAAGCGGGGAGACGACGGGCGGCGGAAAGGAAGGGAAAGGCGCCGAATCCTGAGCCCGAGGCGCGAGCGCGGCGGCGATCGTCGAGACGTCGTCGGCGTCGCGGACAGCCGACCAGGGCGCGAATGGCGCGGGAGCTGGTGTGGGATTGAGGAGGGGCGGGCGCTGGCTCTTTGTCTTCGAGCCTCGGGAGGCCATCCGGCGCAGCGTCGCCTTTGCTGTCAGCAAGGCATGAATCACGGCGCCGATCGACACCATGCCAAGGCTCGGCTCGTCCTCGTCGTCTTCGTCATCGAAGCGCGCCAGCGCCCGGGCGCGCGCCTTTCCGGCGGTGGTGTCGGAGGCGTCGTCTGGGGAACTCGAGCCCCCAACGCTGGAGGCGGCGGCGAGCCCGAGGATAGCGATTGCGGCAAGGCCGGCGCCGACTGCGATTGTGGCCCAGGGCGAGGCCGGAAGGAGGCGACGCGGGAGGGCGAGGATAGCGTCGCCGACGACCCCGCCGAGACCGGTCGGAAGCGGCCAGCTCCCAGGCGCCGGAAGGAGCGAAGCCAGTCCCGCCGCCGCGATCACTCCGATTAAATAGAGAGCGACCCTCAAACGCGGCCGCTCGAGCCGTCGCTGGGTGACGAGGCTCCAGCCCCAGAACGCGGGCGGGGCCAACAGGGTCGCCGAGGCGAGGCCGATGAACTGCATCACGAGATCAGCGGCGATCGCGCCCGGAGCGCCGAGAAGATTGTGGACGCGCTCGTTCGTCGCGTGATTGAGACTGGGATCGCTGACGGACCAGGTCAGCAGCGCGAGGGTCAGGCTGGCCACGCCCGCGAGCGCGACAAGGCCAGTAATTTCGGCCGCCCGCCGCTTCGGGAACTCCCGCACCGAGGCCGGCACATGGTCGATAAATGAGAATGTGGTCGTACGCATCGCTCACTTGCCGGGTCGAAGTGGCGGGATCGCGCGCCGCCCCCTGCTTGACCCTAGGGGCGCCAAGTTAATGCGGTCCTA
>CAVPEE010000006.1:0-115545 GCA_963702825.1 uncultured Alphaproteobacteria bacterium
GCCGCCGTCGCCGACGCCACTTCCTTCAAGGTTCCGCTGACCGGCGCACAATGTGTCCCGCCAGTTGACACGACAGGCTCGGGGACCGCCGCGCTGACTTACGACCCGGCGACACAAGTCGTGACCTGGAACATCTCTTACACTGGGCTGTCGAGCCCAACGACGATGGCTCACTTCCACGGTCCGGCGGCGGAAGGCAAAAATGCGCCGCCCGTGATCTGGCTCAGCACCCAGGGCAGCCCGCCCGCGAACCCGATGAAAGGGACCGCCACGCTCACCCCGGACCAGGCGAAACAATTTTCCGCCGGCGAGTGGTATGTCAACGTTCACAGCCAGTCTCATCCCGCAGGGGGAATCCGCGGTCAGGTCATTCCTCCCAAGAGCTGACGGGCTCACAAGAGGTTCACCAGTAAGGCTGTGGCCACGGCGCAGCCTATCAAAAGGAGGCCGGCTCGCACGGGACTGCCGGCCTGCGGCTCGGCGATGCTTGCGGGCAAGACCTTTGTTCCCGTGATCATCGGGCGCAGCAGGTTCTGGCCCTTGATCGCCGCAAACCCCGCGATCACCAGAATATGCAGCACGATGGCCGCCAAGAGCGCATACCAGACGATCGCGTGAGAGGAATTCGATCGCGTTGGCGAGCCACGCGGGCGCCATCTCGGTCATCGGCCCTTCGTCGGCGATGTCGTTGGCGACATAGAGTCCAGTCAGTGTCTCAACGAGAAGCAGGGCGAGCAGGATGAGCACCATCCAGCCGCCAGCCGGGTTGTGTCCGACTTGGTGGTCGGGCTCTCGCTGAAGCGAATGTTTCAGGTGCTGTAGGACAGTTCGCGGAGAGGTCAGAAAGCGGGAGAAGCGCGCTGTCTCGCCGCCAAAGAAGCCCCACGACAGCCTGAAGAACAATAGGGTGAGCACCGCGTCGCCGACCCATCCGTGCCACACCATCCAGTTCAGTCGCCACGTCGCATAGGCAGCCGCGACAAGCGCCACAATAAGCCAGTGGAAGACACGGATAAAAATGTCCCACACGAGAACGATGCGCGGCGCAGATCCCATCGCTTGAGACTATCGCAATATCGCCAGGGGCCGTCCATGTAGCTCGGAGAAGGCGGTCCGTGGCATCCCGCGCAGCCAATCCGGCAATGCCGCGCGGGCGGCGACGGGGCGCATCAATTCGTTCTCAATCGCAGGATCGCAGCGAAACACGATCCGCATGATTCTAGATCTCCGGCCGCAGAACGGTGCGCGCGACAGCCTCGCGCCAACCGCGATAACGGCCTTCGCGTTCGCTTGGCGCCATCGACGGCATGAAGCTCGCCTGCCGCCGCCAGGTCTTTCCGAATTGCTCGGGATCGGGGTAGAGGCCCGCCTGCCAGCCCGCCAGATAGCCTGCGCCGAGAGCGGTGGTCTCGAAAATCTCCGGGCGGTCGACCTGCGCGCCTAACATGTCAGCGAGAAATTGCATCGTCCAGTCGCTGGCGCTCATTCCGCCGTCGATCCGGATAACGGAAGCAAATTCGCCGCCCCATAGCCCTTGCGAATCGGCGCGCATCGCGTCGATGAGATCGCGGGTCTGATAGCCGACGCTTTCGAGCGCGGCGCCCACGATCTCTTTGCGTGTGGAGCCGCGCGTCAACCCATAGATCGCGGCGCGGGCCTCGCTGTCCCAATGGGGAGCGCCGAGGCCGGTGAAGGCCGGCACCAGATAGACCTGCTGGCGGGGGTCGGCGCCCGCCGCCAATTCGCCCGCTTCCGGGGCAGATGCGAGAATACCGAGGCCATCGCGCAACCATTGCACTGTCGCGCCCGCCGAGAAGATCGAGCCCTCGAGCGCATACGTGCGTTTACCCTTGAACTGGTAGGCGATGGTCGTCAGCAATTTGTGCGTCGACTCGACAGCCTTGTCGCCGGTGTTGACTAGAGCGAAGCAACCCGTCCCATAGGTCGACTTCACCATTCCAGGACGAAAACATGCCTGGCCGATCAGCGCCGCCTGCTGATCTCCGGCGATGCCACGGATGGGGATCGCGACGCCGAAATGTTCGGCCGCCGCCTCGCCAAACTCGGCGGCGCAATCCTTGACCTCGGGCAGCATCGACCTTGGGATCCGGAAGAGCGCGAGAAGGTCGTCGTCCCATGCGCCCGAATGAATGTTGAACAGCAGCGTCCTCGAGGCGTTGGTGGCGTCGGTGACGTGAATCTTGCCGTTGGTCAGGCGCCAGACGAGAAAGCTGTCGACGGTGCCGAAGGCCAGGTCGCCGCGTTCCGCTTCAGCGCGAGCGCCTGGAACATTGTCGAGAATCCAGGCGATCTTCGTCGCCGAAAAATAGGGGTCGAGCAGCAACCCGGCGCGCTTGGACACGAGCGTCTCGCATCCGCGCTCCTTGAGTTCGGCGCAAAGCGGCGCCGTCCGGCGATCCTGCCAGACGATCGCATTGTGGATCGGCCGGCCGGTCGTGCGGCTCCAGACCAGCGTCGTTTCGCGCTGGTTGGTTATCCCGAGCCCGGCGAGGGTGCTCGGTTCGACGCCAGCCCTGGAGAGAGCCCGCCGCGCTGTCGAGAGTGTGGTTCGCCACAGCGATTCCGGATCATGCTCGACCCATCCCGGCTGAGGAAAGATTTGCGGGAACTCCTCCTGCGTCATGGCGACGACCGCGGCGTCCATCCCAAAAACAATCGAGCGCGTCGAGGTCGTGCCCTGGTCGACGACGAGAACATGCCCGCTCATGGAAGCCATCCTTGCCCAAATGCCCAGCTACGTCGCGACGGACTCAGGCTGCCTCTCGAGGAGGTGCGACAGGAACGCCAGTCCGCGCTCGACCTGACTGCGCGTGACTGGCCCGCCCAGTCCGACGCGCACGGCTTCGGGCGGAGCGCCGTTCGCTGCGAAGGCGTCGCTTGGAACGACGCCCAGACCGCTCGTCCGCGCTTGACCCACGAAGACCGAGCGCGTCCAGCCGTTGCGCATCGGCAGCCAGATGTTGAAGCTCAGCGGATCGGAGAGGTACGAGCCCGGCTCCAGCGCTTTGGCGGCAATGCGCTCTCTGGCGATGCTTTCCGATCGGATGAATCGCAGGATCGTGTCGGCGGTGCCGTCGTTGATCCATCGCGTAGCGACCGCGGCCGAGATCGGCGACGCCATGACGCAGAGCGCGCGCATCGCGCTGTTGAACGACCACGCCGCCGGGGGATCTGGCGCAATGACGTAAGCCAGACGCAGGCCAGCGCCGATGCACTTGGCGAGGCCTGCGATGTGCCAGCAGATGTCCGGCGCGATGGCTGCGAGCGGCGGGGGGCCGTGCGTCGGGATGAACCCATAGGCGTCGTCCTCGACGATTGGGATCTGAAAGCGGCGCGCGAGCGAGCAGATGGCGGCGCGTCGGCGTTCCGGGATCGTGATGGTTTTTGGATTCTGTAAAGTGGGGTTCAGATAGATCGCTTTGGGCGCGTGCCGGCGCATGGCCTCCTCGAGCGCCTCCGTGATGACGCCGTCGCCGTCCATGTCCACCCCGATCAGCTGCAACCCAAGTTGCGCGCAGATCGCGCGCACCCCGGGATAGGTGATGGCTTCGCACAGTACGCTGTCCCCGGCCCGCGCCAGCAGGCTGAAGATCCCGACCATCGCGCCATGCGCGCCGGGGGCGAGGAATATGCGCTCCTGCGAAGGAACGAGCGCGCGGCGTCCGAGCCAGTTCGCGGCTGCGTCCCGGTCCATCGGCGATCCACCAAAGCCCTGGTAGCGCAGGAGCGAGTCGAGATCGGCGGCGACGCTCGCAAACCCCGCGCTCATCCGCTGAAGCAATTCCGGATCGTCCGGCTCGGGGGGCATGTTCATCGTGAAGTCGGCGCGCGAGCGCTGTGGGCCGGCGTCGCCTCGAACCGAGGCGTGCCGCCGAACGAACGTGCCGCGACCGACGACGGATTCGACGAGACCGCGCTTTCCAGCCTCGACATAGCCTCGCGCGACGGTAGTGAAGTCGAGTTTTAGGCGCCCGGCCAAGTCTCGTTGCGGCGGCAGGCGATCGCCGGGCGCCAGACGCCCCGCCGATACGTCGGCCGCGATCGCATCCGCGATGGCCAGATATTTCGGGCCGTCACGCCCCTGCAGGACCGGCGCCCAGGACTTCATGGCTCGACCCGTCTCCGGGGGCCCAGATTGACTGCAGATTGTTGAGCGCTTGGCGCCTTAGCTTGGGGCGCCAAAACGCCGGAGAAATTGGCCTCGATCTCAGCCTTTGACCGCATCGGGACCCTATTGACTGTAAACTTGAGCCGATTCACCGGATTTTGACCTCAATATTGACCGCAAATATGATGGCACGGCGGTTGCTACGTCAATAGCAACGCCGGCGGAGGGCCGGCTCGCAAGGGAAAGGCCAGACCATCATGCCAGCGGTTACTCATCCGGCGCACAAGAAAGGCGACTCCTTCGTCGACTATGAGGAAAAGGTCTTCGAGGACGTCAAGGCGCAGCCCGGCGAGAAAGCCCTCGTGACATTCCACACAGTCGCCTTCGAAGGCTCGATCGGCCTCGTCAATCTGCTTCAGGCGACCCGGCTTCTCCGCAAAGGCTTCGAGACCTCCGTTCTGCTCTACGGGCCAGGCGTCACCCTGGGCGTCCAGCGGGGCTTTCCCAAGATCGGCGACGAAGCCTTTCCGGGGGCTCAGAACTTCAATAACCAGATCACCAAGTTCATCTCCGAGGGCGGCAAGGCCTATGCCTGCCGGTTCGCGCTGCAGGCGTTATACGGCCACGGCGAGCCGTCGCTGATCGAGGGCATCCGGCCGATCAACCCGCTCGACGTGCTCGACCTCGTGCTCCTGCATCGGCGCGACAACGCCTTCATCCTCGACACCTGGACGCTCTGACGCCTCTCAGGCTGGGCCGGCGCTCGGCCCGCCAATCTGAACGAGGATGCGATGTCACAAACGCGAAAGGCGCGCGCCGCGGCGGTGCAGATCGCTCCTGATCTGACGTCCGGCGCGGCGACGCTCGATCGAGTGATCGCGGCGATCGACGAAGCGGCGGGGAAGGGCGCGGAGTTCATCGTCTTTCCCGAGACGTTCGTTCCCTGGTACCCTTACTTCTCCTTCGTCACGCCGCCCGTCCAGAGCGGCGCAGAGCATATCCGTCTCTATGAGCACGCCATTGCGGCGCCCGGGCCGGAGACCGATCGGGTCGCGGCGGCGGCGCGCAAGCACGGCGCGGTCGTCGTGCTCGGAATCAACGAGCGCGACCACGGCTCGCTCTACAACACGCAGCTCGTCTTCGACGCCGACGGCGCGCTCAAGTTGAAGCGGCGCAAGATCACGCCGACGTTCCATGAGCGGATGATCTGGGGCCAGGGCGACGGCTCGGGGCTCACTGTGGTCGACACCGCCGTCGGACGCGTGGGCGCCCTCGCTTGCTGGGAGCACTATAACCCGCTCGCTCGCTATGCGCTGATGGCGCAGCACGAGGAGATCCACGCCGCGCAGTTTCCCGGCTCACTGGTCGGCCCGATCTTCGCCGAGCAGATCGAGGTGACGATCCGCCATCACGCGCTCGAGAGCGGCTGCTTCGTCGTCAACGCCACAGGCTGGCTCACCGAAGCGCAGATCGCCTCGATCACGCCGAACGAAGCCCTGCAGCGGGGCTTGCGCGGGGGATGCATGACCGCGATCATCTCGCCCGAGGGTCGCCACCTCGTCCCGCCGCTGACCGAGGGCGAGGGCGTTCTCGTCGCCGACCTCGATCTTTCGCTCATCGTCAAGCGCAAACGGATGATGGATTCCGTCGGCCATTACGCGCGCCCCGAACTCATCAGCGTCCAGCTCGATCAGCGTCCGGCCCGTCCTTTGCATCGATCGCCCGAGCCCGCGCTTTCCGCCGAAGGAGACGGCCATGAGCCTTCCGACCGAACAATTGATCAACGAGTTGCAGAGCTTTGGCGTTCGGCTGGCTGACCCGAAAGCCGGCGTTGAAAGTCGCCGCGGCGGCGCCGGTCCATCCGATCACAAGGCTCTGACGATCGACGGCGTGACCGTGATGGCGCCGGTGCATACCGCGCCCGCCTTCGAGAGCCCCTACGTCGTCGAGAAACCCGATTCCTTTGGCGCGAGCCGCATCCTGCGCGACGGCTTGGCGGTCGCCGAAGTCCGGTTCCCGGCGCGCCCGCGATTCTACGATCTGAAGACCGAGGACGGCGTCCCGTATTCTCACATTGCGACGCTGCACGGCCGCGACGTTCTCGCAACCACCGTCCTGCAGACCTGCATCCGCTATCAGAGCCGAACGAAGACGTGCCAGTTCTGCGCCATCGGCCAGTCGCTTGCGGCGGGCAGGACGGTCGAGCGCAAGACGCCCGCTCAACTTGCCGAAGTCGCCCGCGCGGCGGTCGAGCTCGATGGCGTGAGGCACATGGTGATGACCACCGGCACCCCGCCTGGCCGCGATCGTGGCGCGGCCATCCTGTGCGAGAGCGCGGCGGCCGTGAAAGCCGCTGTCGATCTCCCGATCCAGGCGCAATGCGAGCCGCCCGATGACGACATTTGGTTCGAACGCCTCGCCCGCGCGGGCGTCGACAGCCTCGGCATGCATCTCGAGGTCGTCACGCCCGAGCTCCGGCGCAAACTCATGCCGGGGAAGTCCGAGGTTCCGGTCGAGCGTTACTTCAAAGCCTTTGCCGCGGCGGTCCCCGTCTTCGGCCGGGGCCAGGTCTCGACCTACATCCTCGCGGGCCTCGGCGATTCCGCGGACTCCATCCTCACGACCTGCAAGAGGCTCGTTGCGCTCGGCGTCTATCCGTTCGTCGTTCCCTTCGTGCCGATCTCGGGCACGCCGCTCGAAAGCCATGCGGGACCCACCTCCGAATTCATGCACGCGATCCTGAACCCGCTCGCCGCGATGCTCGCGGCAGGCGGCCTGAGAGCGACGGACATCAAGGCGGGATGCGGCAAGTGCGGCGCCTGCTCGGCGCTCTCGACCTACGAGCGGAGGCTCGCGTCATGATCTTCGAGCCGTTCGAACGTTTCAGCGCGAGCGAGTTCCGCGTCAAATTCGCCGCCTCGCGCTGGGAGCGCGAAGGCGCCTATGCGCTGAGGCGGCAGGTCTTCTGTGGCGAGCAGGGCTTGTTCGAGCAGGACGATCGCGACGCAGTCGATGATTACGCGATCACGCTCGTCGCCTTGTCGATGCTCGGCGTCGCGGCCGATCAGGTCGTCGGCACGGTCCGCATTCACGAGGATGAGCCGGGCCTGTGGCGCGGCTCGCGGCTCGCGGTGGCCCGCGACTACAGGCGCATCGGCGCGATTGGCGCGACCCTGATCAGGCTTGCTGTCTCGTCGGCGCATGCGATGGGCTGCCGAACGTTCCTCGCCCATGTGCAGGCGCAGAACGCGCCCCTCTTCCAGCAAATGAACTGGGAGACGATGGCGGAGGTCGAGCTGCACGGTCGGCCGCATATGAGGATGCGCGCCGACCTCGACTTCTACCCGCCGTGCCACACGCCGGAGGTCGGCTATGTCGCGCTGAGGAAGGCCGCCTGAGATGGACGCGGCGGCACTCGACGCGCTCGCCGCGCGCTTGAAGGCGAGTCCGGCGCTCGCCGCGAAGGCTGACATCGGAATCGTCGCAGCGCGGCTCGGGCTCGCGCAGGGAGCGATCCGGGTCGGCGACGATTGCGCGGCGATCCGTGATGGCGACGGACATCTTCTGTTCGCTGCCGAAGGCTTCATCAGCGCGTTCGTCGACGCCGATCCCTGGTTCGCCGGCTGGTGCGGCGTGATGGTCAACCTCAGCGACGTTGCGGCCATGGGCGGCCGACCCATCGCCGTCGTCGACGTCGTCTGGGCCGAGGGCGAGGAAGGCGCGAAGGCCATTCTCGACGGCTTGCGCGCCGCGGCTAGCGCCTATGGCGTTCCGATCGTCGGCGGCCATACCAACCTGCACAATCGTGAGACGCATTTGGCGGTCGCCGTTCTGGGGCGGGCAGGCGGGCGGCTTCTGACAAGCTTCGACGCCAAGCCGGGCGACGCGCTGATCATGGTCGTCGACAAGCGCGGCGCTTACCGCGAGCCATTCGACAATTTTCAGGCTGCGCTCGAAGCGCCTCCGGAGCGCCTCCGCGCCGATCTTGCGCTGCTGCCGGAGCTTGCCGAAAGAGGTCTTGCGCGCGCCGCCAAGGACATCAGCCAGGGCGGCGTCCCCGGCACGGCGGTGATGCTGGCCGAAAGCTCCGGCGTGTCGATCGCGCTTGACCTCGACGCCATCGAGCCGCCGCCGGGCGTGGCGCTCGAACGGTGGCTCAGGACTTTTCCGAGCTATGGCTTTCTTCTGTCCGTCGCTCCCGGAAATGTCGAGCCCGTGCTTTCGATGTTTCGCGCGCGCGAGCTCCACGCTGCTTCGATCGGCGTGGTCAGGCCGGGAAGCCAGGTCACGCTGCATTCCGAGGGCCGGAGCGCTCTCCTTCGCGACTTTGGCGCCGAACGGCTGATGGGGTTCGGCGCGGGAGCGCGAGCCGCGTGAGCCGCCCGCTTCGCGTCGCCATGCTGACGCATTCCACGCTTCCTCGCGGCGGCGTTGTGCATGCGATGAGCCTCAGCGAGGCGCTCGAAGACCTCGGCGTTGAGACTGTGCTGCACGCGCCCGATTCCGCGGGGCGCGGCTTCTTCCGCAAGCCCCGTTGCGGCGCCATCGCGTTCGCAGTCGAGCCCGCGCCGCGTGAGACCGCTGACATGGTCGAACAGCGCATCGACGATTATCTCCGCTGGTTTCGGCGGCCCGAGAACCGCGGCTTCGATCTCTATCACGCGCATGACGGGATCGGCGCGAACGCGCTTGCGACGCTCAAGGAGGAGGGGTTGATCCCCGCCTTCGTTCGCACGGTGCATCACATCGACGATTTCGCCGACCCGCGCCTCGTCGGCGGCAGGCCCGATCGATCCTCACAGCGGACGCCTTGATGGTCGTGAGCGCGCTCTGGCGCCGAAACCTCATCGAGCGCTTCGGCCGCGAAGCCGAAGTGGGCGGCAACGGTGTGGACACAAGCCGCTATTCCCCACATGCCGACGGATCCGAAGCGGAGCTTGCCCAACGTCTCGGTCTCGGAACGGGACCCGTGTTTCTCTCTGTAGGCGGCGTCGAGGCGCGCAAGAACACGACCCGCATTCTTCAGGCTTTCGCGGAGATTCATCGCGCACACCCCGACGCGCGGCTCGTCATTGCGGGCGGCGCAAGCCTGCTCGATCATCAAGTCCTATCAGGCCGCATTCGGCCGGGAACTGACAGCGCTGGGGGAAGGGGCCTCGGCGGTTTCGCTGCTCGGCCCTGTCGCCGATCCCGACATGCCGGGACTCTACCGCCTGGCCTCCGCGCTCGTTTTCGCTTCGGTCAAGGAAGGCTTCGGCCTCTGCGTGCTCGAGGCGATGGCCAGCGGAACGCCGGTCGTCGTTTCGCGGATCGCTCCCTTTGTCGATTATCTCGATCCGTCCGACGCGCTCTGGTGCGATCCGGCCGATTCGTCATCGATCGCAGCGGCCATGCGCCAATCGCTGCGCCCGGACGTTGCAAACCGTCTTCGCGCGCGCGGACCTGTCGTCGCCGCACGGTTTGGCTGGCGAGACGTCGCTGAGCGCCATCTGCCGGTCTATCGCCGTTTGCGGGAGCCCGTCCATGCCTGAGATGCGCTTCGTCATCCGCTGGCCCGACGGCAGGCGGGAGAGCTGCTACTCCCCCTCGCTCGTCATCAGGGATTTTCTTCGCGAGGGCGAGAGCTATCCCGTCCCGGACTTCCTGCAAGCGCAGCCGGGAGGCGCTGCAAATCGCCTCGGAGCGGGTCGAGGCGAAGTACGGCCACCCATGTTCGCTGGCGCTCGGCCAACTCGCGCGCATCGAAGCGACAGCCACACAATTCGAGGGGCAGGACGACGCGCGCGTCGCCTGCGAAACCTTTCTCGACGGAGGCGCCAGATGAGCACGGAGCAAAAGATCGAGCGCCGTTACGGCGCTATCGTCGTCGGCGGCGGGCAGGCCGGACTGTCGGCGAGCTATTGGCTTTCGCGCGCCGGGGTCGATCATGTGGTGTTCGAGAAGAAGTCGATCATGCACAAATGGCGCGAGGAACGGTGGGACACGTTCTGCCTCGTGACGCCGAACTGGCAATGCCAGCTGCCTGGGCACCCCTATGACGGACCCGATCCCCACGGCTTCATGGTGAAGCAGGAGATCCTTGCCTATCTCGATGGGTTCGCGACGCAAGACGAACGGGTCGGTGCGAGAGGGCGTCGAGGTGCTTGCGGTCGAAAGAGAGAAAGACCTCTTCCTCGTGACGACCAGCGCCGGACGCTTTTTGGCCGACGCGGTGTTTCTGGCGACGAGCCTTTATGGCGACCCCTATCGGCCGCGATGCGCCGAGCGGGTCCCGGACTCTGTCGCCCAGATTCACTCGGCCGAATATCGCAACGCCGCCGCCTTGCCGCCGGGCGCTGTCATCGTCGTCGGGGCGGGCCAGTCCGGGGCGCAGATCGCCGAGGATCTGCATCTCGACGGCCGGAAGGTGCACCTCGTCACCGGCAATGCGCCACGATGCGCGCGCTTCTATCGCGGCCGCGACGTCGTCGACTGGCTAACCGACATCGGTCAGTACGAGATCACGGTCGCTGACGAAGGGATGGGCCGCAAGCGACAGGACACCAATCACTATCTGACCGGACGCGACGGCGGGCGCGACATCGATCTGCGGGCGTTTGCGCAACAGGGCATGTCGCTCTATGGGCGCCTGAATGACGTGCGCGACGGTCGGATGGTTTTCGAGCCGAACCTCAAAGCCAATCTCGACGAGGCGGATCGGGTCTACAACGGCATCAACGCGCTGATCGATCGGCACATCGCGAGCAAGGCGATCGAGGCGCCTCCTGGCTCCGTCTATCAGCCGGTCTGGACGCCGGGCGAGGAGCCTGAGGCCCTCGATCTTGTCGCCAGCGGCGTCGGCGCAATCGTTTGGGCGACCGGTTTCACACCCGATTGGTCTTACGTCCAGCTGCCGATCTTCGACGGCACAGGCTACCCTGTGAATTGGCGTGGGGTCACAAGCGTGCCCGGCGCGTTCGTGCTCGGGCTTCCGTGGCTCTGGACCTGGGGGTCCGGACGTTTCTTAAGCGTAGGCCGCGACGCCGAGTCCGTTGTTGGCCATTGGCTTCAGGCGGTGGGCATGGTCTCCGCGGCTTAGCGTCATTGCGAGCGAAGCGAAGCAATCCAGGGGAACGTAGGGGCGCCCTACGGTCCCTGGATCGCCACGTCGCTTCGCTCCTCGCGATGACGATTCCGTCCGAAACCTAGCACGCCCTAGCCCTCCGAGAGCCATCGCGACGGCATGACGAGCGGCTTTTCGGAGGCAAGGGTCGTCCCGACGGCAAGATCGACAGCGAACACTTCCGAGAGAAGATCGCTTCTCTGAACACTGGCGGGCTCGCCGCAGGCGACGATCGCGCCCTTGTTCATGAGCGCAAGCACGTCCGCATAGCGCGACGCGAGGTTGAAATCGTGCAGGACCGCAAGCACAGCGACGCCTCGGCGTGCGACCGCCCGTGTCGCATCAAGCAGGGCGAGCTGATGCGGCAGGTCCAGATTGGCGACCGGTTCGTCGAGCAGAAGAGCCTGGTGCTCATGAACCGTCCGCGCGGCCTCGATCTGCGCCAGGGCCCGCGCGAATTGGACCCGCCGCTGCTCCCCGCCGGATAGAGTTGCGTAGGACTGCGACGCGAGGGGAAGCGCATCGGCTGCCGCGAGACATTGCTCGACGATCCGGGCGCGCTCGCGCGCGGAGACGCGGCCGATACCGTCGACCCCAAGGCGCACAATCTCGTGGGTCAGAAAGGGTGACGAGACTTGGATCGCTTGCGTCATCACTGTGCGCTTGAGCGCGAGACGCTCCGGCGAGAAGCGAGCTAGATTTTCGTCTTCGCAAAGAATCAGGCCGGAGGTCGGACGCAGCTCGCCGCTCATCAGGCGAATGAGCGTCGATTTACCCGCGCCGTTGGGACCGATGAGGATGGTCATGCGCCCCGCTTCGACATCGAGCGAGACGGCGTCGACCAACGGACGGCGGCGCAAGCTGTAAGTCACCGCCTGCGCCGAGAGAAAGGCGCTCAAACGCCAAGGCCTCCGCCGCGTCGCATCAAGAGCCAGAGAAAGAACGGCGCGCCGATCGCGGCTGTCAGAATCCCGATCGGCATTTCCGCAGGACTGACCAATGTGCGGGCGAGCACGTCGGCGCCGGCAAGGAGGATCGCTCCCAAGGCGACGCTGAGCGGCAGAAGCGCGCGATGATCGGGGCCGACGATCAGCCGCACCGCGTGCGGCGCGACGATGCCGACAAAGCTGATGATTCCGGCGGCGGCGACGCTTGCGCCGACCGCCATCGCGACCAGGAACACGATCGCGGCCTTGAGGCGCTGCAGGCGCACGCCGAGATGGAAAGCTTCCGCCTCGCCAAGCGCCAGCGCGTTAAGCCCGCGCGACAGGAACGGCGCAGCCGCGACCAGGATGGCGGTGACCGGCGCGAGCGCGGCAACCTTGACCCAGTTCGCGCCGCCGAGCGAGCCCATCGACCAGAAGGTGAGATCGCGCAATTGCCGGTCGTCGCTCACATACGCGAGGATGCCGATGAATGAGCTTGCCAAAGCGGCTAGCGCGACGCCCGCGAGCAGCATGGTCGCGACCGACGTGCGGCCGCCGCGCGTCGCGACGGCGTAGAGCGTCGAAGTGGCCGCCAAGGCGCCGATGAAGGCCGCGGCCGGCAGCAGCGAAGAGCCAAGACCGGCGAGCCCTTGTGGCAGGCAGTCGCCGAGCACGATCGCCAACGCCGCGCCGAGGCCCGCGCCAGCCGAAACCCCGGCAAGTCCCGGGTCGGCGAGCGGATTGCGGAAGAGGCCCTGCATGAGCGCGCCTGACATCGCGAGCGCCGCGCCGATCATCATCCCGAGGAAGAGCCGCGGCAGTCGGATATGAAGGACGACGAGGGAATCCTGCGTTGGATCGGCGCCGCGCGCCTCAATCGCGCGGACGAGGATGTCGGCGACGCGTCCGCTCGGGACCGGGACAGCGCCATGAGTGAGCGAAAGCAGCGCGACGAGGGCCAGAAGCGCGACGAGCGCGGCGGCCGTCAGAAAGACCCGGCGGCGGCTGTCGGCCTCAAGGTCAATCTCGTCGCGGATCTCGTCGAGTGAGACGCTCACTGCCGGTCGGCGAGCGTCGGCAGCGGCGGCAGCGTGAGAGTCGGATAGAGGTCCGCCATCAAGTCTCGCACAGCGTCCGGGGTGCGCGGTCCGAAACCAAGAAGATAAAGTCCATCCATGCCGATCAGCGCGCGCTTGGCGGCCGCAGGCGTGGCGCTAAAGGCCGGCAACGCAAAAATATCGTCCTTGCCGCCGACCATGTTCCCATTGTTCATTTTGAGGATGACATCGGGCGCCGCCGCGATAACGCCTTCGTCGGTCATCGGCTTGTAACCTTCGATTGCGTCCGCCGCGTTGGCGCCGCCGGCGAGGCGGATCATCGCATCGGCCGCCGTCCCGCGACCCCCGACCATCGGCCGACCATTCTGCAGCGACAGGATGAAAAGCACGCGCGGAGGCTTCGCCGTCTGCGGACGCATATGCTCGACCAGCGCAAAACGAGCGCGCGTCTCATTGGCGAGCGTGACCGCTTTCTCCTCTGCTCCCAGCAATTTGCCGATTGTTTCGATCTTAGCGGCGACCCCGTCCGGCGAAGGGTCGTCGTGAATCATGGTCAGCGGAACGCCCGCATCGCTAACCAGCTTGAGCGCCGCTGGCGGCCCCGAGCCGTCGATCGCAATCACCCATGAGGGCTTTAGCGACAGGATTCCCTCAGCCGACAGGGCGCGCATGTAGCCGACGTTGGGGGCGCGCTTCAGCGCCTCCGGCGGGTAGAGGCTCGTCGTGTCCACGCCGACGATTCGGCCTTCAAGTCCGAGGGCGTAGATTGTCTCAGTGACCGCGCCGCCGATCGACACGATGCGGCTCGAATCGATCGGCTGCGGCTCGCCGCTGCGAGCCGACAACGGGGCGATGACGCTGATGAAAGCGAGCGCGGCGGCAACCGTCGCCCGGCTCCTTAAGGCGAATTCGGGAAAGAGACATGCGCGTCGGGTGAGCGCCATCGAGGGGACCTCCTTCACTTGGTGAGGATGAGTTTGTCGTTGGCGGTGACGCGCAGCCGGTAGCGCTCGCCGGCGTGGAGGATGATGACTTCCCGGCCGCCGCCGAGGAGGTCACGCACGTCGAAAACCGGCGTCTGGCCGGCGTCAGCCGAGGCGGGAGGCGATTGTGTGGGATGATCGTTCATAACTCAAGCAAAGCCTGGAATCTGTTCTAATTTAGAATTGTTCTAAATTCAAACTTAGCCAGCTTAGATCTCTCGTCTTCACAGTTTAGATTCATTTTAAACTCAACAAGCTCGCGTTTCTATTGACACGAATATTGCTGCTTGTTAACCCCTGTCAAGCCGCGAACTGATGTGGCGTGGGAGCCAGCCAGCCAGAAACGCAAGCGCGTTCAGCCAGCCAGCAACGGAATTCTAAGCTGGGGATGGCGGCGGTATGGTTGGAATACATGTTCGAGCTTTGCTGACGAGCTGCGCTTTGGGGGCGCTCGCGGTTCAGTTGTCTGCCCATGAGGCATCGGCGCAGCAGGCTTCGCCGGCGCCGGCGCAGTCAGCCGGTGCGCCGCAACAGCCTGCCTCCGGCGCCAAACCCGCGCCATCCACCCAGCGTCAGCCCGGTCAGGGCCAGGCGGGAGCGAATTCGGCGAAGGCGACGACACAGACCGGGGCCGACGTTAACCTCGATACGATCACCGTCACACCGACCAAGACGGAACAATCCGTCGTCGACGCAATGGCCGGCGCGAGCGTCGTCACCAGCGGCGAGATCCAGCGAGCAGCAGCCGGGTTCGATCGCGGACATGCTGCAAAACGTCCCTGGCGTCGCCTCAGAGGTGACGCCGAACGACCCGGGTCAGTCCATCAACATTCGAGGCATGCAGGACTTTGGCCGCGTCAACGTGTTGATCGACGGCGCGCGGCAAGACTACCAGATCTCGGGTCACAACGCGAACGGCACGTTTTATCTCGATCCGCAATTCGTCGGCCAAGCCGACGTCGTTCGCGGTCCCGTGTCGAACATCTATGGATCGGGCGGGATCGGCGGCGTCGTCTCGTTCAACACTCTGGGAGTCGACAACGTCCTCAACCCGGATGAGAAATACGGCGCGCTGCAGCGCTTCGTCGTCGGGACCAACGGCTCGGGCGTCGTCACCTCGACCTCCGGCGCGGCCAGGGTCGGGCCCAACGTCGATATTTACGGGCAGTTTCTCTATCGTAACAGCAGCGCGTACGCGGACGGCAACGGGAGCATCGTTCCCGATAGCGGCAGTTCGGTGATCGGCGGCCTGTTCAAGCTCAATGTCCGGCCGTCCGAAGGGCAGCAGATTTCGCTCAGCGCGCTGACGCAGAACGATCAGTTCGCCAACAACGGCACGAGCACGGAAGGCGCCCAATTCAACAACAATGTCAGTACCGGCACTTACACGCTTGGCTACACCTATAAGGCGCCCTGGACGCCGCTCATCGACCTCAGTTCGCACGTCTATTACACGACGACCCAGAACCGTCAGACGTTTGTCGCGCCAGACGCCGCGGGGGTTTACAGCGCGCTTGGCGTTCTTCCTGGTGACCCTCTGGAAGACAAGATCAACAGCTATGGCTTCGACCTCCACAACACGGCTCGTTTCACGACTGGCATGCTCAACCATGCGCTGACCGTCGGCGGCGACGGCACGCTGGACCGCGTGACGACCTTCGATGACGCCGGCGGCTTTATCTCGGCATTGACGCCGTCCGGAAACCGTTCGCTCTGGGGCGCCTACGTTCAGGATGAGATCAGCTACAATTCATGGCTGCGCGTCCTCGGCGCCCTGCGTGAGGACGGCTATCATCTCTCGGGCGGCGGCGTGAGCTCAGGCGGAACACACCTCTCGCCCAAGCTGACGATCGGCATCACGCCGATTCGCGGCATCGAATTCTACGGCACCTATGCTGAAGGATATCGTGCGCCGTCGGTGACCGAGACGCTGATCGAAGGCGTGCATCCGACTCCGTCGTTCACTTTCCTACCCAACCCAGACCTCGTCGCCGAGACCGCCCACGACTGGGAGACGGGCGTCAATCTGAAATACGACAATGTGTTTCGACCGGGCGACAGCGTGCGCGGGAAGGCCACGGTCTTCACCAATCTGGTCGACAACTTCATCGATCTTGAGCAGGTCGGCGAGCCCATTCTCACCTCGTTCGTTCCCGGCGTTCCAAACTCGGCCTGCCCAAGCTTGCCGCCCGGCCTCTGCATGCCGTTCCAGCCGTTTCAGTACGTGAACGTCGCACAGGCGCGGCTTTCGGGCGTCGAGCTGGAGAGCGGCTATGATTGGGGCGCGGGCTTCGCGACGTTCGAAGGATCGGCGATCAACGGCAAGAATCTGGAGACCGGCATGTCGCTGGCGACGGTCCCGCCGTATCGGGCGAGCGCCACTCTCGGCTTTCGATTTCTTGATGATCGATCGCTGGTCGTTGGCGCGCGCTTCACCGCGGTCGGAGCGAGTCCGAAGAATGTGCCCACCGCGACGGACGGCGGCGGGCCGCTTCCGACGGCGGGCTACGGACTCGTCGATCTCTTCGCCTCCTACGCCTACAATGACCGGGTGAGCGCAAACTTCAGCGTGAACAACCTGCTTAACAGGGAATACACTCAGTTTCTCAACATCGAGCCCAATCCAGGGCTTACAGTCAAAGGCGGGATCACGATCAAGTTCGCGGAAAAGTGAGACGACCGCTCACGGGCCGCAAAGGAGCAGACGAATGTACATCGCAATGAATCGCTTCAAAGTCATCAAAGGCCACGAGGAGGAGTTCGAGCGCCGCTGGCTCGGCCGGGACACCTATCTCGATCAGTTGCCCGGCTTTGTCGAGTTTAACCTGTTGCGCGGGCCCGATCGCGACGATCACACGCTCTATTCCTCCCATACGGTGTGGGCGAACAAAGAAGCGTTCGAGAACTGGACGCGGTCCGAGCAGTTTCGCGCCGCCCACCGCAACGCCGGCGACAACAAGCCGCTGCACCTCGGTCATCCGGAATTCGAGGGCTTCGAGACGATCCAGACGCTGAAGAATAAGCACGCGCAGGACGCCGCGGCTTGAGCCTCGCAACGGCGTCTCCGACCAGCGACCTCGAGGCGATCCGGGCGGCGCTTAAGGAACAGCCGGACGGCGTGCTCGACGACATCGCGCGCCGTCATGGCGTTCCGCTGCGTGTTGTGCTCGATCTTCTGCCAGGGCCGGCAGCAAGGTCGGCCTCCGGCGCGCGGTTCGCCGAGATCTGGGGCGACCTCGTCGATTGGGGGCCGGTGACGTTCATCGTCCACACGGAGGACGGCGTCTTCGAAACGAAGGCGCCGCTGCCGCCAGGGAGCGAGGCGCGCGGCTATTTCAATATTCACGGAGAGAGCCCGCTTGGCGGCCACCTGCGCATTGCGCGATGCGCTGCGATCTATTTTATCGACCGTCCATTCTTCGGACGCCGGTCCTGCTCGCTGCAATTCATCAACATCGACGGCGGCGCGATGTTCAAGGTCTTTGTCGGGCGCGATGAAAAGCGCGAACTGCTCGCAGACCAGCTCGCTCGCTTCGAGCGGCTGCGCGACGCCGAGACGACTGCCGCCTGACAGCTAGAGCCTTCTGCTGTTGAGTTTACGCGAGGATCGCTCTGTTGCGCTTCCTCCCCCCTTGTGGGGGAGGACAGAGGAGGGGGGTCGCGCCGTCCTACGCGACAAGCGAGCGATGGCGCATTCGATAATCTCCTCGATCCGCGCGACCCCCCACCCCGGCCCGCCCCCACAAGAGGGGGCGGGTGCGCTAACGCCATCGATTTTCCCAAATGCAGTGCGCTCTAGAGGCGGTGGTCCTATCCCCCGCGCCAATCGTCACGATCGATTGCGGTTCGGGCAGCGATCCGACAAATTGCTGCATCTACGGCGCCAGGCTCTGGGTCACTCCCGGAATCTCCAGGCCAGCTCGTCTCGCACCCTCTCTGAATCTTGGCCTCTTCAGGAACGCTCCGCATGTCCGAAAAGACTCCATTCGTCCCACCCGAACTCGGGCCTCTCAACATTCGTCCTCCGAAAGCGTGGGCGATGTCCGCCGACGATCACTGGCAGTCCAATCCGTGGTACGAGGCGCCCCGCGACGATCCCACGCTGCCGGAGGTGTACACCTACACCGACGCCATGTCGTACGATCCAAACGACGAGGTCGTCTTCCATACGTCGACGACTGCTCCGAACTGGACTCTCGAGATCTATCGCGACGGCTACCGGCCTCAGACCGTTCACAAGGTTGACGCCATTGCGGGCGTCCACACGCCAACGCCGCCAGAGGCCTATCGCACCGGCTGCGGCTGGCCGGTCTCGCATCGCTGGCGCTTGCCGAAAGACCTCCGCTCGGGATTTTACCGGGTCGTCTCGACTTGCGCGCGCGCAAACCTCGGCAAGTTCGTCCAGCATCATTTCTTTGTCGTGCGACCGACAAATGAGACGCGCAAGGCGAAGATTCTGGTCATCCTGCCCACGAGCACGTGGACGTCGTACAACGATTTCGGAGGCGCCAATCACTATTTCGGCGTGGCCGGACCGGAGCGGAACCTCGCCTCGCCGGTGCTTTCCCTGGAGAGGCCATGGACGCGCGGCATCGTCTGGCTGCCGCCTGGCGCGCCGCGCATCTGCGCGGACCCACTTCCGGAATTCGGCGACGCTCCGCGTTATCCGCAGGTGGAATGGGCCTATGCGAATGGTTTCGGCCAGTATTACGGGTCCGCGGGCTGGGCGCAGTTCGATCGGCACTTCGTGGTCTGGGCGGAGGAGGCGGGCTACGAACTCGACTTCATCACGCAGACGGACCTGCATTATCGGCCAGCGCTGCTCGACGCCTATCCGTGCCTGACAATCATCGGCCATGACGAATACTGGACGCGCGAGATGCGTCTGGCGATCGAAGCTTACGTCGAACGCGGCGGCAAACTTGCGCGGTTCGGCGCAAATTTTCTCTGGCAGATACGGCTCGAGGACGAAGGCAGGCGGCAGGTCTGCTACAAATTCGACGCGATCAACACCGACCCCATCGCGGGGACGGGCAGGGACCATCTCCTTTCCACGGCATGGGAAGACAGGCACGTGCGCTGGCCAGGCGCTTCGACCGTCGGCGTGAACGGGGTCAACGGCCTCTACGCCTCGTGGGGCGGTTTCGCTCCGTACGGTCAGAAGGGTTTCACGGTCTATCGCCCGGAACACTGGGTCTTCGCTGGGACCGGCCTGCACTACGCGGACATCTTTGGAGATTCGGCGCGCATCTTCGCTTACGAGGTCGACGGGCTCGACTACACGTTCCGACAGGGCCTTCCCTATCCGGTTCCGGTGGCGGGCCAGCCGGAGACGATCCAGATCCTCGCGATGGCGCCAGCCGTGCTCGCCGAAGACGAACCGAACGGCGAAGGCTTCCGCTACTTCGTGCGCAGCAGCGATCTCGAGGGATTGGTCAAGTGCGTGAACGGCGAGGTCACGCCCGAAGGGCTCGCCCGCTATAGGTACGGCAGCGGCATGATGGTGCACATGACTCGCGGCAAAGGCGAGGTGCTGACCGCCGCGACCTGTGAATGGGTGATGGGCCTCAAGCGCGGCGATCGGTTTACGCAAAAGATCACGCGCAACGTGCTTGACCGATTCACTTCAGGGTGATCGGAGCCGCCTCGGCCAAATCACGCTGGCCCCAGCCGAAAATCCTTGCCCTCGGGCAGAATTTGACCGCCATCAACGACGATTGTTGTTCCGGTGATGTAGGCCGCTTCGTCCGAAGCGAGGAAGAGCGCAGCGTGCGCAACGTCGCGCGGCGTGCCCAAGCGGCCGAGCGGAATGGAGTCCACCATGCTCTGGATGAAGGCTGGGCTGCGTTGTTTCTCGATGCTCTCGGTGAGGATATTGCCCGGCTCCACGCCGTTGACCGTGATGTTGTAGCCGGAGAATTCCAGCGCCGCCGATTTGATGAAGCCGTTGATCCCGGCCTTGGAGGCGGAATAGTGACCGTGGCCCGGACTGGTGACACGGGGGCCGGTGATCGAGGAGGTGAACACGAACCGCCCGTAGCGTTTCGCCTTCATATGCGGCAATGCGGCGCGGGAAATCAGGAACACGCCTCGGAGGTTGACGCCGAGAACCATGTCCCACTCCTCCGGCGAGATGTTCTCGATCAGCGACCACGGATAGATGCCGGCGTTCTGCACCACGATGTGAAGATCGCCATAGGCCGCGAGCGTGGCCTCGACCGCACGCTCGGCGTCCGCGGGTTTGGAGATGTCCGTCGCGACGAACTTCCCCTTCAGGCGCTCGGCGGTCGCGGCGCCGGCCTCGGCTTCGGTATCGGCGATGACCACTTGGGCGCCCTCTTCATGGAACCGCTCGGCGATCCCCGCGCCAATGCCGCGCGCAGCGCCAATGATCAGCGCGACTCTTGCCCGCGAGACGTCCGCTCATGCCATTCGCCAAAACGCTCGTCTCCTCGGAAAGGGCTGCTGCTCTATAGGGTCGCCGCAGGCAATGGTGGTTTGCCGAGAATCATATCGGACGCCTTCTCCGCGACCATGATTGTCGGCGCGTTGGTGTTGCTCGATGGGACGAACGGCATGACGGAAGCGTCGACCACGCGAATGCCAAGGAGTCCACGCAGCTTGAGATCTGGCGTCACGACCGCGTTGGCGCCCGAGCCCATGGCGCAGGTTCCGGCGGGATGGTGGTCCGTCTTGCAGGTGCGATAGGCGTATTCGGCGAGTTGCTCGTCGGTGCGAATATCGTCGCCCGGCATCCGTTCAGCCATGACGAAGGGCTTTAACGCGGGCTGCCGCAAGATGTCCCGCGCCATCCGTCAAGCCCTTGATCGCGCATTCGCGGTCATAAGGATCGGCCCAGTAATTCGGATCGATGAGAGGCGCCGCTTTTGGATCGGCGCTCGCGATCCGCACGGTCCCGCGAGAACGAGGACGCAGGAAGGCCGAATTCAAGGTCACGCCCGGATTTTTCATGGCCGCCACGCCAGCCTCGATGCCCGAGCCGAGGCCAAGGTGAAACTGGATATCGGGCGATCGCGCTTGCTTGTCGGCGTACCAAAATCCGCCGGTTTCAAAAAGCGTGGAGGTCACGGGACCGGTTTTGAAAGCGAGATACTGGAGACCCGCCCAAGCGGTGCGATGCGGGCGCGCGATGCGATCGTAGGTGTGCTCTCCCGTGCATTCGGAGATCGCGTACAAATCCAGGTGATCCTGCATGTTCGAGCCTACGCCCGGCAAATCATGCACGACGTTCACTCCGGCCGCCGTCAAGGCGTCTGCGGGCCCAATGCCGGACAGTTGGAGAAGGCGCGGCGAGCCGATCGCGCCGCAGCTGATGATGACCTCCCGGTCCGCGTTCAGGGTCTCTGTTCCAGTTCCCGAGACGACCGTCACCCCAACGGCGCGGCCATTCTGGACTTCGATCTTCAAAGTCTGGGCGTTGAGGCGAACCGTAAGATTCTTCCTGCCCTCGATCGGCTTCACGAAAGCCGATGATGCTGAAGAGCGTTCGGCGTTGCGGGTGGAAAGCTGGTAATGGCCGATCCCGTCCTGGACCGCGCCGTTGAAGTCGTCGTTGAAGGGAATGCCGAGTTCTTGCGCAGCGAGAAGGAATGCGTAGCTGATAGGAGGCGGATTGATGGGATAGGACACGCCGAGCGGACCGCCGTACTCATGATAGGCGTTGTGGAGCTTCTGGTTGTCCTCGCTGCGCTTGAAGTAGGGAAGAACCTCGCGATAGCTCCAGCCGGTTGCGCCGGCCTCGCTCGCCCATGCGTCGTAATCTTTGGCGTTGCCGCGCGTGTAAAGTTGAGCGTTGATCGACGAGCCGCCTCCGATCACCTTGGCCTGGGTGTACCAAATGACACGACCGTTGAGATGCTTCTGCGGGATTGTGCTCCATCCCCAGCTCGCGACCCCTTTGGTCATTTTGGCGAAGCCCGCCGGCATTTTGAACAGCGGATTCCAGTCGGAGCCGCCGGCCTCGAGGAGAAGAACGTTGATTGACGGATCGACGCTCAAACGGTTGGCCAGGACGCAACCCGCTGAACCGCCGCCGACAATGATGTAGTCGAACGCCATCGTCGAATCCTTAAGCCGTTCGCAGGTCTGTCTTGGCGATATGATCGGCGACACGGAGCGCCTGAGCCGCGATGGTCAACGAGGGATTGACCGCCGCCGAAGTCGGCAGAAACGAAGCGTCGACCACAAAGAGGTTCGGGTGGTCCCAGGCGCGGCAATAAGGATCGAGCGGCGAGGTCGCTGGGTTCGACCCGATGCGCACGGTGCCGCACTGGTGGGAGGGCGTTCGCCGATCGAATGGCTTCGACAATACGATCGGATAGCCAGCGGCGCGCAATCGCTCCTTGAACGCCTTGACGAGTCCCTCATGCGCGCTCCAGTTGCTGCGCCGCCAGTCGAGCCGGATCTGCGCCGCCTTCCACCGTCACGCGGCTTTCCGGGCTCGGCAGATCTTCGCTCATCGCGTACCAGTCGACCGAGCGCCTGCTCATGAGATTGAGAGCCCACTCCGGCGCTCGCGAAACGCTCGACTTCAAGATTGGCGCAGTCACCCGCCCGAGAAGCTGAATGTTGCCGAGCGGCGGTCCGCCGCGCCCGTCACTTAAATAGAAATCGTTGATTCCGAGCGTCTTCTGATAGACGGAGTTGTTGACCGTGCGGGGGTCGATGGCCAGCACCGCCGAGCAATTGTGATTCATGAAATGTCGCCCGACCGCGCCAGAGCGATTGGCGACGCCGCTTTCGCCGGAGCTTAGAAGCAGAGCGGCGGAGTTCACCGCCCCTGCGGCAACGACAACAATCCCAGCAGAGATCGCTTTGCGTTCCCCGGCGATCGAAACTTCTACGCCTGTGATCCGTTTGCCGTCTGCAGCGATAAGCAGCCGCTCGACGCGAGCGTGTTCGCGCAGCTCGACATTGCGATAGGCAAGGGCTCTGTCGAGACCGCAGGTCTCGGCGTCCATCTTGCCAGTCCCGGTGTCGGGGAAGGCGTCCCACGGCGTTTTTGCGCGCTTGAGCCATTTGTCGATATCGACGCCGAGCGGAAGAGGGAAGGGGTGCAGCCCGACCCGCTTCAAGCGCTCCCGGACTTTGCCGATCGCCGGCTCGTCGGGCACAGGGTCATAAGGGTAGGGGGTCGAATGCGCGGGCTCCGTCGGATCGAATCCGATCGCGCCGCGAACATTGTAGAGCGTCTCGGCGAGCCCGTACCAGGGCTCGAGTTCCTCGTACGAAAAAGGCCAGCCCGGCGTCGCGCCATCGCGATAGACAACAGGCTCGAAGTCCCGCGCCCGGTAGCGAAACAGCACGGCGCCGTAGAGCTTGGAATTGCCGCCGACATAGTAGTAATTGCCCGGATTGAAGGGCTGACCAGCGCCGTCGAGCCAAGTCTCGTCGGGGCGGAAAACGCCGCGCTGAAAGATGGCGCGGGCGTCGCGCGCATCAGCGCTGTCGCGAAGCCGCGCGCCGCGCTCGAGGATGAGGATCCGCGCGCCGGTCGGCGCCAGGCCCGCCGCCGCCGTCGCGCCGCCCATGCCCGACCCGACAATCAGGACGTCGACGGTTTCCTGGTTGGCCATGGCTGCGTTGTTTCAGATCCGGCGCGACGTCTGAGGATCGAACAGCACCGCCTTGTCGAGGTTGAAGGCGAAGGTGTGATTCTCACCGATGCGCAGCTGGGTGTCAGCTCGCATGCGTGCGGTGAGTTCCTTGCCAGCCGCGCGTGTGACGACAAACGTATCCGAGCCTGCTGGCTCGACGATCTCCACCCGAGCGTCGAAGGTGGCGACCGACTTTGCGCCGCGATCGATGCTTTCCTTGTCGTTGACCGCCTCCGGCCGGATGCCAAAAATGACCTTCGCGCCATCGGACAGTTGGCTCTCATCGGCGTTTGCCGGGATTGGAAGAATGATGGGCGGATGATCGTGACGCTCGAGGACAATTCGACGCGCGCCGTTCACGCCCCTGACCGTGCCTTCGAGGAAATTCATGGCCGGCGAACCCATGAAGTCGGCGACAAAGAGGTTGGATGGCGAATTGTAAATCTCGGCAGGCGTCCCGACCTGCTGCAGCTCGCCATCCTTCAGAACCGCAATCTTGGTCGCGAGCGTCATAGCCTCAATCTGATCGTGAGTGACATAGACGATCGTTGTTCCAGTTTGCTGGTGGAGCCGCTTGATCTCGACACGCATGTCGACACGCAGCTTGGCGTCCAGATTCGAGAGCGGCTCGTCGAACAGGAACACGCGCGGCTGGCGCACGAGCGCTCTACCCATGGCCACGCGTTGCCGCTGACCGCCCGAAAGCTGACTGGGCCGTCGGCTCAGCAAGTGCTCGATTTGCAGCGTCTTGGCGACGGCTGCGACCGCCTTCTCGCGCTCGGGCTTAGGCACGCCGCGCATTTCCATCCCGAAGGCAATGTTCTCGCCGACCGACATGTTCGGATAGAGCGCGTAGGACTGGAACACCATCGCGATGTCGCGCTTCGACGGGTGCAGGTCGTTGACGACCTGGCCGCCGATCAGGATCTCGCCGGAGCTGATCGACTCGAGGCCCGCGATCGTGTTGAGCAGGGTGGACTTGCCGCAGCCGGACGGCCCAACCAGCACGAGAAAGCCGCCCTGCTCGAGCGAGATGTCGATGCCCTTGAGGATTTCCAGGCTGCCGAACCGCTTGCGGAGCGCACGGATTTCGAGAGTGGCCATTGGCTTATCCTTTCACTGCGCCGGCCATCAGGCCGCGCACGAAATAGCGTCCGGCGAGGATGTAAACGACGAGAGTCGGCGCCGCGGCGATGATCGCGGTCGCCATGTTGACGTTGTATTCAATAACGCCGGTCGAGGTGTTGACGATGTTGTAGAGCGCGACCGTCATCGGACTCGAGTCTCCTGCGGCGAAGGTCGAGCCGAACAGGAAGTCGTTCCAAATGTTGGTGAACTGATAGATGACCGTTACGATGAAGATGGGCGCCGAGTTCGGCAGCAGAATGCGGCGAAAAATCTGGAAGAAGCTTGCTCCGTCAATCTGCGCCGCCTTGACGAGCTCGGTCGGAAACGTCTCGTAGTAATTGCGGAAAAAGAGCGTCGTGAAGCCGAGGCCGTAGACCACGTGGACGAGCACGAGATTAACGGTCGGGTTCCCGAACCCCCACGAGAAGCCGGTCGCATCGATAAGCGTCTGCCCTAAGGCGCCGAGCTTGCCGAGGATCATCGCCATCGGAATGAGCACGGACTGGAACGGAATGAAGCAGGCGAACAGCATCATCCCGAACACGAGCTTGTGGCCGGGGAAACGCCATTTGGTCAGCACGTAGCCATTGAGCGCGCCGAGAAGAGTCGAAATGAGCACGGCCGGAACGACCATCCTCACCGAATTCCAGACGTAGCCCTTGATCCCTTCGCAGGTCAGGCCGACGCAGGCCGTGCCCCAGGCTTTCTTCCATGGCTCGAAGGTCAGGTCGCGCGGGAAGTAGAACATGTTCCCGCCCGTCACTTCGTCGAGCGGCTTCAGCGACGTCATCACCATGACGACGAGCGGCATCAAATAGATGATCGCGAAGACGATCAGGAGTCCGTAAATGACGACGCGGGTCGTCGTTGAGTGGCGCGCCGGTTCGCGCGTAGGCGCGGCGGCAAGCGCGTCAGCTGCGATGGTCATCAGCGCTTCTCCCTCAGCTCGGAATAGAGATAGGGGATCATGATCGCGGCGATGGTCATCATCATGATGACCGCGCTTGCGGAGCCAACCGCCATTTGATTGCGGGTGAACGTGTAGGAATACATGAAGGTCGATGGCAGCTCCGCCGCGCCGCCTGGGTTTTTGCCGGTAACCGACAGGACGAGGTCATAGGATTTGATCGCCATGTGGGTGAGGATGATCAGCGCCGACATGAAGACAGGCCGCATGATCGGAATGATGATGCGCCGATAAGTTGCGTAAGCGGAGGCGCCGTCGATCTGCGCCGCTTTCAGGATCTCGCTGTCGATCCCGCGCAACGCGGCGAGAAACATCGCCATGACAAAGCCAGAGGTCTGCCACACGCCGGCGATCGCGACGCAGTAGATCATCATGCGCGGGTTGACGACCCAATCGAAATGGAAGCTCGTCCAGCCGAGGTCATGGACAGCTTTCTCAAGACCGATGCGCGGATCGAGAAAAAGCTTCCAGGCCGTGCCGGTGACGATGAAAGAGAGCGCGAGCGGATAAAGATACAGCGGCCTCAGGATGCCCTCGCCGCGAATCTTCTGGTCCAGCAGGATCGCGAGCGCCAATCCGAGCACAAGGCAGAAGATGACATAGAGTCCGCCGAAGATGACCATGTTGACGAGGGCCGTGTACCAGTTCGACGGCGGATCGGTCTCGAACGTCCAGGTCCAGAGCTTGGCGTAGTTCCCCCAGCCGATGAAGTTGAAATTGGCGAAGGCCTTGGAGTTCGTGAAGGAGATCAGAAGCGTCCAAAGGTTGAAGCCATAAACGAAGATGAGGACCAGCACGAACGACGGCGCGAGAACCAGCCTCGGAATCCAGTCGCGAAGGCGATCCTTGAGACCGGGGCGTGGTCCCTGGACCGCGTAAGCGATTACGGGGTCGATCGCCGTAGTCATGACCGTTTCCCTCCCGCGAACGTTTCCTTGGCTAACCGCGCAAACCTTCTCCCGCGCAGGCGGGAGAAGGTCGCTTCGCGATCATTTCGCGGCGTTGATCGCCTTGTCGAGCTCTGCGACCGCCTGATCGGAGGTCTTGATCTCGCCGTGGAAGAACTTGGTCACGACGTCATGATAAGCGCCGGTGCCAATGGCGGGCGGCTGCGCGTAGTTCTGGGCCATTGAGCCGACGAACGTGCCCTTGTCGTTGGCGGCCTTCACGTCGGCGATGCCCTTCTTGCCGCACATGTCGAAGGCGGTGTCGGGGACGTCGATACGGGCCGGAACCGATCCCTTGATGACGTTGAAGGCGGACTGAACCTCGGGGTTCATGGACGCCGCGGCGAGCGCGTCCTGCGCGGCCTTGCGGTCCGCGGACACGTTGAAGAACGCAAACATGTCGGTGTTGTAGATCACCGTGCCGTCGGTGCCGGGGAAGCGGTAGCAGAAATAGTCCTTGCCCGGCTCCTTGTTGGCGACCTTGAATTCGCCCTTCGCCCAGTCGCCCATCACCTGAAGCAGCGCGTCGCCCTTGATGACCATGGCGGTCGCGAGGTTCCAGTCGCGGCCGGCGAAGTTGGGATCGACGTATTCGCGCAGCTTCGCGAGGTTGTCGAACGACTTCTTCATCGTATCCGACTTCAGCGCGCTCTCGTCGAGATCGATGAAGGCCTTCTTGTAGAAGTCCGGGCCGCCGGTCGACATGACGACCGAGTCGAACATCGTCGCTTCCTGCCAGGGCTGTCCGCCGAGCGCGAGGGGAATGACGCCGGCCTTCTTGGCCTTGTCGAGGAGGGCTACGAATTCGTCGAAATTCTTCGGCTGGGCTCCGCCGATCTTGTCCATGATCGCCTTGTTGACCCAGATCCAGTTAACGGAATGGATGTTGATCGGAACGGCATCCCACTTGCCGTTCGTGGTGGTGAATTTCTGCAGCGCGGTCGGGATGACCTTGGCCCAGCCGCCCTTCTCGGCGAGCGGAGTGACGTCGCCGAGCTTGCCCGCTTCGGCGTAGTCGAGAGCGAAATATCCGAGGATCTGCGAGGCGGTCGGCGGATTGCCGGCGGCGACCATGGCCTTCAGCGTCGTCATCGCAGCCTCGCCGCCGCCGCCGGCGACCGGCACATCCTTCCACGCATACCCTTGCTTCGCCAGATAATCCTTGATGACGCTCAGCGCCGCCGCTTCCCCGCCCGACGTCCACCAATGCAGCATCTGCACTTGCTTGCTGTCTTCGGCATAGGCGCCGCCAGCGACGCCAAACATGCCCAGGACGGCTGCTCCGCCCATCAACAATGCTCTCATCCTCATTTCCTTGCCCTTCCTAGTGTTTGCTCCCGCCGGAAGCGGTCCGGCGCCGGATCCAGAAACCGTAGACCGGCTCCCGATTATCAATGTCCTTCGCCTCCGCAATCGCTATCGACCGGAGAACGCCGGCGGGCGCTTCGCCCGGAACGCGGCGACGCCTTCAGCGAGATCCTGGGTGAACGCCGTGAGCGCTCCGGCCAGGCCTTCGATCGGCGCATCGCGATCCTCGCCTTCGGCAGCGTTGATCATCGCCTTGATCATTTGCACCGCGAGCGGCCCCCTCTTGGCGATATCGGCCGCAAGCGCCTCTGCCCGCGCAAGCCCTCGCCCTTCGCGGCCACCTCGTCGACGAGGCCGAGCGCCAAGCCCTCTTCCGCAGACAACACGGCGCCGGCAAGAGCCATGCGGCGCACGACGGAAGCGCCGAAGCGGCGGACCAGCCTCTGCGTGCCCGACCAACCCGGCGCCATGCCAAGACCCGATTCCGGAAGGCCGAGCTTAATTCCGCTCTCGGCAATGCGAATGTCGGCGACCGCGGCCAGTTCGAGGCCGCCGCCAAAGGCGTGTCCCGTCATCGCCGCGATGAGCGGAACACGCAGTCGCGCGAGCGCTTCGAAGGCGCGATGGCCCGCGCGCGTCCAGTCCCGCCACATTTCGAGGGGAGGCAGGCCTCCCCAGGCGCCGATGTCGCCGCCGGCGCAGAACGCCTTGCCCTCACCTGAAAGGATCGCGACTCGCGCTTCGGATGAAGCGTCGATGGCGCGCGCCGCGTCGGCGAGGGCGTCAATCATCGCCCGGTCAAGCGCGTTGAGCTTGTCGGCGCGCTTCAGCGTGAGCCGCGCCAGCGGTCCCTCGAAGCCAAGCTCGACAAAGGGGCTCACAGAGCCATCTCCTCGGCCGGGCGTAGCTCAAGCTTGATCGGGGGAGCGTGAAACAAGACAAGATCCATTTTGCGGACGTCGTTCGCGACGCGCAGCGGAAACTCGGCCTGGGCGAGGACGTCACGCTCGAGATCCACGCCGGGCGCGAGCTCTGTAACCGTCACGCCGTTTTTCTCGAGCCGCAACACGCAGCGTTCAGTGACGTAGACGATTTCCTGCCCCTGATCGACCGCTCGCGGGCCAGAGAACGAGATCTGCTCGACCGCTTCGACGAGCTTCTTGACCTTGCCTTCCTTTGCAATTCTGACCGCGCCGTCATGGACCTCGAGCTTTGCGCCTGCGGTGAAATAGCCGGAAAAGACGATCTTCTTCGCCCGCGCGGTGATGTCAACGAATCCGCCGGCGCCTGCGGTGACATGTGGGCGCACGCCGAGCTTGGAGACGTTGACCGAGCCGCCGCGATCGATCTGCAAGAACGAAAGCAGCGACATGTCGAAGCCCGCGCCCTGGAAATAAGTGAACTGGTGCGGCGACTGGACGATCGCCTCGGCGTTGGAGGCGCAGCCGAACTGAAAGTCGAGCAGCGGCACGCCGCCGACGGCGCCTTGCTCGATCACCCAGGTCACCGCGCCATGCCGGCCTTCCTCGATGAGGATGCGCGGCACGTTGGCCGAGATGCCGAAGCCGATGTTGACCGCATCCCCGTCGCGCAGCTCTTGCGCGACACGCCGGGCGATGACCTTGGCGATATCGAATTTCGGCGTCTCGAACGAGGACAGCGGTCGAAAGACCTCTCCCGAGATCGCCGGCTCATAAGCTGTATGCGTCGTCTGAAGCTGATCCGGCGCGACCACGATGTAGTCGACCAGGATGCCCGGAACGACGACATCGTGGGGCTTAAGCGTTCCCGCCGCCGCGAGGCGCTTGACCTGCGCGATGACGACGCCGCCGTTGTTGCGCACGGCGAGCGCCTGGTCGAGCGGGCCGAGAATGCCGCCCTCGTGTTCGTAGGAAAGGTTTCCGCGTTCGTCGGCGGTCGTCGCGCGGATGATGGCGACTTGCGGAATGATGCTCGGAAAGAAGAGCCATTCATCCCCAGCAAAGCGAACCCGCTCGACGATCGGATCGGCCGCCGCCTTGGCGTTCATGGCGCAGCCCTGATGGACAGGATCGACGAACGTGTCCATCCCGATCTTCGTCAGCACACCCGGCCGCTTGGCCGCGGCCTCGCGGTGGATGTCGAACATGATGCCCGACGGCACGTTATAGGCGGGGATGGCGTCGCTTGTGATCATCTTCCAGATCTCCGGCGGCTCGGCCGAAGAAGGGCCCGACGGATAGGATCCTGCGAGCACGCGCGCGAGGCACCCCGGCTTGGCGAGGTGATCGATGCCCTTGACGCCCCACATGTCCCCGGCGGCGATCGGGTGCAGAGTGGTGATGTTGCGCGGATGGCCCTCGGCGTCGAAGCGCGCGCCGATCGCGGCGAGCGTCGCATCGGGACAGCCGAGCCCGGACGACGAGGAAATCGTGACAACGGCGCCGTCGGGAATGAGCCGGGCGGCGTCGGCTGCGGAAATGACCTTCGGCCTGGCCATTGCTGTTCTCAGACCGTCAGATCGATAGGCGTCTCGGCGCCCGTGCGCGCCGCGGCCGCTGCGGAGAGTGCGACGCTCAAGGACTTGACGCCATCCTCGCCGGTCGCTGAAGGCGCGCCACGCCCTTGAACGGCGTCCTGAAACAGGCGGATCGAACGCGCGTACAGGTTCTCGTGATCGAGCTTGAGCGGCTCCTCGCCAGCGGCGGTCCGCAGGATCACATCGCCCTTCGGCGCCTGGGTCATGCAGTCGCTGCCGATCAGCGAGCCCGCCTCTCCATGCACCTCGAAGCCGGTCGTTGCGTATTTGGTGGTGAAGCCATCGTGAAACTGCGCCAGCACGCCGCTCGAGAAGCGGATGACGCCCATGGCGCCGTCCTCCAAACCCTCGCGGCCCATGCCGCCATGCGAGGTCATGGCCACCACCGACTTCGGCTCGTCGTCGAGGACGAATCGAAGCGTGTCGGCGTCGTGAACGGTGATGTCGAGAATGACTCCGCCGCCCGCCTCGGGGCGGTCGAGCCGCCAGCCTTGCAGATGGGGCGGCAGATAGACGGAGTGGAACACCCGCGCGAAAAGCGGCTTGCCGATCCTGCCCGCTTTGATCGCCTCCCGCATCGCGCGATGCGTCGCCGCGTTGCGGAGGTGGTGATTGGTCCCCATGACGACGCCGCGCTTGCGGCATTCCGCGACCATCGCGCGCGCGTCCTTGAGCGACAACGCGAGCGGCTTCTCGCATAAGACATGCTTTCCAGCCGCTGCGGCGGCGAACACCTGATCCCGGTGCAGCTCATTGGTCGTGGAGATGTAGACGGCGTCCACGTCCTTGGATTCGACCAGCTCTTTCAAGCTCGTCGTCGCATGCGCGATTCCATGCTTTTTTGCGTAACTCGTCGCGCGGTCCGCGTTCGTGCTCATGACGGCGACCGCTTCGCCGCCATTGGCTCGGAACGCGCCGAGCATGTGCTCGGCGGCGATCGTGCTGGCGCCGATCAGTCCCCAACGAAGTTTCGCCATCAATTGTCTCGCTCTTGAGGGCTCGCGGCCCGGCAGGATTTGCGAAGCGCCAAAGTCGTGGGACAGAGCACGGCTTCCGGTTCGAAGTCGCCGCTCGCAAGATGGCGCATGAGAAGTTGGGCCGCGCGCGAACCGAGATCGCGAGGATTGACCGCGACGCTGCTCAAGGCGGGGAGGGTGTGCTTGACTTCTTCGATGTCATCGAAACCGATGACATCGAAGGCCACGCCCACCGAAACGCCCGCCTCCATCAGCGCGCGCGTGAGTCCGATCGCGACAACATCGTTGAAGCACAGCGCGGCGGTCGCAGGTTCCGGGACGTTGAGCAGCTGCGGAACTGCCGTGCCGCCGCCCGAATAGTTGGCCGTCGTTTCGATGACGAGCGACGGGTCGAGCGGAATTCCGGCTTCTTCAAGGGCGAGTTTATAGCCCGCGAGCCTCTCCTCCCGAACCAGCATCGCCGAAACGCCGCCGACAAAGGCGACACGGCTGTGTCCAACGGCGATGAGATGGGCGGTTGCCTTTCGCGCGCCTTCCTTGTTTTCCGGCGCGACGAAGGAGGCCCTCAGGCCCGGAAGGCGGCGCATCACCTGGACGACGGGCAGCCCCGCAAGCAGAGGCTTCAGCTCACTCGCCGACGCGCCCATCGCAGGCGCGAGCACAAGCCCCGCCGCCCCATGCTCGCGCATCGAGCGGATCACCTGCTGCTGGCGAACTGCATTTTCGGCGGTGTTGGCGAGAAAGGGGATGTAAGCGCCGCCCTGGCACGCCTGCTCGATACCGATCGCGAGCTCGACATAGAAGGGGTTCGACAGGTCGTTGATGACCATGCCGATGACGCCGGACTTGGCGCCGCGCAGAGTCGCCGCTCCGCGATGATAGATGTAGCCAAGCTCGTTCATGGCGTCGGAGACGCGTTCGCGTGTCGTCTCCGCAACGAGTGAGCTTCCGCCGAGAACGAGGGAAACGGTCGACTTGGACACGCCGGCCCGGCGGGCGACGTCGACGATCGTCGCGCGCCCCTCGCGAACCTCCATCTCCCTGCGAATCTCGTTGTTCACTGCGGCATCCAATTGGTACGTTCCAAACTTATGAGCTTCCGATCTCCCGGTAGAGTCGCGCAATCTGTGCATTCTTGTCGGGATAATTGGAACGTGCTAAAAATAAATAGCGGTTCTTCACCGCCCCGTCAATCCCATTTCAGGACCAGACTTGAGCGCCACGATCCCCCACGAGATCCTCGACGCCCTCACCGACATCGAGATGCCGCGCCTCACGACAGAGAGGCCGGCGAAAGAGACTGTCGCCTCGCGCGGCTTCACAATTCCCGTCCATCGAAGCGAAGCGCTGGTGCTTGGCAGCGGCGCGGCCGGACTGCGGGCGGCGGTCGAAATGAAGCGGCGCGACCTCGACGTCATCATCGTCACCCAGAGCGCCTTCGGCGGCACGTCAGCATGCTCCGGTTCCGACAAGCAGACCCTCCACACCGCAAACAGCGCGGGGCAGGGCGACGATTATCGAGCCATGGCGGAGGCGCTCGGCGCGGGCGGCGCGATGAACGAGGATGCGGCCTATATCGAAGCGGTCGGATCGTCGCGCGCGCTATCGTCTCTGCAGTTCATGGGGCTGCCGATCCCGCAGGATCGCCTTGGAGGCGTGCTGCGCTATCAGACCGACCACGACGAGGTGGGCCGCGCAACGAGCTGCGGCCCTCGTACGTCGCGCCTCATGGTGCAGGTGCTGGCGAAAGAAGCCATCCGACTGAATGTGCCGATCTTCAATCACACGACCGGCGTCCGCCTGCTGATCGAGCCAGGCGAGCAGCCGCGTTGCGTCGGGGTGGTCGCGATGTCGCCGAGGCGCCGCACGGACGACAATCCCATGGGGCTTGTCGTGTTCTCAAGCGATATGGTCGTCATCGCGACCGGAGGGCCCGGAGAGCTCTATCGCGACAGCGTCTATCCCAGGCATTGCTTTGGTTCGCTCGGGCTTGCGATGGAGGCGGGGCTCGAAGCGGTCAATCTCACCGAAAGCCAGTTCGGGATCAGCACGTCGCGCGACGATTTCCCGTGGAACCTCTCGGGCACCTATGTCCAGGCGATGCCGTATATTTTTTCGCGCGATTCGCGCGGGAATGAACGCAATTTCCTCGCCGACACTTACCGGACGACGCAGGAACTGGCGTCGAACGTCTTTCGCAAGGGCTACCAGTGGCCGTTCCACGCCACCCGCATGCTCAACTTCGGCTCGAGCCTCGTCGACCTCGCCATCATCAAGGAGAAGCGGGCCGGACGCAAAGTGTTCCTAGACTTCAACCGCAATCCGCTTCCCGTTCCGGGCGACGCCGAATTTGACCTCGACCGGCTCGACCCGGACGTGCGGGCCTATCTTGGGAACGCTGGAGCGCTCCTGGAAAAGCCGCTCGACCGTCTGCGCAAGATGAACCCTCTCTCGATCGAGCTCTACAAGCGCTACAAATACGACATCACGCGCGATCCGCTCGAATTCGCCGTCAACAATCAGCATATGAATGGCGGCCTCGCTGTCGATGCCTGGGGCGCGACCAGCCTCGAGGGGTGCTACGCCGTTGGCGAAGCGGCCGGAACGCACGGCGTGACCCGACCCGGCGGGGCGGCGCTCAACGCCGGCCAGGTCCTCGGCACGCGTTGCGCCGAGCACGCGGCCGCCCGCCGCACTACGCCCGTCCCGAGCGCGCCGGCGATCGGCCTGATCGACGAGGCGGTCGGAGGCCTGCTCGACATCCTCAAAGCCGACAGTCCGCTGACCGTCCAATCGATCCGGAAGGATGTCCAGGACCGCATGAGCGATCACGCCGGCGTGCTTTGCAACGCAGCCGACGTGAACACGGCATTGGCCGCCTCGCGCGCGCTCAACCAAACCATTCGCCAGCAGGGGATCGCCTATTCCGGCGCACCCGAAGCCTTGAAGGCGCTGCAGTGGCGGCAGACCGCACTTCTGTCGGAAGCGGTGCTCACGGCGCTTGCGTTCTACGTCGCGCGCGGCGGCGGCAGCCGCGGAGCGAGAGCGATCTGCGCTTCGGAGGGGGATCGCGTGCCCGAAGCCCGCATCGGCAAACTTGAGGACGTCCGCTTCGTGTCCGAGCGAACCGAGGATCGGGCGGAGCAGATTCATGTCCGGTTCGACGCTGGGGTCTTCGTCTGCGAGGCGCGCCCCGTCCGACGTTTGAACCGTGACGACAAGCCATTCTTCGAACGCGACTGGCCCGATTTCCTGACCGGCGCCATTCATGATCCCATTCCCTCGCCCACGCGGTAGCGCAAGCCTCACGCGTGAGGTCGCCCATTGCGACTGCTCCCGCACGGGGCTGCGGTCGGCGCTTCTTGACGATCCCGTTGCCTCAAGACTGGACTCGGATCATTATCGCTTCGTAACTGGGAGGGTTCCTTGCGGGTCGGCGTACACAAGCTGCCAATGAATAGTCCCAACGACGTTTCCGCTTTGGAGCGCCTCATTGACAAGGGCGAGGTCAATCCCGCCGAGATCGTCGCCCTGATCGGCAAGACAGAGGGCAATGGCGGCGCCAACGACTTCACCCGCGGCTTCGCGACGCTTTCCTATTCGTTGACTCTTGCGAAGCGCCTCGGCGTCTCACCGGAAGAGGTTCTGAAGCGCGTCGCCTTTGTCTGGTCCGGCGGCACGGAAGGCGTGCTCAGCCCGCATGCGACGCTGTTCACGCGTGCTCCTTCCGAGAAGGCGCACGGAAAGCGGCTCGCCTTCGGCGTGGCCGTGACGCGTGATTTCGCGCCGGAGGAAGTTGGCACGCTTGCGGAGGTTCGCGAAGTCGCCGCCGCGGTCAAACGCGCGCAGGCGGAAGCCGGCATTTCTGATGCCGCAGACGTTCACTACGTCCAGGTCAAAGGCCCGCTTCTGACGCCCGCCGCGATTGCCGATGCGGACCGACGCGGCGCCAAACTTGTCACTCGCGATCCGAATGGCTCGAAGGCGTTCGCGCGAGGCGCGACCGCGCTCGGCGTTGCGCTCGGGCTCGGGGAAGTCAAAGAATCCGAACTGAGCGACGCGGTCATTGCGCAGCGGATGGATCTCTTCTCCTCCGTCGCAAACACGTCCGCGGGCGGGGAGCTCAAGAATTGCGAGGTCCTTCTGTTCGGCAATTCCGAGGCGGCCGGCGGAGATCTGCGGATCGGCCACGCCATTCTCTCCGACGTTGTCGACGCCGACGCCGTGCGCGCCGCGGCGCGCGACGCCCTTGGAGATCCGAAGGCGGCGATCGAGCCCGAGCGCATCGTCGCAATTTTCGCCAAGGCTGAGGCGCCGCCGAACGGCATGCTGCGGGGACGGCGGACGACGATGCTGTCCGACGCGGACATCAATTACGAGCGCCACGCCCGCGCCGCGCTCGGCGCTGTCATCACGTCGGTGACCGGAGACGCTGCGATCTTTGTGTCAGGCGGAACCGAACACCAGTGCAAGCCTGGGGAGGCGCCGATCGCCGCGATCGTTCGCGTCTGAGCGGGGAGAATGGCGCGGCTATTGCATGAGCAGGTCCTGCAGGATCACCGGGCTCACGAGCGCCGGGCGCCCGATTAAAAGGAGAGGTTTGTTCCATGGAGACTTCAACCCCGTTGCGCCGCGCTGCGTCTCTCGCGGTCCTGTCGCTGGCCGCCGGCCTGATCGGCGCCTCCGCCGCTCATGCGGAGGACAAGGCGGCGATCCTGCTGCCGGGAAGCGCCAACGACCAAAGCTGGAACGCGCTTGGCTATTCGATTCTGAAGAGCCTCGAGCCGCATGGCTTCAAGACGGCTTTTTCGGAGAACGTCGGCGACGCCGATGAAGCCGAAGCGCTGCGCGACTACGCCAATCAGGGCTATGGGATCGTCATGGGGCACTCCGGCCGCTTCGTCTCAGCGATGGAGCAAGTCGCCCCTGATTTCCCCAAGACGCAGTTCATCGCGGTCAGCGGCAACGAAGGCAAATCGCCGAACGTCATGTCGATAGACTGGAACAACGCGCAATTTGGCTGCCAGCTCGGTCATCTCGCCGCCCGCATGAGCAAGACCGGCAAGGTGGGAGGCGTCTACGGCCTGCAGGGCGTTCCCAACATCACCGCGCAAGCCGGCGGGTTCCGCATCTGTGCAGAGAAGGCGGGGGCGAAAGTCGCGATCGTTTACATCAAGGATATGGAAGACGCGGCGGAGGCGAAAGAGGCTGCTTTTTCGCTGATTGCGGGAGGCGCGGACGTCATCACCGGCAAGCTGAACGCAGCCGAGGCGGGGGTCGTCCAGGCGGCGAAGGAAAAGAACGTCTACGCGACCGGACGCGGGCCGGATCAAACGAAGATCGCGCCTGAACGCGTGCTCACAAACATTGTCGAGGACTGGCCGGCGATGTTCGGCTCGACCGCCGATCAAGTGAAGTCGGGCAAGCTGTTCGGAACCTTCGTCCAATACGGCTATGACACGGCGCCTGTCACCGGCGCTTCGCTCGAATACGAAGAAGGCAAGGCGTTCAATCCGATCGTGCCCGCCGCGGTCGTGAAGGAGCTTGACGACATGGCGGCTGAGTTCAAGAGCGGGGCGCTGAAGATCGCGCCAACGGAGCAGGACGCGCGCAGCGGCGGCTGACGCTGATCTCCGCATGTTGCGCTCGCCGCCCAGCAAGGACGAGACCTTGTCGCGTCGGACTTGAAGCCTATGGGCGAGCTTCTCGAAATGCGCGGGATCGCGCGCAGCTTTGGCGCGGTGCGCGCGGTCGACGGCGTCGATCTTGATCTCAAGGCCGGAGAAATCCTTGGCCTTTTGGGCGAGAATGGATCGGGCAAGAGCACGCTTATGAAGGTGCTGTTCGGCCTCGTCGCGCCGGACGCCGGTTCGATCGTCCTTCATGGGCAAAAGCTCGACAGACACAGGCCCGCCGACGCAATGGCGCGCGGCGTCGCAATGATCCATCAGCACTTCATGCTGGTGGACGCCATGACGGTGGTCGAGAACGTCATGCTCGGCTGGCCCGAGGCGGGCCGCATCCTGCGCCGGAGCGAAATGACCCGGCGCGTGCGAGAGGAGAGCCTTCGCTACGGGCTCGGCCTCGATCCGGACGCGCTTGTCGCAGACCTGCCGCTTGGACGCCGGCAGCGGGTCGAGATCCTCAAGGCCGTGCTGCGCGACGCGCATTTGTTGATCCTCGACGAGCCGACTTCCAATCTTGCGCCGAGCGAAGTTTCCGAACTGCTGTCGATCCTCCGGCGACTCCGTTCGGAAGGAAAAGGCATTGTCTTCATCACCCACAAGCTGCCGGAAGTCCTCGACGTCTGCGATCGCGTCGTCGTTCTGCGGCTGGGACGCGTCTCCGGACAAGCGCGCGTCGGCGACGTCACGCGGGCCGAGCTCGCGACGATGATGGTGGGTCGCGATGTCACAACGCCGCATGCGCCGCGTACGACAGGGCAGGGCGCGATACGGCTCTCGGTTGACCGCCTCGCCGGTCGGGGTCGTGGGTCCGCTGTCGTTCGATGTGCGGGCGGGCGAAGTCCTCGGCGTCGCTGGCGTCGACGGCAACGGTCAGCTCGAGCTGGTGGAGACGCTTGCGGGCTTGAGGCCCGCGACCTCGGGCTCGATCCATGTCGATGGCCGCGAACTCGCGCGCGTTTCCGTCGCCGAACGCGTCGAGCGCGGGCCTCGCCTACATGCCGGCGGACCGCGGTCAAACGGCGCTGGTCAAGTCGATGTCGGTCGCCGAGAACCTGATGTTGCGTGACAGCCGCCGACCGCCTTTCGCGTCGGGCGTCTTTCTTTCGTCTGCGGGTCTCAACCAGAAGGCGAACGCGCTCATGCGCGCCTACGACATCCGCGCGCCCTCGACGGAAACCAAAGCTGCGCGACTGTCGGGCGGCAACCAGCAGAAGATCGTCGTCGCCAGAGAGCTCGACCGGAAGCCGGCGGTGCTCATCGCGCATCAGCCCGCCTGGGGTCTCGATCCCGGCGCGACCCGCTTCGTGATCGAACAGACGCTCGCGCTGCGGGAGGCGGGCGCGGCGATCCTCTATGTCTCTTCCGAACTGGAGGAGGTGCTCGACGTCTCCGATCGCGTCGCGGTGATGGCGGATGGTCAGTTCGTCGGGATCGTGCCGCGCGACCGACGTCGATCTTGCGCAGATCGGCCTTTGGATGTCGGGCCGCGCCGCATGACTGAGGCCGCGCCGCCGGAGGTGCGGACTGCCACGCCGCGCTTGGCTTCGCTCCGGTTCGTCGCAGCGGACAGGATCGGGCTGCGCATTGTCGTGGCGGTCGTTCTTTCCTTGATCTGCTCGGCGGCGCTGGTCGCTCTTTCAGGGCATAATCCGCTCGCCGCTTTCGCTGCGCTGGCGATGGGCGCCGCCGGCTCGCCGCATCAATTGGGCGTCGCGCTCAATCGGGCGACGCCCTATCTGTTGGCGGGATCAGGAGTCGCCTTCTGTTTTCGTGCAGGCGTCATCAACATTGGCGCCGAGGGTCAGATCGCGCTCGGCGGGACTGGGCGCCGCGGCGGTCGCGCTTCACTGGCCTGATTCCGCGTCTTGGGCTCATCGCGCCCGCTTCGTTGATCGGAGCGGCCGCGCTCGGCGCCTTGTGGTCCGCGATCGCAACCGCCATCCATCTCGGCCGGCGCGTCCACGAAGTGCTCGTCACGCTTCTCCTCAATTTCGTCGGCGCGCTGCTCGTCCAGCAGGCTTTGTCGGGACCGCTTGGCCAGGCCGGCGCCGGGTTCCTGCAATCGCCAATCATGCCTTCGAGCGCATGGCTCTGGAAGCTGCCGGGCCTCGACGCGCATATCGGATTCGTCGTCGCGCTCGTCGCGGCTGCGGCGCTCTCCGTTACGCTATGGCGGACGCCGTTCGGCTTCGCCATCCGCGTCGCCGGACGATCGCGCCGCGCCGCGGCCTATGCGGGATTTTCCATGTCTGGCCTCACCTGGGCCGCCATGCTTCTGTCCGGCGCGCTCGCCGGTCTCGCTGGCGGCGTCGAGGTTCTCGGCATCCATCATCGGCTCATCGAAGGCTTCTCGCTCGGCTTCGGTTTCAAGGCCGTGACGGTCGCGCTGCTCGGCGCCGTCGAGCCATTGGCGGTTGCGCCCGCGGCGCTGTTCGTGGGTCTGCTCGAGGCCGGCTCGCTGTCCATGCAACGGCAGATCGGCGTTCCCTCCGCGCTTGTGGTGGTGATCGAAGGCCTCACCATGCTGTTCATCCTCGCCGCGACCGTGAGGCGGGCATGATCGAATTCCTCGAAGCCGCCATCCGCATTGCGACGCCGCTCATGCTTGCCGCCTTGGGCGGCATCCTCTCTGAGCGCGCGGGCGTCTTTGCCGTCGGGCTCGAAGGCATGATGCTCATGGGCGCGTTCGGCGGCGCGATCGGCGCCTGGGCGAGCGGCAGCGCGCTCGTCGGCGTCGCGCTTGCGATTCTCTGCGGAGCGGCGATCGGGCTCGTCGTGGCGATTGTCACCGTTCGGTATCGAGCGGACAACATGGTCACAGGCCTCACCGCGAATATTCTCGCGGCCGGGCTGACCAGCTACCTGCTTGCGCGTGCTTTCCGGCGGCGGTCGCCCCATCGCCATTCATCTGACGCCGCTTCCGGCCTGGCCGATTCCGGGCCTTGCCGACATTCCCGTCGTCGGGCCGCTTCTGTTTGCGCTGCCGCCGCTGACCTATCTCGCGATCGTTGGCTGTGTCGCGCTCGCGTTCTTTCTCGGGCGCACGCAGGCCGGCTTGACTTTGCGCGCGACCGGCGAAAGCCCGGAGACCGTTTTGGCCTCCGGGGCCGAGCCGTTTCGCGTGCGTATGCTCGCGGTCGTGGCCTGCGGCGCCGTCGCCGGCGTCGGCGGCGCGGTTCTCTCCTTGCAACAGGTCGGAACCTTCACCGACGGCATGACCGGCGGTCGCGGCTACCTTGCTCTCGCGTCGCTCATTGTGGCGCGCTGGAATCCGTTCGGCGCGACGATCGCCTGCCTCGCTTTCGGCGCGGCGGAAGCGTTCGAATTGCGTATGCAAAGCTTTGGCTTGCCGGTCAGCTCCTATATCGTGCAAATGGCGCCCTATCTGATCGCGCTCCTCGTGCTCGCGGCTCTCGGGCGCGCGTCTCGGATGCCGGCGGCAATCGGACAGCCGCTTCCGCAAGACCAGTGAGGTGAAATGTGGCGGAAACGCTTGAGGGCCTCGCGGCCGAACTTGAGAACGGCCAAGCCTCATCGGTAGGACTCGTCGAGCGCGCGTTTCAGCGCATCGAGGCCTTCGATTCCCGTTTGAACAGTTTCGTCGCCGCTTGATCGTTCCGGCGCGCTGGCCGCCGCGAAAGACAGCGACGCGCGTCGCTCGCGGGGCCAAGCTCATTCCCGGCTCGACGGAATTCCGATCTCCGTCAAGGACAATCTCCATGTGGCCGGCTTTCCGACAACATGGGGAAGCCGCGCGCTCAAAGACTACCGGCCTGCAAAGGACGAACTGCCGATAGAGCGGCTCAGACGCGCGGGAATGATTGTCATAGGCAAGACGAACGCGCCGGAATTCACGCTCGAGGGCTATACGCGCAATGATTTGTTCGGCGTCACGCGCAACCCATGGAATACCGACCTCACGCCTGGAGGCTCGAGCGGCGGCGCGGCGGCGAGCGTCGCGGCGGGTTTCGTTCCCGCTGCGCTCGGCACGGACGGCGGCGGCTCGATCCGGCGCCCCGCCTGCCACACTGGCCTTGTCGGCTACAAGCCATCGATCGGCCGCTGGCCGCGCGCCGACGGACTGCCGGCGATTCTTACAGATTTCGAGACCATCGGATCGCTCGTCAGGACGGTCGAGGACACGCTCCTGCTTGACGCGATCTTGCGCGGCCCCGATCGTGCGCGACTGGCGCTCGTCCTATGCGCCGGCGCCGACTTGGCCAGCGAAGACTTTGCGCATCCTCTATGTCCCGCGCTTCGGCGCCGCGCCCGTCGATCCGGAGGTCGCGTCTCAAGTCGCGGCGTTCGCCCGCAGTCTATCGTCGATGGGCCATGACGTTCGCGAAGGCGAAGTCTTTTTCGATCTCGAGACCGCGGCGCGGGTCTGGCATGTTATCTCGCGCGCAGGCGTCGCATGGCTGATGGCTGAAAATCCGACTTATGAGAAACTTGCCGGCGCCTCCGCGCGCGCAATGGCGGAGGATGGAAGGAAAGTGTCAGGCGCAGATTATCTGGGCGCGCTGGAGGCTGTGTCCGCGATCCGTCGACGGATCGCCGAACTGTTTCAAGGCGTCGATCTGGTTCTGACGCCAACGGCCGCGGCGCTGCCATGGGCCGCCGAAACGCCCTATCCGGATCGTATCGACGGCAAACCGGCCGGTCCGCGCGACCATGCGATCTTCACCGGCTGGGTCAATATTGCGGGCGTTCCTGCAATCAACATTCCGATCGGCTCATCGCGATCCGGGTTGCCGATCGGCGCGCATCTCGCTGCCGCGTTCGGGGCTGACGATCAGCTTCTCGCTTTCGCCCGCGAGGTCTCGCGCGCCAATCCTCTTCCATCGCTTCCTGAGCTCGAGGCCGCGCTATGAATACGCGTTCTCCCGGCCGCCACTTCCTGCAAATTCCAGGCCCGACGGACGTGCCGGGTCGCGTGCTGCGCGCGATCTCGGAGCCCACGATCGACCATCGTGGTCCCGATTTCGCCGGGCTCGGACGTTCGGTCCTGACCGGCCTCAAGCGCGTCTTCCAGACGAACAGCCCGGTGGTCATCTTTCCCGCCTCAGGCACCGGCGCGTGGGAAGCGGCCCTCGTCAATACGCTCTCGCCAGGCGACGCCGTGCTGATGGCGCGCACGGGCTGGTTCGCATCGCTCTGGAGCGAGATGGCGAAGCGCCTTGGACTGGAGCCGATCCTTCTCGAGACCGACTGGCGACGCGGCGCCGACCCTGCCGCCATCGAGGCTGCGCTGAAAGCCGACAAAGACGGCCGGATCCGCGCGGTCTGCGTCGTTCATAACGAGACCTCGACCGGCTGCGTCAGCCCTGTCGCCGCTGTCCGGAGAGCGATCGACGCGGCGGGACATCCGGCGCTGCTCCTCGTCGACACGATCTCGTCGCTGGCTTCGATCGATTATCGGCACGACGAATGGGGCGTGGACGTCACCGTCGCCGGGAGCCAGAAGGGGCTCATGCTCCCGCCGGGACTGTCCTTCAACGCCGTCAGCGCGCGCGCGCTGGAGGCCTCAAGGACGGCGAAGCTGGTCCGCAGCTATTGGGACTGGCGGCCGATGCTCGAGGCCAATTCCGGATTTTATTTCCCCTACACGCCGGCCACGAATCTTCTGCGCGGCTTGCAGGAGGCGCTCACGATGCTTGACGAAGAGGGCTTGCCAAACGTTTTCGCGCGCCACGAGCGTCATGGCGCAGCGACTCGAGCGGCCGTGCAGGCTTGGGGACAAGCGGGCGCAGTCGAATTGCAGTGCCTTGAGCCGGCGGACACTTCGTCGTCGCTGACGGCTGTTCGCCTCGCTGAGGGCCACAGCGCCGACGCTTTGCGCGCGCTGATCTTGCGACGATTCAACATGAGCCTCGGCAACGGTCTCGGGATTCTCAAGGACCGCGTTTTTCGCATCGGCCATCTCGGCGACATCAACGACCTCACGCTGCTCGGCGCGATATCCGGAGTGGAGATGGGGCTGAAGCTCGCCGGCGTGCCGATCGGAAACGGCGGCGTCGACGCCGCGATGGCGGTGTTGGCGGCGGAAGGGAACTGAGGGCGCAGAGGCTCACGAAATCCGCACTTCGCTCGACCCAAACCGACAAACAATGTCTTGCCATTCGCGCAATGATGTTCTATGTTTGTTCTCAAGAGAGATGGTTGCCTGAGGTCGTCGCGTTGAGCCGGCGTAGCTTTGCGATGGATGCGACGACGCGATGCGTTTTGATGGTTCGTCATTGCGCGGAGCGCAGCGACAAAGCGATCCAGAGAACCGCGGCGCCCTACGTTCCCTGGACTGCTTCCCCCGGACTTGATCCCGGGTCGCAATGACGATCGCAGGGCGACCCAAAGGTATCGTGACCGCGCGCAACTCCCAACCCCCTCGTCCTGAGGCGCCGCGAAGCGGCCTCGAAGGACGCTCCAGGAGGCGCCAACGAGGCAACGAGCTGGACCATCCTTCGAGACGCGAAGCTTGGCTTCGCTCCTTGAGGCATGAGGCGGTGGGGTTCGGCGTCGTCCGAAGCTCTATCGTTACGGCCGCGCGCGAAAGCGCAGCTAAGGTCTTGAAATAATTGACTCGCGTAAACTTGTGCGCGGCGGGCTTGCGGGCGGTCCCAGTCAGGCGCCGTGACGCGCGATCTCCTCCGCCGCGTCGGCAAGCGCCTGGCAACCGAGGACGATGTCGGCCTCGCTCGTATCCTCTGTCCAGTGGTGGCTCACGCCTTTGATGCTGGGCACGAACAACATTGCCGCGGGAAGCTTTCGCGCCAGGATCTGCGCATCGTGCCCGGCGCCGCTCGGCATCGAGATGAACGCGCCCGGCGCATGCCTTTCAGCGGCGCGGCTCAACGCATCCTGAAACGCCTGCGACATGAGCACGGGGCTCACGGTCCAAAGCGTCTCCAGCGTGACCGCGCAGGGGCCCGCCGAATTGGCTTCGGCGACGAGGGCGATGAGTAAGTCCTCGAAGCGCTGCAATTGCGCGGCCTCGAGGTCGCGCACCTGGAACATCATCTCGGCGCGTCCGGGAACGATGCTGGGCTGGCCCGGCTCGAGGCGGATCGCGCCGGTGGTCCAGACGCTTCGCGGTCCGGTGATTTGAGGGAAACGGTCCGCAATCGTCGCGGACAGTTTGACGAGCGCGACGCCGGCGTCCTTGCGCTTGACCATCCGCGTCGTGCCCGCGTGATTGGCTTCTCCGACGAAGACGATCCGATATTGACGGATGCCGACAATGCCGGTGACCACGCCGAGACGCAGCCCCGCTTCATCGAGGGTGTCACCCTGTTCGATGTGCGCTTCGAGATAGCCGATGGTATCCGAGGCCACGATCGTCTCGCGCTTGCGCTGGGCAAGGCCTGCGTTTGCCAGCGCCTCGCGCAAAGGCGTTCCGTCGTTGTGGTCGCGCGCTTTGTCGATCTCTTCATCCGTGACGTCGCCAATGAACGAGCGGCTCCCAAGGAAGGAGCCAAAATGCCCTTCCTCATCCGCCCAGGAGGCGACGTCGATCGCGGCGCCGGCCGTGCTTGGGTCTTCGCGAAATGCGCGCGCGACTTCGAGCCCGTACATGACGCCAAGCGCCCCATCGAGCCAGCCCGCATGGTTCTGAGATTCGGTGTGCGAGCCGATCAGGAGCTTGGGCCCTGTCGCGCGCGAGCGGCCGAACACGTTGCCAATTCCGTCGATCGACGCTTCGAGGCCTGCGTCGGCGAAGCGCCCGGCGAGCCAGCGGCGCGCCTCGATGTCCTGTGGCGAAAACGTCGGTCGATGCACGCCGCTCTTGTAAGCGCCGAACTCGGCCAGGCGGCGGAGGTCGGCAAGCAGTCGGGCGCCGTTGATCTGAGGCATCGGGCTCGTTCAGCTTGGGTTGACGGCGAGGATGAGCTTGCCCGCGACCTGGCGCGAAGCGAGGCGATCCAGCATGGCGCCCGCTTCGTTGAAAGGGAACGTCTCTTCAAGCGGGACTTTCAGGCTCCCATCCATAATCCCGCCCACGACCGCGTCGATCGACTGGCGCCAGGCGGCGGAAGAAAAGTCGGCGTGGCCGAGGTGAAAGCGGGTGAAGGTGAGCGACTTCGCCACCAGCCTTTCCCAGAGATTGGGAAACGGCCGGCCCTCGGCCTCGCCGAAGCTCACGACGTGACCAAGCTTGCGGATGGTCGAGAAGCTGCGGTCGAGGATGCTGGCGCCTGTTGAGTCCAGCACCTTGTCGACGCCCCTGCCGCTGGTGAAGCGGGCTGCGACCTCAACGAAATCTTCGTCCTCCCGGTTGACGACCTTCGCCGCGCCAAAGGCGAGCGCGCGCGCCTCCTTGCCCTTCGTGCCCACGGTTCCGATGACGGTCGCGCCAGCGCGCACGGCGAGTTGGGTCGCGAACAGGCCGACGCCGCCGCCGATGGCGTGGACCAGAATGACGTCGCCCGGCTTGGTCACACTGACATTGTGGAGCAGGTGCCATGCGGTCAGCCCCTGGATGGGAAAGGCGGCCGCAACGTCGAGCCCCATCGCCCTCGGGATCGGGATCAGGCGTTCGACTCGGGCCACGCACTGATCGGCGAAGCCGCCCGCCTCCTCCAAGGAAGGCCGCGACGCGGTCGCCGACCTTCGAGCCGATGACTCCCGGTCCGAGCGCTGCGATCCGCCCGGAGACCTCGAGGCCGCCGACGATCGGGTAGCCTTTCGGATGGGGATAGGTTCCGCTGACAATCATCGTGTCGGCGAAATTGCAGCCGCAATAGGCGACGTCGATCAGAACCTCGCCGGGACCAGGGATCGGCCGCGGCGCTTCGCCTATCCTCAAATTCCCTTTCGCGCCGGGAGCGTCGATGATGAATGCGCGCAAGGAGGCCGTCCCTCGCTACTTCGGCGTGACCGCGCTCGCCCGGAGCGCGCCGGTCGCGGCCGCGTCGAGCGCTTTGCCTCGGATGACGACGCCATAGTCCGTTTGCGCCTGCTCCGCCGAAATATAGCCGTCGAGCATGTCGCTCAACACCGCCTCGGGATCCCGTTCGAACGGATTGCCGTAGCCGCCGCCATTCGGTCCGGTCGCCACCAACCGGTCGCCTCGGTTTGCCGCGCGATAGGGGACTTTCGACGGGAGAGCCGCTTCGCCGCCCGTCGCCGCGAGCAACGACAGGGCGGCGGTCGAGCCGTCTTCACCGCCCGCGAATCCCCACGGGCGATATTTGTGTCCCTCGCCCTCGACCGAAAACGCGCCGTCGGAGAGAAAGGCAAACTCGCGGACGGAGCCCACGCCGCCTCGCCATTCGCCTTTGGCAGGCGAAAGATCGCGCAACTCGTATCGGTTGACGCGAAGCGGCAGATGCGACTCGATATCTTCGATCGGGTTGTTTCGCGTGTTGGCGTAAAGCGTGTCGACAGCGTCCATGCCATCGATGCCCTGTCGTCCGCCGTAGCTTCCTTCGAGAATCTCCATCTGCACCCAGTGGCGACCCTCATGGAGGCCGGTGAAGGCGACACAACGCAAGTTGCCGATGCCGGCGCTCACCTGGCCGGGCACGCATTGCGCGAGCGCCTTCATGACGGTGTCAGCAAGCGCGTTGCCGGGACAGAAGCGCGCGATGACGGGCGCAGGGAAATTGGGATTCGCCAGCGTTCCTTTCGGCGCGACAATGTGGATCGGACGCGTCAGCCCCATGTTCTGCGGCACGTTTCCGTACACCACGCTGTCGAGAAGGATGGAGCGGAGCGTCAGCCAGATCGCGCAATCGACCGTGCCTTCGAGCGGCATATTGATTGGCCGATCGTCGACCTGCGGCGCGGTGCCGGTCAGATCGACGGTCATCTCATCGCCGCGCACCTTCAGCGTCGCCTTGATCTTGAGATCGCGGCGTTTCGCCTCCGGGTCGTCCAGGAAACCGTCGATCGTCGTTTCGGCCGCGTAATCGCCGTCCGGCAGCGCGCGGATCGCCGCGCGCATCAGACGCTCGGAATAATCCATAAGATCCTGATAGGCGAGCATCAGGGTCTCGAGCCCATACTGCCGCACCAGCGCGAGAAACCGTTCGGCGCCGATCTCCGCGGCCTTGATCTGCGCCTCCATGTCGCCCACGACGAGATCGGACGCTCGGATGTTGTCGCGCAGGAGCTGCCAGACCGCTCGGTTCGAGCGCCCTTCCTCGACGATCTTGATGGCCTTGAATTGGAGGCCATCCGCGTAGGCGTCGACGGCGCTGACAATGCCCGCGCTGCCCGGAGTTGAGGCGCCGATGTCCAAATGATGGGCAGTCGTGACCGAGAAGCCGATCAGCTGATCGTCAAGAAAGACCGGCACGCAAAAGGCGACGTCCGGCCCGTGCGAGGCGCCCCCGTAGGGGTCGTTGTGCATGATGACGTCGCCTGGGCGGATCGTTTCGCCGCGCCTCTTGAGCTCTTTTCGGATGCCTCGGATATATCCGGGAATTGGACCCGACTGGAGCGGGGTGCTCATCTTGCACTCGCAAAGCTGGCCTCCCTCAGCGTCCGTCAGCGCGGCGCCGAAATCTTCGGACTCCCGGATAATGCTGGAATAGGCCATACGCATCAGCTTGTGGCCCATCTCGACCGCAATGTTTTCAAGCGCGCCGAAAATGATCGCTCCCGTCACCGGATTGACGCGAGTCGCAGTTTGCGTCTCGGCGGCCACGGCTGAATGAACCGTCATTGCAGTCCTCCGAGTTTGATGACGATATTGCCAGTCCAGTCGACGCGCGCGGTAGCGCCGGGCGGAACGAGCGTGGTGCTGTCAGTCTGCAGGATGACGGCGGGACCGGGAAAGGTCTCCTCGACCGGAAGTTCACTGCGCCGATAGAAGGGCGTCTCAAAGCTCTGAAGCTCACCGCTCACGCGAAACAAGCAAGGACTGACACGGATCTTCGCTTTTTCCAGCGAACCGGCCTGCGGCGTCTTCATCGCGCGCAGCTTCGGGACGCGGCCGACGCCGCTCACTCGAACGTTCACGATCTCAATCGGACTTGCCTCAAACGCGCGCCCGTATTCGGCCTCATGCGCCGCGTGGAACGCCTTCCACGCCTGGGGGAGCGTTTCCTCGGTGATCTCGCCATCGGGCAGGGGAACGCGCAGCTCATAGCCTTGCCCGACATAACGAAAATCGCCAGCGCGGGAGAAGGTCACCTCGACGAGCGGAATGTGGTCCGCGTCAAACTGCGCCGCGAGACCGGCCTGCATTTCGGCGAGGCTCTTGTTGAGCTTCTTGAGATCAACCGCGCCGCTCACCTGAAACTCCGTCTGGACGGCGTCATATTTGAAATCAGTCGTGAGAAGCCCCATGGCGGAGGTGATCCCGGGGTAGGGCGGAATGATCACTTCGGGAATGTCGAGGACGGCGGCGACCTCGACGCCCTGCAGCGGACCGGCGCCGCCGAAGGCCACGAGCGAAAAGCCGCGCGGGTCGATGCCCTTCTGAATTGTCCGGGAGCGGATGGCGTTCGCCATGTTGGCGTTGATCACGCTGAGAATTCCCTCCGCCGCCTCGCCGAGGCTGAGGCCGAGCTTGGTCGCGAGCGAGCCGACGGCTTGGCGCGCCGCTTCTGAGTTCAGCTTCATTCCACCGCCGAGGAAGTCGTCCGCGTCGAGCCGGCCGAGGACGAGATTGGCGTCGGTCACAGTCGGTTCCTCGCCGCCCATCCCGTAGGCGGCGGGTCCAGGAACGGCGCCCGCGCTGCGCGGCCCAACCCGAAACGCCCCGCCGTGGTCGATATAAGCGATGGAGCCGCCGCCCGCGCCGATGGTGTGGATGTCGATCATGGGCGCAAGCAGCGGGAAGCCGGCGATCGATGTTGAACGCGCGTCCGTCTCCGTCAGCCTGCCATCAACGATGATGCCGATGTCCGCGCTTGTGCCGCCGATGTCGAAGGTAATCAACTTGCGTCGCTCAGCCAGTCCGCCGATCCACGCCCCCGCGAGCACGCCGGCCGCCAACCCCGAAAGCAGCGTCAGCGTCGGCTTCTCCGACACCATGCTCGCGGTCGCTACGCCTCCGTTCGAGGCCATGATTCTGAGATCGGCGGTCAGGCCTGCGCTCTTCAGCGACTGGTCGAGATGGGTGATGTATGTCCGAACCTTCGGCCCGATGAAAGCCGCCAATGCGGCGGTCGTGAACCGCTCGAACTCACGAAATTGCGGGGAGACGAAGGACGATGTTGTGACGAAGGCGTCGGGCAGAATTTCGGACACGATCGCCTTGGCGCGGTCCTCATGCGCAGGGTTGAGATAGGAGAAAAGAAAGCAGATCGCAACGGATTCCACGCCGGCGTCGCGAAGGGCGAGGGCCGCGTCGCGCACGCGCTCTTCATCCAGCGGCTCGAGTTCCTGCCCTGCGGCGGCGCCAGACGTCCGGGAACCACCATGCGATTTCGACGCTTGATCAGCGGACGATTTTGCCAAGGCAGCTCTTGCCTGATCGAATAATGCTCGACCCGCTGATGACGTCCGATATGCAAAACATCGCGGAAGCCTTCATTGGTGATCATGCCCGCATTCGCCCCCTTGTCCTCGAGGACGGCGTTGGTCGCGGTCGTGGTCGCATGAAAGACGAGGTCAATCTCGTCGGGCTTGCGCCGAGCCGTTGCGAGGAGGCCCTCGATACCCTTCATGACGCCGTCCGAGGGATCCTGCGGCGTGGTCGGAACCTTGTGGATGGCCATGGCGCCGGTGTCGAGGTCGGAGAAAATGAGGTCGGTAAACGTGCCTCCGACATCGACGCCAATCACTTTCATGAGTTGCGAACCCCAAGCGTATAGATTGTCATGTCTGCGAACCCACACAACCACGCCGCGAGGCGATCAGTGCGGCCTCACTCGTCGTGGCAGCGACGAACCACAAATCGACGACGCAGCAATCGGCCACATCCGACTTCCTCGTGCAAGACGCTTGCCGTCCCCAGCGGAGCAATGCAAGTTTGCACAATGCGAAGGCTTGTGATCAAGCGGGAGGCTGCGAGCTCCCGGCATGACGTTTGCTTTGTCCGCGATGGCGTGGGGCTTCGCCATTGCGATCGCGCCGCGATCAAGCGGCTTCTGCAACGGAGACTTGAAATGGCGAACCGTTCATGGGTCTGGCGCGCCGTCGCCTTAAGCTTGGCAATCTGCGGAGCGGCGACCAGCGCGGCGCATGCGGATGATCTGTCGTATTTTGAGAAGCAAATCGAGCCGTTCACGAAGAAGCCCGAGTTCGTTGCGGCCGGTCCCGCATTCGACGCTCAGGCCTGCATGAAGGGCAAGACGATCCTCAGCATTCCGGTTTCGAGCGCGAATCCCTTCACCGCCAATATCGAGAAGGCCATGGCGGCGGCGGCAAAAAAAGTAGGCTTCAAGTTCACCACCTGGGAGAATCAAGGCCAAAGTTCGCAATGGGTGCAGGGAATGGACACCGCGGTGAACCAGAAGGTCAGTCTCATCGATCTTCTTGCTGGAACCGACCCGCGCGTCCTTGTGCCGCAAGTGAACGCCGCGCAAGCCGCAAAGATTCCCGTCGTCGCGTCGCATTACAACGGCGTCGAGCAAACCGCCGAGGTGAAGAAATATGCCGACGGAGACGTGCCGATCGACTACGCAAAAGCCGGAGCGCTCCTAGCCGACTGGGCGATCGTCAAAACAAAGGGTCACATGAACGCCCTTGTCCTGATCGCGACCGGCCCGCTTTCGACCAATTCGATGATGTCGGGCATCGAGGCGGAGTTGAAACACTGCGACGACTGCAAAACGAAAGTGATGAACTTTCCGGTTGTCGACTGGGGCACCCGCATCACGCCTGGCGTGCAGGCTGCGCTGCTCGCCGATCCGACGGTCAACTACATCATCGTGATTTACGACAGCATGAGCCAATTCGTCGTTCCCGCGGTGACGATCACCGGCTCGCAGAAGAGAGTTGGCGTCGACGCCTTCAACGGCACGCCGTTCGTCCTCGGACTCGTGCAGCAGGGGCAGGTGGAAATGGACATCGGCGAGAATCTCGATTGGATCGGTCACGCGATCATCGACGCTGAAATGCGCCGCGTCTGTGGCCTGCCTCTCATCTCGGATCCGAAGATCCCCTTCTATATTTTCACCCAGGACAACGCGAAGGACGCCGGGACGCCGCCCCAGCTTTCTCAGGGTTATGGCGACGCCTATGTGAAGGGTTACGCAGACCTGTGGAAGCTTCAATAGGCGTGGCCCGCGCGCCCGCGTCGACCGTCGCGGCGCTTCGGCTTTGGGACCTGAGCAAGACCTTCGGGGGCCAGAAAGCCCTCGACAACGCGTCGCTTGAAATCGCTCCAGGCGAAGTCCACGGCCTCCTCGGCCAGAACGGCTCTGGCAAGTCGACACTGATCAAGATTCTCGCCGGCTTTCACGCGCCGGACCCGGGAAGCCGCCTGGAGATCGGCGGCGCAGAGGTTGCACTTCCCCTCGCGCCGGGCGAGTTCCGAAAATATCGTATCAGCTTCGTGCACCAGCATCTGGGGCTGATCCCGAGTCTGACGGCGCTCGAGAACCTCTTGCTCGGCCGCCTCGCGGAACGCGACGCCTGGGCGATCAACTGGATTGCGGAGCGGCGTGCGGCGAAGCAGCTGTTCGCGAACTACGCCATTGATCTCGATCCTGAAACGCGCGTCGCAGACATCGCGCCGGTTGAGCGCGCGCTGCTCGCGATCGTTCGCGCGATCTCGGAGATGAACGAGGCAGGCGGCGTGGGGGCAGGGCTGCTGGTGCTGGACGAACCGACCCCGTTTCTTCCGAAGCGCGACGTCGATCGCCTCTTCCAGCTGGTGCGCGCGATCGTCGCCAAAGGGGCAAGCGTCATCTTCGTTTCTCACGACGTCGACGAGGTGATGGAGATCACCGATCGCGCGACCGTTCTAAGGGACGGCAAGGTCGCGGCCATGATTGATACGCGCGCCGCCACCAAAGCGGATTTCATCGAAGCGATTGTTGGCCGCAAGCTTGCCGCCATGACCCCTCCGGCTCATCTTGCGACGCGCGGGCCTAGCCACGCCGTCGTGCACAATTTGTCGGGAGGAACGATCGAGGGGTTCTCGCTTGATTTGGCGGCGGGAGAAGTCGTTGGCGTCACCGGCCTGATCGGATCGGGCTATGACGAGATTCCCTACTTGATCTACGGGGCGCGGGAGGCTCGCGGCGGCACGCTCGACATTGGGGGGCGCGGCGTCGAGCTCAGCAAGATCAAGCCGCGCGACGCGATCCGCCACGGGGTCGTTCTGGTGCCCGCCGATCGAGCCAATGCCGGGGTCATCGGCGCTCTTCCGGTCGCTGATAATGTCACCATGCCCACGCTTGCTTCGCGTTTCAGACGATGGATGTTGCGTCGGCGCGCGATGACCGCCGAGGCGGCGGAAATGGGCCGGCGTTTTGAAGTTCGCCCGGCCGACCCGACCATGACGATGGCTTCCCTCAGCGGCGGCAATCAGCAAAAGGTGGTGCTCGCCAAGTGGTTCCAGATGGCGCCCAAGCTGATCCTTCTGGACGAGCCGACGCAGGGCGTGGACATCGGCGCGCGACAAACCGTTTTCCGGCATATCGCGAGCGCGGCGTCAGCGGGCGCGGCGGTCCTGTGCGCCAGTTCGGACTACGAGCAGCTCGCCACGATCTGCAGCCGCGTGCTGATCTTCGCGGCCGGCCGGGTCGTTGCGATCCTCGAAGGCGCTGAAATCAACAAGGAGGCCATCGCGGAGCGCAGCCTTGGCGGCGCTCAGAGCCTCGCATGACAGGCGGAACATTCGTCCACCAAAGAGGCGGGCCATGACCCATTCGGCGCCCACTCACGCAGCCGCTCCGGCCGAGCGCGCGGCGCATAAGCCGTTCGTCTACCGGCTCGAGCAGTTCGGGCTGATCATCGTGTGGGTCCTGCTCATCGCTGTCTTCGGCTATTTGCGGCCTGACACGTTCCTGACCTGGCCCAATTTCTCGACGATCCTGGGTTCCCAGGCAGTTCTTGTCGTGGTGACGCTCGGGCTCCTTATTCCCCTGACGGCCAACGACTTTGACCTCTCGATCGCGTTCACCATGACGTTGTCGTCGATGCTGGTTGCTGTCCTCAACGTCAATTATGAGATCGGCATCGGCTGGGCCGTGATTGCAGCGCTTGCGCTCGGGGTTGCAATCGGCCTCATCAACGGTCTCTTGATCACCATTTTTCGTATTCACTCGCTGATCGTCACGCTTGGCACCGGCACGTTCCTGCATGGGGCCACGCTTTGGCTCAGCGACTCGATGACGATCAGCGGCATTTCGCCGTCTCTCATGAATGCGGTCATCGTCGACCGCCTTTTCGGAGTGCCTCTCGAGTTTTACTACGCGATCGTCCTCGCTGCTCTTGTCTGGTACCTGCTCGAGTACACCGCGCTCGGCCGGCGCATTCTTTTCGTCGGTCGCGGGCGCGAGGTGGCGCGTCTAAGCGGCATCAACACCGATCGCATCCGCATCGCTTGTCTTGTCGCTTCAGGGCTCTTCGGCGCTTTGGCTGGCGTCCTCTATGCCGGCACTCAGGGCGCGGCGGACCCGGTGTCCGGCGTCACCTATCAGCTGCCGGCTTTCGCCGCCGCCTTCCTTGGATCGACGTGCATTGCGCCCGGGCGTTTCAATCCGTGGGGCGCCACGGTCGCCGTCTATTTCCTGGTCACTGGGATCACAGGCCTCGTCTTTCTGGGCTTCAGCTCGTTCATCCAGGAGATGTTCTACGGCGGCGCGCTCGTGATCGCTGTCACCTTGTCCCAACTGGTGCGCGGACGACAGGAGCAGCAGTTCTGATCCCCTCTCTGTCAACGGAAGAGACCAAGACGTGACCCCTCGCTCACTCGAACGCGACTTCATTGGCTACGGATCCAAAACGCCTGATCCGCGCTGGCCGGGCGGCGCGCGGATCGCGCTGAATTTCGTTCTGAATTACGAAGAGGGATCAGAATACAGCATGATGGATGGGGACGGCGTCAGTGACGCCGCCCTGACAGAATTGACGAGCGCGGCCGTTCCGCGAGGAGAGCGAGACCTCGCAGCCGAGAGCATGTTCGAATATGGCAGCCGCGTCGGGTTCTGGCGCCTGCACAGGATCTTTCAAGAGCGCGGTCTGCCGATGACGATCTATGCCTGCGCGCTCGCGCTCGAGCGCAACCCGCCGGCGGCGGCAGCGATCAAAGAGGCGGAATACGATATCTGTTGTCACGGCTGGCGCTGGGTCGAGCACTTCAAGCTCGACGAGGCGACCGAACGCGAGCACGTCCGCCGAGCGGTCGAGAGCCTCAAGCGAACAGTCGGGCAGCGTCCGCTTGGCTGGTACTGCCGCTACGGACCGAGCGTCAACACGCGACGCCTGGTCGTGGAGGAGGGCGGCTTTCTCTATGACAGCGACAGCTACGCCGACGAGCTCCCGTACTATGTGATCGCAGAAGGCCGTCCCCATTTGGTCGTGCCTTACACGCTCACCAACAACGATTTGAAATGGGGCACGGCGAACCTGGGGAGTGGAGAGGACTTCTTCACCATCCTGCGAGAGGCTTTTGACTTCCTGTATGAAGAAGGGCGCGACGCCCCCAAGATGATGAATGTGGGGATGCATATGCGCCTCCTTGGCCATCCCAGCCGAGCCTCCGGCCTTGCGCGTTTCCTCGACTATGTGAAGACTAAACCGGATGTTTGGGTCTGCCGGCGCTTGGATATCGCAAAGCACTGGCTGAAGGAGCATCCGTGTGAGGTTGCCTGATGAAGCGCTTGAAGATCGAACCGATCGACGCAGAGGCCTTTGCGCCTTTTGGACAACTCCTTCCACCGGCGCCGCCGGGAGCCGGCCGTCAGGAGCTCATCGAGGAATTGCAGAACGCCCGAACCAGCGCGCGACCGCGCCTGTCCATCGCGACCACGGGGCCGAAAGTCCTACCTCTCACTGCAGTCCAGATGGAGCGGCACGTCCATTCCTCGCAAGCCTTCGCGCCGCTCGACTGCGCGAGCTATCTGGTGATGGTCGCGCCGCACGGCGATGGCGGAATGCCGGACCTTGAAAAGGTCCGGGCGTTTCGCGTGCCCGGAGACACCGGCGTCAATTACAAAGCCGACACTTGGCATCATCCGCTGAGTCCGCTCGAACGCACCGGGCGCTTCGCCATTCTCACTTTTGTCGATGGAACCGCCACCGACGAACAATTCGTCGACCTGCCGCAGTCGATTCTCATTGAGGAGTGACGAGATCCGCTCGCCTCGTCGTGTTTCAAGTCTTGTGCAACGGCCCTTGCCGCTAGCTGGCAAATGGGGCAGGTTTCTTGGTTTAGAGTGTCTGCAATGGCTTCGCTCTGAGAAGCGAAGCCGTAATGGGGCAGGGGCCTCCGATCGAAAAGAGGAGTGTGACATGCGATTGTCAATGACGCGTCTCGGCCTTATCGGCGTCGCGGCCGCCGCTTTCGTCAGCGTCCAGGCGGCAAATGCGCAGACAGTCGCGCTCGTGACGATCAACCAGCAGGCGCTCTTCTTCAACCAGATCAACGACGGCGCCAAGCAGGCGGCGGACAAGGCGGGCGCGAAGCTCGTCATCTTCAACGCCAACAACGTCGCCGCGGCCCAGAACAGCGCGATCGAGGATTATATCGCCCAGAAAGTCGATGGCATCGTGCTCATCGCCATTGACGTCAATGGGGTGAAGCCCGCCGTCACCGCGGCGAAGAAGGCCGGCATTCCCGTCGTCGCGATCGACGCCCGTATCCCCGACGGCGACAATGCGGCTTTCATCGGCGTCGACAACAAAGGGGCGGGCGAGCAGATCGGCAAATACTTCGCCGATTACGCGAAGGACAAGATGGGCGGCTCCGCTAAGGTCGGCATCGTCGGCGCGCTCAATTCCTTCATCCAGAATCAGCGCCTGGACGGCTTCAAGGCCGCGGCTCAGGCGGGCTCGGGCGTCAAGTTCCTAGACACGGTGGATGGCCAAAACATCCAGGACGTGGCGCTGACCGCGGCTGAAAACTTGATGACCGCCAATCCCGACATGAATGCGCTCTACGCCACCGGCGAGCCCGCGCTTGTCGGCGCGATTTCGGCCGTGACCAGCCAGCAGGCGACCGGCAAGGTCAAGGTCTTCGGTTGGGACCTCACCGCTCAGGCGATCAAGGGCATAGACGAGGGCTGGATCGTCGCCGTCGTTCAGCAGGACCCCTTCCAGGAGGGCGTGGCCGGCGTCGAGACCGTGCTCAAGATCAAAAAGGGCGAGAAGGTCGACCCGAGCATCGACATTCCCATCACCATCGTGACCAAGGACAATGTCGACAAGTTCCGCAGCCTCTTCAAATAGGCCGCTCGAACAGCCGAGAGCGGGATGCTTGAGCGGCGTCCCGCTCTCTTCCTCTGTGCACGAAAGCTTAAGCCAAGCGGATGTTGAGCGCCGACGCGCCGGTCCGGGTCCAGATGGAGGACATCAGCAAGTCCTTCGGCGCCATCAAGTCTCTTGATCGCGTCAACCTTGTTCTGCGGGCGGGCGAGGTCCTTGGACTCGTTGGCGACAACGGCGCTGGAAAGTCGACGCTGAGCAAGATCCTGTCCGGCGCCGTCGTTCCCGATACCGGCCGCATTCTTCTGGACGGCCGTGAAGTTCGTTTCGCATCGCCCGCCGACGCGCGCCGTCAGCGGGTGGAGATGGTTTATCAAGACTTGTCGCTCTGCGACACGGTCGATGTTGCGGGCAACCTCCTGCTTGGCCGCGAGCCGCTCAGGCGCGATGCTTGGCGTGCCCGTCATGGACAAGCGCAAGATGCACGCGGACGCCGCGCAGATGCTGGCGCATCTTGGCATCCGTATGCCGAGCACGCGGCTCAAGGTCGAGAATCTTTCCGGCGGCCAGCGCCAGAGCATTGCGATCGGACGCGCGGTGTCGTTCGACCCCCTGGTGCTCATCATGGACGAGCCGACGGCCGCGCTCGCGGTCGCGGAGGTCGACGCTGTGCTCGATCTCATCCACCAGGTGAGCGCCAAAGGCGTGAGCGTCATTCTCATCACGCACCGGCTTCAGGATCTGTTCGTGGTCTGCGACCGGATCATGGTCCTCTACGAGGGTCGCAGCGTCGCCGAGCGGCTCATTGGCGAGACGAACATCGAGGAGATCGTCAACCTTATCGTCGGGAGGAAATTCCGGTCGGTCTCAGCCGGAACGCGGCCCGGAAGCGAGGCGCGATCTTGACCGCGATCGCAGCCCCCACGGCGCTGCGCGATCGCGCGAGGCTGATCATCCACGACAACGGGGGCGTGCTCAGCATCGCGGTTTTCTTCGTCGTGATGGCGGTCACTTTCTCGCTGATCACGGACACATTTCTGACCCAGACCAATCTCCTCAACATTTTGCGACAGACCGCGCCTCTCATGATCGTGGCGGTCGCGATGACTTTCGTGATCACGACCGCAGGGATTGATCTGTCCGTCGGCTCGGTGCTCGCGCTCGTCAACGCGCTCGCGGCGATCTCGCTGCAGGCCGGCCTCTACTGGCCGCTGGTGATCGTGCTCATGCTGGGCGTGGGGATCGTGATCGGCCTCTTCCAGGGTTTCTTCATCGCCTACGAAGGCATTCCCGCCTTCATCGTCACTCTTGCTGGCCTGAGCTCCATCCGAGGCACGGCGCTGCTTCTGACCAAAGGCTATTCGATCCCGATCGATCCTCAGAGCCCGTTCAACGCGATCGGGCGCGGCTGGATCTTCGGCCTGCCCATGCCGGCGATTATCGCCGTCGTCGTGCTGGCTTTGGGCTTCCTTGTCTTCAATGAAACCACCTTCGGCCGCTATGTGACCGGCGTCGGCGCGAACGCAGAGGCGGTCCGGCGCGCGGGCGTCAACACCAAGAGGATCACGCTTGCGGTCTATGCGCTGAGTGGATTCGCGGCGGCGATGGCGGGAATCATCATCGCCGGCCGCCTCGGAAGCGGCTCCTCGAATGCCGGCGGGGGCTTCGAACTCGAAGTCATCGCCGCGGTTGTGCTGGGCGGAACGAGCCTGTTCGGCGGCCGCGGCACGATGCTCGGCACGATGCTCGGGGCGCTGACCGTCGCAGTCATCGGCAACGGCCTCATTCTCTACCATATGTCGCCGTTCATCACGCCGATCGTCGAGGGGTTCATCATTCTCATCGCGGTCTGGCTGAACTTCCGCCTGTTCCGCACGGGGCGACGGACGAGCTGAGGAAGGCGGGCGCGAACATGGCGAAGCCCACGATCGGCGTGCATTCGGGACTTGTCCGAACCGTGCTTGGCCCCATTCCCGTCGACGCGATGGGCGTCACGCTGTTGCACGAACATATCTTGCTCGACGCTTCGAGCTGGTGGAAGCGCCCATGCTGCGGCTCGGAGATCGCGATCGCCGAAAGGGCGCTCGACATATCGATGATCGGCGACTTGCGGATGAACCCGTTTCTCAATCGCGACAATTGCGGGTTGCTCGATGTCAAGGCGGCGATCGAGGAGCTCAATCATTTCGTCGAGTATGGCGGGAAGACCGTCGTCGATCCGACCAATCTCGGAATTGGACGCGATCCATCCGCGCTGCAGAGGATCAGCCGTAGAACTGGCCTTAACATCGTGATGGGCGCGGGCTTCTACCTCGAACCGTCGCATCCTCCTTACGTGAAGGACATGAGCGTCGAAACGATCGCCGAGGCGATCGCTCGGGACTGCGGCCTCTCGGAGGACGAGCCGGAGGTTTGCGCCGGAATCATCGGCGAGATCGGGATCAGCAAGGACTTCACGCCGGCCGAGGAAAAGGTGCTGAGAGGCGCGGCGCGCGCGTCCAAGCTCAGCGGCGCTCCTCTCTCGGTTCATCTTCCGGGCTGGGAGCGCCACGCTCATCGCGTGCTCGACGTCGTTGAGAGCGAAGGCGCAGACCTGCGGCACGTTGTGCTCTGTCATATGAATCCGAGCTTGCACGACCCCAAGTATCAGAGAAGCGTGGCCGACCGAGGCGCCTTCATCGAATACGATATGATTGGGATGGACTTCTTTTACGCCGACCAGCAGGCCCAGTCGCCATGCGACGAGGAGAACGCGATCGCGATCTGCCGGCTGGTCGACGACGGCTATCTCGGCTCGATCCTCATGTCGCAGGATGTGTTTCTGAAGATGATGCTCGTGCGGTACGGCGGGTTTGGCTACGGCTATATTCTCAAGCATTTCGTGCCGCGCCTGAAGCGCCATGGCATGGACCAGCGCACGATCGACCACATCCTGATCGAGAATCCGCGACGGGTTTTCTCCGCCGAGCATCGGGCGCGCTGACGGGAGGGCGGACGGTGGCGGACAGCGGGCCAAGATGATCCATGTGATTGGCAACGCCGCGGTCGATAGCGTGATTCGAGTGGAGAGGTTTCCGCGGCCCGGTGAAACGATCGTGGCTCTCGGAGCCTCTGAGGATCTTGGCGGCAAGGGCGCCAATCAGGCGGTTGTCGCGGCGCGCTGCGGCGCGCCGGTTCGCCTTGTCGCCCCGATTGGCGATGACGCGCTCGGCGAGCGCATTCGTTCGAGTCTCGCTCGCGAAGGCGTGCAGACCGACGGGGTGACGACCTCGCCTTATGGAACGGATCGTTGTGTCATTACGGTCGATCGTCATGGCGAGAATACGATTTTGAGCCTCATCGAGGCAGCGCGCCATTTCGATCCGATTGCGGAGACGCGGCTTGAGTCGTGGATCAGTCCCGGCGACCTCGTCGTCATGCAGGGCAATCTGCGGCCGAGCGTCACGCGCGACTGTCTCGCTCTGGCCAAGTCGAAAGGCGCAACGACGGTTCTCAACCCATCGCCAACCTATGCGGCTGAGGACTACGACTGGACCCTGGTTGATCTCGTGTTGGTCAACCGCGGCGAGGCGGTTGAACTTGCGGGCGGCGAAGCGGAGGAGGCCGCGCGCGAGCTTTGCAAGAGGGGCGCAGGCGCGGTTGTTCTGACCCTCGGCGCCGATGGCGCTGCTTTCTTCTCGGCCGACGATACGTTTCGCGTAGCGGCGCCTCAGGTCATCGCCGTCGATGCGGTCGGAGCCGGCGACGTGTTCTGCGGGGTCTTGATCGCCGCCAAGGCTCTCGGGCGAAACTGGAGAGACGCGCTCGCCGCCGCCGCCGAAGCCGCTTCGATTTCGGTCACGCGAAAGGGGGTTCTTGCTTCCTTTCCGTCCCGCGAGGAGATGGCGGCTATTCTTGAACGCGCCGCGGTCGGACGCCTTGAGGAGAATCAGCAATGACGGAAGGCGAGCACGCCGTCGCGCGAGCGCGGGAGAACACGCTCACATCCATATTTGGCCGACCGAACCGCGTGCTGATCGGCGTCGTCCATCTTCTCCCGTTGCCGGGGTCTCCCGACTATTCGGGCGGCGGGGTCGAGGCGATCTATGCGCGGGCGCTGGCGGATGCGAGAGCTTACGCCGACGCCGGCTTTGACGGCCTCATTGTCGAGAACCACGGCGACATTCCTTTTTCGAAGCCCGAGGACATCGGCCCGGAAACCGCGGCGCATATGGCGATCGCGACCGATCGCGTCCGGGCCGCAACCGGATTGCCTATCGGGATTAACGTGCTGGCCAACGCCGCCCTCCACGCTCTGGCGATTGCGAGCGCGGCGAGCGCGCATTTCGTTCGCGTCAATCAATGGGCCAACGCCTATGTCGCCAACGAGGGCCTGATCGAAGGGGCCGCCGCGAAAGCCATGCGCTATCGGAGCGCGCTTCAGGCGCAAGGGGTCAATATTTTCGCCGACGCTCACGTCAAGCACGGCGCGCACGCCATCGTGCAGGATCGACCGATCGCCGAGCTCGTGCGCGACGTCGAGTTTTTCAACGCCGACGTCGTGATCTTCACCGGCCAGCGCACCGGCCACGCCGCCGATCTTGATTATCTCCGGAAGATTCGGGCGGCGGCTTCGCTTCCGACGCTTGTCGGCAGCGGCGTTGATCCTGGCAACGTCAGCGACATTCTCTCCATCGTCGACGGCGTCATCGTCGCAAGCTCATTGAAGGTCGACGGGCTCTGGTGGAACCCCGTCGATCGCGAACGGGCCAAACAATTCGTCGCGCGCGCCAGGAAAGCGTCATGAGCGACAAGTCCTCGTTCTCGGAGCGCATGCGCGCCCATTCGGATCGAACATGGAGAGCGATCCTTCGCCATCGCTTCTTTCGCGAAGTTGCGACGGACGCCATCAACGATCGCGTTTTCGCCCGATACCTCAGGATCGAATACGGCTTCGTGGACACCGCGGCGAGGGCGCTAGGCTACGCCGTCGCCAAGGCGCCTTCGTTTCAGGAACGGCGGCGTCTGGGCCTGGGTCTTTATGGACTCGTCACCGATCAGGAGCAGGTCTTTGTCGACGCCTTCGAGCGGATGGGCGCGCCCGGCAATGAGCGGACCGGTCTCGCGCCGCAGGGGCTCGCTCTTCCGCTGCACGCGCTCTTTCTCAAGGTGGCCGAAACGGAGGGCTATGAGGAGATCCTCGCCTGCACTCTGGCGGCGGAGTGGATGTATCTGACGTGGTGCTCGACGGCCAACCAGTCGCCGTCTTCGAGGGGCTCCATTCGCGACTGGGTCGCTCTTCACGCTGGCGGCGCCTTTGCCGAGCATGTCGCGTGGGTCCGCTCGGAAATCGACACACGAGGACCAACGCTCACCGAAGCCAGGCAAGCGCGGCTGAGCGCGCTATTCGAAGAGGCCTTGCAGGCGGAAATTGCTTTCCACGACGCGCCCTACGCTGGGTGATACGGGATTCGATTCTATGAGATTGCTCGGGGCTTCCGAGGAGCGGCGAATGCGTCCGGTTGAGGGCCGGAAGCTTGATCAAGAAAAATCGACAATTTCTTGCCAAGCCGGCCGGGACCGAGTATTGTTTTTCAGAAAGACCCACAAGCCGGTTGGCCCTTGCCATGTCCGACGCGCGACCAAGACTTAGAGCAGGCCGCATATTGCTCGAGCCGTCATCGCGAGGAGCGAAGCGACGCGGCGATCCAGGGCCACGTAGCGCGCGCTGACGACTGCTGGATTGCTTCGCTTTGCTCGCAATGACGATCGTGGTTCGACCCAAATGCAATAGGCTCTAAAGACAGCGAATGACTCGGGAATGGCGCCGCAAGCCATTGAAATTGCTTAAAACGGACTCGGAAATGGCGAGCCACCTGCTCGCGGGGAATCGATCAGGCGAATGCCGCATGAGATAGAGGACCGAGGCGGCGCTCCCAGTGGCAGGGATCAAATTCCGGTTGCCTTCGCCGACAGATGCGTCGCGACTTGATCGGCGGTCGGCAAGGCCGATTGTGCGCCGAGCCCTGTGGTTGAGATCGCTGCGGCGCAGTTGGCGAAGCGAATGGCGTCCTTCCAGTCCAGCCTTGCGGCAAGGCGCGCATGAAGGCAGGCGGCGGCGAAACAGTCGCCGGCTCCGGTCGTGTCGACAATTTTGGGCGTAAAGCCGGGCGAGGCAATACGCCCCTCGGCGGTCTCGACTTGAGCGCCGTCCGCGCCGAGCGTGGTGACGAGAGCGGCGACGAGCCCCGCAAGCGGGCGCTCGAGCGCCGCATCCACGAAGGCGCGCGACTCCGCATTGCAGAAGATGAGATCGAAGCCGTTGATCGCATCGAGCAGAACGGCCGCGTCTTCCGGGCAGTCGGCGCGTTCGATGTCGAGCGAAGCCGTCGCTCCGGAACTGCGTGCCGCGTCCACCACGCGTCGGCAGAGGGCGAGGTCGCCGATTGAGGTGAGATGCAGGTGGCGAACACCCTCCAGCGCCGCCTCTGTTACGTCGCTTGCGTCCGGCCGATAGGCTGATGTCATCAGCTTGACGAGCGACTTTTCCCCGTCGGGCGTCAGCAGGCTGATGCAGCTGAATGTCGCGACGCCGGCAAGGCGGGAGACGAAGCTCGTGTCGACGCCCACCTGCTCGAGGCTCTTGACGGCGAAGGCTCCATCCGCGTCGTCGCCGACGCGGCCGAGGACACGCACCCGCGAGCCCAGCCGAGCAAGCGCGGCCGCGACGTTTCCAGCCATGCCGCCCGGCGCTTTCTGCTTCACGACGCCGTTCACCTTCCCGTCCCGGGTCGGCAGCCGATCGACCTCGATCAGCACGTCGACGTCGAGGTCTCCGATACAGAGGAAGAGGGGGAGCTCTTCGGGCGGATTGCAGGGCGGCGCTCAAGCCTCGCCCCTCTCGGCGCCGGTGATGTAGCCGACGACCATCGGCCCGGTCAGGCCCGCGATGGGCCGATCGGCGACCTTTCGACCGAGACGCAGAACGACAATCCGATCGCAGACCTCCAACACCTGCTCCATGTTGTGGCTGATGAGCACAATCGCGATGCCTTGGGCGCGAAGGCGTCCGATGAGATCAAGCACGTGTCGTGTCTGCCGCACGCCGAGCGCAGCCGTCGGCTCGTCGAGGAACACCATGCGCCGGCTCCAACCGACAGCGCGTCCGATCGCGATGCACTGGCGCTGCCCCCCGGAGAGATCCTGAACGCGCTGTCGGACGGAGATCGTTCCGCCGATCCCGACCTGATCGAGGATCGCGCGAGCGCCCGCGCGCATCGCCTTCTTGTCGAGCCACCCAAGGCGCCCAAGCGGCGCCCACGAAGAACGGATCTCACGGTTGAGGTAGAGGTTCTGCACGACATCGCCATGCATGACCAGTGACAGGTCCTGGTGGACGATCTCGATGCCGAGTTCGGCGGCGCGCTTGGGGCCGCCGGAGCCGAGAGGTTGGCCGTCAACCGCAATCTCTCCTGCATCGGGCGTGTAGTAGCCTGAGATGCAGCGGACGAGCGTCGACTTTCCCGCGCCGTTGTCGCCGACCAGGCCGACGACCTCGCCAGGCCAGACCTCGAGATTGATATCCTCAAGCGCATGCAGGCCGCCGAAGGTCTTGCGGAGCGCGGCGACGCGGAGGAGGGGTTCTGTCCCCCTGGACATTCGATTCACTCCGCGGGCTGGCGCTGGCTGACTGCCACCGCGACGACGATGATGATCCCCTGCACGACGATCTGTTGCTGCACCGTCGCGCCCATGAGCACGAGGCCATTGACGATCATCGTCATGAGGAGCGAGCCCATAAGCGCGCCAAGCATGCTGCCGGATCCGCCGAACAGGCTCGTGCCGCCGATCACCACGCCGGCAAGGACCGTGAGGAGGTCGCTCGACCCCAGCGTGTAAACCGCGCCATGGATCTCGCCAGCATAGATCATGCCGGCCAACGCCGCCGTGCAGGACGAGATCACCATCACCCCGACGCGGACGCGATTGGTGTTGATGCCGAGCGCCCGGGCGCTGGCGCGGTTGCTTCCCGTCGCCATCACGCGCCAGCCGAAGGCGAGATTCTTGAATACGAGTTGAGCGATCAAAAACCCGAGGACGAGCCACACCACCGCGTTGGACAGCGGTCCGATCGTGCCCGAACCAAACAGGTCCGTATAGGTATCGTTGACGATCGGGACGTCCTGAAGCTGGGTCGAGATCTGCGCGATGCCCGTGAAAAGCTGCATCGTTCCGAGCGTTACAAGGAACGACGGCACCCTAAGCCCGACGATCAGGAGGCCATTGAGAAGACCCGCGCCGATGCCTGTCAGAATTCCGAGGGCGACGCCAGGAACGAGTCCGTAGTGACGCAGTCCGAGGGCCGTGAAGAGCGCCGCCATGGCGACGACAGACCCGATCGACAGGTCGATTTCGCCGGCAGTGAGGACGAAGACCGCGCCGAAAGCCATGAGAGCGATCGGCGTGACCTGCGAGACGATTGAGGTGGCGTTCTGGGCGGTCAGAAAGCCCTTGTCGCCAATCGTGACCGCGAAAAAGGCGAAGACCAGGGCGAACCCAAGATAGACGGTGAGGTCTTTCCACCGAAAGCGCGGCCCGTCGGACACCCCCTCCTTCCGAGGCGACGAACGAGCAGACAATGTCTCCGTGGGGACGGCCTCACTGTCCGTCGTCATTACAGGCGCGGCGGCGCGATCCTTTTCGCGCTCCGGCAAACCTATTTGCCCAAAGCGCTGGTGACTTCAGGCGGCGGCGAGGCATGATAGCTGTCCGCGTAAGCCTGAAGGATGTTGTCCTTGCTGATCGGAATCGCAGGCACTTCGACATAGGCCGGCGCATCCTTGCCGAGAAGGCCATAGCCGATGACCGCGGCGAGCGATTTGCCGATCGAGTAGGGGTCGTCGACGGTCAGCGCCTTCACCGCGCCGCCCGTGACGAGCGAAACGGCGACGGTGTTCGACAAATCCATCGTGCCGACCGCGATGTCATCGCGATGGGCGGCGCGGACCGCTTGGAGGACGCCGGACGCCGGATCCGCCCACGGCGCATAGATAGCCTTGATCTTGGGATGCTGCAGGATCATCGCGCTCGCGACCTGGAACACACGGCTGGGGTCCGAGAAGCCCGCGGGGATGATCTTGATGTTGGGATAGTTCTTCTCGATCGTCGTCCGGAAGGCCGCGTCCCTCTGATTCACGACATAGGCGTTGGCGTCGAAATAGAGGAAGCCGAGCTCACCCTCGCCGCCCATGGCCTTAGCGAGATTGTCGGCGGTCTTCTGGCCCATCGCATAAAGATCGTCGCCAACAAGACCCGTATAATCCTTCCCCTGCTGGAAGCCGGAGGGCATGTTGCTGATCAGTGCGATTTTGACGCCAGCTTCCGCCGCCTTCTTGAGCGCGGGGCTCAATTCGTCCGGATTGATGGGCCAGGTGACGATCCCGGACGGCTTCTTCGCCATGATCGTTTGAACCGCATGAGCCTGGTCCGACGCGCTGAAGTTCGAATTGCTGAGGCCCGCGATCTCGACGCCTAGCGTCTTGAACTCGTCTTCCGCGCCTCGGGTGACGGCGTCCGCCCAATCCGAGCTGGTCTGGAAGAGCAGCGCCGCCGAATAGTGTCCGTCGTGCAGCTTCTTGACCTCATCGTCCGTGAAGGTGAGCACGCTCGCGGGCTGACCTTTTGCGTCGTTCGGACCGACGGTCGAGGTGACAATTCCTTTGGTCGCGAATTCCCCGCCCACCATCTTGTCCGCGGCTTGGACGGAGCCCCCATGCGCGACAAGGATCGCAGCCGAAAGGAGGATCGGAAGGCTGAATGCGGCCGTTGAATGAGCCGAAGCGCGTTTGAGGACATTCATGATCTGGACTCCGCCTTTGAGAACTCTTCACCCCGGTGCAACAAGGGCGCCGGATCGCATCTGATCGTCTGTCAGCGTCGATGTTTCTCCCCGAGCCAGCCAACCAGATTCGTCCAGAGCGCGCCGTAGCCCTTCCAGGCCAAGAAGGGCGGCGGGCCCCAGTGGGGTCCGCAATCGGAAGAGAAGATCGCGCTGCGCCCTTGTCCGACGTTGCGCACAGCGATGAAGGGATCATCGCCGAAGCGCGCCAGCACTTCCGCGTCCGGCCGAGCGGTGGAGCGGTTATAGCCCAGGAATTGCGGCCAGTCGGTGAGGCCCTTGAGGACGGGGTGATCGGGCTTGACGAGGGTCGGCGTGACCCCCTGAGGGCATTCAAGCCGATCGTCATAGGGAAACAATTCGATGGGCAGCACGTCCTCGACGGGAGCTGCCTTTGTAATTGCCCTTGGCCTGGATTCCCTGAAAAGTGAGATAGCCGCCGACCATCAAGAGGCCGCCGCCGTCGTTCACGAAGTCACGAATGAGCTGGAGCCGGTTGGGCCAGCTCTCGGATCGGATCGCCACGCGGTCGGGAAGCAAAAGCGAGTTCGCGCCTATGTCGCTCAGGATCACGACGTCGAACGCGTCGATCTCCTTCCGCGAGAATGGAAACGAGTCCATCGCAATGTGGCTCGGCTGATAGGTCAGTTCGACGCCGCCGGCGCGAAGGGCGGCGATCATCTCGGTCCCTCCCTCGTGGTAGGAGGACATGTCGAAGGAATCGAAGCCCTTGGTATGGACGCTATGCGTCATCCAGGATTCGCCGGCGAACAGCACCCGTACTGGATTTGGCATTGGCTCCGATCCCTGAAGGGGTTCTACGATTGCTTACTCAACGGCATCCGCAACGCCATCATTCCGGCGGACACTGGCTAAACGTTTAACTCGCGCCTTTGCCGGCTTCAAGCCCGCGGCTTCCCTCCCGCCTTCGGGAGGAGCGCAGGAATCGCGGACGATCAATCGCGCCTTGAGAATGACGCGCTCCGGAGCCTCGCCATCGCCTCGAATCCGAGCATGAAGAATGCGCACGCCGTGTTCGGCCAGCGCCTCGATCGGCTGTCGAGCCGTGGTCAGACGCGGCGCAAACGCGCTCGCCCACGGAAAATCGTCGATGCCGGCTAAAGAGATGTCAGACGGACATGCGAGGCCAAGCTCCTTATGGCCTGCATGACTCCGATCACCATCTCGTTGTTTGAAACAAAAAGGGCGGTCGGACGTCGAGACGCGACCAAGAGATCGCGAGAGAGTTCCCGCGCCCGATCCTGCCGGAAGTCCGCGTAGATGACCGGAGCTTCAGCCGGGTCGAGCCCGAACTCCGCCAACGCGGCCCGGAAGCCATCAAGACGTTCCGTCGTGTTGGAAAGGTGACGCCATCCGGCGACCGCGGCGACGTGGACGTGACCGAGCGACAAGATGTGACGCGTCACGTCCAAAGCCGCCTGACAATTGTCGATGGACACGCCGTCGAAGCGCGACTCGGGGATCACGCGGTCGATCATGACGATCGGGCGGGGAAAGTTTGAAATGGGCGGTTCGAAATACATCGACGGCGGACCGGTCGGAGCCAGGATGACGCCCTCCACCCGATGCGACGCCAAGAGACGAAGCGCCGACAGCTCCTTTGCTGGGTCGTGATCGGCTTCGCAGAGCAAAACGTTGTAGCCGAGCGAATCGGCAATCGAGCCGACGCGTCGCACCAGTTCCGAGAAGAAGGGGTTGGTGATGTCGGCGACGACGACGCCGATCAATCGCGTCGATTGCATGCGCAATCCCTGCGCGACTCTCGACGGCGCGAAGCCCAGCTGCGCCACGGCTTCCTGGACGCGCGCCTTGAGTGGCGCGCTGACGAAACTCGTCCCGTTGATGACATTCGAGACCGTCGCCGTCGACACCCGGGCGAGACGCGCAACGTCCTTGATTGTCGGGTTGGGCAAGGTGCGCCTTGTTGTTCGGAACCGGGAGAGAGCCCTGGACGTTTATAGATCGAAGACTCTCTCGCCGCCTTTTCCACGAAGATCAAGCTTGCGGCTTCGTGCTGCAAGCGGCTGGCCATGCGCTCAGTCGCAATCGCCCTTGTACTCGTACTTGTCGGCGGTTGCGGTGTCGCCGGCCTTTATCGTAACGATCTCGGTCAGCGTCGTCTTGTCCAACTTATCGCCCTTGATGAGCTTTGCCGCGGATTCCATGGCGACCTCGCCTTCCTGCTTCGGGTCCTGCGCGATCAGGGCCTGGATGGCGCCGTTCTTGAGCGCGCTGACCTCAGCGCTCGCCGCGTCGTAAGCGACGACCTTAACCTTTCCCAGTGCGCCGGCCTGGCGGAGGCCGGTCAACGCTCCGATCGCGCCCTGATCGTTGGTCGAGAAGAGGCCGGCGAGCTTCGGATGAGCCGAGAGGGTCGAAGTCACGATTTCGGCCGCCTTCTGGGGATCGTCGCTTTGATATTGCGCGCCGAGATAGACGATGCCGGGATATTTCTTCAGTTCTTCCTCAAAGCCTGTCGTGCGCGCGTCCTGAGCGGCGGAGCCGGGCGGCTGGGTGATGACGAGCACTTCTCCCTTGCCGTCGAGCAGCGCGTTGAGCGCATCGGCGGCGAGCCGTCCTCCCTGGGCATTGTCCGTCAAGATCTGCGTCTGGACGAAGGAACTGTCCTCGATCGTCTGGTCGACGGTCACGATCTTGGTTCCGCGATCGGCGAGCTGCTTCATCGGCGCAATCAGCGCCTTCGCGTCGGTCGGCACGATAGCCGCGACGACGGGTGTGGTCGCCGCGATCGCGTTCACCACCGGGATTTGACTATCTGCGGCAAACTGGTCTGGCGCCGATATCGTGAGCGCAAGGCCAAGCTCTTTCGCTTTCGCCTTCGCGCCACAAGCAAGCGCCTGGTAGAAAGGACTTCCCTTCACGCCGAGCACGACCGCGACCGCGGGGTCGGCTGCCTCGGCAGCCGATGAGGCCGCGAGGAGCGCGAAAGCAGCGGCGGCGCCAACTGTCATTTTCATTAGCTTTCTCCTTTTTATTGCAGCCTCAGCTGCGTTCTCGAGCCCTTCGCTTGAGCTGGTCGATCCATACGGCGAGGATGAGAACCGCGCCGGTCGCCACGGTTTGCCAGAACGGCGGAATGCCGAGGATGACGAAGCCGTTCAGAAGTACGATCGGGATGAACACGCCGACCACGGTTCCAGCGATGCTGCCGATTCCGCCAAACAGGCTCGTGCCGCCAAGCACGACGGCGGAGATCGTTGACAGGTTGTCCATGGCGTGGCCGCCGATCGTCGTCGTCGCGAAGCGCGCGGTCGACATCATGGCGGCGAGGCCTGCGAGCGTGCCCGACAGCACATAGATCGCGACGAGCTTGCGCCCAACCTGGATTCCTGCCCGCCGCGCGGCCTCCTTGTCAGAGCCGACGGCGAACACGTGAACGCCGAAGCGGGTGAGATGAAGGACGACTGCGCCGACAAGAGCGACGGCAGCCGCGATCACGACAAGGACTGGAACGCCGGCGATCGCTCCGGATCCGATCGCGTCGACCAGGATCTCCGGGACGGCCCGGATGTCGGTGCCGTTCGTGAGGATTTGCGCAAAGCCGAGCGCCATGCCGAAGGTGCCAAGCGTGACGATGAGCGGCGGGATGCGCGCGGCGGCGACAAGGGCGCCGTTGACGGCGCCCCAGAAGGCTCCGCTCGCGAGCGCAACAATGAGCCCGATGAAAACGACGCCCCATCCGCCCTGCGTCGTGCCGTAGGTTCCACCGGCCGCGCCGGAGATGCGCAGCATGACCTGAGCGGAGGCGATCGAGGCGAAGACGAGAACCGTGCCGACGGAGAGGTCGATCCCGCCGGCGATGATCACAAACGTCTGCCCGACCGACAGAACGAGAAGAATCGCCGCGTTGATGGCGAGCATCGACAGATTGAAGCTCGACCCGAACTGTTCCGGGCGCAGAATCGTGAAGATCGCAATCAACGCGATCAGCAGAACGAAAATCCACCCCCCGCCAAGGAGCCGAGTCCATCGTTCAAGTGTCGAGACTCGTTCGTCCTCCAGTTCGCTCAAAGAGGTTGCGCTCATGTCACGCGCTCCTCGACCGATCCGCTGGTCATCGCCGCCACGAGCCGGTCAACATTGGCGTCCTGCGCCGCAGAACTGCGCCACGCGTCGTCCGAGACGGAGAACCTCGATGCGGTCTGCGACAGCGAGCACCTGAGGCATGTTGTGACTGATGAGAACGACAGCGATGCCTTGGTCGCGAACCTGCCGGATCAGGTCGAGCACGCGTCCAGTCTGCACGACGCCCAAGGCCGCTGTGGGCTCGTCCATGAAGATGACGCGGTCCGCCCACATCGCGGCGCGCGCGATCGCAACCGACTGACGCTGCCCTCCGGAGAGGGATGACACCGGAGCGCGAGGCGAGCGAAGCCGCACGCCCAAGCGCTCGAATTGCTCGCCGGCCTGCCGGCGCATCGCCGTGCGGTTGACGAAGCCAAATCGGCCGAGCGGGCCCGGCAGGACGATCTCCCGACCGAGAAACAAATTCTCGAAAGGCGATAGATCGGCGGCGAGAGCGAGATCCTGATAGACCGTCGCGATGCCATGAGCCTGCGCGTCGTTGGGGGAATTGAAGGCGACCGGCTTGCCGGCGACAAGGATCTGTCCCTCGTCCGGCCGGTCCGCGCCAGAAAGGATCTTCACGAGCGTCGACTTCCCGGCCCCGTTGTCGCCGATGAGGGCGCAGATTTCCCCCGCGTGGACAGCGAAGTCAGCGCCATCGAGTGCGCGCACATGCCCGAACCGGCGAGAGATCGCACGGGCTTCGAGCAGCGGCGTCGTCATCAGGGCGAACCTTCGATCGCAAGACCGATGTTGTTCGCGAACGCGTTGAGTTCGCCATAGGCCGCCGCCGTCAGCGCGGACCAATGCTCAAACGCAGCCTCCGCGCTCGGAAATCTCCAAATCTCGACGGTCTCGAAATCCTGTTGACCCCGGATATGATAGCGGCCGAGACGCGAGCCGCCCGCGGCGAGCGAAGCTTCCGCCGCCGTCGCCCATGTCTTTTCGTGGGCGGCTTGGGTCGCGGCGTCGAGCCCGTACCAATGGGGTCTCGGCCTCGCATAATGGATCCAGATGCACTCGCTCATGATCAGTCCGCGTCGGGTTCAATGAAGTCGGCAAGCGGGCGAAGCCGGCCGACATAGTGTCGCGAGGTCGTGAACTTGAAATCCGCCGCCGCCTCGTGGCCTTGCATCGCGAGGTCTACGGAGCCGAGCGAGGGCGCCTCCCACAGCCCCGCATGATGCCAGCGGCTCGCCCAATCGAGTCGATGCCGTCCAGCAATGTTGATGCCAAGCGCTACGTCGCCCTTGAACGCGACGTCGCATTCCTCGTCATAGGCGCGGCGCTCCGCTTTCGTCGCGGCGGACCAGGCGTCATTCCATTCCCACAGTGCGAGAAAGCCCCAGGAATGGTCCGTCCGCTCACCGCGCCCCTGCACGGTGGAGAATTCCCTCGGGCCGAGGAGCCATTCGGTCGCAAACCGGCGAGCCCAGCCTGCCTGCTCGAGACGGACAGTGCCGGCAAGCGCCGCCGATAACGAAGGCGCCTCGAAAGCCCCCACCATATCCGCGTCGTGGGCGAAACCCGTGTCGAAGACGTATGGCTCGGCCGACGCGTTGGGCTCGAACATCGCACGCACGGACATCAACCATCCCTCAGCCTGCAATGCCCGGAGAAGGTCCTTCAGTTGCAGGGCCTGGTCATCTCCGAAGACGCCGCTCGCAAGCGGCTGACGCTTCGCGGCGAAAGCGACAAGGCAACGGCCGCTCCTCTCCGCGGCGGCGAAAACGTCCGTGGCTTCCGTGAGAAGCGTCATGGCGCATCCCGGAATTTCGCGACGGCTTTCATCAACTGGTCCACACGTCGTCGATCGACCGGATTCCACCAGCGGCCATCGCGCTTGAGCCACTGGCCGACGATCGCTCCATCGGCCGTCGGAAAGAGCGAGGGAACGAGATCCGCCGTGAGCCCCGACCCGACGATCACCGGCAAGTTCGTGCCTGCTCGAACTTCGGCGACTTCTTGCGGTTCGGTCGGCGAGCCAGTGCGTGTTCCGCTGGCGATCAGCACGTCGGCGTCAAACCATTCCGCGTCGGTCGCCTGCTCGGCGATGCTGCGGTCCGCCGTGATGGCGTGGGCTCCGAACTTCACATGCACATCGGCGAAGATCGCGACGTCGCCGGCCCGGATGTTCGATCGATACCGCATAGCTTCGGGCGCCGGACCGTTGAGAAAGCCCTCGTTCGCCACATAGGCGTTGACCCACTGATTGGCCCGCACCCATCCCGCCCCGACGGCCTTGGCGACGCCAAGCGCAGGGATCACCCCGTTGGCGACGCAAGTGATGCCGATCGGATTCGGAACGATCGCCCGTACAGCAAGGCAGGCGGCGGTCAGCGCCGCGACCGTCGACGGCCCGATATGCTCGGGTCGGGAGAAAGGCATGTCGCTTGCGTTTTCAAGGATGATTCCATCGACCCCTCCTTCCGAAAGCGTCTTCGCATCCGCTTCGGCCGCCGCGTAGATTTCGCTCATCGATTGCCCGTCGTAGCGTGGGGCGCCGGGAAGGGCGGCCAGGTGAATGACGCCGATAATCGGCTTGCGCACGCGAAAGAGCCGTTCGAGCGCATTTGATTTCGGCGGCAGCACCTGAGGCTTGGCGTTTGGCACGCCGTTGGTTCGGAAAGAGCGTTCATTGCGTCCGTTGAGGAGCGCTGTTTCCAGCGAGTTCGATGATGAAGCGATACCGGTCGGCCCGGTAATGCATGATCGCGTATTCGATGGGACGCCGGTCCTCCGCGTGCGAGCGGCGCCGCGCGACCAGGAGAGCCGATCCCGGCGCAACTTCGAGTCTGGCGCGCCATCGTCGCGTCGGCCAGAGCGGCCTCGATGCACTCTCTGGCGCCGAAGATTTTCTGCCCGCAGACCTTGGCCAGCCATTCATACAAGGAGCCGGCGTCGAGCTCGTCCGGCGTGGGCTCACGGCCTGCGGCGAAGATCCAAGGAGCGAGCCACGACTCGGACATCCCGATCGGCTCGTCGTCTGCGAGCAGAAGTCTGCGGATATGAAAAGAGAGCGCGCCCTCGTTGATCTCAAGCCCCTCGGCGGCTTCTTCTCCTGCCGGGGCGCTTTCCGCGCTGAACGTGGAGTAGGAGGGGCGAAGGCCGCGCCTGCGCATATCCTCGGAGAAGCTTGCGAGTTCGTTGACCGGCTGCTCGACCTTTGGCGCAAGCACAATCGAACCGCGACCGGACTGCCGCCTGATCAGTCCCTCCTGCCGTAGCCTCTCGAGAGATGCGCGGGCCGTCGCGCGGCTGACCTGGAAGGTCGCGTTGATCTCGGTCTCGGAAGGCAGCACGTCGCCGGGCCTGAACTCGCCCATGGCAATAGAACGGCGCAACCGGTCCGCAATCTGACGCCAGAGCGGTGACGCGTCAGGCAATAGATTCCCGTCGTTCCACGACATCATTCAATTGTACGGACGTTATGGCGTTTCGTCCAGTCACCAGGGCGAGGCGAGAATGCACAAATTTGCAGCCTATGCAAAAAATGTCATCATACCAATGAGGTAATGAGAGGCGCCGATCGCGCTTGCCAGTGCGCAAATGTTGTGAAACGATTAACTGCACCACCTAGGACGTTCCCAACGACCCGATCAGGAGCAGCTTATGGACGGTATTCCTCTGAGAGCTGGCTGCAGCATATTGGCTGCGGCCTGTGTGCTTGGCGTAGCATTGTCGGCGCCCGCTCGAGCCGCTGACCCCTCGATAGCCTTGATCCTTGGCGTCAAAGGAAGCCCGTTCGATGACGCGCTCGCCTGCGGCGCGCTCGATGCGGCGAAGAAGCTTGGACTGCACGTCGATCTTTTTGCGCCGGACCATTTCACCGGAGAATCGCAGGCGCCGGTCGTGGACGCGGTGACCGCGCGAAAGCCCACGATCACGATCATCTCGCCCGCTGACGCGAACGGCGTGACGCGACCGTTGAAGCAGATGGCCGAGCGCGGGACAAAGATCATAACGGTTGATACGGTTGTCGCCGATCCGTCCTTTGTCGCGAGCGAGGTCATCACCTCGAATACCGACGGAGGAAAGACTGCGGCCACGGCAATGATCGAAGCGATCGGCGGCAAGGGGCCGGTGCTGGTCATCACCAACCCGCCCGGCTCGGTGGCGCAGGACGAGCGCGCCAAGGGGTTCGAGGAAGGCCTGAAGTCGGCTCCGGGGGTGACCTATCTCGGTCCGCAGTATCAGAACGACGATCCTCAGAAAGCGGCCGAGATCGTGACGTCGACGCTCGCCGCGCATCCGGATCTGGCGGGCATCTTCTCGACGAACGATCAGGGCGCGATTGGCGCAATTACGGGGTTGCGTCAGGCCGGAGCAATCGGGCGCGTCAAGCTTGTCGCCTACGATTCGGCGGCTGCGGAGGTCAACGCCTTCAAGAACAATCAGATCTCCGTCCTCATCGCTCAAGATCCAAAGCGGGAGGGTGAGATGTCGGTCGAAATCGCCAAGAAGATTCTCGACGGCCAGTCCGTAGAGAAGCAGGTGCTCGCGGACACGGTGCCGATCATGAGCGGCGACACAGCGAAAGCGGACCGCTATGAATACAAAAGCGATTGTTCGCTGAGCTACTGACGTCGCATCAGGACGCATTTCGCCATGCCGACCGCCACAGCCGACCTTGTTAGCCTGTTTGTCGAGAGCGACGCGCTTCGTCTGGCGGAGCTCGTCCGACAAAAGGAGGTGACGCCGGCGGAATTGACGGAAACTGCGATCCGCCTCATCGAGAATCTGGACCCGAAGCTGAACGCGGTCGTCATCCGGGACTTCGATCGCGCGAGGGCGCGCGCGGCGGAGACCCCCCCAGACGGTCCTTTCGGCGGCGTACCCTATCTTCTCAAGAATATCGGGTCCGGTTGCGAAGGCCTGCCCCTGACCAACAGTTTGCCGTTTCGCAAGGACTACGTCAGTCCGTCCGACTCCGAGATGGTGCGGACGGATCAAAGCGTCCGGCCTGAACATCCTCGGGCGCACCAATGTGCCTGAGCAGGGGTGGTGCATCGCGACCGAGCCTCGCATGTATGGCCCGACGGTGAACCCCTGGAACACGGCCGTCACCGCCGGCGGCTCGAGCGGCGGGGCGGTCTCGGCGGTCGCATCGCGCATGATTCCGATGGCGGAAGCAAGCGACGGCGGCGGATCGATACGCGCGCCTGCCTCGTGCTGCGGAGTCGTGGGGCTCAAGCCGTCGCGCGGACGGATCACTTATGGACCGGACGACGTCGATGTCTGGTTCGGGAGCGTGTCGACATTCGCGGTCACCCGTTCGGTAAGGGATACCGCGGCGCTTCTGGACGCGACGGCTGTCGTCATGCCGGGAGACCCTTATACGCCTCCGAAGCCGGCGCAGAGCTGGCTCGACTGCCTTCGCGAGCCAGTGAAGCCGCTCAAGATTGGCTACGCATTGACGCCGCCCTGGGGCGCGCCGTTCGCCTCCGAAGTGACCGACGCGATGACGCAGACGTTGTCCCTCCTTCAGGACCTCGGCCATGTCCTCGAAGAGCATGCGATGGTCACTGACCTCGAGGCAGCGTGGCGCGACTATAATCAGATGAACTCCGTCCAGACTGTCCTCGAATTCGACGACATGGCGAAGGTTCTCGGGCGACCGATCCCGGAGTTGGAGCTCATTGCGTTCAACAGGGCCTGGCTTGGACGCGGGCGCGGGCTTTCCGGTCGCGACTATGCAGCGAGTGTCGCCGCTGTTCGAAAGGCCAATCAGCGCGTACAGGCGGAACTGGCGCCGTTCGACGTGTTCCTCACGCCGACCTTGACCCAGCCGCCCCGGCCAGTCGGCTACTGGGATCTGAACGAGCCCGATTTCGACAAATATATCGCGACATGGACGGACGCGGCGTTTCTCTTTCCCTTCAATCTTTCCGGCCTGCCGGCGATATCCGTGCCGGCGACCTGGACCAAGGACGACATTCCGATCGGCGTGCAGCTCGTGGGACGATACGGCGATGAAGCCACGATTCTTCGCCTCTCCGCGCAACTCGAGCAGGCGAGGCCGTGGATCCAGCGCCGCCCATCAATCTGCGCGGGAGCGTAGGCCCAAGCGGCGGCGACGCATTACGGGTGCTATCGAGAGAAGCCTTGGAGGAGCGAGCATGTTGAAGCGCTTGATACTGACGACCGCGATGTCCTTGGCCGCGCTGTCTTCGGCCTGGGCCGAGGACAAGCTGCCGGTGACCGGAAAGACGTGCTCGGAACTCCTCGCCTTCTATAAGAACCTGCCTTTCACATCGATCCTGCCGTTGCCCGATGGGCCGGTCTCCATCCCCGGAAAGACCGGAGACATCACGGTTGGGTTTTCGCAGACGGGCTTCAATCATCCCTGGCGCACAGCGATGCTGGCCGCCCTTCAAGCGGAGGCCTGCCGGCACCCGAACATCAAAATTGTCGTCGTCGACGGCAATGTCGACGTCGCCAAGCAGAACAATGACGTGCGCGATCTTCTCGCGCGGGGCGTCGACGCGGTTCTTATGAGCCCCGTTGAATCGGGGGCGCTCGTTCCCGCCGCACGCGCAGTTATGTCGGCCGGCCTCCCGCTTATCGTCATGGATCGCGACGTCCCGTCCGACAAGACTTTGTTCATCGGGCAGAGCAACGTGACGATGGCGGAAGGCGTCGCCGAAAAAATGGCGAAGGACCTGGGAGGCAAGGGCAACATTGTCGTCATCACGGGCCTCAAGGGCTCGTCCGCGGCGGTCGATCGCGACAAAGGCATGAAGAACGTCCTCGCCAAATACCCCGACATCAAGATCCTGGCGACTGGCGACGGACAGTGGATTCGCGACCCGTCCGTGCCGATCATGGAAGACTTTCTGACCGCCTATCCGAAGATCGACGCCGTCTTCTCGCACGCCGAGGAATTGGCCTGGGGAGCCCAGCTCGCCGTTGCGCGGGGCAATCACTGCAAGGACGACATCAAGCACTATACGTTCGACGGCTCGAACGCCGGCTTCAAGGCCACTAAAGCCGGGACGTTCCAGGCTGACGGGAACTACACGCCCTACATCGCCGATATCGGCCTGAGAGCGGCGATCTACAAACTCATGGGCAAGGACATCCCCGGCGAGCAGGCCTACCAGTTTCCCGGTAAAGAGCTTGTCCTTCCGGATAGCCCGACTGTCGTTCAGGCGAACGCTGGCGAGTGGATCGGCCGCGGCTGGGGCGACTTCGAGCCAACCCCCGACCCCTGCAAGAAGTAGCAAGCTCTCCGAGTCGTGCCTGAGGGAACGGGAGAACTCGGCGAACGCTTCCGGCCGCTGCTTCGTGCGGTGGGAGTTGGCAAAGCGTTCGTCGGCAACCGCGTTCTCGACGGCGTTGACCTCGATGTCATGCCCGGCGAAGTGCACGCCATCGTCGGAGAGAACGGCGCCGGGAAGTCGACGCTCATAAAGATCCTGGGCGGGGTCTATCAGCCAGACGACGGCCAGCTCGTGGTCGATGGCGAAGCGCGCCGCGTTTCGTTCGCCGCGCGAAGCGCTCTCAGCCGGCGTCGTCGTCATCCACCAGGAATTGTCGCTCGCTCCGAGTCTCTCGGCGGAAGAAAATATTTTCCTTGGCCGATTTCCCCGGAACGCTTTCGGCGTCATCGATCGCGGTCTGATACGCGCTCGCACGCGGCAGGTGTTCGAGCAGCTGGGCATCACGGTCGCGCCGCAAGACATTGTCGCAACCCTCAGCATCGCTCAGCAACAGATGGTGGAGATCGCCAAAGCGATCCTGGCTGATGCGCGCATTCTCGTCCTCGACGAGCCGACCGCCGTGCTCGATGAGAACCGGGTCGACGTCCTCTTCGCAACGATTGAACGGTTGCGGGCGAAGGGGATCGGAATCGTCTTCATTTCGCACCACCTCGAGGAAATCTTCCGTATCGCAGACAAGGTGACGGTGCTTCGAGACGGCCGCGTGACCGGGTCCGCGAAGGTCGCGGAAGTCGATCAGGACTGGCTCGTTGCCAGAATGATCGGGCGCAGTTTCGTGGCCCACGAACCGCACGCGAGGAGAGTCCGGCAGCCGGCTCTCGCAATCCGGAACCTGTCGGTTCCGGGAGAAGTGTCCGATATTACCCTCACGGTGAGCGAGGGCGAGATTGTCGGCCTGGCCGGTCTGGTGGGGGCGGGACGCACGGAGCTGGCGCGCTCGGTCATCGGGCTCAGCCGTCCCGTCTCTGGAGCGATCGAGGTGTTTGGCCGTACCGTGAGAATACGGAGCCCAAACGCGGCAGCCAGACTCGGCATCGCCTATGTGACGGAGGACCGGAAGGCGCAAGGGCTGCTCCCCAATCGCTCGGTCCGCGAGAACGCCACAATCGCGAATTTGCGTCGGTTCGCCCGTTGGGGAATTCTCCGTTTGGCCACCGAGGCCCGTTACGCGCGAGACATGGTGAAGCGATTGGACGTGAGGCTCGCAAGCCCGGGCGTGGAGATACGCACGCTGAGCGGCGGCAACCAGCAGAAGGTGCTGATCGGCCGGGCGCTCGCCATCGAGCCGCGGATCCTGCTTTTGGATGAGCCCACTCGCGGCGTTGACATCGGCGCGAAGCAGGAGATTTACGCGGCCATCGAACGCCTTGTCGCGGATGGGATGGCAGTCATGTTGATCTCCTCCGACCTGGAGGAAGTTCTCCGCCTTTCGGATCGAATCGTGGTCCTCCGCCGGGGGCGGGTCGCCGCGACGCTCTCTCGAGCCGAAGCCTCAGAGACTGCGATTATGCGGGCCGCGGCTCTTGCCGCCTAAGTCGCGCATCGCGCTGGGCGCAACGGCCATCGCGCGGACATGGCAGCGCGTGGGCGTGCTCGCAGCGCTGGTGTTGCTTGTCATTGCCGCGTCATTCCTGTCGCATCGCTTCCTCACGGTTCCCAATCTCATGAACGTGCTGCGGCAGGTGTCGATCGTGGGCATTCTCGCGATCGGAATGACGTTCGTCATCCTCGCGCGCGGCATCGATCTCTCCGTAGGATCGATCCTTGGCATAGCGGTGGTCTTGTTTGCGGGTTCGATGGACAGCCGGGGGATGCTCGTATCCATTCCGCTCGGAATGGGCGCGGCGGCGCTGGCGGGTCTCGTCAATGGCGTCGGCGTCGCTTATGGGGGACTGCCGCCCTTCATCATGACGCTGGGCATGCTGTCTTTCGCGCGCGGGCTCGCCTTCATCTACACCGGCGGGACGCCGATACCGATCAACAACGAGAGCTTCTACGCCTTCGGCAACGGTTATTTTGCTGGAGTTCCAATCCCGTCCCTTATTCTGATTGCCACTCTCATCGTCAGCGGCTTCGTCCTTCAACTGACGCCGTTCGGGCGGTCGGTCTACGCCATCGGCTCCAACGAGGAAGCCGCCCGGCTTTCAGGCGTTCCCGTCAAAGCCTACACGACGTTGGTCTATGTCATCTCTGGCTTTCTAGCGGGGCTCGCGGGCCTCGTATACGCGTCGCAGCTCAGCATCGGCACGCCCATCGCAGGCCAGGGCTACGAATTGGACGCGATTGCGGCGGTTGTCGTTGGCGGCACGTCGCTGTTCGGCGGCAAGGGGTCGGTGGCCGGCACCTTCCTTGGCACGCTGATCATTGGCGTGCTCGCGAACATTCTCAATCTGACCGGCGTCGATCCCTTTGTTCAGCAGCTTTTCAAGGGAGCGCTCATCGTGGCGGCGGTCTTCATCATGAGCCGAACGAAGAGATGATGAGCGACGCTATGAACCTCGAGGCGGCGCTGAGCGCCCTGCGTCCTCGAGTGGATCGTTACGTCACCTCGGACCGTGTGCGAAGATATCTGTCGGCGCTTGTGGACGCGCCTGCGCCGTCAACCGCCGCTGGCGCCATGCGCGTCCCCGTGTTGAACCGGCTGCTCGCGGCGGACGGCGCTTTCGACACTGGGCGCCTTCGCCTCGATCCGGATTTTGGCGGCGTCGGAAGTCCAGTCATCTTCACCGGCGACGGGGGAATCGAGAAGCCGTTCTGGGCCTTCGCGCATCTCGACACGATCAGCTACCTTGTGCAGCCAGACCAGGGCGGGCGCGTTCCGCTTGTTCCGTATTGTGTCCATCTCATGCATGACGGCGAATGCCCCGCCAACGCTTACCGCTATGATTTTGAATCGAACCGCTATCGCGTGGTCGCCGAGGGCAGGATCGAGTCGTCGGCGGGGTCGCCCTTCTTTCGAGCCATGACCCAAGACGTTGAGCTTCGGCCTGGCGATCGGATCGCGCCCTTGTCTTCCTTTAACGACCTGGGGCAGGGCGGCCTCTTTACCGGCCTCATGGACAACGCGGGCGGCGTTGCGGCGCTGGCCGTCGCCGCGCCGGTTCTCGCGGAAGCGGGCGTCGAAGCCATGCTGGCCTTTCCCGACGAGGAGGAGGGACCGGTGGGAGCGGGGAACCAAACGATGTGCCGGGGCAGCAGCCGCATCGCCAGCCTTCTCCCGCCGCCGAAGCTCGCGATTATCGCGGATGTCCAGCAGGGCGGGGGCGACCCGGACGCCGACACGAGGGGAGGCGTCGAGAACTCAACACGGCTGGGCGGCGGGGCCGTTCTCTCCGAATTCTCAAGCCTTGCCCGAGGCGCCGTCACGCCTCTCGGTCTCTATGGCTTAGCCCGGCGCATGGCCGATGTGATCGCCGGATTTGGCGTGCGGGTGCAGGAATCGAACAACGCCTATTCCTCGCGCAGCGACGACGTGAGCGTGATGATGAGGACGCCCAACGTGCTGCTTCTCGGCTACCCCGGGTTCAACCGACATTTCGATCGGGGTTTGCCGCGCGCGCATCTCGACGATGTGGTGAATCTTGCGAAAGCCGTGGTTTACGCCTCGGTCCTAGGCTCGGTTTTCGAGCACCGGCGCACCGCGATGCTTCGGGACTCGTGATGATCGACATCGCGACCGTCGGCTGGCTCACGATGGACGACATCGTGCTCCTTGATCATTCCTGTCGACCTGGCGTGCTGGGCGGCGGCGCGCTTTATTCCGCCATCGGCGCGCAGATCTGGTCCGAAAGCGTAGGCGTTCATTCTGTTACGGGTCGCGAGGTCTACGAGGACGTGCGGACCCGGATCGCCGCGCGGGGGCTCGACGGCGAAGGCGTCGGCGCCATCGATGGCGCGGGACTGCAGCTCTGGCTGCTGCACGAGAGCGAGACGTTCAAGCGCCAAGTGCCCAAGCTCAATTCGGCGACCGCCGAGGAAATGGATCGCGGCCGAGGTCCGTTGCCCGGGGCTTATCGAAGAGCCCGCGGCTTTCACGTTGCGCCGCAAAGCCCGGAAGGCACGACCGAAAACGTGCGGACGCTGTCCGAGCTGTCGCATCGGCCCATCGTGACCGTGGATATTCTCTCGGATGAATACATCGACCGCCGGCTGTATGCCGATCTCGCTTTCGTGCGCGGCGCGTCCGCTTTCCTTCCGAGCGAGCAGGAGATCATGCGGATCTGGGGGCCGTCGGACATTGGCGTATGGCTGCGCGAGACCTCATCGCGCCTGAAATGCCATATGGTGGCAAAGCTCGGCGAGCGGGGATCTCTGGTCTGTGACGCCGACAGCGGCGTCTTGATCCATACGCCAGCGCATCCGGTCGAACTTGTGGATACGACAGGCGCCGGCGACGGCTATTGCGGGGGGTTCGTCGCGGGTCTCGCGGCCGGCCGGCCGCTTGCCGAATGCGCTGCGATGGGAACCGTGTCGGCGTCCTATGTTATCGAAGCCTGCGGAGCGCTCGAAACGGAACGGCCGAGCGACGCCGCTCGTCAGGCGCGGCTACAGCGCGTGCTTGCGGAGACCCGATATGAGAATCCATAAAGCTCTTCACTCCCACGCAGCTTGACGGGCGCGATTTCCGGCGGGCCAAGACATGTCCCATTCATCGACCATCATCGCGAGGATCAGGGAGGCCTTCGACGCCGGCCACGCTCTCGGCCTGCTCCAGAAAGCCATCTCGATCCCGAGCGTGACAGGGGATGAGGCCAACTTTGCAGGATGGCTCAAGGGAGAGCTTGCAGCGTCTCGGGATCGAGGCCTCATCCGCTGAGTTTGCGGAAGGGCGCCCGAACGTGTGGGGTCTTCGCCAGGGGAGGAGCGGCGCCGATACGCTCTTGCTGATCGGTCACACCGACACCGTGCACACCCGCGGTTGGAAGGAGCGGTGGGCAGGGAGTGAGCGGGAAAGCCCGTTTTCGGGCGCGGTGGCGGACGGCGCCGTTTGGGGCCGCGGCGCGAGCGATCTGAAGGCGGGCTTATGCATGACGCTCGAGGCTGTCCGCACCCTCGATCGTGCGGGAATCGAAGTCGATCCCACTCTTCTCTTTGCCTTTGTCGGAGACGAAGAAAGCGGCGAGCCCGGCAGCGGCGTCAGCGCGGGAGCCCGCGCCTTCAGCGCGCTCATTGCGAAAGGGGCTGTGCCGCGACCGAACATGGCGATCTACGTCGAGCCGACAATGCTCGACGTCTATGTCGCCCACATGGGGTTTTTCCTCTGCGACATCCGAATCCTAGGCAAGTCTGCCTATTTTGGCGTGCCGGAACTTGGCGTCGATGCGCTTAAAGGCGCGCATGCCGTTCTCGAAGCGCTCTGGCGATATTCTGCCGAGCTTAGCGCCAGCACGAGCCATGCGCTGGTCGGATCCGGGTTCGTTCTGCCGACTGGCATTCAGGGCGGCGGCTACATCGCGGTTCCAGGCGAATGCACAATCAGCCTGATCGCGAAGATTCCGCCGGGAGTTCGCCTGGATGACGTGCGCATTGGTCTTGAGACGGCGGCGAGGGCGGCTTCAATCGATAGCCGCATCGAATTGCAGTTTTTCTATCCCGCGCCTCGCGATCATGCGATCGGCGGCCAGCCTTTCGAGAGCCGCCTCGACGAGTCTCGCTTGGAGCGGCTCATTTCTGCTGTTCGCACCGTTCGGCCTGAGCGAGGAAATATTGAAGCCGCTCCGTACTGGTCGGAGTTGCCGATTCTCTCGGCGCTCGGCGTTCCGGGAGTCTATTTTGCGCCGGGGGATATTCGGATCTGCCACACGACGGAAGAGAACGTCAGCCTGCAGGATTATTACGACGGCATTGTCGCCCTCGCTGCGTTTTTGTCGGGAGCCGATTATCCTGAGCCAGCCCGCGCAGTCGAAGACGGGCGGCGCTAGAAGGGAGATCGCAATGTTTCTCGACTTGATCCGCCGGCGCAACCCGCGACTGATCGAGGCCGCGATTGCGCTGCATCAACGCGGCGAACTCCCGGCTAACACCTACGTCATCGACCTTGACGCCGTTGAGGATAACGCTCGCGTGATCTCGGCCAAGGCGGACTCGCTCGGCCTGACCGTGATGGCGATGACCAAACAGATGGGACGCAACGAGTCCTTCTGCCGGGCGGTGATGCGGGGAGGAATCGCGCGCAGCGTTGCGGTCGATTTGGAATGCGCTTTAGCCACGAAGCGCGCGGGCATGGAGCTTGGCCATATCGGCCACCTCGTTCAGATTCCGAAATGGGAAGCGGACAGCGCGGCGAGGCTCTCTCCGACCTGGTGGACGGTCTTCAATGCCGAGAAAGCGGCTGAAGCAGCGGCGGCTTCAGAGAGACTGGGACGTGAGCAGCCGCTTCCTCGCCCGCATTCGCGGCGAGAATGATCAATTCTATCGCGGGCATGAAGGCGGGTTTTCCGCTTCCGACATCGTCGCCGTGGCGGGGGCCCTGGACAAGATTCCGGGCGGCCGCTTCGCTGGGATTACGACTTTCCCGGCATTGCTCTTTGACGCCGCAAACCGCACGTTCAAGCCGACGCCAAATCTCGAGACTCTGCGACAGGCGTCCGAGACGTTGGCGCGCTTCGGATACAAGGGCATCGAAATCAACGCTCCAGGCACAACCTCGAGCGTGACCCTGGAAGCACTCGCAGAAGCCGGCGCTACCCAGGTCGAGCCCGGACACGGGCTGACAGGAACGACCCCGTTGCATGTGGGCGACGACCTGCCTGAGGCGCCGGCGGTTGTCTATCTGACGGAGGTTTCGCACCTCTCGGGAGGCGAAGCCTTCTGCTTCGGCGGCGGTCTCTACATTGACCCGGTCTTTCCCAATTATCAGGTGAAAGCGATCGTCGCGCGAGAGCCAAGAACGGACGCCGCGGCGCTTCGCGCCGTCGAGATTCCGCCGCCCGACGCCATCGATTATTACGGCATGATTGACGCTACGGGCCCGACGAAGCCAGAGCCGGGAGACAGCGTCGTCTTTCGGATTCCGCCCGCAGGCCTTCGTCACACGTGCGTTCGTTGCTGGCGTCGCCGGACTTTCGACGGAAAAACCTGTCGTCGAGTCGATCTCTCACAGCTCAGGCGCGAAGGCCCATTGGCCACGGTAAGGGGACGCGGATTCAACCTAGCGCGCGAATTCGCGCCAAGCAAATCCAAATAAATCCAAGGAAAACCAAGGAAAAATCCTTGCATTTCGCTTGGATTCCTTCGGCCGAATCAGGGCTTTTCAATGGGTTACGGCGAAAAAAAATAAAAAATTCCTTCTCCGACTGAACTCGCGTCACGGGTTGTGGGCAATCGCCGCAAACCGCTCACTCGCGCCGACCCGCGCGGGCGCGCCCGATCGTCGTTGGCCGAGCTTCTCATTGCCGAGCATTATAGCAACGATTTCTGTTTAATACAAGAAAAATCGGCAAGTTAGCGCAAGTTCGAGAATGACCTTAGTCCCCGCGAACCCCAAGCGCCGGTCGCGCCGCTGCGCGTCAGCAAAGGAGGAGGCCCGTTCTGGCCGTCGTCCCTTAAACCTGCTTACGCCAAAGCGCCGCGTGTCTTGCGATAGCCGAGGAAGCCCATCAAGCCGAAACCGAGCGTCATCATCGCCCAAGTCGAGGGTTCGGGGACGGCGGCGACGGCGGGCGTGAAGTCGTAGGTCAGCGTCCCGGACTGGCCGCTCATCGTTACGGTGCCGAAAGCCACCGAAAAATCGAACACAAGGGCCTGCGTTCCGCTTCCCTCGAACTTGCCCAAATCGGCGTTGTTCGTTCCGCTGGCCGAGATCGAGAAACTGCCGGGGCCGACCTGGAACCCACTACCGGTAAAGAACTCTTCGTTCACGCTCGACGCAGGGGTGACGTCGGCAAAGAACACAAGGTCGGGGGAGGTTGAGTTTGCCGTCCCACTGAAAGACAGGGTGACGCCGGTAAGCGTTCCAACAGCCGTGTTGAAATCCGCGAAGCTGCTGGATGTGATTCCTTCGAACCCACTGTTATTGAGAACCGCTGTGCCGCTGACCGTGAAATCCTCGACAATCGTGTTGGCCTGCGCCGGTCCCGCCAAGGCAGCAGCCGATAGCAGCGCAATCGCCGCTGCGCACAAAGCAATTTTCATTTTCCCCCGCCCCCTGACAAGCCCGCGACTGGCGACTGTCGCTGCGTCGCGTCTGCACGATCGACCTGAACACGGTTTGTGTGTTTCGTCAATGCTCGCACAATAACTTTGCCGCTCAAAGCATAACGCAAGCAACGCAAGCTTTGCTGTGCGAACGCAAGTATAGGGCTTGCGGCGTCGCTGGTTTCACGCGACCATTGTTGCGTGAACGCCGTCGATCCGGTTCGGAGAATACGGGCGCTGAGCGCCGAAGCCGCGTGCTTAGTTAAAGGGAATGGAGTGATGCCCCGCGTCGACCTAGGGCCAGCCGGTCAATACAATCGCATTTTTCACGGAAATCGACACGCTTCGGAGACATTTCGCCCCTAACGGGTCTTCGCGCAGGCTTTGTGGAGCCGTGTATCCGGTGACCGCGAAGGACCATTCGCGAGCGCGTTATATTCAGTGAGATATTTCGGTCGTCGCCGTTGTCGTTGAATTGGCGAATGCGCTGCGGCGCACACAAATTCACAGCTTGTAAAGTCCAACATATTCCGCTTCACTGATGCGGCATTCCTTGCCGCTGATGTTGTCGGAGTCGGCCAGGAGACTTCGTCGCGAACGGCGACGACGTCGTCCAAGAGCGCGTCGTCGCGCGCCTGGACGCCACATTGTTAAACTGGGAGGAAAAGAATGATGTTGAAGGGTGGAATCGGCGCCGTAGCGCTCACCAGCATTTTGCTGTCGAGCGCGGCATGGGCGCAGGACAAGATCAAGGTCGGCGTCACCGCGACGCTCGAAGGCACCTATACCGTGCTTGGCGAGGACGGCATTCGCGGCTTCAAGGTCGCGGTCAACAAATACGGCCCGAAGGCCGGCGGCAAGGAACTCGAATTTGTCATCGCCTCGACTGATGCGACGCCAGATTCTGCGGTGCGCGCGGTGAAGAAGCTCATCGAGCAGGATCACGTGCAGATCCTGATCTCGCCGCTCTCGGGCGACGAAGGCATCGCTGTCAAGAATTTCTCCAAGAGCCACCCTGAGCTGACCTTCATCAACGCGGCTTCCGGGGCGCAGGAAACGACTTTCCCGGATCCGTCGCCGAATTTCTTTCGCTACAACATGGACGGCGCGCAGTGGCAAGCGGGACTTGGCGACTATGCGTACAACACCAAGGGGTACAAGAAGATCGCGACAGTTGGCGAAGATTATTCCTTCGTCTACACGCAGGTCTTCGGCCTGATCCTCGAATTCTGCGCGGCCGGCGGGCAGGTGACGAACCGTCAGTGGGTGCCGCTCGGGACCAAAGATTTCGCCTCGACCATTTCGGCGCTGCCCGAGGACGTGGACGCCATCTACCTCGGCCTCGGCGGCGCCGACGCGGTCAATTTCCTCAACCAGTACGAACAAGCCGGCGGCAAGGCGCACCTCATGGGCGGCTCGATCATGGTCGACCAGACCGTGCTCTCGGCCAAGGGCGACGCGAAGAAGGCGATGATCGGAACGATCGCCGCGAGCGGCATGGCCGACACCTGGGACAACGCGGGCTGGCAGGCGTTCGTGAAGGCCTATCAGGACGCCTTCCCGCCCGAGAAGCGCTTCCCGAGTCCGTCTCTCCTGGCTATCAACTACTACAATTCGACGACGGCGTTGTACGAGGCGCTCAACAAGGTCAGTGGCGACCTGAGCGATAGTCAGTCCAAACTCAAGGCTGCCCTGGCGAGCGTCGTGCTCGACGCTCCCAATGGCAAGATCAGCCTCGACGAAGATCGCCAGGCGATCGGGACGAACTTCGTCACCGAGGTCGTCGACGACGGCAAGGGCACTCTGCTCAGCAAGGTTGTCAAGATCGTCCCCGACGTCCACCAGACGCTGGGCTACCCGAGAGACGTGTTCGCCAAGATCGGGCCGCCGAGCCGGACAAATCCGGAGTGCAAGAAGTACTGAATCGTCAGGCGGCTGGGCGACAAGAGGTCGCCCAGCTTGCTCTTGCGTATCCGCTCCAACTGTTGAACTTTGTCGCAAATTACGCGACAAATCGGGGAGGAGGAGCAGAGATGAGCCGGGCCGTCGCGGCCGTCCACGGCCAATTCGGCCGCGCGGTGATCTACAATCTGAACCGCCCCTTCAACATCCATGCGCACCGCGAAGGGCACCTCATCTTTCATTTGTCGGGCGACGACGGGGGCGTGCTTGTTTCAGGCGCTCCCTGCCGAACGACCAACGAGTCCGTCGTCGCCGTCAGCCCATGGGAGCCGCATAACTTCGTCCCGGGGGATCTCCACGAGGGCTCGACCTTCTTCGTCCTTTACGTGAACCCCGATTGGTTCGCCCCTGGCGTCGGCGAGACACGGCTTCGGTTCGGCCGCTCCGAATTCGCTCGGACGCCGGCGCTTGACGCGCAAATTCGGCGCGTCTCGGCTCTCGTTTACGCGGGCCAGCGCGTCACGGCCCTCGATTGCGAGCTACGCAGCCTGATTCAGGCCTGCTACGAGGAGACTTGGCGTCAAATGGATCTGGGCGAGGGCCGCGGTCCATCGGGTCAGGCCATCGATTTTCGCGTGCGCAAGTCGATGCGGTTGATGGAGGAGTCGCTCGGCGCCGACATCGAGCTCGACGCGGTGGCGCGCGGCGCGGGCTTGTCGCGTCCGCACTTCTATAAGCTGTTTCGGACGCAAACCGGCCTCACGCCAAACCTCTATGTCAACACCCTGCTCATGGAGCAGGCGATCGATAGACTGGTGGCGCAGCGAGATTCCCGTCGCCGATATCGGCTACGATCTGGGTTTCTCTTCGCAAAGCGGCTTCACGCGCTTCTTCGCCGCCAATGTGGGCATGGCGCCGACGCAATACCGCCGGGTCGCCCATGTCCTCTAGAGCCCTGCATTTGGATATCGATGGCGTTAGCGCACCGCCCTCCTGAGGGCGCGAAGCCGTCCGGGGGACGGGCGTTCCCCGACGCCTGGGCGGGGGGCGCGCAGACCGGGACAGGCGCCATCGCTGGCTCGTCGCGTAGGACGGCGCGACCCCTCCTCGTCCTCCACAAGGGGGGGGAAGCGCGGTGGGCGATGCGCGAACTCAACGGGCGCTAGCGGCGCGTCGACAGGACATGAAATCATACTGTCGATCAAGCGCGCGCGACCGAAAGCGGATAGGCTGAACGGAATTATGGGAGGTTTTACTTCGCTGTGACCGGAGAGTTCACGACAACGCGGCCAGAGGCTGAGCGGCGCCGCGACGTGCTCGACAATCTGTCGGTCCCCCTCGAAGGGCCGTCGATGAACAGTTTCGTCGCGCGCCGTCCGATCTGGTCCCTGATCATCGCAGTTCTGGTGATTGCGGCGATCTGGCTCGTGTTCGCGCCCTGGTCCTCGGGCTTCGAGGCGATCTTCGGCAGAAAGAAGCTCTTCCTCAACGCCGTGCTGAACGGGATCACGCTAGGCGGCCTCTATTTCCTCGTCGCCAGCGGCTTCACCCTGATTTTCGGCCTCATGCGAAACGTCAATCTGGCGCACGGCTCGATCTACCTTCTCGGCGGTTACTTTGGTTATCTGGCTGTCGACGCCACTGGCTCATGGCTGTTCGGCTTTGTCGTCGCTTTCATTGTCGCGGCTCTTCTTGGCGTCATCCTTCAAGTCGCCGTCTTCCGCCGGATGGAGGGGCAGGATCTTCGCCAGACGCTCGTGACGATCGGGATTTCGATCGTGCTCGCCGACCTCATGCTATGGGGGTTCGGGGGAAATTCGTGGCAGATTCAAACCCCGACATGGCTTCGCGGGCCGATGGATTTGCCCCTGATCACGGCGGTCAAGTCCTCGGGCGAGGCGGTCTATCTGTCCTATCCGATTGTTCGTTTGGTCATCTTCTTGGCCTCGGTCGTGATTGGGCTGGGGATGTGGCTGGTCCTGAACCGCACCCGGATTGGCATGATCGTTCGCGCCGGCGTCGACGACCGCGATATGCTGTCCGCGATGGGCGTGCCCATTCAGCTTGTCTTCGTCACCGTATTCGCGTTCGGCGCCGGGCTTGCCGGGATGGCCGGCGTGGTCGGGGGAACTTTCCAATCGCTGTCTCCGGGCGAAGACACGCGCTTCCTGCTTGCTTCGTTGATCGTGGTCATTGTCGGCGGCATGGGTTCGATTCCGGGAGCGGCGCTCGGCGCGGTCATCATCGGCCTCGCCGAGCAGATCGGCCTTGCTTATTTCCCGACCTACGCGATCGTTCTGACCTTCCTGATCATGGTGCTCGTGCTGGCCGTGCGGCCGCAGGGCCTTCTGGTGGAGCGCTAGGCCATGGCGCTCGCCGAGAGCCGCGCGAGCGGCGCGTCCAGGGCCGCCACGCAGCCCACGTGGCTGCAGAATATCAATCCCGCGGCAGTCCTCGTCGGCGTCATCGTCGTGATCATGCCGGTGATCGCGAGCAGCTTCGTGCTCACGCAGATCTTTGGCTGGTCGTACATGCTCGGCACGATCGCGCTCAGCCTGACGTTCCTTGCCGGCTATGGCGGCATGGTCAGTCTTGCGCAGATGACGATCGCAGGTTTCGCCGGCTACCTCGTCGCAATCTTAGGCGTGAACGGGGTGCCGGGCGGAATCGGTTGGCCCTGGTGGCTCGCTGTTCCGGCGGCTCTCATCCTTTCCATGATTGTCGGCGCGGCGATTGGCGCGCTCGCAGTGCGCACCGTGGGCATCTACACGATCATGATCACGCTCGCGATCGCGGCGGCGTTTTACTACTTCACCAACGAGAACTACGCGATCTTCAACGGCCACACCGGCATCGACGGCATTCCGACGCCGGTGTTTCTGGGCGTCGACTGGCACGCCCCGCTACCCTCCTATTATCTCGAGCTCGGCGTCGCGTTCCTTTGCTGGCTCGCGGTCTCCTATGTCGCCCGAGCGCCCTTCGGGCTTGCGCTCCAGGGCATCCGCGACAACCCGCGACGAATGGCCGCGCTCGGGTTCAACGTGAACGCCCACCGCATCGCGGCCTATGTGTTCGCGGCGGTCATCGCGGCGCTCGGCGGCATTCTCCTGGTCTGGAGCTACGGCGAAATCGCGCCTGGGACGGTCAGCGTCTCTGCCGCGATCGACATCCTGGTCATCGCCGTCGTTGGCGGGATCGGCAATCCAATCGGCGCCTTCATCGGCGCTCTGATCTATGCGGTGCTGAAGACCTTCGCGCTCGACGTCCTGGTTGCGTTCGGCCTCGACGGCAACCGGTTTCGGCTCTTGATCGGCCTCGGGTTCCTGGCGATTGTGTTTTTCTCGCCAGACGGGATCATTGGTTTGTGGGCCCGCTGGCGCAATCGCGCGCGGTCCGGCTCGCCACGCGCACAATCGACCGGCGGCGGCCATGGATAGCGTCGCACAGCGTCTCTCCACGGTCGGCTCGGCCAACGCGCTCGAGCTGCGCGGCGTGACGCGGCTGTTCGGCGCTCTCGCCGCTTTGGTCGACATCTCGCTCACAGTCCGGCCCGGCGAGCGGCGGGCTGTCCTCGGTTCGAACGGCGCCGGCAAGACGACGCTGTTCAACTGCATCACCGGCGACTTTCCCCCGTCCTCGGGAACAATTCGCTTCTTCGGCGAAGACGTGACCTTCTTTCCGCCCTACGAGCGCATTCGCCGCGGATTGCGTCGGACCTACCAGATTTCGGCGCTTTTCCCGGGCCTCACCGTGCTCGACAACGTGTATCTGGCCGTTCGCGGAGTCTCGCGCGGCCGTTACTCGTTCATTCGGCCGCGTCGTAATGACACGCTCGTCAACGCGGCCGAGTCCCTCATCCAGGCGGTCCATCTGACCCCAATCAAGGACCGGTTCGTGGCGGAATTGGCCTATGGGCAGCAGCGTCAGCTCGAGATCGCGCTGGCGCTCGCGGGCGCCCCGCGCTTCGTCCTGTTCGACGAGCCGGCGGCCGGGCTTTCGCCGACGGAACGAGCCGAGCTCGTCGACATCCTCTCCTCGTTGCCCGCGCATATCGGCTACATCATCATCGAGCACGACATGGACGTCGCGCTGCGCGTGGTCGAGCGCGTGACGATGATGCACAACGGGCGGATCTTCAAGGAAGGCTCGCCCCAGGAGATCGAGGCCGATCCCGAGGTTCAGGAACTCTACCTTGGAGGCGGGCATGGCTGAGCCGCGTCGCTCCGAGGCCAGCGTCCTGCTCCAGGTCAGGGGCCTGAACGTCTACTATGGCCATTCGCATGCGCTGCAGGGCGTCGACCTGACGCTCGACCACGGCGTGCTGTCGGTCGTCGGCCGCAACGGCATGGGCAAGACGACGCTTTGCAAGGCGATCATGGGTCTCGTCCGCGCTTCAAGCGGCACGGTCCGCATGCGTGGCCAGGAGCTCCTGGGTCTTGCCCCCGCGGGAATTGCTCGCCTTGGCGTTGGCTACGTGCCGCAGGGGCGGCGGCTGTGGCGCTCGTTGACGGTCGACGAGCACCTGCGAATGACGCAGTCTCGCGAGCGCGGCGCCTGGACCGCCGAGCGCGTCTACGACACCTTCCCCCGCCTGGCCGAGCGCCGAAACAATGGCGGCGCGCAGCTCTCTGGCGGCGAGCAGCAGATGCTGGCGATTTCTCGCGCGTTGGTGACGAATCCGCATCTCCTGATCATGGACGAGCCGACCGAGGGTCTCGCGCCTGTGATCGTGGCGCAGGTCGAGGAGATGTTGCTGCGTCTCGGCGAGGAAACCGACATGGCGATCCTCGTCATCGAGCAGAATATCGGGGTGGCGACGACGATCTCCGAAAACGTCGCCATCATGGTCAACGGGCGCGTTAATCGCATCATCGAGTCGCGCCGGCTGGCGGCGGACCGCGAACTCCAGCAGCGCCTTTTGGGCGTTGGCCGCCATTCCGACGCCGCCGAACCGGACCGCCCCGCGGAGTCGCCGGGCGAGTCCGCGCCTAAGCCCGCAAACGCGGCGAAGGCGTCAGGCGCGCCGATCCGGATCTATGTCTCGAACCCGGCGCCCCCCACACGTTGGTCGCAACCCGCGCCCAACGCGCGCATTGAATCGGCCGCTCGCATCGCTTCGGCTGGCCCCGGAAGGATCGAAGCCGGGCCTATACCCAGCGCCGTGGCGCTGCCCTCCGGACCGCCGGTGGTCATCGTCGCCGGCACGCTCGACACGAAAGGCGTAGAGCTTCGCTTCATACGGGATCTGATCGTCGCAAGCGGGTTGCGGACGCGGCTTGTCGACGTGTCGACGAGCGGCAAGCCCGCGACATGCGATGTGACCGCCCAAGAGATCGCGCTCAACCATGGCCGCGGCGGCTCCAGCGGTGTTTGGCCGAGATCGCGGCGCTTCGGTCGCCGCCATGGCGGAAGCGTTCGAGACCTGGATCAAGCGCCAAGGCGACATTGCGGGCATTATCAGCGCAGGCGGGTCCGGCGGCGCCTCGATCGTCGCCCCGGCGATGCGCGCCTTGCCCGATCGGCGCGCCCAAGGTGCTGATCTCCTCGATCGCCTCCGGCGACGTCAGTCGCTACGTCGGTCCGACCGACATCACGATGATGTATTCGGTCACTGACGTTCAGGGCCTCAACTCAATCTCTCGGCAGGTGCTCGCCAATGGCGCTCAGGCTTTGATTGGGATGGTGAAGGCCCGCCTCGAGGCAAAACGAGAGGTTGGCGCCGCGAGATCGCGCCGCCTCGCTGTTCGCTCGGTCGGTCTGACCATGTTTGGGGTGACGACGCCTTGCGTTCAGCAGATCGCAGCGGCGTTGGCGGCGGATTGGGAATGCCTGGTGTTCCACGCCACCGGCACAGGCGGTCGTTCGATGGAGAAATTGATCGATTCCGGCGCCATTTCCGCGGTCATCGACGTGACGACGACCGAAGTGGCTGACATGCTCATGGGCGGCGTGCTGCCGGCGGACGAGGATCGCTTCGGCGCCGTCATTCGGACCCGCACGCCCTACATCGGCTCGGTCGGCGCGCTCGACATGGTGAATTTCGGGCCGCCCGACACCGTGCCGCCCGCTTACAAGGGCCGACACTTGCACCCGCACAATCCCCAAGTGACGCTTATGCGCACGACCGAGGCCGAGAACGAACAGATCGGCCGGTGGATCGGCGAGAGGCTGAACCTGATGGATGGTCCGGTGCGCTTCTTCCTGCCCGAGCTTGGCGTTTCGGCGCTCGATCAACCCGGTCAGGCGTTTCATGACCCCCGAGCCGATTCCGCGCTGTTCGCGGCGCTCGAGCGGACGGTGCGCCAAACCTCCAGTCGGCAGTTGATCCGGGTCAAGCGGCACATCAACGATCCCGAATTCGCAAGCACAATTGTCGCCGCCTTTCGAGCGCTGCACGGCGAGACGCGCGCGCGGCGGAGCGCAGGGGGGCGCGAATGACCGCATTGACCCGATCGGCGTTGATGGAGAAGTTCCGTGCGATGGCCGCGCGAGGCGAACCGATCGTTGGCGGTGGCGCGGGCGTCGGGCTTTCCGCCAAATGTGAGGAAGCGGGCGGCGTCGACCTGATCGTCATCTACAATTCCGGCCGCTATCGCATGGCCGGGCGCGGCTCGCTCGCGGGCCTTCTCGCCTACGGCGACGCCAATGCGATCGTCGTCGACATGGCGCGCGAAGTGCTGCCGGTGGTCCGGCGCACGCCGGTCCTGGCCGGCGTCAACGGCACCGACCCGTTCCGCCGGATGGAGGTCTTCCTCGACGAGATCAAAGCGCTCGGATTTGCCGGCGTGCAGAACTTTCCGACAGTGGGCCTCATCGACGGGACTTTTCGGCTAAACCTCGAGGAGACGGGCATGTCCTACGGCCTTGAGGTCGATATGATCGCGACCGCGCACAAGAAGGATCTCTTGACCACGCCTTACGTCTTCAATGAGGGCGAGGCGGAAGCGATGGCGAAGGCCGGCGCTGACATTATCGTCTGCCACCTCGGATTGACTACGGGCGGCGCCATCGGCGCCCAGACCGGGCGCAAGCTGAACGAGTGTCCGGCGCTCATCGACTGCATGGGCCGCCGCCGCGATCAAGGTCCGGCCCGACATTCTCATCTTGGCCCATGGCGGTCCGATCGCCGAACCCGGCGATGCCGACTTCATCATGAAGTCCACCAAGACCTGTCACGGATTTTACGGCGCTTCATCCATGGAGCGCTTGCCGGTCGAAACCGCGCTGACCGAGCAGGTCCGCCAATTCAAATCGATCAGCCGACGGTGATAATCAGGGCAACGCCAGGAAGAGCGGGACGCAAGGGAGGAATGGGAAAATGTCGGGGCTCTTGATCGGAAGTCTGATCCTCTGGCTCATCATCGCGATCATCGTCATCGTGGTCGTCGTGTACGTGGTCAACTGGCTCTATCATCGCTCGTCGAGCGAGGTGTCGTTCGTGCGCACCGGCTTTCTCGGCGAGCGGGTCGTCATTAACGGCGGCGCTTTCGTCCTGCCGTTCATCCACGACTTTACCCCCGTCAATATGAACGTGCTGCCGATGCAAATCGTGCGCGAGAAGGGCGGCGCCCTTATCACCCGCGACCGCATGCGCATCGACATCGAGGCGGACTTCTATGTTCGCGTCCAGGCGACCCGCGAGGCGGTGGCGATCGCGGCCGCAACGCTTGGGCGGCGCACGCTCGAGCCTGAGCGACTCCATGCTCTGCTGTCGGGCAAGTTCGTCTCCGCGCTGCGGTCTGTCGCCTCCGAGATGACGATGGAGCAGATGCACGAGCAGCGCGGCGATTATGTCGCTCGCGTCAAAGGCGCAGCCCAGGAGGCGCTGGCCCAGAACGGTCTCGAGCTTGAGTCGGTCGCAATCACCGACCTCGATCAGACGGACCTCGAATTCTTCAATCCCTCGAACCGGTTCGACGCCGAGGGTCTCACTCGGCTGATGGAGGACATCGAGGACCGCCGGAAATTGCGCAACGACATCGAACAGGATTCGATGATCAAGATCCGCACGCGCAATCTGGAGGCCGAGCGACAGGCCCTGGACATCGAGCGCGACAGCGAAGCGGCTCGCCTGGCTCAACAGCGCGACATCGAGGTGAGACGCGCGGTGCAGCGCACCGAGGTCGCCCGCGAACGCGCTTTGCGCGAGACTGAAGCCGAGCAAGCGCAGATTTCGGCCCGTGAGGCGATCGAAAAAGCGCGCATCGCCAACGAGCAGGCGATCAGCGAAGCGCGCATCGCCTCTGAGCGCGAGGTCCGGCAAAAGGAAATCGAGCGCACGCGCGCTGTCGAGGAAATCGAGATCGCGGCTCGCGAGGGAATCGAGAAGGCGCGGATCGCCAATCAGCGCTCCGTCGACACGGCCCGCATCGCCTCCGAACGCGAAGTGCGCCAGACCGAGATCGAGCGAGCTCGCGCTGTTGAAGAGGCGGAGATCGGGGCGCGCGAAATCGTCGAGAAGGCCCGTATCCTTCAGGAACGCGTGGTGACCGAATCGCGGATCGTCAACGAGGAGGAAACGCGCCGCCGTGAAATCGAACGGACGAGAGCCGTCGAGGAGGCCGAGATCTCGGCGCGGGAGACGACGGAAAAGCTGCGAATTGTGCAGATGACGACCATCAATGCCGAGCGGATCGCGGCCGACGAGCGGGTCCGCGCGCTGGAGATCGCGCGCACCAGGACAATCGAAGAGGCCGAGATAAATGCCCAGCAGGCGATCGAGGCGGCAAAGATCGCTCGCGACCAGACGCTCGCCGCGGACCGCATCGCCGCCGATCAGAGCACGCGGTCGCTCGAAATCACCCGCAATCAGACAATCGAGGAAGCTGGAATCGCCGCGCGCGAAGCAACCGAGGCGACCCGCATCGCTCAGGAGGAGCGCGTTCGGGCGCTCGAAATCACGCGCAATCGGGTGCTCGAAGAGGCCGACATTTCCGCCCGCAAGACGATTGAAGCGGCCCGGATCGCGCAGGAGAGGGCCATTACGCTGGCCCGAATCGAGAGCCAGCAAACAACCCAAGGCGAGGAGATCGCCCGCAGGCAAGCGATCGAGGAGGCCGAGATTGCGGCGCTGCAGGCGACGCGCGCCGCGCGCATCGCCCAGGAGAAGGCGACGACCGCCGAAACGATCTCCGCCGATCAGGAGACCCGGCGGCTCGAGATCGCCCGCAACGAAGATCTCGAGAGGGCGGAAATCGCCGCGCGCGAGCTGGTCGAATTGGCGCGCATCGCTCAGGACCGGAAGATCCAGGCCGACCGGATCGCCAAGGACCAGGAGGTGCGGGCGCGCGAGATTGTTCGCACACAGGCTTTGGAGGAGGCGGACATCAAAGCGCGCGAGGCGATCGAAGCCGCCCGCATCGCGCAGGAAAAGGCCGTCGCGGCCGAACGGATCGAGGCCGATCAGGATACAAGAAGCCGCGAGATCGCGAGAACCGAAGCGCTCGAGGCGGCGGAGCTGAGGCGCCGCGACGCCGTGGAGCGTCAGCGCATTGGCGTCGAGCTCGCCCTCGAAGCCGACCGCATCGCCTCGCAAAAAACGCGCGAAGTGCTCAACATCGAGCAGAAGCAGGCGATCGAAATCGCCGACGAGGAGCGCACGATCGCGCTCTCCTCCAAGCGATCTGAGCGCATCGGCGCCGACCGTCTCGTGCGGCAGGCCGAGATCACCGCCAAGCAACAAATCGAGAAGACCGACGTCGAGCGCGAACAGGTCTTGGACGCCGCGCGGCTTGAACGGCGCCGCTCGATCGAGCAGCTCGAGATTGGGCGACTGCAGGCGTTGCAGGAGGCCGAGATCGCCTCCCGCGAGGATGTCGAGCGCGCCAGAATCGCCTCCGACCGCGGCATCGACGAAGCGCGAGTCACGCGCGAACGTGACTTGCGCAAGCTCGAGGTCGAGCGCGAGAGGGTGGTCGAGACCGCGCTGATGGAGAAGGCGATCGCCCTCTATCAGAAGTCGCTCGAACAGTCGGCTGCGCAAGCGGAAGCCGAGAATGCGAAAGCCCGCGCCACGGAAGCGGAGGAGCGGGTCGTCACGGTGCGCGACACCGAGGTCGCCCGTCGGCGCCGGTCGATCGAAGTGCTGCTGGCCGAGAAGGCGGCCGAGGAGACGCGCATCGCCGCGGAAGCCGAGCGCGTGCGCGCCGCGGTCGAGGCCGAGGCGCAGAGGCTCCTGAACGAAGCCGAGAACGTGCTGACCGAACCCGCGCGCTACTCGCTGTTCCGGCGCAAGTTGCTCGACCGGATCGAAGGCATCGTGCGCGAAAGCGTGAAGCCGATGGAGAAGATCGAGGGCATCCGCATTCTCCAGGTCGACGGCCTGAACGGCGGCAATTCCGGAGGCAATGGCGGGCGGAGCGCAACCGACGAAGTGATCGACTCGGCCCTTCGCTACCGCGTCCAGGCTCCCCTCATCGACTCGCTCCTGGCCGATATCGGCGTCGAAGGCGGGAGCCTTGCAAGAATGCCTGGCCTCATTCGCGAAGCGCGCGACATGCAAGGGATTCGCAAGGATACGGCGCCGGCGAAGAAGGAGGCCGGACGGCGCGCCTCCCGCGAGCGGCGGATCCTCGCCCCGCAAGAGGAGCTGAGTCCGCTCATGGCGCGCGTTTTCGTTTCCAGCGTCATCAACGGCCGCAGCGATCGGGTGTGGGCCCGCGTGCGCGACTTCAACGGCATGCCGAATTGGCACCCGGCGATCGCCGAGAGCCGCATCGAGGGCGGAGAACCCTCGGACAAGATCGGCTGCGTTCGCGACTTCCGCTTGCGCAATGGCGACCGGATCCGGGAAAAGCTGCTCGGCCTCTCCGACTACGACATGTTCTGCACCTATTCGATCCTGGAATCTCCGATGGGCGTCGAGAACTATGTCGCGACGTTGCGTCTGACGCCGGTGACCGACGGAGAACGGACCTTCGTCGAATGGACGGCGGAATTCGATTGCGCGCCCGAGCGCGAAGGGGAGCTCATCGCCAATATTGGCGGCGGCGTGTTTCAGGGTGGGTTTGACGCGCTCAAACGAGCGTTCGGCGGCTAGACATGCCCCACGTGGTCAAGAGCACGATCATCGACGCCTCGACCGATCAGGTTTGGTCGGTCCTGCGCGACTTCAACGGTCATGACCGCTGGCACCCCGAGGTCGCGACCAGCCAGATCGAACGCAATCAAACTTCCGACCGCATCGGCTGCGTGCGCCGCTTCAGGCTCGCGGACGGCTCGGAGCTGCGCGAGCAATTGCTTGCGCTCTCGGATCTCGAGCAAAGCTTCAGCTACTGCCTGCTCGACACGCCGATCCCCATGTTCAACTATGTCGCGCACGTGCGCCTGTTGCCCGTCACCGATGGCGACCGCACGTTCTGGCATTGGGAATCGCGATTCACCACCCGGCCTGGGGATGAGAAGCGCCTGGCCGACATGGTCGGCGAGCAGATCTATCAGGCGGGTTTCGACGCCATACGCAAGCACCTCAGCGAGTCTCCATGAAAGCGGTCGGTTCACGATGCCGGTGACAGTGAAGACCTTCGCCACGCCGACCGAAGCGGCCGCTGCGCTGTCCGACCGCTCCGCGCGCTACATCGGCGGCGGCACGCTGGTGATGAGGGCGCTCAATGAAGGCGATGTCTCGATCGCCACGATCGTGCGCCTCGAGGATCGTTCGCTGACCCAGATTCGAGCCAGCGGCGCGCGCATCACGATCGGCGCCGGCGTAACCCTGTCTCAGATCTTGCGAGAGCGCGAGCTTTCCTTTCTGCATGCGCCTGCGCGCCTGATTGGCGGTCCGGCCGTGCGCACGAACGCGACCGTCGGCGGCAATCTTTTCGCCCCTGCGCCCTATGGCGATCTTGCTGTCGCGCTGCTTGCGCTCGACGCGACGGTGTCGGTCATGAGCGGCTATGGCGCGCGGGATATGGCGCTCGAGGAATTTCTGGCGAGCCGCGACCGATCGCCGGGCGCGCTCGTCCTCAGCGTCACTTGCGACCGGCCGTCGAGTCCCGAGGCGTTCCGCTTCCGCAAGGTGGCGCGGGTCAAGCCGAAGGGCGTTTCTGTGCTGTCGATCGCTGTGTCCCTCTCGGCGGTCGGCGGACGCGTTTCGGGCCCGCGCATCGCTTACGGCGCGATGGCGCCGACAGCCATTCGAGCCAAGGCTGCCGAGCGTGCGCTTGAAGGCAAAACACTCGACGAGTCCGGCGTCGCCGCGGCGGTGGCGGCCGCCGCCGAGGGAACTTCGCCGGCGAACGACGCGATCGCCAGCGCATGGTATCGCCGCGAAGTCGTCGGCGTGCATCTGCGCCGGCTGCTGCTCGGGCAGGACGGCTGAAGAAAGACATACGCATGGCAAAGACGCCGCTCCAATTTCGACACAACGGCCGCGAGGTGGCGATCTTCGTCGATGGAGGCATGAGCCTGCTTTCGGCTTTGCGCGACGAAGTCGGCGATCATTCACCCAAGTTCGGCTGCGGGCAGGGCGGCTGCGGCGCCTGCACGGTGCTGATCGACGGCGAACCTGTGCTGTCGTGCATAACGCTCGCGGAGACGGTCGCCGGAAAATCGATCGAGACCGCGGATGGTCTCAAGACCGGCCCCGAGCTTCATCCGCTGCAAGCGGCGTTCATGGAGAATTTCGCCGCCCAGTGCGGCTATTGCACGCCGGGAATGCTCATGGCCGCGAAGGCGCTCTTCGATCACAACCCCGATCCCAGCCGCGTCGAAGTGGTCGAAGCGATTTCCGGCAACATCTGCCGCTGCACCGGCTATGAGCCGATCATCAACGCCGTTCTCGCCGCCGCCGCGCGGCGGACCGAACGGCGCGCCTGAAAGGGTGACTTATGCTTGAACTGCGCAAAGATATTTTCGCCGACGAGCGCGACGACAATCTCAAGGAGATTGGCAAGCCGACTCAACGGCAGGACATGCTCGGCCATGTCACCGCGACGTCGACTTATTTCAACGACCACAAGCTGCAGGGCATGCTGCATCTCAAGGTTCTGCGCAGCCCCCACTCCCACGCGCGCATCCGCCGTATCGACCTCTCCGAAGCGGAGCGCAGCCCCGGCGTGCGCCGGATCATCCGTGGCGCCGACGTGCCGCGCAATCTCAACACGCTGCTCAGCCTGATCAATTTCGGCAAGGATGACGAGCCGACGCTCGCCGTCGACAAGGTTCGCTACAAGGGCGAGCCGATCGTCGCCGTGGTCGCGGACAGCCAGCGCGAGGCCTTCGAGGCCTTGGCGAAGATCCGCGTTGACTACGAGCCGCTGCCAACGGTTTTTGATGTCGAGGAGGCGATGAAGCCCGGCGCGCCGGTGATCAACGAGACCTATCCCAAGAACACCTTCACCTACCACGACATCTACGACCACCAGAAGATTCGCTTCGGCGACGTCGAGCGCGGCTTCGCCGCGGCGGATCACATTCTCGAGCAGCGCTATCAGATGTCGCCGATCGAGCACGCGCCGACCGAAACGAACGGCTCGATCGCAGCCCCCGACACCAACGGTCGCTACGTCGTCTACACTTCGACCCAGGCTTTGTTCTTCTCGCTCGACACTTGCGCGAAGATCCTCGATGTGCCGTCGAACAAGCTCCATTTTATTGGCGGGACGGTCGGCGGCGGGTTCGGCGGCAAAGTCGACACGGTCACCGAGCCGCTCGCCATTCTTGGCGCGATGCTGACCGGGCGGCCGGTGCGTTACATGATCGGCCGCGAGGAGGAGATGCTCTATTGCGCGCCACGCGGCGCCGAGCGCATCTTCATCAAGGACGGGGTTTCCCGCGACGGACGCATTCTCGCGCGTCAGTTCCGCTGCCTGTTCGACAGCGGGGCCTATACCCGCCTGTCAAGCTATGCCGTGGTCAAATGCGCCGCGCACCTACCGGGGCCGTACACGATCCCCAATGTATCCGCCGACGTCTATTGCGTCTTCACCAACCGGGTGCCGGCGACCGCGATGCGCGGCTTCGGCGTCACCGCGGTCGATTTCGCCATCGAATGCCAGATGGACAAGCTCGCCGACCTTGTCGGCATGGACCCGATGGAGTTCCGCCTTGTCAACGCTTATCGCGACGGGGACATGAAAGCCCATCGGCGCGAGGCGAAGAACACCGCGCTCATCGAATGCGTGCAAGTCGCGGCGGAGAAGGCCAAGTGGCCCATCCGTGACGAGTTCAAGCGCATGTCCTCGCGCAAGGACGGCGGCGGAACGCGCGCCGCCGTGCCGGCCACGCCGCGCGAGCCGATCCTCGTCAGTCGCCCCGCCGGCCAACAACGCACACCATACGATCGTCCCGCGCCGCCGCCTCCCGAACCGCTGCGGCCGACGCTCCAGCCCCCGCCTTCGCCGCCCCCGGCCGCCGCGCCGTCGCACGGCGCGATCCGGTTCTCGTCAGTCTTCGGCGGAAGGAGAAGATAAGATGGCCAAGCTCCGCGGACGCGGCATGTCGTCAATGAACTATCCAATTGGAATGAACCTCGGCGGTGATCCGAGCCAAGCGCTTGTTCATTCCAATCCAAGCGGCAAGTTCACCGTGTCGCTGTCCTCGATCGATCTCGGGCAGGGCATGAAATCGGTGACACGCCAGATCTGCGCGGAAACGCTCGGTGTGCCGGTCGAGGACGTTTACGTCGATACGGCCGATTCCGACACCGGCCCCCATTGCATGGGCAGTTTCGCGTCGCGCGGGACACATCGGGTGGGCAACGCCGTCATGGCCGCGGCGCGCGAAGCTCGCGGCGTGATGATGGAGGCGGCGGCTGAGGAGCTTGAAGTCAATGTTGCTGACCTCGAGACCGATGGGCGCGGCAACATTCACGTCAAAGGCGCGCCGCACCGATCGATTTCAACCAAGGATGTCGCCATCGCCGCGCAATTCCGGCAGGGGCGCACAATATCCGGACGCGGCATCTTCCTCGTTCCCCTGTCCGACGTCGATCCGGAAACCGGAGAGATGTCGCCCGCGACCTGCTACGCCCACGCTTGTCTCGTCGCCGAAGTCGAGGTTGACGACGAAACCGGCGAAGTTGCGATGGTGAGGATGGACAGCGCCTACGAACTCGGTCGGGCTCTCAATCCGCGCCTGGTCGAGCAACAGCTCGTCGGCGGCGCTTGGATGGGCATCAGCCACGCCCTCTACGAGACCCCACCGGAGCCGTACTATCCGGATCCAAGCCACGGGCCGCGCGATTTCGTCGAGTACCTGATGCCAGGGCCGGGCGACATTTGCCCCATGACATCGCTGTCCTCGAACGTCCTGCCCCGGACGGTCCCTTTGGGGCCAAGGGCCCGGGCGAAATGTGCGCAAACCCGGTCATGCCCGCGATCGCCAACGCGATCTTCAACGCCGTTGGCGTCAGGATGGACGAACTGCCGATCACACCGGAAAAGGTGCTGCGCGCGATCAAGGCGCAAGGCGGCGCGCGGCCACAGGCGCGGCGCTAGACGCTCACGATGGCGATCAGGGCTGACATTGTCGGGATCGATAGCCCGGAGGCGCTCGAGCGAGCGCTTCGCTCCGCCTATTATCTTGCCGACGACGGCTTGGCGACCGCGGCCTATCTCGCGCTCGCGCTCGGCAAGCCGCTTCTGCTTGAGGGCGCTCCCGGCGTCGGCAAGACGGAGGCGGCGAAGGCGGTCGCCGCGGTGCTGGCGCGTCGCCTGATCCGGCTCCAATGCTACGAAGGCATCGACGCCTCTTCGGCGCTTTATGAGTGGAATTATCCCCGCCAGATGCTGGCGATCCGGCAAGCCGGCGAGCAGAGCATTGACATCTATGGCGACCCATTCCTCATCGAGCGGCCGATGCTGGCGGCGCTGCGTTCGCCGAACTCAACCGTCCTCCTGATCGATGAGATCGACCGCTCCGATCAGGAGTTCGAGGCGTTCCTGCTCGAATTCCTGTCCGACTTCCAGATCTCAATTCCGGAGCGTGGCACGATTCGCGCCGCCGAGCGCCCGATCGTGATTTTGACCTCGAACCGTACGCGCGACTTGCATGAGGCGCTGAGGCGCCGCTGCGTCTATCACTGGATCGATTACCCGAATGCGGAGCGTGAGGCCCGCATCGTCATGCTGCGCGCCTCGAGCGTCGCTGAGGCGACGGCGCGCGCCGTCGTCGCTGCGGTCGGCAAACTCAGGCGCGAGCCGTTGAGCAAGTCGCCTGGCATCTCCGAGTTGGTCGACTGGGCCGAGGCCGCGACGCTGCTCAATCGCGGCGGCGCGCGCTGGCCGGATGCGTTCAAGCGCTCGATCGGCGTCGCGCTCAAAGACGAGGAAGACCTCGCCTACGTTTCCGGGCGCCTCGACGCCATGCTCGCCGAGTCGATCGTATGAGCGAGATCGCTCCGCCGCCGCGCGCCGTCGAGCCGCTCATCGGTTTTGTCGCGATCCTGCGCGCCAATGGCTTTGCCGTCGCGCCGGAGCAAACGGAGTCGTTCCTCTCGGCGATCGTCCTTTTGGGGCCGCGCGATCCCGACGACATCCGCCGGGCGGGTCTCGCAACCCTGGCCCCGCCGCCTGAGCGTCACGCCGCCTATCACGCGCTGTTCGACATGCACTTTCTCGGCGCCGAAGGGCAGGATCTGCCGGAAGGTGAAGAGGAAGATGTGGTTCGCGTCCAGGAAGATCGGCGCGGCGCGGACGAACCGATCAGCGCCGAAGAATTGAACGAATCCGGTCAAGCTGCGACTCGCGCCGAAGCGCTTGTTGAACGCCGCTTCGGCCCGTCCGAGACCGGCGAAGCGCTGCGCCGTCTGGCGCGCGAAGCCCCTCGGCGTCTGCCGAAGCGGTTGAGCTACCGTCGCTGGCGCGCGCGGCGAGGCGCCGTCGTCGACTTGCGCCGCACCCTGCGCGACGCGACCCGCAATGACGGCGAGATCATCAAGCTGTCGCGTCTCAAGCGCCGGATGCGGCCGCGCAAAGCGCTGCTGCTCATCGACGTCTCCGGCTCGATGAAGGCCCGCACCGAAGACAATTTGCGTCTCGCCCATGCGCTCGTCCAAGCGAGCCCACGGGTCGAGGTCTTCACGTTCGGCACCCGGCTCACGCGGGTGACACGGCCCATGCGGCTGAAGCGACGTGAGCAGGCGCTCGCCGGCGCGGCTCATATCGTCAGTGACTTCGACGGCGGCACGCGCATTGGCGATGCGCTCGAGGCGTTTCTCGCTGTGCCGCGCTTCTCGTCCTACGCGCGCGGCGCCGTAACGCTTATCGTCTCGGACGGCCTCGAGCGCGGTGATCCGACCGCGCTCGCCGACGCGGTCGCGAGGCTCTCGCGCAGCGCGTGGCGGCTGAGTTGGCTGACCCCGCTCGCCGTCGGCCGGGACTTCCGTCCGCGCACCGAGGCGCTGGTCGCGATCTTTCCCTTCGTCGACGACATGGTTGACGGCGGGTCTACGCCCGCGATCGTCAATCACGTCCTGTCGCTGGGGCGCAGGAGAGCCGCGTGATTCCGGTCGTCGATGGCCATCACCACATCTGGCGGCAGGCCGACCTCCCTTGGCTCATGGGCCCTATGCAGCCGCGCATTTTCGGCCCCTACGAGCCGATCCGGCGCGACTATCCAATCGAGGAATTTCGCGCCGACCTCGATGGCCTCGGCGTCGTCAAGTCGGTCTATGTCCAGACCAACTGGTCGCCCGAGGCTTATGAGGACGAGGCGGCCTGGGTGCAGCGGACCGCTGACAAAACGGGTTGGCCGCACGCGATTGTCGCCTATGCCGACGTGAGCGCCGACGACGTGCGTCCCCAGCTCGACCGACTTTCGCGCTATCCCCTGGTGCGTGGCGTGCGCATGCAATTGCACTGGCACGAGAACCCACAATACCGCTTCGCGTCGCGGCCAAACCTTGCCGCGGATTCCAGAATCCAGCGCAACGTGGGCCGTCTCGCCGACTATGGCCTGAGCTTCGACTTGCAGGTGTTTGCGCCGCAAATGGCCGACGCGGCCGATCTTGCCGAGTCGTGCCCGAAGGTCACGTTCGTGCTTCAGCACGCCGGTATGCTCGAGGACCTTTCGCCCGCGGGACGCGCCGAATGGCGTGCAGGCATGGTCCGCCTCGCGGCGTGCGCGAATGTGACGACCAAGCTTTCCGGTCTCGGCACCTTCCTGCATCGCAATGATCCGGCGCATGTCGCCGACGTGGTTCGCGAGACGGTCCGCGTGTTCGGCCCGGGGCGGTGCCTGTTCGGCTCGAACTTTCCGATCGAGAAGCTCTGGACCTCGTATGCCGAGCTTCTGTCAGCTCACAGGAACGCCGTGGCGTCGCTCACGCCCAAGGAACAACAGGCGGTGCTGCACGACACGGCAATGCGCGTCTATCGCATCGCTTCATAGGGCGCACAACGGAACACGAAAGTTGGGAGGAAATTATGCCGCTGGAAATCAAGATCCTCGACTATGGCGACATCGAGCTCGAATCGAGCTTCCTTGTCCTCGGCCGCGACTGCGGGCGCACCCGCCGCGTGCTGACGCTGGGATTTCTGATCCTTGGCGGCGCTTATCCGATTGTGGTCGACACTGGCTACCGCTCGAACCAGATCATGGAGACGCTGGGCATGCGCGGCCTGCAGTTCCACGAGAATATGATCGAGAACCAGCTTTCCAAGCATGGTGTCCGCATGGGCGACGTCCGCTTCGTGCTGCACACGCACCTGCACATCGATCACGCCGGCAAGGACGATCTCTTTCCGATGAATTCGACCGTGGTCGTCAACCGCCGCGAACTCGAATATTCGGTCTCCGGCCTCATGCATCCCCAATACCCTGCGCCCGACATCAAGCATCTGATCGACCGCTTGCACGCCAAGAGCGCGTTGCGCTTCCTCGACCTCGAGATCAGCGGCCCGATCGAACTGATGCCTGGCGTCTTTTGCGAAGCGGCGGCCGCGCATACGGAAGGGTCGATGAACGTCCACGTTCACACCGCCGAAGGCGTGGCGACGATTTGCGGCGACGTCCTCTACGACATCAACGACCAGGTCGTCGAGCCGTTCCGTGAGAACAATGACGGCGAGCCGCGGACCACCGGCAATCATGGAACGACCAAGCGCGCCGAGAAGGCGGCCATCAAGAAGGTGCTCGCCAACGCCCGCTTCATCTTGCCGGTGCACGATCGCCCAGCCAAAGTCGAGCACGGGACGGTCGTTGCGCGGCTGCAGGATTCCGTGCCCGGTCCGATCGTCCAGACGCTGCCGAAGCGCAACTGGTTCCCGGCCTAGGCGCCCACGAAGACGAGCGCCAGCGAGGAATCACCAGCGATGACGCATGCGACCCTGCGGCCGGAATTCGAGGAACTGATCGATCCTTACGCGCCGGTCGGTCAGGTCGGAACCGGGTTCACCTTCACCGAGGGTCCGATCTGGCATCCGGTCGACCACTACCTTCTGTTCTCGGACATGCCGGCCGACGTGCGCCGCCGCTGGGACGCCGCACGAGGCGTTGCGGAAGTGCGCCGCCCTTCCAACAAATGCAACGGCATGACCTACGACGCCGATCTCAACTTGATCGTCTGCGAGCATGCGACGTCCTCGCTCGTGCGCGAACGGCCGGACGGGCGGCGCGAAGTTCTCGCGTCCCATTTCGACGGCCAGGAGCTCAACAGCCCTAACGATGTCTGCGTCCGCTCGGACGGTTCGATCTATTTCTCCGATCCCTACTATGGGCGCATGCCGGGGTTTGGGGTCGAAAGTCCGCGCGCGCTTGGCTTCCAGGGCGTGTACCGCATCCCGCCGGGCGGCGGCGCCCCGCAACTGCTCGTCGAGCGCCTCCTGTTCGATCAGCCGAACGGCCTCTGCTTTTCGCCGGATGAAAAGCTCCTCTACATCAACGATACGGTGCAGACGCTGATCCGCGTGTTCGACGTCGCCGCCGACGGTTCGCTGTCGGGCGGGCGCATGTTCGCCTCTGGCGTTCGTTCGTCGCTCGAGCAGGGCGTGCCTGACGGGATGAAATGCGACCATCGCGGCAATGTCTGGGTGACAGCGCCTGGAGGCGTGTGGGTCTACGCGCCTTCCGGCGACCTCTTAGGAAAGGTGCGCGCGCCTGAGCTCGTCTCCAATCTCGCCTGGGGCGGACCGGAATTCCGGACTCTGTTTCTGACCGCCACCCATTCGGTCTATCGCATCGAGACCAAGGTCGGTCCGCGGCGTGAGCCCTACATGAACGCGAGGTCGGCGACCCCCGCGCCGCGCTGTTGGCTCAAGCCAAGGCGTCGAGAGCCAGCCGTCGTCATCCCGGCCGTCGCTCGCCCAAAACCTGACGCTCGACCCCAAGCGTTGCGCGCTCATCATTCAGGACATGCAAAACGACGTCATCGGCGAGGGCGGCGCCTTCGCTTCGTCCGGAGCGCCGGCCCATGCCCGCGAGCAGAACGTGGTCGAGAACACCCGCCGCCTCGCAGCGGCGGCGCGCGCGCGTGGTGTCGCTGTGATCCACGTCTGGTTCGTCGTCGAGCCGGGCGCGCCAGGACTGACGCTCAACGCGCCGCTGTTCGAAGGGATCGCCGACAGCAAGGCGATGACGCGGGGCAGCTGGGGCGCGGCGCCGGTCAGCGGTCTCGAGCCTCAGCCTGGCGACTTCGTGGTCGAGAAGATGCGCATGAGCGCCTGGGAGGGCTCGCGTCTCGAGACCATTCTCCGGGCTCAAGGGCGCGACATGATCATCAACACCGGCGCCTGGACGAACATGTCAGTCGAGCATACGGCGCGCACCGGCGCCGATAAGGGCTACTTCATTGTCGTGCCGGAGGATTGCTGCTCGACGATGAACGCAGCGTGGCACCGCGCCTCGATCGACTTCGCCTTGCAGAATGTCGCCGTCGTCACAAACGCTGAGGCCGTCATCAGGGCGCTCGGATGAGCCGTCGACGGAAAGCCGGCGCGACTGGCGAGAGCGATAGGTGCCGAAGCTTCTCCATTTGCGGTGCTCGCCGCGTGCGAGTTCGGCGTCTTCCGCCGCGGCTGAGGCGTTCCTGACGAAATTTCGTCAAGCCCGGCCCTCGTGGGACATCGACCTCCAGGACCTGTGGCGCGAGACATTGCCCGAGTTCGACGGCGCAGCGCTCGAAGCCAAATATGCGCGCCTCGGCGGCCGGGCGTTCAGCGTCCCGGAGCGCGACGCTTTCGCCGTCGTCGAGCGTCTGGCGCTGCGCTTCTTGCTCGCTGAGCGGGTGCTCATTTCCTTGCCCATGTGGAACTTCGGCGTGCCCTACAAGCTCAAGCAATGGTTCGATCTCATTGTGCAGCCAGGGCTGACCTTCACTTTCAGTCCAGCCGAAGGCTATCGCGGTCTGGTCAAGGACCGTCCGACTGTCGTCATCCTCGCCAGCGGCAGCGACTTCGTGACCGGCATGAACCGGGGCCGCGTCGATATGGCGACGCCCTACCTGCGCGACATCCTGCGGTTCATCGGCGTGCACAGCGTACGCTTCGTCGCGGTCGGACCCACTGTCGGCCCGCGCGATCAGGTCGACGCCGCGCGTGACGCGGCCCAACGACAACTCAGTGAGCTCGCAGGATCATTTTGACGCCGGTTGGGAGCGGGAGTTTCGGTAGGACCTCCTACGCAGACATTCCCCTGACGTCCGACGGCCGCACGCCGAACTGCGCACGAAAGAGATTGCTGAAATGGGATGAACTGTTGAATCCCATCGAGTACGCGATTTCTGTGATCGATTGCGCCGCGTAACGGGATGAGGAGAGCAGATCGTAGGATCGTTGCAGTCTTCGCAGCCTCAGCCACTCGGACGCCGACATGTCCGTTTGACGGAAGAGCTGATGCAGATAGCGGAGCGAAATCCCGTTGTTCCACGCAATATCGCTCAACGACAGGTCAGGTTCGCTCAAATGCGCGTCTATGTAAGCCTTCACCGACCGGAGCCGCGCCTTTTGGACGCTTGTCTCGTGAACCGGCTGGCGGCCGGGTTCTCCAGTCAAAGCCAGGGCGAGGATGTCCATGAACTCCTCGCCAAGTTTCGCTTTGGATTGAGGATCGACATTAGCCCCCTCGGCCGCAAGGACGGTGCAGAATTCGACGGCGATGCGGCCTAGGCCGCGGCTGAGATCGAGATTGGCGAAAAGAGGCGGACGCCCGGAATCGAACCGGCTGTCAAAGGCGTGGCGTGGCAACTCTATCCAGAATTGGCGCGACATGACATTGCAATGCAACTCATAAGGCTCATTTGCGTAGTACACGGTGCCGACCCCCGGACGCAGGAGGAACGAGGAGCCGGCCTGGCAAATGGTTAGGTTACCCATTTGTTCTATCCCGGCGTAATAGCAATCCTTGTCTGCGTGGGCGAGGTGGCGGCTTTGGCGCCGGATCGACTGTGGTGAGAGCAGCGTATCCGTAAGGGTCACATCGCCAAACCGGGCCTCGCGAACAAATCCGGCATACTCGCTATCTTGTTCGGCCGCGCAATCGACTTGCAGGTAGATTTCGCAGATTGCGTCGCGCCAAGCCTGGCGGCGTACGGCGGCAGCCAAGGGTTTGGTATCGAAAACGACCTGCATGGCTTCCTCCCAAATTGCCGTTCTACGCGGGCGCCCAGTATCTTTTCAATCGCGCGAAAAGCAAGCGTTCAGGCGATCGGGCGACTGCTCCGCCGGAGCCTCCATCCGCGTATTGAGGATGCTCTTTTTGCGCTGCCGCGCAAAGCCTATGCGCTGTCGCGCAAGCGAACTTGCCGTCGGTCTGACATGGTATGACAATGACGCGACGGCCGCGCCCGCGCTCTTGCGCTTAAGAGCGGCAGCCCGGTCAAGAAATTCTTGGAGGATCATAAGGCGTGGCTCTGAATCAAGAGAAAATCGTGCTCTTGATCGCGTTCGCCTTGTTTTGCGTCTTCTCGTTCTTTCTTAGAGGCTTCCTAAGCCCGGGCAATCTTCTAACGCTCTTGCGCAGCGTCTCCACATTGGGCATTCTCGGCGTCGGGATGGCGCTTGTCGTGATCGGGCGCGGGATCGACCTTTCGATCGTCGCGATCTATGCGATGTCGGCCGCGTGGACGTTACACTTGGCGGATACTGGCGCCTCGATACCGGTCGCCTTGGCGTTGGGATATCTGTTCGCTCTCGCCATTGGCGTGGCGAACGGCGCTGCTCATCGCGTACCTCGAGATTCCCGCTCTGTTCGCGACTTTGGGCATGGCCGCGTTTGCTTATGGCTTCGCGCGTTTCTTTCTCGTGCCCCTCTATGTGGTGTACATGCCCCCCAGCGCCTCCAGCATCGCCTGGATTGGCGGCGGCTTCATCTTCGGCGTGCCGACGCCGATCCTGTTTTTCGCTTTGGTCGCGCTTCTCGGTTTCGCCTTCCTGCGTTACACGAACCAGGGCCGGTTCATCTACGCGATCGGCGACAATTTCGCCGCGGCGCGGATCTCTGGCGCTCCGGTGCGCCCGATCATCGTCTTGCAATACGCGGTCTCCGCGACGGTCGCCTACCTGGCCGGCCTGATCACCGCGACTGCCGTCGCCAGCATGAACACTGCTGTCGTCAATTCCTCGATGATCTACGACGTCATCCTCGTCGTGGTTCTCGGCGGCATCGGACTTTCCGGCGGCCGCGGCGGCATCCGCAACGTGATCGTCGGCACGCTGCTCATCGGCATCCTGCTGAACGGGATGACCATCATGAACATCGAGTACACGCTGCAGAACGTGATCCGGGGGTTGATCCTGCTGATCGCGATCGTCATCGACAGCGTCGTCAACCCGCGCGACGAACAAATCGCGCAGCAAGGCGACATCTAGTCGCCGCAAACTTGAACGGGAGGATGAAGATATGAAACAGATGAAATGGCGGCGGCGGCTGCCGCACGTTTTAGCTCTCTCGGGGATCGGCGGCTCACGCCGCCGAGGGCATCGACGATCCGAGACGCGCCGACTATTTCAAGACGTTCGCGGGCAAGACGATCGCCTTCGTGCCGGTCACGATGGGCATCGACCTCACCGAGGGTGGGCGTCGGTCATGAAAAAGCAGGCCGACCGGCTCGGCATGAAGTTCGAGGTTCGCGACCCGCATTTCAGCGCCGACGCCGGCGCTCAGGCGATCACGTCGCTCATCTCGGAAAAGCCGGACGTCCTTATCGTTCACAATCCCGACGTCCAGTCTTACGCCAAGCTGCTGAAGCGCGCTGAGGAAGCCGGCATTCACGTCGTTCAGGTCAACATGAGGTCGAACTACAATTCGGACGTCTATGTCGGCGCCGACTGGATCGGCATCGGCGAAGCGGAGACGCAGGCGGTCGTCGACAAATGCGGCGCCGGCACGAGCGGCAAGGTCGCGATCCTGGAGGGGCAACCGACCTCAGGATCGGACAGCGGAATGATGAAAGGCGCCGAGAACGTTCTCGGCCAAACATCCCGAGATCAAGGTCGTCGCCAATCAGGCCGGGGACTGGGACGCGACCAAAGCCCACTCCATCATATCGACCGTGATTCAACAGAATCCGGATCTCTGCGGCGTCGTCGGATTCTGGGACGTCATGGATCTCGGCGCGGCGGCGGCGATCAAGGAATCGGGCAAACCGATTGCGCTGGTCACCTCGGGCGGCGGCGAGCAGATGGCCTGCGACAATGTCGAGAAAGGCGTGTTCCAGGAGGAAATCGCCTACCACGTCCTGGATCAGGGACGCGACCTGACCGACGTGATCGCGACCGTGCTGGAATCCGGGCAGCCAGCCGGCAAGCTGAAGATCGTCATCTACACGCCCGCGACCGTCATTTCGAAAGATACCCTCCATCCTGGCATGTGCTGGAGCGCCAAGACCTCAAGAAATAGAAGTCAGCCGGATCTTTGAAGCGCTGAGCCGCGAAAACGGCTCAGCGCGTTTTTTGTCGGCGCCGGGATATAGATCGATGACGATCGCCGACTGGGCCGCCAGATTGCGCTCTCGCTATGTCCCCGATCACGTCGTCGGCGAGGTGCTCGGCAGAAGGTGGACGGACAATGCGATCCCCGTCCCCCTTCTCATTGCTCTTGCGATTTTTCATGGCGACGACGATTCCGAATTTCCCTCTGTCGGAAACCTCTCCGACACGTCGCGGCAGATCGGCGAATTCGGACTGATGGTCATCGGCATGACGATCGTCATGCTTGCGGGCGGCATCGATCTCAGCGTTGGCTCGACCTTCGCGCTGGCCAATTTCACCGCTCTCGCGCTGATCAACGTCGCCAAATGGCCGATCGAGGTCGCGATCGTCGCGACCATGGCTCTCGGCGCGCTGGTCGGTCTCATGAACGGCTTCCTGATTGGCTATCTGCAGGCTGCGGGCGTTTCTGACGACGCTCGTCATGCTGACGCTGACGCGCGCGATCGTCGACCTTTCTGCTGCAGGTCTATTCGGTGCGGATCGCCTCGAGCGATGTGGACTCCGACTCGTGGGACTTCATCGGCGCCGGATCGATCCTGGGCGTTCCCTTCAGTTTCGTGCGTTCTGATCGTCATTGCGATCGCCGCGCACGTCATCCTGACGCGCTTGCGCATCGGCTGGCGCATCACGGCGGTCGGCGGATCACGTCGCGCCTCCTACAACGCCGGGATTCCGTGCGCGCGCACGGTGTGCCTGACCTATGTCGTCTCCGGCCTCTGGCCGGGTTCGCCGGCGTGCTCTATGCGGCGCGGCTTTCCGGCACTGGTCCGGACACCGGCCTCGGCCTCGAACTCACGGTGGTGACCGCGGCGCTTCTGGGCGGCAACAGCGTCGGCGGCGGCCGCGGGTCGGTCGGCAAGGCGCTGATCGGCGCGATCATCGTCTCGCCTGCTGACCAACGGCCTTGTCAGGCTCGGGCTGCAGAGCGGCGCGTCGTCGATGGTCGTCGGCCTCGTGTTGCTGTTTGCGATCGGCATCGACGTGCGCTGGACGAAATGGCGCCAAAAGCTCCAGGCCAAGGTCTATGTGTCGCCTGCCTATCTCGCTTTGCCGACGCGTTCCGGCCATCGATGTCCGGCTCGTCTTCGCCCTATGCGAGGAACGAGCGGCTGCGCGACGTCGAGATTATCGGCCTGGGCCAAGTCGACGGTCCGGAGGACGTCATTCTCGACTGAGGACGACAATCTCTATTGCAGCGTGCGGCAAGGCGACATCGTCCGCTTTTTCGCTCCCGACTACACCCGGTCCGAAGTCTATGCCCATGTCGGCGGACGGCCGCTCGGCATGGCCTTCGACAGAGGACGGCAGCCTCGTCGTCTGCATCGGCGGCATGGGTCTCTATCGCGTCGACAAGCTGCGCAAGCTCGCAGAAGCTGACGGCGGAAACCAATCGCACGCGCTTGTCGGTCATCGACGATTCCCGGATGCGGCTTGCGGACGACCTCGACATCGCGCCGGACGGCAAAGTGTATTTCAGCGAGGCGACGATCCGTTACGGGTTCGAGGAATGGGTGGTCGATGCGCTCGAAGGGCGCGGCAACGGCCGGATCATTCGCTACGATCCCGACATCAGGCGTCGACGCGGACGATTTTGCGCAATCTTCTTTTCGCGAACGGCGTCTGCATGGCCCACGACAACAAGTCATGCTGTTCGCCGAAACGTGGGGATGCCGGATCAGCCGCTACTGGCTCGAAGGCCCCAAAGCGGGAGCGATCGAGGCCGTCATACCCGACCTTCCCGGGTATCCCGACAATATCAATCGCGGGTCCCGTGGAACCTATTGGGTTGCGCTCGCGGGCATGCGGACGCCGACCTACGATCTGGCGATGACGATGCCGGCCTTCAGACGCCGCATGGCGCGCCGGGTCGCCAGCGACGAATGGCTGTTTCCCAACGTCAATGCTGGCAGCGTCGTGCATTTCGACGAGACGGGACGCGTGCTCGAGACCCTCTGGGACCCGGAGGGCGAGAACCATCCGGCGATCACCTCGATGCGCGAGCATCGCGGCTATCTCTATCTCGGCGGCGTCACCAACAACCGCATCGGGCGCATCAAGCTCCCGGACGCCGATCCGGAATGGACCGGCCCCGAATCCTATTGGGGAGGCCGTCCATGAACCTCTTGCAGAAGAGCCGTGGACAGCTGGTTGGCGCGGCGAGGCGTCGATCACCGTGCCGCCGATGGACGGCGCTTCCGGCCCAACGATCTCCTCGACTCCGCCGCGACGGTCCTCGAGATCCCGGCGCCGGATTGCCTGGCGGAGACGTCGCGAGGCCTCGTCGTCTCCTCGGGGCGCTCGCTGTTCAGCGTCGATAGGCCGGACGGCGCGCCGCTTGCGTCTTTCGACGCGAGATCAGCGCGTTGGTCGGGTTGCCGGATGGCGGCGCGGCGGTCGGCCTGATCGACGGCGAAATCGCGTTTGTCGGCGGCCAGAATGACGGAAAGACGATCGCGAGCAGCCCGGAGATCCCCTGCATTACGGCGCTCGCCCCTGCCCGCGACGGCGCCTGCTCGTCGCCAATGGCTCGGCGCTCGAATGGGCCGCTCGCCTACAAGCGCGACTTGATGGAGAAGAACGCTTCCGGCTCCGTATGGCGGATCGAGCCCGGAAGCGGCGCGCGCCGCACGGCTCGCCGGCAATCTCGCTTATCCGTACGGCCTTCTCGAGGAGCGGACTCAATGGTGGTTTCTGAGAGCTGGCGCTGCGCGCTAACGCGGATTTTTCCGGCGCCGACGGTCGCAATGAGCCTGTGCTGGAAAATCTTCCCGCCTACCCGAGCCGCCTGTCGCGGGGCGCCGACAAGGCGATCTGGCTCGCG
>CAVPEE010000007.1:0-32742 GCA_963702825.1 uncultured Alphaproteobacteria bacterium
TGGTGGGCGATGCAGGGATCGAACCTGCGACCCCTCCCGTGTGAAGGGAGTGCTCTACCGCTGAGCTAATCGCCCCCGCCTCAAGATCGGCATGCTTTATGGCCCCCACGAGAGCCAAGTCAAGAAGCGCGCGGCGCACCGATCAGCCGCCGGCCTCCTGTTGCGGCGGCCAGCGCGGCGGGAGATAAAGGCGCGAAGGGGCGAGAAGGACGGGGCAGACGCGATGTTCACGCTGGACGAACTTGCTCAGACGATCGACCAGCGCGCCGGGACGAGCGCGGAGACCTCCTATACCCGCAGCCTCATCGATAAGGGGGCAGCCCATTGCGCGCGCAAATTCGGCGAGGAAGCGATCGAATTCGCGATCGCCGCCGCAGCGCTGGACGAGAGCGCCGTTCGCGCCGAGGCGGCCGATGTTCTCTACCACCTGCTCGTCGTGCTCCGCGTCCGGGGAGTCGCGTTGTCGTCGGTGATGGACGAATTGGGCAAAAGGTCAAAACAAAGCGGACACCAGGAAAAAGCGTCCCGAACGAAGTGAGAGCGCAGTCCCGTCGGCGCGTGGGCCGACTGGCCCGAGTGAGAGAGTTCTAATGAATCGCGTTGGGCTTCAATCGCTCGAATCCCCATTTCGCCGCTTCACCCGCGACGAGTGGGCGCAGCTGCGCGCCGACACCCAGCTAACGCTGACAATCGATGATCTGCGCAAGCTGCAGTCGACGCACGATCCGATCTCGCTTGACGAAGTGGTCGCCATTTATCTGCCGCTGTCGCGGCTGCTGGCGCTCTACGTTGCAGCAACGCAAGGGCTGTTCAAGGCGACGCAGCGCTTTCTCGGGGCAATTGACGGCAAAGTGCCCTACATCATCGGCATTGCCGGGTCGGTCGCGGCCGGCAAATCGACCACGGCGCGGGTGCTGCAAGCCCTGCTGACCCGCTGGCCGAATACGCCCCAGGTGCAGCTCGTCACTACCGACGGCTTCTTGCGTCCCAATGCGGAGCTGATCCGATTGGGCATCATGGACCGCAAGGGCTTTCCCGAAAGCTACGACGGGACGGCGGTGCTTCGCTTTCTCTCCGCAGTGAAGGCGGGACAGCACAATGTCGCGGCTCCGGTCTATTCGCATATCACCTACGATATCGTGAAAGACGAATCGATCGTCGTTGACCGGCCGGACATTCTCATCTTCGAGGGCATCAATGTCTTGCTGCCGAACCGACTGCCCCGCGACGGCAAAGAGATTCCATTCGTCTCCGACTTTTTCGATTTCTCGATCTTCCTGGACGCCGAGACCGCGTTGCTGGAGCAATGGTATATCGAGCGCTTCATGAGCTTGCGGACGACGGCGTTCCGCGATCCGCGCAGTTATTTCCGCCAATATGCCGACCTCAACGATGCGGAAGCGGAAGCGACGGCGCGCTCGATCTGGCGGCGCATCAATCTCGTCAACCTGCACGAGAATATTCTTCCGACCCGGCCGCGCGCCGACTTGCTCCTGACCAAGGGCGCGAGCCACAGAATTGAAGAAGTCGCGCTGAGAAAGCTGTGAGCGTCATGTGTCGGTTAACGCTCGGCGCATTCGCGTTTCTTATCGGCGCTCTCACGCTTTCCCTGGCGCACGCGGAGCCGCCCAAGCCCTGTCAAGGTTCGGATCTCACCCAGGTTGAGGGGCTCGCCGCGGCCGAGGCCGCGCGCGCGGACGATCTCGTCAACGGCGACGGGTTGCTCTGGCGCATCGAGAAGCCGGGTCTCGCGCCCTCTTATCTCTTCGGCACCATTCATTCGACGGACGAGTCTGCGCTCGAAGTGGCGCGCCGCGCCGCGCAATCGATCAATGGCTCAAAGATCGTGGCGACGGAACTCGGCGGACCCATCGACACGATCGAAAAAGCCAACATCACGGCCGCCACGCTGGCCAAGGCGCTTGATCGCGACCATGACACATTCGAGGGAGCCATCGCGCCGGAGGACCGCCAGAAAATCGAGAAACTGATCTCGAGTCTCGGCTACCCCGCCGAATTCGCGCACCACTTGAAGCCCTGGTTCCTGGCCATCCTGACCGCGCTCCCCAAATGCGAAGCGGAGCGTGAAACGCTCAATCTGCCCGAGGTCGATCAGTTTCTCGCTGAGACTGCAAGAGACTCCGGGGTAAAGGTCATTGGACTTGAAACGGCGGAGGAACAGCTCGCGGCAATCGCCAATATGCGCCCTGAAGTCGCCGCGACGCTGTTGACGCTCACGGCCCGAGACCCGGGCTTGAACGACAATCTGTATGCAACGATGCTCAGGCTCTATCGGGAAAGCCGACCGGCCGAAATCCTCGCGGTCTCAGACGCCTTGGGCGGGCTGAGCGACACGGAGCGGGCGGCGCAGGATGAGTTCATGCTCGCTTTGCTTCAGGGTCGCAACGCAACCATGGCCGAGCGCGCTGCGCCGCTTCTGGCCTCCGGCGGCGCGTTCATCGCCGTTGGCGCACTGCATCTTGCCGGCAAGACCGGCCTCGTCGAGCGGTTCCGCGCGTATGGCTATACGGTGACGAAGGTCTGGTAGCCGCTATTCCCCGTAAGGGGTCCAGATGTTCTTGACCTGGGTCGCCCGGCGCAGGAACTCGCGGCCCTCGGCTTTGGCCCAGTCCATCGCCGCGGCCGAAGTCCAGGTCGCCTTGAGATTGCCGGCGGAAAGCGCCTCGACCTGAGCTGCACCGTCCGTGTCGCCGACATACCAAACCGCATCCACGCCGTCGTGCTCGGCCAGCGTCTTGGTCAGGACGTTCGCCTCTCCGGTCACGATGTTGACGACGCCGGCGGGAACATCCGACGTATCGAGCACCGAATAGAAGTCGGTTGCGCTCAGAGGATGGCTCGCCGACGGGACTGCGACGACACAATTGCCCATCGCGATCGCCGGCATGACGAGCGAGACGAAGGCGAGCAGCGGCGCCTCGTTCGGGCAGATGATTCCCATCACGCCCCATGGCTCGTTCATCGCCAGGGTGACGAAGCGCGAGCGCGTCGCGTGCACCGCGCCGTCGAACTTGTCGGCATAGCCGGCATAGACAAATGCACGGCGGATCGAGGCGTCGACTTCAGACTTGGCAGCGCGAGCGGAGGCTCCGGTCATGGCGCTGAGCCGTCGTACGAATTCGTCTTCACGGGCCGCTAGATTCTCGGCGACGTAGTAGAGCACCTGGGCGCGATTGTGCGCCGTCGCCGCTCCCCAGGATGAAGCCTTTGCTGCGGCTTCGACCGCGTTGCGGATGTCCTTGCGGTTGCCGAGCCCGGCCAGTCCGACCTCGCGGCCGGCCGGATCGAGAACGGCGTAGCTATAGCCGGAATCGGGGCGCGCCTGCTTGCCGCCGATATAGAGCTTGGCGGTGCGATCCGGGCCCTCGTCGATGGTTTCGAGCCGGACTCACGCCGGGCGAGGCGTTGAGGCGCTGCGAACGGGCCGAGTTGGGCTTGGCTTTCGGTTCGTCGGCGATCCGGTACTCGGACAAGCCTTCGCGCCCGCCCTCGCGCCCGAAGCCACTTTCCCGGTAGCCGCCGAAGCCGGAGGCGGCGTCGAACATGTTGGTCGAATTGATCCAGACAACGCCAGCCTTGATGCGAGCGGCGACCTCAAGCGCGCGATTGACGTTCTCCGTCCAGACGGACGCGGCGAGGCCGTAGCGCGTATTGTTGGCGAGCGCGACCGCTTCATCCGGCGTGCGGAAGGTCGTGGCGACCAGCACTGGGCCGAAGATCTCCTCGCGTGCGAGCACGGACGCCGGGTCCACGCCGGTGACCAGGGTCGGCGGGTAGAAGCAGCCTCGATCCGGCAGCGAATTGTTGGCGCGAAAGAATTCGAGCCCTTCCTCCTCGCCCTGTCGCATCAGCCGACGGATTCGCTCGAGCTGAACCGGAGCGACGATCGCGCCGACATCGGTCGACTTGTCGAGCGGATCGCCGATTCTCAAGTTCGCCATGCGGGCGCGGAGCTTGGCGTAGAGGGCGTCGGCGGCGCCTTCCGCGACCAAGAGCCGCGAGCCCGCGCAGCACACCTGCCCCTGATTGAACCAGATCGCGTCGACCACGCCCTCGACGGCGCTGTCCAGGTCCGCATCCTCGAACACGATGAACGGCGACTTGCCGCCGAGCTCAAGCGACAGCTTCTTGCCCGTGCCGGCCGTCGCCTTGCGAATCGCCCGGCCAACCTCGGTCGAACCGGTGAAGGCGATCTTGTCCACGCCCGCATGCGCCACCAAAGCGGCCCCGGTCGCCCCGTCGCCGGTGACGATATTGACGACGCCAGGAGGCAGCCCCGTCTCGACGCAGATGGCGGCGAAGGCGAGCGCGGTCAGAGGCGTGAATTCCGCCGGCTTCAGGACAACCGTGTTGCCGGCCGCGAGCGCCGGCGCGATCTTCCAGGCGAGCATCAGCAGCGGGAAGTTCCACGGAATGATCTGCCCGCCGACGCCGACCGGCTTGGTCGCCGGGAACTCGCTGTCGATCAGCGACGCCCAACCGGCGTGATGATAGAAATGGCGGGCGACCAGCGGAATGTCGATGTCGCGCGACTCGCGGATCGGCTTGCCGTTGTCGATCGTTTCCAGAACCGACAGAAACCGCTCACGCTTCTGCACATGGCGCGCGAGCGCATAGATATGCTTCGACCGCTCGAAGCCGGAGAGCGCCGCCCATTTTGGTTGGGCCTTTCGCGCCGCGGCGACGGCGGCGTCGATGTCCTTCGGAGAGCCCTGCGAAACGCGCGCGATGCGTTCGCCGTTCGCGGGATTGAAGACATCGAACAAGTCGCCAGGCTTGGTGAAAACACCGTTGATGAAATGCCCGAAGCCCGCCTTGTGCTCGTCGAGCCAAACGCCGACATGCTCGCTGCTTTCAGGAGACGGACCGTAGTCCATCGTGCGCAGGATGTCCTTGATGACGCCCATGAGTTTGCCTCACGCCATTGCGTGGCGATGGGCGGCCGAATAGCGCCCGGTCGTGTAATGATCGAGCTGACGTTCGATGTCGGTCAGAAGGCCGCTCGCGCCGATGCGGAAAAGATCGGGCTGCATCCACGGCAAGCCTAGCTCCTCCTTCATGAGGATGAGCCACGCAAGCGCATCCTTGGCTGTACGCAGGCCGCCCGCCGGCTTGAACCCGATGTCGACGCCTGAGCGCTCGCGATAGTCGCGCAAAGCTCGGAGCATCACGAGACTCACCGGAAGCGTGGCGTTGACGTCCTCCTTGCCGGTGGAGGTCTTGATGAAGTCGGCGCCGGCCTGCATCGCAACCATGCTGGCCGCATAGACGTTGCGCAGCGTCTTCAAGTCGCCTGTGCCGAGTATCGTCTTCAGATGCGCGCGCCCGCAGGCTTCGCGCATCGCAGACACCTCGTCGTAGAGCGCGCTCCAGTCGCGGCCAAGCACATGGGCGCGGGTGATGACGATGTCGATCTCGCGCGCGCCCTCCCCGACCGCATAGCGGATCTCGTCCAGGCGCTGCTTCAATGGGGTAAGCCCGGCCGGAAAGCCGGTCGCGACGGAGGCGACCGGAATCCCCGAGCCCTCGAGCGCCTTGACCGCAGGTCCAACCATCGTCGGATAGACGCAAACCGCGGCCACCGTCAGGCCCAAGTCGGCGAGATCGAGCGCGGTCAGCAGCTCTTCGCCAAGCGGATGGCGCGCCTTGGCGCAGAGCCGGCGCACGCGGCCCGGCGTGTCGTCGCCGGAGAGCGTGGTGAGGTCGATGCAGGTCATGGCCTTCAAGAGCCACGCTGCCTGGTATTCCTTCTTGACGGACCGGCGCGTAGTCAGGGTCGCGGCGCGGCGCTCGACCGCGCTCGCGTTAACGCCGACGCTCTCGAACCAATCCGGCGCCAGCGGCACGCCCGGATTGCGGGGCCGGTTATGTCCGGCCTGAGTTGGAGTGGCGACCGACCTGGTCCATGGGGCCTCCGCTTCCTTCGCGTTTGGCTTCGAAAGACTGTCACGATCGGACGGCGAGGCCCAGAATCGCGCTACCGCGCTCGCACCCTCGTTTCGGCAAGGAGCAGCGGGCGAGCCCGCCGCTCATATAGATATTGTAGCAAGGCGGCAAAAGGAAGAAGTTGCCGCCTGGGTAGACGCGGGCGACGAACTGATGATTTGCCGCGCGGCCAAGGCTGGGGGTGCCTGCAATGCTTCAATTCCACGTGGCGATAAGCCTGGTCGGAATTCTTTCCGGTCTTGTGATGTTGTACGGCCTTTTGCTCGGTCGGAATTTCAAGACGGCGATCGCCGTCTTCCTTGTCACGACGATCCTGACGAGCCTGACCGGTTTCCCCCTGCCGCCGTTCGGGTTCGACCCACCGCGCGCGGTTGGCGTGCTGTCGCTCATTCTGCTTATTGGCGCCGTCGCCGCCTATTACGGCTTTCGTCTCGCCGGAGCGTGGCGACGGATCTTTGTCGCTTGCGCGGTTGCGGCGCTTTATCTCAATGTGTTCGTGCTTGTGGCGCAGGGATTCATGAAGGTCCCGGCGCTTCACGCGCTCGCGCCGACTGGGTCCGAGCCGCCGTTCGCGATCGTCCAGGGAATCGTGCTGCTCATCTTCATTGCGCTTGGGATAGCGGCCGCGCTCAAGTTTCGGCCGATCGACGACCGGCGTTGGGGGCGGCGCTAACTTCGGCCGCCGGATGCACAGACGGTGGACGACGGGCCGGAAGCAACTCCCGGCCCGCCTGCTGGTTTAGGCTTAGGCCTTGCTGGTCAACTGACCTCCGAGCGGCAGGGAGCGGATCCGTTTGCCGCTCGCCGCAAAGATCGCGTTCATGAGCGCAGGCGCGACCGGCGGCACGCCCGGTTCGCCCACGCCGCCCATATGCATGTCGTAGCCGCGCGGCACGATGTAGACATGCGTCTCACGCGGCGCTTCGGTGATCCGAATCACCTGGTAGTCGTCGAGATTGCTCTGCTGGACTCGGCCCTCCTTGAACGAGATTTCGTTCAAGAGGCCTACGCCGAGACCCATGACGACCGCGCCCTCGAATTGGGAGCGGACGCGATCCGGATTGACGATCGGACCGCAATCAACGGCGATGTCGACCCGCGGCACCGTGACGTTGCCCTTCTCGTCGACCGCGGCCTCGATCACGGCAGCCACATAGCTCACAAAGCTGCGGTGGACGGCGAGACCAAGGCCGTGACCTTTCGGCACTTCGCGCTTGCCCCAGCCCGCCTTCTCGGTGACCAGTTCGACGACGTTCCGGAGCCGGCCGGTGTCGATCGGGTAGACCTCCGGATTCTCGCCGTAATCCCAGAACTTCTTCACCTTTTGCGGCACGTCGAGGATCCGAGCGGGTCCGATCAGATCGAGCAGGAACTCCTTCTGATCCTTGCCCGCCGCATGCGCCAGTTCGGCGACGAAGGATTGAATGGCGAAGCCGTGCGGGACATTCGAAACGGAACGCCACCAGCCAATCTTGGTGTGCGCTTCGGCTTCGCCATTCTCGATGCTCACGTTCTTGATGTCGAAGGGCATGTCGACGAGGCCCATGCCCTGCTCGAGTGGCGCTTCGTGCTTGGGGTCTGCCACAAAAAGCGCGAAAAGCGTCGGCGCGACGCTGTTGTGCCGCCATGCGACGACCTTGCCATCCTTGTCGAGCCCCGCCTCGAGGCGTTCGACCGACACCGTATGGTAGAAGTCGTTGTGGATGTCGTCTTCACGCGTCCACACGACCTTTACCGGCGCGCCGCCCATCGCCTTCGAGCACAAAGCCGCCTCGACCGCGAAATCCGGCTTTGACTTGCGGCCGAAACCGCCGCCCAAAAGGGTGACGTTGACCGTCACGTTTTCGGGCGGCAGGCTTAGATACCCAGCGACCAGGTCATGCGCAGCCTGCGGGCTTTGTACGCTGGTCCACACTTCGGCCTTGCCATCGACAATCCGGCAGGTCGCGGATGGCGGCTCCATCGTCGCATGCGCGTTGTGAGGGATGTAGTACTCGGCCTCGACCTTCTTGTCCGCGCTTGCGTAAGCCGCGGCGAAGTCGCCGTCGCTGCGCAGGATGGCGCCAGTCTTCCTCGCGGTCGCCTCCATCTCCGCGCGGTAAGCCTGGGAATCGTATGTCCCGTGCGGACCGTCATCCCATTTGATCTTCAGCGCGTTGCGGCCCTGGATCGCTGCCCAGGTGTTGTCGGCGATGATTGCGATTCCCCCTGACGGCTGGAATTTCATCGGGTACGACGGCGCGGGAATCTCGACGATCTGGATGACGCCCGAGATTTTTTTCGCCTCCGTCGCGTCGTAGGAAACGACCTTGCCGCCCATCACCGCCGGGCGCGCAATGACGGCGTATTTCTGGCCGGGCAAGCGGACGTCCTGGCCATAAATGGCCCGACCGGTCGTAATGTTGAAGCCGTCGACGATATTGGTCCCTTCCTTGCCGATGTAGCGGAACTCGGAAGGGTCTTTGAGCGGCAGACTGACGGGCGTTGCAGCGCCGGTCTTTTCGACACTCACATTCGATGGCACGCCCATCGTGCTGGCGTCGGCGGCGAGGTCCCCGAAGCCGAGCTTCTTGCCGGTCGACTTCTGAATGACCTCGTGATTCTTCGCCTCCACGTCGGTGACGTCCACGCCCCAACGTTTCGCTGCCGCCGCCTCGAGCATCATGCGGGCCGCGGCGCCCACCTGGCGCATCGGCGTGAAGAAATGCCGGGTCGAACGGGAGCCGTCGGTGTCCTGGTTGCCGTACTTGGCTTCGTCTCCGGTCGCCTGGGCGACTTTCACTCTTGCCCAATCCGCGCCCATCTCGTCGGCCACGATCAGCGGCATGCCGGTGCGTATGCCCTGTCCCATCTCGGAGCGATGGCAGACGATGGTGACGATCCCGTCGGGCGCAATGGAGACAAAAGCCAGGGGGTTGTTGACCGTGCCGTGCGGCATGCCGTCTGCGCCCCACTTGGGGGCGTCATCGGCCAGAGACGGCAGGATGTGCACGGCGAGCACGAGGCCCGTTGTCGAGAGGATGCCCTTGAGGAGGCCGCGCCGGCTGACATTCTCGATGCCAGACGCCGACACGATTTCGCGAATGTACTTGGTCATGGGTTACGCTCCCGCAGCTTGCTTGATGGCGGCGCGAATGCGCTGATAGGTCCCGCAGCGGCAGATGTTGCCGTACATCGTGCTGTCGATGTCGGAGTCGGTCGGATGAGGCGTCTGCTTCAGAAGGGCGACGGCCTGCATGATCTGTCCGGCCTGGCAATAGCCGCACTGAGGCACATTGACCTCGCGCCAGGCCTTTTGGACGGGGTGATTGCCCTCGGGGTCGAGGCCTTCGATCGTGGTGATCGACTTGCCATTCGCGTCAGCCATTTGTGTCTGGCAGGACCTTGTGGCGTCGCCGTCGAGATGGATCGTGCAGGCGCCGCAGGCGGCCACGCCGCAGCCAAACTTGGTGCCGGTGAGCCCGAGAACATCGCGTAGGTACCAGAGCACAGGCATCGACGGATCGCCGTCGAATGTTTGCGTCTGGCCGTTGACATGCAGAGTGATCATGCTTCCCTCCCAGTCGAAAGCGGCTGCGGTAAAATTGGTGCCGGCCGGATCAGAAGCGCTCCCGCTTTTGAGGCTCGAGACTTGAAACGATTCTCGGCATTGAAACAATTCTAAGTTACGATTGGCGATGGATCAATTGTAATTGCGATGTGTTCGTATGAATACATCGAAGGACTTCAGCGTTGCTTGAAATGATCATCGCGGAGTTGCGAAATATTCATTCCAATATGACGGTGGACGTGATAGACTTGCCGTCAAATCAATCGCCAAGCCGGATTTTGGGTTTAGCGGCATTTGCGCCCGCGCAGCGAGAGCGGGCTGCATTTGGATTGAGGCGCTGAGGGAAACCGGCTTGGACGGCAATTGATTGCAGGAAATTAGAAATTGAGATAGACTTGCGCCATGACGATCTCGCGTAACCCATTGAAAAGTCTCGAATTCGGACGAGAGAATCCAAGGAAATCCAAGGAAATCCAACCCTCATAATCGGGGGTTTTCATACCGAGACGGCCCGGCGCCAAGGAAATCCAAAAGGGTCGACCGAACCGATGCCGAGGGGCTGCCGAGGTAGCCGTATTCGTCCAAGGGCGCAGCGCCTTCGTATTTGACATCTGAGGCTTGCGCGCCTACGAACCCGCCTTCGTCAGGTTTTGGCCTCGTCGATCAAGCCGACTGTCCCTCGAGGCCAGCGGTCCCCGTCCGGCAGCGCTTAGCGCCCCCGGGCGCGATCGGCGTTGGGCTCGAACGCGGATGCGGCTCAGCGGATTGGGATGATGGGCGTCTCGCTCTATCTATCCGCTCAGCGCCTTCGCCGCCTGATCAAAGGAGCGTGACCCATGTTCGAGAGCCTGTCCGAAAAGCTCTCCGGCATATTGGATAAACTCACCGGCCGCGGCGCTCTCTCCGAGGAGGACGTCAACGCCGCCATGCGCGAGGTGCGCCGCGCGTTGCTCGAAGCCGATGTCGCGCTCGAGGTCGTGCGCTCGTTCGTCGACCGGACCCGCACCAAGGCGGTTGGCGCTTCTGTCATCAAGTCGGTCAAGCCCGGCCAGATGGTGGTCAAGATCGTCCACGATTCGCTGGTCGAAACGCTGGGCACGGAATCGCAGGCGATCGACCTCAACGCGCCAGCTCCCGTGGCGATCATGCTGGTCGGCCTGCAAGGCGCGGGCAAGACGACGACCGCGGCCAAGATCGCCAAACGCCTGACCGAGCGCGACAAGCACAAGGTGCTGATGGCCTCGCTCGACGTGAAGCGGCCCGCGGCGCAGGAGCAGCTCGCGGTGCTGGGTCAACAGGTCGGCGTCGCGACCCTGCCGATCGTTTTCGGCGAGGATCCGGTCGCCATCGCCAAACGCGCCGAGAGCGCCGCGCGGCTGCAGGGCTACGATGTCGTGATCCTCGACACCGCCGGGCGCACCCATATTGACGAACCGCTGATGCAGGAAATGGCGGAGATCCGCGACGCCGCGCGGCCCCACGAAATCCTGCTGGTGGCCGACGCCTTGACCGGCCAGGACGCCGTCAATCTGGCCAAGAACTTCAACGAGCAAGTGGGCTTGACCGGCATCGTGCTGACCCGCATGGACGGCGACGGCCGCGGTGGCGCGGCTTTGTCGATGCGCTCGGTCACCGGCAAGCCGATCAAGCTGCTTGGCGTCGGCGAGAAGATGGACGCGATCGAGGATTTCCATCCCGCGCGTCTTGCCGACCGCATCCTCGGGATGGGCGACATCGTCAGCCTGGTCGAGAAGGCAGCCCAAAATATCGACGCAGCGCAGGCGGCCAAGATGGCCGAGAAGATGCGCAAGGGCGTCTTCGATCTGAACGACCTCTCAGAGCAATTGGCGCAGATCGAGAAGCTCGGCGGCATGGGCGGCATCATGGGGATGCTGCCCGGCGTCGCCAAGATCAAAGACCAGCTCAATTCCGCCAATCTCGACGACAAGTTCGTCAAGCGCCAGCGCGCCATCATCTCGTCGATGACGCCGCAGGAGCGCCGCAACCCCGACATTCTCAAAGCCTCGCGCAAGAAGCGCATCGCGGCGGGTTCGGGCGTCACGGTCGAGTACGTCAACCGGCTTCTGAAGCAGCATCGCCAGATGGCCGACATGATGAAGGCCATGGGCGGCGGCGGCGCCAAGCGCGGCATGATGGGCAAGCTTGGCCAGATGATGGGACTCGGCGGAGGCATGCCGATGCCGTCGCCGGAACAGATCGAAGCGATGCAGAAGCAGCTGGGCGGCGCCGGCCTTCCGGGAGCGCCTTCAGGGCCGCCGGGCATTCCCGCCGCGCCTCCGCCCGGCGCCTTCAACCTGCCCCCACAATTTCCCGGTCTCGGCGGCGGCCCGAAGCTGCCGGGCCTCGGCGGCGGCTTCAACCCATTCGGCAAGAAGAAATGACTTCAACAACCCATCTGATCTGAAAGGAAAACACCAATGTCAGTGAAAATCCGCCTCTCCCGCGGCGGCACAAAGAAGCGTCCCTTCTATCGCATTGTGGTCGCCGACGCGCGCATGCCGCGCGACGGCCGCTTTGTCGAAAAGATCGGCACCTTCGATCCCTTGAAAGCCAAGGACGACGCCAGCCGCGTCGTGCTCGATCAGGAGAAGGCCAAGGCGTGGCTCGCCAAGGGCGCGCAGCCGACCGACCGCGTGCTGCGTCTGCTCGACGGCCTCGGCCTCGCCAAGCGCGAGGCGCGCAACAATCCGCAGAAGGCGCAGCCGAAGAAGAAGGCGCAGGAGCGCGCCGCGGCTGCTACGGCCGCAGCCGAAAAGGCCGCGGCAGCTCCGGCGGCCTGAACTCGCTAACGCAACTTGCGCGCGCCCGACCGCCTCATCCTGATGGGCGTATTCGGCGCGCCGCAGGGGGTGCGCGGCGAGGTTCGGGTCAAATCGCTGACCGGCGAACCGAGCGCGATCGGCGACTACGGGCCTCTGACCAACAAGGGCCGGACACGAGCGTTCGCGTTCGAATCCCTCCGCCCGCTCAAGGACGACATGCTGGTGGCGCGGATCGCCGGCGTTTCGACTCGTGAGGCGGCCGAGGCCCTGAAGGGCGTGGAAATCTTCGCCCGTCGCGACCAGTTGCCGCCGCCGAGCGAGGACGAATTCTACTACGACGACCTGGTCGGGCTCGAAGCCGTCGACGCGGCGGGGACGCCGCTCGGCCGCGTCGTATCGCTCATGAACCATGGCGCTGGCGACATTCTCGAGATCGCGCCGGTCGGCGGAGGTGAAACTCTACTTCTCGCCTTCACCAAAGCCGTCGCGCCGCGCATCGATTTCGACGCCGGGCGGATCGTCATCGAACGCCCGCGCGAAGTCGAGGGCGACTAGCGTCCGAGGCGAACGGGGTGTTGCTAAGGGCGAAGGGGGCGGATACACAAAGGGCGCTCGCGCCGTTGAGTTCATCCGGCGCTGATGGTTGGGGATCCCAGACCCGCTTGTTCGTTTGGAGACGCGCTGCATGACGATGAGTTCCGAGACGGCTTCAACAGGCCATGGGGGCCACTCGGTAACGAAGCGGGACTTCCTGTTTCTGGCGACCGGATCGCTGGCGACAGTCGGCGTCGCAACAACCCTCTGGCCGTTCATCGACCAGATGAATCCCGACGCCGCAACGATCGCTGCAGCGGGTCCCGTCGACATCGACATCGGCCAACTCCAGCCGGGCCAGCGGGTGGTGACGCTGTGGGCGTCCCGACCGGTGTTCGTCGTCAAACGCGCCCAGCCGGCGCTTGATGAGCTGAAAAACCCGAAACTTCTCTCTCAGTTGCGCGACCCGAACTCTGAGCAAAATCAGCAGCCGACTTACGCAGCCAACTGGAGCCGGTCGGTTAAGCCCGAGATTCTCGTGCTGGTTGGGGTCTGCACGCACCTTGGCTGCATTCCGCTGTTCGATCCGCAGCCGAGCGCGACCGATCCAGCGCCCGATTGGCCGGGCGGCTTCTTCTGCCCGTGCCACGGCTCCAAATATGACTTGGCCGGCCGTGTCTTCCAGGGCGTTCCCGCGCCATACAACCTGCCGGTGCCGCCCTATCATTTCCCGGACGACAAGACAGTGCGGGTCGGGCAGAACCCGCCGGGCGCGAATTTCGATTTCAACTCGATCCTGCAGGTCTAGCTTCGAAAAATCGATCGGTGGCAGTGATCGGGCGAACGCGCTAAGCGTCGCCCGATGTTCGCCTGCACAGTCCTTACCCTCTTTCCCGCCATGTTCCCCGGCCCACTCGGCCAATCGCTGGCCGGCGACGCGCTCGCGCGCGGCTTGTGGTCGCTCACGGCGCGCGACATCCGCGAGCATGGGCTTGGCCGCCATCGGGCGGTCGACGATACGCCCGCAAGCGGCGGCCCCGGTATGGTGATGCGGGCGGACGTCGTCGCCGCGAGCCTCGACGCGGCGATCGCGGCAGACGATGCACGCCCGCGCCTCATCATGAGCCCGCGCGGCGAGCCCTTCCGCCAGGCGCGAGCTCGCGAATGGGCGGCGGGCTCTGGCCTCGTCATTCTCTGCCCGCGCTTCGAGGGCGTCGATGAGCGAGTGATCGAAGCGCGCGGTCTGATCGAAGTGTCGGTCGGCGATTATGTGCTGTCAGGGGGCGAAATCGCGGCGCTCGCCATTCTCGACGCCTGCGTGCGGCTCATTCCCGGCGTGATGGGCAAGGAGGAGTCGGGGGCCGAGGAGAGCTTCGAGCGCGGGCTGCTCGAATATCCGCACTATACCCGCCCGCGCGAATGGGAAGGCCGCGCAATTCCCGACGTGCTCCTCTCGGGCGACCACGCGAAGATCGCCGCTTGGCGACGCGCCGAGGCCGAGCGCATCACGCGCGAGAGACGGCCGGACTTGACGGAGCGTTAGGACCCGCCAGATTCGCCGCGGTTTCTTGGTTTTGTTCTCGCCGATCGCCCTATCCTCCGAGCAACGACCGGCCTACGGTCAAAAATAGACATGTGGAGGCCGAATGCCGGCGTGGGTGGAAGACGCACAACAGCTGACCGAGCTTAGAGACTTAAGCAGCTCTCAGAGCTCGGTCTTGCTTCGCACAACGGAAGTCGAAGAGTTCCTGTCTAACCTCAATTTGTCTTCTCACGCTCTCGTGGCGCCGAAGGGATTCGGGAAGACCCTTGTCCTCAAACTCAAACGTATTTCATTGCAGGAAAATGATTATCGCTGCTTCCCGTTCTCGCCAATTGTCGATCGCCCGAGCAACAAGCCGCCGATCCTGCCCAATGAAATCATCAACGTCCTGGAAAGCAGCGACAATTGGGAGACGCTGTGGAATATCGCTTTCTCGATCTGCCTGATCAAGGGATTCCAGGACGATCGCGACGTTCACCAACAGCTCGAAGATTTACTGAAGTCGAACGATTTACCGCAGACATTGCTGAACATCCTAAGTCACCCCCACATAACGAGACCGTTCGACATCTTGCACGATTGCCTGGCGGCGCAGCGCAACGAGATCTTTCTGATCATGCGGGCGGCGCAGCAGGTGACGCGTATCTTCGCGACCATTCACAAGCAGGCGGGCATCTTCGTCGACAACATCGATGAATATCTTATCCACTACATCAACTTCTCTTATCTGCGTCGCAACGAAGTCCACGAACGATTCGTCCGCATCTGGCACGCAGGCCAGATCGGCGCATGGCTCGCCTTGAGACGTCTGCATGGGATCAATCCCCATGTGCGGATCTTCGTCTCGATCAGAAAGGAGGCTTATCAGCATGCCGCTCAGAACGAGCCGCAATTCTCCAACCTGAGGTCGTTCCGAAGAGAGCTGCGCTACAGAATCGAGGACATCAAACAAATCATCGAAAACAACATCGCGATCGCTTCAAAGAGCGACCTCGTCGACAGGAGCAGTGAAGATCCCCTGTTGCGTTTTCTTGGACCGAAAAATGAATTCGTTTCAAACGCGGGAACCGCACGGCAGGAGCGAGCGATCGACTATTGGACCCGCCATTGCTCGCTGAGGCCGCGCGACGCGATCGTGATCGGCAAGGAGATCAGCCTGATTGGCGTCAAGAGAAGAAGCCAGCAGGAAATTCGCAACGCGATCAATTCCGCTGCGGCGGAGCGCGTTGAAACGCTCTTCAATGAGGTCGCGCCGTTCTTCAGCGGATTGTATCCGGAAATCTTCCCCCAGATCATCAAATCCAACGTATTGACGTATGACGAGGTGGTTGAAGCGTCCAACGCCTATGCAGATATCGCCGCGAGACAATACGAGATCGAAACCGAGGCGGCGCGACATCCGTTCTGCGCCCTCTATGCCTTGGGGCTGGTCGGAATCGTTCAACAGAGCCGGGACGATCCCGCCCGGCTCGTGCAGAAGTTCGCTCCCGTCGGGGACATCGCCTTCGGCAAGATCCATGTCTTGCCGCACGCCGAGACCTATCTGATCCACCCGTCGCTCAGCGACTTCATCACGCGGCGAAACGTCGGGTTTCTCAAAGAGCTGAACAAGCACAACGTCATCGGCGACGAGCTCGAATGGCGGCCCGAGGAAAGCATCCGGTTCGTGGCCGTTGGCGACATTCGCGGCTATAGGGAAAACGTCGTTCAGATTGCCGGGAGGTCGCAGACCTTCGACAAATACTGGCGCGATTTGTTCCGGCAGTTCACGCGCGATCTGGACTACGCGAATACGTCCGCCGGCGACCATCTGGTTTTGGCTGATCGAAGTCCGGGCAGGCTCTTGCGGGCGGCGCGCGGACTGAGCGCCCAACTCTTGGCTTCCGGATACAATCTGCAGATGAGAGTGGGCGCGCATAGCGGATTCTGGAAGCTCAATCCGGCGCTGGAAGGCGCGCAGCACCCCGAAATTTCCGACATCGTCGTCGTCGCTGCGCGCATCGAGCCCCTCGCCAAGCCAGGCGACATTCTCCTGTCTCAACAATTCGTCGATGACGCGCAACGGTACGGATATCGCTTCGAGGAGGACGGCTTCTCGCTCGTCACCGATAACTATGTCGGCGCCCAGCGGTACCAGGCGGGCGCTGGCGTCCTGATTTCGAAAGACAGCGAGGCTCCCCAGCACGTCCCGATCTATCTGTTCGGCAACGCGCAGACGTGAGTCTCTGAAGCCTATTGCATTTGGGTCGACCCGGCCCTTGTAGCGGCGCTCGATAGCCCGTCGTGAGACGGGCGTTCTCCCGAACGCCCTTTGGAGCGGGGCCGGCGCGGTCGGCACCCGCGCCTACAGCGCCCGGTTCGACGCAATTGCAGCCTGCTCTAAAGGATCGGCAGAAGCAGGCTTCGGTCTCACTCCGCGCCAAGAGCCTTCCTTAAGGCGCGGGGCAGAACACCCGAAGCCGATGTCCGTCGGGGTCCGCGACCAGGAAGGTCCGACCGAAGTCCATGGTGGTCGGCTCTTGCAAAATCGCTGCGCCTTTGCGCTTCCGATCGGCGCAGAGCGCTTCGACCTCTTCGTTGGTTGCAACCGCCATCGCCAATTCTCCGGTGTCGGCGGCGCTGCCGGGCGCTGGCTCGACGTCACGGCGAGCCCAGAGCCCAAGCCTGAGGTCAGGCGAGAGTTCGAACATGACGAAGTTCGGCGAGGAATCGAGTGGCTTGCGGTCGAGCAACCGAGCATAAAACTCAGCGCTCGCCTGGGGCTCATCGACATAAAGCAGGATGAAATGCGGCAGGCCCATTGGGATCGCTCCTTGTCTTGAAGGCGAGCGAACCTCGCGCGCGGTCGCGTCAGATTCTGTCAGCAGTCTTATACGGGCTTCGGTTGATGAGACTGCTCGGCGTTTCCGAGGGGCGGCGAGTCTAGCCGATTGAGGGCCGGGCCGCTCGAAAAGAAAAATCGACAATTTCTTGCCAGGCCGGCTGGGATCGAGTATTGTTTTTCAGAAAGCCCGGCGGCCTTTCCCGTGGGCGACGCGCGACAGGGCGTCGGCGTTAAGGGATGCGAAGGACTCGGGAATGGCGCCGCAAGCCATTGAAATCGCTCAAAACGGACTCGGCGAAACATCGGCTCGCGGTTGGCGGGTAGGGAGACCGATCAGGCGAGGTCCGTATTACCCCGGCGACGCGACGTTTTCGCCGAGGCGCCAGTCCTTCAGCAAACGTTGGCGGCTCAGAGGATAGCAGAGGCGCGAGAAGCCTCTCCGAGCGCGGCAATCGCTATCGAGGCTCCCGTTCGTCAGCGCGTCGGCACGGGATGCTCGCCGCGGTAGTCGTAGAAGCCGCGTTGAGTCTTGCGGCCGAGCCAGCCCGCCTCGACATATTTCACCAGCAGCGGACAGGGGCGGTATTTGGAATCGGCCAGCCCCTCGTGCAGCACCTGCATGACGGCGAGGCAGGTGTCGAGGCCGATGAAGTCGGCAAGCTGCAGCGGTCCCATCGGATGATTGGCGCCAAGCCGCATCGCGGTGTCGATCGCCTCGACAGAGCCCACGCCCTCGTAGAGCGTGTAGACCGCCTCGTTGATCATCGGCAGGAGAATTCGGTTGACGATGAAGGCAGGGAAATCCTCGGACATCGTCGCCGTCTTGCCGAGCCGAACGACGAAGGCCTTCGCGGCCTCGAACGTCTCATCCTTGGTGGCGATGCCCCGGATCAATTCGACCAGCTGCATCCGCGGCACGGGATTCATGAAATGGATGCCGATGAAACGCTCGGGATTGGCGGTCACCGAAGCGAGGCGCGTGATCGAAATCGAGGACGTATTCGACGCGACGATCGCGTCCGGCTTGAGAAAGGAGCGCAGGGAAGTGAAGATCTTCCGCTTGACCTCTTCGTTCTCGGAGGCCGCCTCGACGACGAGATCGCACTCGCTGAGCTTGTCGAGGGTCGAGGCTACCTGAATGCGATCGAGGATCGCCTTGCGCTCCGCTTCGCCCATCTGTCCCTTGGCCACCTGGCGCGACAGATGGCCGTTGATGGTCGCGAGAGCCGCGTTAATCCGCTCCTCGGCGACGTCGGTGAGCGAGACGGTCATTCCTGCCTGAGCGGCGACCTCGGCGATGCCGGCGCCCATCTGGCCAGCGCCGATGACGCCAACCGTTTCGATATTGAATGTCATTTTTTCTTCCAGCGAACAGCCCGCGCCGCGTCGCGATCATAGACTAGCGGTCACAAGCGTCCAGTCGAACGCTGGGATTTTTGCATGACCGGAGCTTAGCGGCCGATCTTCGCGAGCTCCGCGGCAAGCTCGGGCAACGCCGTATAGAGATCGGCGACCAGGCCGTAGTCGGCGACCTGGAAGATCGGCGCCTCCTCGTCCTTGTTGATGGCGACGATGACCTTCGAATCCTTCATCCCCGCCAGATGCTGGATCGCGCCTGAGATGCCGACCGCGATATAGAGCTCTGGCGCCACCACCTTGCCGGTCTGCCCGACCTGCCAGTCGTTGGGCGCGTAGCCGGCGTCGACCGCGGCGCGGGACGCGCCCATCGCCGCGCCGAGCTTGTCGGCGACCGGCTCGATATAGGTCTTGAAATTCTCCGCCTTCTGCATCGCCCGGCCGCCCGAGATGATGATCCTGGCCGAGGCCAGTTCCGGCCGGTCGGACTTGGCCAGCGCCTCGCCGACGAAGGACGACACCGCCGGATCAGCGGCGGGCGCGACGGTCTCGATCGGCGCCGAGCCGCCCTCGCCGGTCGCGGCGAAAGAGGCGGTGCGCACGGTGACGACGATCTTCGGGTCGGTCGATTCGACGGTCTGGATCGCGTTGCCGGCATAGATCGGCCGCTCAAAGGTCTTGGGGCCGATGACCTTGATGATGTCGGAAATCTGCATCACGTCGATGAGCGCCGCAACACGAGGCGCAACATTCTTGGCGCTGGCGGTCGAGGCCGCGACAATGGCGTCATAACCAGGGACAAGTGAGACAATCAGAGCCGCCAGCGGCTCCGCGAGGCCGTGCTCGTAGCGAGGATCGTCGGCGACCAGCACTTTCGCCACGCCTTGGAGTTTGGCCGCCGCCTCTGCGGCGCCGCCAACATTGGCGCCGGCGACGAGAACATCGACGGGCGCCTTGAGCTCGATCGCGGCGGTCAGCGCGCGCGCGGTCGCATCGTTCAATTTTCCGCCCACGACTTCCGCCAGAAGAAGAGTCGCCATCGTCAGATCACCCCCGCTTCATCGCGAAGCTTTTGTACGAGCTCCGCTGCCGATTTGACCTTGACTCCGGACTTGCGGCCTGGGGGCTCGACGGTTTTCAGCACCTTGAGCCGGGGCGAAACGTCGACCCCGTAGTCGGCCGGCGTCTTCTCCTCGATCGGCTTCTTCTTCGCCTTCATGATGTTGGGGAGCGAGGCATAACGCGGCTCGTTCAAGCGCAAATCGGTGGTGACGATCGCCGGCAGCTTCAGCGACACGGTCTGCATGCCGCCATCGACCTCGCGCGTGACTTCGACGGAGCCGTCGCCGATGACGACCTTGGAGGCGAATGTGCCCTGACCCCAGCCGGTCAGCGCCGCCAGCATCTGTCCGGTCTGGTTCGAATCGTCGTCGATCGCCTGCTTGCCCATGATGACAAGGCCCGGCTGTTCGGCGGCGACGACGCCCTTGAGCAGCTTGGCGACCGTCAGCGGTTCGACGAGCGCGTCGGTCTTGATGAGAATGCCGCGATCGGCGCCCATGGCGAGCGCGGTGCGAATGGTTTCGCCAGCCTGCTGCGGGCCAATCGAGACGATGACCACTTCGGTCGCCTTGCCGGCTTCCTTCTGCCGCAGCGCTTCCTCGACGGCGATTTCGTCGAACGGATTCATCGACATCTTGACGTTGGCGAGTTCGACTCCCGAGCCGTCGGACCTGAGCCGGATCTTGATGTTGTAGTCGACCACCCGTTTGACGGGCACGAGGATCTTCATACGCCCCAGAACTCCTGCCGAACTGGGCTCTTGCCCAAGCAATTCGAGGCCGAACCCCTAATCGCGGCTCCGGCGCGAGTCAACGCGAGCGGGGAGTCCGTTTCGGCGCCGCTCAACGGCGCGAAGTCGTAGGGTTGAGATCGTGTCAGCTTGTGCCGGCGCGATGCAGAAATTGCCCTGAAATGCACGCGGGCGGTCGCTTTCGCAAACGTCGCCTGCACGCCTCGCCGCCACTCAACATGGACAATCTCTGGCCAACCGCCGCGATTGACAGAACCAGGATTCTGACGCCAAGTCGCGGAAAGAAAGCATAAGGAGTAACTGCCGGTCGAGATTTGGGGAAAGGGCGCACTCTAGAGAGGATCCAAGCCGATGAGCGAACTGGATTATTGGAACAGGCGCCTGATCAAGGGAGCCATTTCGCGCCGCGAGTTCATGGGCCGCGCCGCCGCGCTTGGCGCCTCCAGCCTCGCGATTTCAACCCTGCTGGCGAGCGCCGACGCGATTGCCGCCGACGCGCCGAAAAATGGCGGGGTGCTGAAGCTCGGCCTCGCCGGCGGCAGCACCACCGACAGCCTCGACTTCCGCACGACGACCGATTCCGTGATGATCGACGCCGACCACGGCATCTGGAACTGCCTCGCGGAATGGGGACAGGACGGGAAACCCCATCCGGAACTGGCGGAAAGCTGGGAGGCGACCAACGGCGCCAAGGACTGGATCCTGAACCTGCGCAAGGGCGTGACCTTCTCGAACGGCAAAGAATTCACCGCCGATGACGCGATCTACTCGCTCAACCTCCACCGGGGCGACACGAAATCGGGCGGCGCCACTTCGGTGAAGGGCGTCACCGACATCAAGAAGCTCAACGATCGCCAGATCCAGATCTCGCTCTCCGCTCCCGACGCTGACTTGCCCTATGGTCTCACGGACTATCACCTCCTCATGGTGCCGGACGGGTTCAAGGACTGGGCGAAGCCGGTCGGCACGGGCGCGTTTGTGCTCGAAAGCTTCGACCCGGGCGTACGGATCCGGGTCAAAAAGGTCCGGCCGTACTGGAAGGAGGGGAAAGGCCTTCTCGATGGCGTGGACGTCACTGTCATCAACGACGGCTCCGCGCGTCTCAACGCGCTGATCTCGGGCCAGATCGACGCGATCAACCGCGTCGATCACAAGGCAGTGGCTCTCCTGTCCAAGACTCCAAGGATCGAGGTGGTTCGCGCGCCGGGCGGCTGGTTCTCGGTCCTGGCGATGGAGGTCGACAAGCCGCCTTTCGACAATCCCGACATCCGCATGGCGGTCATGCTCGCCGCCGATCGCGAGCAGATGCTCAAAGCTTTGTTCAGCGGCTACGGCACAGCCGGCAACGATCATCCGATTCCACCGACCGACCCCTACTTCAATAAGGATTTGCCGCAGCGCAAATACGATCCCGACAAGGCCGCCTTCCATTTCAAGAAGGCGGGCGTCGCGGATCCGAAGATCATCCTGCAGGCGTCGGACGCCGCCTTCAACGGCGCGGTCGATCAGGCGACGCTCTTGCAGGCGAGCGCGGCGAAAGCCGGAATCAAGGTCGACGTGAAGAAGGAGCCGGCCGACGGCTACTTCGACAACGTCTGGCTCAAAGCGCCCTTCGTCAGCAGCTACTGGGGCGGACGGCCGGCGGCGACGCAGATGCTCGCCGTCGCCTTCCAGGCGAGCGCGCCGTGGAACGAGACGCACTGGAACGACGCGCAATTCGAGAAGCTGCTCGCGGATGCCCGAGCCGAGACCGACGAGGCCAAGCGAAAGCCCTATATCTGGGAGATGCAGGCCATTCTGAATGAGCGCGGCGGCGCGCTCATTCCCGTGTTCCGCGACTGGCTCGACGCGCATAACCAGAAGGTCGGCGGCCACACGCCCCATGGCGGCTACGACATGAACAACGGCTGGATCATGGAGGACGCCTGGCTGAAGTCGTGATCGACGGCGCGACGAAGAACGGCGCGGGCGCTCTCGCACCCCGCGCGGCGCCCTTAGGATCGTAATCCGGATCGAGGTGGAGAAAGGACGCCCATGCTGAAGCTCGTCCTCAACCGTCTCGGCCTCGGAATCCTCACGCTATTCGCTGCGTCGGTGCTGATCTTCATCGGGACGGAGATCCTGCCAGGCGACCTCGCCTCCGCCATCCTGCAGAACACCGCCACGCCCGAGACGCTCGCCAAGATGCGGCTCGATCTCGGGCTCGACCAACCCGCCTATATTCGTTTCTTCCAATGGCTGTTTGGGGCGCTGCACGGCGATTTCGGCAAGTCGCTCGCCAATGGGCGCGACGTCCTGGAGGAGATCGCGCCGCGCTTCGCCAACACGATGTTCCTCGCAGCTTATGCGGCGATCGTCGCCGTGCCTTTGGCGATCGGCCTCGGATTGTTGGCGGCGATCTGGCAGGGCGGCGTTTTTGATCGGCTTGTGAATGTCGTGACGCTGATGACGATCTCCGTGCCGGAATATTTTCTCGCCTATCTCCTCATCAAATACGTGGCGGTCGAGCTCGGCTGGTTCCCTTCGCTGGCGAGCGTCTCATCCGACACGCCGTTCCTCGAGCGGCTTTATGACACCTTCCTACCCATGCTGACGTTGGTCCTCGTGATTGTCGCCCACATGATGCGGATGACGCGCGCCTCGGTGCTCTCAGTCATGGCGAGCCCTTACATCGAGATGGCTATTCTCAAAGGATTGAGGAAATCGCGCATCGTCGTTCGACACGCGCTGCCGAACGCGCTGGCCCCGATCATTTCGGTCGTCGCCCTGAACCTCGCGTACCTGATCGTCGGCGTCGTCGTGGTTGAGACCGTGTTCGTCTATCCTGGCCTCGGCCAACTGATGGTCGATGAAGTGTCCAAGCATGACGTGCCTGTCGTCCAGGCCTGCGGGCTTATCTTCGCCGCGACCTTCATCCTGCTCAACATGATCGCCGACATCCTCGCCATTCTGTCCAATCCCCGGCTTCGCCGGCCGCGCTGATCAGGACCTCCTGCGCGCGACAAAAGAAGGACCATTATGCGTATCCGCGGCTACAAAGTGAGCGTCACCGCGCAGATCGGCATCGTCATTGTCGTCATCAATCTGCTCGTCGCTTTGCTGGCGCCGCTGATTGCGCCTTTCGACCAGGCGACGCCGCTTGGGGACGCCTGGGCCGACCCCGACTCGCAGCATTGGCTTGGACTGGACAACCTTGGACGCGATATCGTGAGCCGCCTGATCTATGGCGCACGCATGTCGATCGGTCTTTCGCTTGTCATAACCGCCCTTTCATTCGTCCTCGGCGTTATCACCGGCTTTGCCGCTGCGGTTGCGGGCGGATGGATCGATCAGGCGCTGTCACGCCTCGTCGACCTTTTGTTGTCCATGCCGACGCTCATCTTCGCCTTCGTCATCCTCTCGGTGCTCGGCACGGCGCTGCCCGTGCTGATCATCACGATCGCCATCCTCGATTCGACCAAGGTGTTTCGGCTGGCGAGGTCGGTGGCGGTGAATATCGTCAGCCTGGAATTTGTTGAGGCGGCTCGCCTGCGCGGCGAAGGGTGGTGGTGGATCGTTACGCGCGAGGTTCTGCCCAACGCAATTCCGCCGCTGACGGCCGAGTTCGGCCTGCGCTTTTGTTTTACGTTTCTCTTCATCGCGGCGCTGAGTTTTCTCGGGCTGGGCGTCCAGCCACCGGACGCGGACTGGGGCAGCATGGTGCGGGACTACCGCGATATGATCAATTTCGGCTCCGCGGCGCCGCTCTATCCTGCGGCCGCGATCGCGATCCTGACCATCGGCGTCAATTTCGTCGTTGATTGGATGCTGTCAATTCATTCCAGGGGCCAGGGAGAAGGCGCATGAGCGAGCAGACTCGGGACGCTTCCCTGACAAGGGACGATCCTATCATCCTCGACATTCGCGGCATGCGCGTCGCTGTGCGCACGGATGCTGGCGAGGGGCCGGTTCTGGTCGATGACGTGTCGCTGCAATTACGGCGCGGGGAGGTGATCGGTCTCATCGGCGAATCCGGCGCCGGCAAGTCGACCATCGGCCTCGCCTCGATGGGCTACACCCGCCGCGACTGCCATATCGTCGGCGGCAACATTGTTTTCGGCGATACGGACATTCGCGCCATCAGCCCGAATGAGCGCCGCGAGCTGCGCGGCCCGAAGATCGCCTATATCGCCCAGAGCGCGGCGGCGTCATTCAATCCCGCGCATACGCTTATGGAACAGGTCTGCGAAGCCGCGGTGCGGCATAGCGTCTTGTCCCCGACGGAAGCGCGCGCGGAAGCGGTCAGCCTGTTCAAGCAGCTCGACCTGCCGAGCCCGGAGACGATCGGGTCGCGCTATCCCCATCAGGTTTCCGGCGGACAGCTCCAGCGCGTGATGGCGGCGATGGCGATGGTCGCCAAGCCCGACATTCTCATCTTCGATGAGCCGACCACCGCACTTGACGTGACGACCCAGGTCGAATGCCTCGCGGCCTTCCGCAAGCTCATCCGCGGGCATGGCACAGCGGCGCTCTACATCACCCACGACCTCGCCGTCGTCGCCCAGATTGCCGATCGCATCATGGTGCTGAGACGCGGCAAAATGGTCGAATTCGGCGAGTCCCGGCAAATCCTGCAGGAGCCCAAAGAGGAATATACGCGCCGCCTGGTGAGCGAACGCGTCGCGGGCCGCCCCTTCGTCGATGGCGCCGTCGCCGCCCCGGTCCCGATCCTCGCCATCGATCACGTCAGCGCCGACTATCCGGGCAAGCCCAAAGTCATCGACGACGTCAGCCTCGAAGTGCGCAAAGGCGATACCGTCGCTGTGGTCGGCGAGTCCGGCTCGGGCAAATCGACTTTGGCGCGCGTGGTCACGGGCCTCTTGCCGCGGGTCGCCGGCGACGTGCGCTTCAACGGCGCTAGTCTCTCACCGCGACTGAAGGACCGGACCAAGGACCAATTGCGCCGGGTGCAGATGATCTACCAGATGCCCGACGTCGCGCTCAATCCACAGCACACCTTGCTCGAGACGATCGGCAGGCCGGTGGCGTTCTATTTCAATCGATCGCGGCGGGAAGTGCGCGCGCGCGTGGCGGAACTGTTGAGCCAGATGGATCTGCCGGAATCCTTCATCACCCGCAAGACCAGCGAATTGTCCGGCGGGCAGAAGCAGCGCGTGTCGATCGCCCGGGCGCTCGCGGCCGAACCTGATCTCATCATCTGCGACGAGGTGACCTCCGCGCTCGATCAGCTGGTGGGCGAAGAGATTCTGCGTTTGCTGAAGAAGCTGCAAGACGATCTGGGCGTCGCCTACCTGTTCATTACCCATGATCTCGGAACGGTGAAACGAATCGCCAACAAGGTTGCGGTGATGCTGAAGGGAAAGATGGTGGCGAGCGGCGATACGGCCACGGTGTTCTCGCCGCCCTATCATCCCTATACCGAGTTGCTTCTGTCATCGGTGCCCGAGATGCGACCGGATTGGCTCGACGAGGTTTTAGCTGCGCGCGCAACGGGAGCCGCGAGAACTTCGGCGCTGCTCAGGGCGCCCTAGAGGAGCTGTGTCAGCGGGTCCCCATAAAGGGCCCCTAGTCCGGCCTTGCCGCGCCCGCATTTCGTTTCTATACCGCGCCAAGCAAATTGAGGAAACGGGTGGGAAACGCATTCCGGGGAGCGGCTTACCTCCGGCGTGATCATTGCATAACTCAATCGGCCGACCCATCGGCCGGCGACGAATAGGACGTTGTTGATGCGCGCGCCGGGCGGACCGCGTCTATTGTTGCGGCGGCTCCGCGAGGTGATGGCGGAGCCCGTCACCGCCCAGGCGCGCCTGGACCGGATCGTCGTCCTCATCGCCTCCAATATGGTGGCCGAGGTGTGCTCGCTTTACGTGGTGCGCGCTGACGGAGCGATGGAGCTGTTCGCCACCGAGGGCCTCAACCGCGAGGCTGTCCATCTGACCACGATGCAGCCGGGCGAGGGCCTTGTCGGCCTGATCGTCTCCAGCGCCGAGCCGCTGGCGCTGTCCGACGCGCAGCATCATCCCTCCTTTTCCTACAGACCCGAGACGGGCGAAGAAATCTTCCAGTCGTTCCTCGGCGTGCCGGTGTTGCGCGGCGGCGCCACGATCGGGGTGCTCGTGGTGCAAAACCGCGCGCGGCGCGCCTATTCGGAAGAAGAGCTCGAGGCGCTGCAGACGACCGCCATGCTGCTCGCCGAGATGATCGCGTCCGGAGAACTGCAGGGGATAGCCGCCCAGGGCGCGCCGATCGCCGTGCGCCGGCAAATGTCGCTCAAAGGCGTCGGCATCGCCGACGGGCTCGGGCTCGGGCATGTGGTGATGCACCAGCCGCGCGTGACGGTGTCCACCATCGTCGCCGACGATGTGGAATCGGAGCTCATTCGGCTCGAGACGGCGATCAGCGCCATGCGCGCCTCGGTCGACGATCTGATCGACCGCAACGATGACGGCGTTGGCGGCGAGCACCGCGACGTGCTGGAAGCCTTCCGAATGATCGCGCACGATCGCGGCTGGCTACGCCGGCTGCGCGAGGCGGTGAGCTCGGGCCTGACCGCCGAGGCCGCGGTCGAGCGCGTCCATAACGACGCCCGCGCCAAGCTGCAGCGCCAGACTGATCCTTATTTGCGCGATCGGCTCCACGACCTGACCGACATCGCCAATCGCCTCTTGCATCAGCTCGCTGGCCAGAGCCTGGTTCTGCTGCCGGACGAATTGCCGGAAAACGCCATCCTTGTCGCCCGCTCGATGAGCCCTGCGGCGCTGCTCGATTACGACCGCGCCCGGCTGCGCGGTCTGGTGCTGGAGGAGGCCGGCGCCTCGAGCCATATCGCCATCGTCGCCCGCGCGCTTGGCGTTCCCGCCGTGAGCGATATCGCGAATATCTCTGAAATCGTCGAGCATGGCGACGCGATCATCGTCGACGGAGACGCGGGCGAAATCCATCTGCGCCCACCGGCGGATGTCGAAGCGGCTTATGCCGAAAAGGCGCGCATGCGCGCCCGGCGCCAGGCGCAATATCGCGCTCTCCGCGATACGCCGACAACCACTGTCGACGGGGTGTCGATCGGCCTGCATATGAACGCCGGGCTGCTTGTCGACATGCCGCATCTGGCGGAAACCGGGGCGCAGTCGATCGGCCTCTTCCGCACCGAATTGCAGTTCATGCTCGCGGCGCGCTTTCCCCGGCCCGGCGCGCAACAGCAGCTCTACCGCGCCATCCTCGACGCCGCCGGCGACCGGCCGGTCACCTTCCGCACACTCGACATCGGCGGCGACAAGCTTCTGCCCTACATGAAGGGCGCGGACGAGCAAAACCCGGCGCTCGGATGGCGTGCGCTTCGCATCGGTCTCGACCGCCCGGCGCTGCTGCGGATGCAATTTCGCGCCTTCATCCGCGCCGCTGCGGGGCGCGATCTCAGGATCATGGCCCCGATGGTTTCGACCGTCGACGAATACAGAGTCGCGCGCTCGATGTTCGATCATGAACTCAACTGGAGCCAAAGCCGTGGCCATGAACTGCCGCGGACGTCCAGTCTCGGGGTGATGGTCGAAGTGCCGTCGCTCTTGTGGCAGCTCGACGAGATCGCCTCAGCCGCGGACTTCCTTTCCGTCGGCTCGAACGACCTGATGCAATATCTCTACGCGGTCGACCGCGACAACCGCCGGGTCGCCAACCGCTTCGATCCGTTGAGCGTGGGCTTCTTGCGCGCGCTGCGCTCGATCGCTGAGGCGGGCGAGCGACACGGAACGCCGGTGACCCTGTGCGGGGAGATGGGCGGACAGACCCTCGAAGCCATGGCGCTGATGGCGATCGGCTACCGCGAATTGTCGATGTCCGCGACCTCCATCGGGCCCATCAAGGCGATGACGCTGTCGCTCAACATCGGCGAGGCGGAGCGCGAAGTCGAGGCGATGCTGGCCAAAGGGCGCGAGGACGCATCCTTGCGGGCGCCGCTCCAGCGGCTGGCGGAACGCCTCCAAGTGCGCCTCTAGCGACGCGAGCGTCCTGAACACTCGCCGTTTCCGCTTCTTGAGCTCACACAATGCCCGCCAACGACAATCTCGATCTCATCCTCCGCCGCCACCAGGAAATCTCGGCTCGCCTCGCCGAGGGCGCCTCGGGATCGCAATATTCCGCATTGTCGCGCGAGCTCAACGAGCTTGACCCGGTGGTCGCGGCGATCGAGGCCTTTCAGTCCAAAGAAAAGGAGCGCGCCGATCTCGCGGCGCTGCTGCGGGAGCCCGATCTCGACCCCGACATGCGCGCCATGGCCGAAGCCGAGCTTGCCGCCGTCGAAGCCGAAGCGGAAGCGATGTCCAGGGCGATTCGGATTGCGCTCCTGCCCAAGGACGCCGCCGACGAGGGCAGCGCAATCATCGAGGTCCGGGCGGGCACGGGCGGGGACGAAGCAGCCCTGTTCGCCGGCGACTTGTTCCGCATGTACGTCAAATACGCCGAGCGGAAGCGCTGGAAGGTCGAAGTTCTGTCGTCGAGCGAGGGGACGGCGGGGGGGTTCAAGGAGATCGTGGCCGAAGTGACGGGCCGCGGCGTTTTCGCCCGGCTCAAGTTCGAGAGCGGCGTCCATCGGGTGCAACGCGTGCCGACGACCGAGACCCAGGGGCGCATCCACACCTCGGCCGCAACCGTCGCCGTGCTGCCGATCGCGGAGGAGTCGGACTTCGAGATCAACGAGGCCGATCTCAAGATCGACACCTATCGCTCCTCTGGCGCCGGCGGCCAGCATGTCAACAAGACCGAATCGGCGATCCGCATCACCCACCTGCCGACCGGCGTGGTGGTCGCGATGCAGGAGGAGCGCTCCCAGCATCGCAACCGCACCAAGGCGATGGCGCTCTTACGCTCGCGCATCCTCGACGCCAAAAACCAGCAGCTCGATGCCGAACGCGCGCAGGAGCGGCGATCTCAGGTCGGTTCCGGCGACCGGTCGCAGCGCATCCGAACCTATAATTTCCCGCAAGGGCGGGTGACCGACCATCGCATCAACCTCACTCTCTATTCACTGGATCGGATCATGGAAGGGGAGGGTCTCGACGAGATCGTTGACGGACTCACGGCCGAACGCCAAGCGGAGCTGCTCGCGGCGCAGGCGGCGTCGTGACGCCCATTCCGCGTCTGCCGCCATTCGCGTCCGGAATGCGCATTGGCCTCCTTGGCGGCTCGTTCAATCCGCCGCACGAGGGGCATGCGCTCATCACCCGGCTTGCGCTGCGCCGGCTCGCGCTCGACCGCGTCTGGTGGCTGGTGACGCCCGGCAATCCCTTGAAGTCGCTGACGGGCCTCGCGGCGCTCAACGCCCGCATCGAGGCCGCGCGTGGGCTCGACGTCGGGCCTCGCGTCGTGGTCACCGACATCGAGGCGCAGATCGGCTCGCGCTTTACTTATGACACGCTTCTCTGGCTCAAGCGCCGAGCGCCGGGCGTCCATTTCGTCTGGATCATGGGCGCCGACAATCTTCGCCAGTTCCATCTCTGGCGTCACTGGCGCTTGATCGCCGAGCTCACGCCGATCGTCGTCGTCGATCGGCCGGGCTCGACTTTGAAGGCGATCTCGAGCCCCGCGGGCGCCGCGCTTGCGCGTTGGAGGATCCCAGAGCGAGACGCTTCGCGCTTTGCGACGATGCCGCCGCCGGCGCTTCTCTTTCTCCACGGGCCGCGCTCTGGATTGTCCTCAACCGCGCTGAGGCGCGTGAACGCATCTCAGCATAGCGATGCAACGCAGGCCGAGATCTCCTCTTGAGGAGTTCCCGCGCATACGAATAAAACGCCGAGTACGCGTGGCGAGATCAGGAGAACGCCAATGAACCCGTCCGTACTGATCGTCGGCGCGGGCCCCGTGGGGCTCACGCTCGCGTGCGAACTGATCCGCTACAGGGTTCCGGTGCGTATTGTCGACAAGGCGCCGCAGCGTACGGACAAATCGAAGGCGCTCGTGCTGTGGAGCCGCACGCTCGAACTGCTCGACCGGGGGGACACAGGAGCGGCGCCTTTCGTCGAGGCGGGGTTCAAGGTCGACGGCGTCGATATCGTCGCTGCGGATCGCCGGGTGGTCGGTCACGTCAAAATGGAATCCGTGCCGAGCCCCTACAATTATGCGCTGATGCTGCCCCAATCCGACACCGAGCGCCTGCTTGAAGAGAGACTTCAGCGCCTCGGCGTCTCCGTCGAACGCAGCACGGAGGCCACGGCGCTCAAAATCGGAGCGGGTGGTGTCGAAGCGACGCTTCGACGCGCCGATGGCCGCGAAGAGACGGCTCATGCGGACTGGCTCGCCGGATGCGACGGCGCGCACAGCATCGTGCGCCACACCCTGGGCGCCCCCTTCACCGGCGAAACCATGCTGAGCGACTGGGTTTTGGCGGACACTCACATGAGCGGGTACCCGTTTCCCGACACCGAGGTCGCCGTCTATTGGGCGCGCGACGGCGTGCTTCCGATCTTTCCGATCGCGCCGGGACGCTACCGCATCATTGCCAATGTCCCGCCAAGCGGCGGAGACCATCCTCGCGACCCAACGCTTGAAGAGATCGCGGCGATCGTCGAGCAACGGGGGCCGAAGGACGTGAAGCTGTTCGATCCGATCTGGTTGTCCGGTTTCAGAATCAATGCGCGCAAAGTCGAAAGCTATCGCTCGGGGCGGGCTTTCCTCAGTGGGGACGCGGCGCATGTTCATAGTCCCGCCGGGGGCGAGGGCATGAACACGGGGATGCAGGATGCGTTCAACCTGGCCTGGAAACTGGCGCTGGCGATCCATGGAACGTGCGGCGAGGCGCTGCTCGACACCTATAGCCCGGAGCGAAGCGGCGTGGGCGAGGAGGTGTTGAAGAACACGTCGCGCCTGACCGCCATCGGCACCTTGCACAATCCCGTCGCGGAAGAACTGCGCAATCTTGTCGGCCGAGTCGCGCTCGGTTTCGCGCCGGTGCAACACGCTGTCGTCGACAATATGTCGCAGGTCTCAGTCGGCTATCCGAAAAGCCCGATGAATGGGCGGGGACACGGCTCCTTTCGTCCGGGGCCCGGCCAACGTATGGCGCCAATTGCTAGCGCGCCGCCCTTTGGCGCGGGTCATGAGCCGCGGTTCACTCTATTGGCTTCGTCTTCGCCTGCGGTCGCCGGCGTGTTGTCGTCGTTTCCCAAGCTTCTGAACGCTGCGCTGGGACCGCCGCCGGACGAAAACGGGGTTTGGCTGATCCGGCCCGACGGCTATGTCGCGGCCACAGCGCCCGCCGCAGACCTGTCATCGATTTCGGACGTGCTGAGCCGGATGAGCGCTTGAGCGCGGCGAAACTCTATCCTCGCGATCTTGGCGCGGCCGAATACGACGCCCCGGAGAAAACCTCGTGAAAATTGCGATCATCGATGATTGGCAAGGCGTGGCGCGAAGCAGCGCCGACTGGTCCCGACTTGACGCACGCGCGGAGCTGATCTTTTTCGCTGACGCTTTCGGTTCCGAGGACGACGCGGCTCTGGCGCTCGCGGATTTCGACATCATCCTAACAATGCGTGAGCGCACGGCTTTTCCTGAGAGCCTCATTCGCCGTCTCCCCAAGCTTCGCATGATCGGTATCACGGGGCCTTCAAACCCCACGGTGGACGTCGAGGCCTGCACGCGTCAGGACGTGACGGTCTGCAACACGCCGCGCAGCAACGCCCTCTACGCGACCGCTGAACTCGCGCTTGGCCTGATGATCGCGGCCGCCCGCGCAATTCCCGCCGCCGACAAGGCCATGCGCGCCGGCGGTTTCCAATTTGGCGTGCCCGTCGGCATCGGCCTCGCCGGCAAAACCCTCAGTATTGTGGGTCTCGGGCGCCTCGGAGCGCGTCTCGCACGCTCTGCGCTCGCGCTCGACATGAAGGTCATCGCCTGGAGTCCGAACCTGACCGCAGCCAAGGCTGAGGAGGCCGGCGCCGTCCTCGTCGACAAATCGGATCTCATGAGCGACGCCGACGTCATCTCCGTGCACATGGTCCTCTCTCCACGCACGCGCGGTCTCATCGGCGCCGAGGATATCGCCCACATGAAACAGGGCGCGATCCTGATCAACACCTCGCGAGGCCCGCTCATCGACGAAGCTGCGCTCCTCGCCACCGTTCAAGCGGGCAAGATCATCGCGGCGCTCGACGTCTACGACAGAGAACCGCTACCGAAGGACCATCCGTTGCGGGCGTCGGACCACACTGTGCTCACGCCCCATCTCGGCTACGGAGTGGAGGAGACGTGGCGCCAGTTTTATCCGCAGAGCGTTGAGAACGCCGAGGCCTTTTTAGACGGCAAGCCCATCCGGGTCCTGAACGCTCAAAAACCGTAGGACGGTCAAATCGAAGCCGACGAGCCGGCTTGGCGCTCCTAGTC
>CAVPEE010000008.1:0-49302 GCA_963702825.1 uncultured Alphaproteobacteria bacterium
TCGAGCGGGCGCTGGCGAAAGCTTTGGCGGATCGCAAGAGTTTGCCCGAGATCGATACGGCATGCCGGGTGACGGCGGCGACTGCCATCGGCATTCTGAAACTGGCGGTCGAGGCTTGGCTGGCGGGAAACGATTCCGGTCCTGAGAAGAACTTCAGGGCCGCTTTCGACGCACTCAGGCGCATCGCCGGTTAGGTCGACGGCAATCGCCTGAAAGTCTGATCCAGAAGCGGCGACGAGCCGCCATGGGCGGAGGTGTTGGCAGAGCCGCGGATCGACGGAGGAAGTCGATCGGCGACGCGCTTAGGGCACGCGAAATGTCGGCTTTGGCGCCTAATACAATCTTATTTTGGCGCGCTCTGGCACAGGATGACGGGGTTTGCGAGCGCCATGTTGAAGCCGAAGCCCTGATAGACCACGGCGTTGCTCGTTCCCGGTTCGAGCAGGAACGTCCCCTGGACAACGCTCGTCGTATCGTCGGTCGTCATCAGCGACCAGAAGAAGTTGCACGACTGCGGCGGGGCTGTCGGATCGATATGGCTGCAGATCAGTTGCGCGCCGCCCGCCAAGGCGGCTCCCCCGCAGGCGTAAGGCTGGGCGGCTTCGACGGCCGTGGGCATGATCAGAGCCGCCGCAAGCGCTTGCGCCAGAAACCTTTTCATCGTGGCGTCCTTCGGGCTGACCGGCGGGGGCGCGCATTGCCGCGCCTCAAGGTCTCGGCCCGCCCGCCCAGTAATAGGAAACTTATCAGTACTAAAAATAATCCGCGGGCGAGGCGTGTCAAGGGTCCGGCGGCGGAATCGCGCTAGCGGGGCTCGTTCTCGGACGTTTCGACGACCCCGGCGCATTGTTGGGACGACGACCCCGACCCTTCTTCGTCTTTGCGGCAGCCGTCCAGAAACAGTCGCGCACAGCGCGTTGCGCGGTTTTCGATCTCGTCGATGCCGGGCAGCGCCTTTTGGCAGAACATCGCGCCGCGGGAAGGTTCGAAAATCATCATGCCGCGGAGCATGCCCGCCGTTTCGTTGAGGTCCTCGATCTCGATCGCGCCCTCATGGCAAAGCCGCTCGAGGCAGCGCACGAACACGCGCTGGGTGGCGATGACGGCGCCACGATAAAAGTCGGCAGCCAGCGCGGGGAACCGGTCGCTCTCCGCGAGAACCAGTTTCTGGATCGCGGTGGTGTCTTCCGCGAGCGCCATGCGTCCGTACTCGGTCAGGATGCGCACCAAAGCGCGCTCCGGCGGCAGCTTGGCGACTCGGTCCTCGTCGAGGGCGAGGATGAAGCTGTCGATCCGATCGGCGATCGACGCCCTGAACAGCTCCGCCTTGGTGGGGAAGAGACGGTAGAGCGTCTTCTTCGAGACGGCCGCATTCTTCGCCACGCAGTCCATATTCGCGGCGGAATAGCCGCACGCGATGAACACGCCGCGCGCCGCCTCGGCGATCAGGTGACGGGTCGCCTCGTCCGACCGAACCTGGGGGCGCCCCCTTTGCCGCCGCTGCGGCTCCATGACGTCGCTCATCAATTCTCCTTGACCTCCTTGACAGGACAAATCTAGGGGTTATTTGTGGTACCGGCAAGTTTCCTTATTCAATCGTGCGTCGATGACAGCTGGCGTGCAGCGGGGGAGCGTCGTGACCAAGCATCCTGGACCCTTTGGAGCTGAGCGGGAGATCTCCGCCGAGGAGGCTGCGCCGAATGCAGCCGAGCAAGCCCCGTTCCGCCGGCGAGCCCGACGTCCGACGCGCAGGTTCCCGCCGCCGCTCCCGCCAAGCCCCGATCTGGAATCCGCCGAGTCCTGATGGTGGGCGCTGGTCTCGCGGCGATCGGCGCTGCGGGTTGGTACGGATACGACTATTGGACGGTCGGCCGCTTCCACGTCTCGACCGACGACGCCTATGTGCAGGCGGACAATGTCACCATCGCGCCGAAGGTCTCCGGCTATCTTGTCGATGTGCTGGTTCAGGACAACGAAACCGTCAAAGCCGGGCAGGTGCTGGCCCGCATCGACGACCGCGACTACAAGGTCGCGCTCGACGAAGCCAAAGCGAACGTGCTCGCGGCTCAAGCCTTGATCGACAGTCAGCAGGGCGCGGTTGAAACGCAGAACGCACTGATCGACACGGCCAAGGGCTCCGTCGCGGTCGATCAGGCGAACGCGATCTTCGCGGAACAGGAGAACAAGCGCTACGGCGATCTCGCCACCAGCGGCTATGGCTCGGTCCAGAACGCCCAGAACGCCGCCGCCAAGATCGGGTCCGCCCGCGCCAGCATCGAGCGCGACACCGGCACGCTTCAATCGATGAAGAAGCAGCTCGACGTGATCAAAGCGCAGACGGCGCAGGCGCAAGCCGCGCTCGCCCACGAAGAGGCGGCCGAGCATCAGGCGGAGCTCAACTTGAGCTACACGACGATCGTCGCCCCAGTCGACGGAACCGTCGGCAACCGCACGCTCCGCGTCGGCCAATTCGTCCAGGCCGGCACGCAGCTCATGTCCGTCGTCCCGACCGACGCGGCTTATGTGGTCGCGAACTACAAGGAAACGCAGCTCACCGACGTGAAGCGCGGCCAGCCCGCGACCATCGAAGTGGACATGTTTCCGGGCCGCGTCTTCCACGGCCATGTCGACAGCATGGCGCCGGCGAGCGGCCAGACTTTCGCGCTCCTGCCGCCCGACAACGCGACCGGCAACTTCACCAAAGTCGTGCAGCGGATTCCGGTGAAGATCACGCTCGACCCCGAGAGCGAGCGCTCGGGCGATCTTCGTCCGGGCATGTCGGTCGAGCCCAGCATCGACACCACCGCCGCTACCCAAATAAGCGCCGCGCGGAGCGAATGATCAGGGCCTGTTCAAGCCCGCACTGAGGTTTCCCTCATGCCTACCACCATTCCGTCGGCCACGCGTCCTGCGGGCGCAAGCACCCGCGACTGGATCGCCGTCCTCGCCGGCATGATCGGCGCCTTCATGGCGATCCTCAACATCCAGATCACCAACGCCTCGCTGCTCGATATCGAGGGCGGCATCGGCACTGGCGTCGACAACGGCGCCTGGGTGTCGACCGCCTATCTCATCGGCGAGATCGTGGTGATCCCGCTCACCGATTACATGAGCCGGGTGTTCTCGTTTCGCCGCTATGTGCTCGCGAACGCGATCCTGTTCCCGCTGTTCTCGATCGCTTGCTCCTTCACCCATGATCTCGGGTCGATGATCGTGATGCGCGGCCTCCAGGGCTTTACCGGGGGGATTCTGATCCCCGTGGCCTTCACGATGGTGCTGACCAAACTGCCCAAGCACCAGCAGCCGATCGGGCTCGCGATCTTCGCTCTCGCGGTGACCTTCGCGCCCGCCATCGGGCCGACTATCGGGGGCTTCATGACGGAGAACTATGGCTGGCAGACGATCTTCTACATCAACGCCCTGCCGAGCCTTATTATGGTCGTCGCCCTTGCGCTGACGCTCGAGGCGAGCCCCATGCGGCTCAGCCTCCTCAAGGAGGGCGACTGGGCCGGCATCTTCGCCATGACGATCGGGTTGTCGGCGTTTCAGACCGTGCTCGAGGAAGGCAACAAGGACGATTGGCTCGCGTCGCCGTTCATCCTGCGGCTCGCCATCATCGCAGCCGTGTTTCTGACCGCGTTCGTCGTGATCGAACTCAAGGTGGCGAAGCCGCTGGTCAACCTGCGGCTCCTCAAACAACGCAATTTCGGCATCGGCGTGCTGGCCAACACGCTCATAGGATTTGCGCTGTTCGGCTCGGTTTACATCCTGCCGCAATATCTCGGCCAGGTGCAGCGTTACAACGCCGAGCAGATCGGCAACGTGCTCGCCTGGACCGGTCTGCCGCAACTCATGCTGATCCCGCTCGTGCCGATGCTGATGAAGCGGTTCGACGCGCGCTATCTCGGCTTCGTGGGGATCGCGATCTTCGCCGCGAGTTGCTTCATGAACACGAGCTTGTCGTTCGACAACGCCGGCGATCAGTTCTTCCTGCCGAATATCGTGCGCGCCATCGGCCAGGCTTTGGTCATCACGCCGGTCAGCGCCGTCACCACGGCCGGCATCGCGCCGAAAGACGCCGGCGCCGCGTCGGGCCTATCCAACATGATGCGGAACCTGGGCGGCGCGATCGGCACCGCGACGCTCGGCACGATCCTCACCAAGCGCGAGCAGTTCCACTCGAACATCATCGGCCAGTCGATCACGCTGACGCGGGACGAGGTGCGGAGCCGGCTCGATCAGATGACCTCTTACTTCATGGCGCACGGCGTGTCGGATCATGCGGCCGCGATGGCCAAGGCCATTGTCGCGCTCGGCGCCGCGGTCAGGCGGCAAGCTTTGATCATGGCCTTCAGCGACGCTTTCGCCGTCATTGGCGTCCTGCTCGCCATCGCCGCCATCTCGCTGCTCCTCGCCCGCAAGCCGCAGGTCGCTGCAGGAGCGGGCGCCCACTGAACGACTTCGGCTAATGCGGCCTGCCTTTTGCGCCAAAGTCCGATTTGCGCGGCGCCTGGAACAGCAACTCTATGTAGCGTCGCAAATGATCGAGACTTTCGGCCGCCGCTGCGGCGCTTCCCTTCGCCTTGGCGAGGATATAGCTGCCCTGGATCACCGCCTGGGTGTGCAAGGCGAGGCTCTCGGGCGTCCAACCTCCAGTGGCGCCGTGCTCGCGCATCGCCGCGCGAATGTCGGCTTCGAGCGTCTTGGCGTGGCCGCTCATGCTGCGCTCGCAGGCGGCGCCGAGATCGGGATGCGTCCGGTAGGCCTCCTGAACGATCGTGCCGAGAAAGCAGGTGAAGTCGGGTAGGTCGCCGGTCAGGATCGCTTTGCGAAACTCGATGTAAGCAATCACGCGGCTGAGCGGGTCCGCGGCGTCGTGGTATGGCGCCGTGGCGAAGAAGGCCGCTGTCGTCGCATCCCAATGCGCGACCGCCGACAGCGCCAGATCTTCCTTGCTCTTGAAGTGATGGAAGAAGCTTCCCTTGGTCAGTCCGGCTTCGGCGCAGACGTCCTCGATCCGGGTCGCGCTATAGCCCTTGGCGCGCACGACCTTGAGGGTTGCGTCGAGAAGCTTGGTCTTGGATTCGTGTTGATGCTGCATGAACGTGTCTGTTTGCGGGTATCTACCCATACCAACCACTTGGTACGGATGTCAAGCGCCGCGTTGCCGTAAAGCCGAGGCTCTGTCATGGGGGACGCGGTTCTTGTGAAGGGGAGGGGAGTCCATGAAGCGGCTGACGGGCAAGGTTGCTTGGGTCACGGGCGCTGGAAGCGGCATCGGCGAAGCCGGGGCGCTCGCGCTCGCCGAGGAAGGCGCGACCGTGATGCTGACCGGCCGGCGAAAAGAGCCGCTCGACGCGGTCGCGGCCCGGATCGAAAAGAGCGGCGGAGCGGCGCGCGTCCACACTGGGGACATGTCTCGCCCTGAGGACGCGGCCCGGATTGCGGAAGCGATCGAAAAGGAATTCGGCCGCCTCGACATTCTGGTGAACAACGCGGGTTCCAACATCCCGGATCGAAGCTGGAAGCGCCTGACGGCCGCCGGGGTCGACGAGCTCATCCGCGCGAACCTATCGACCGCCTTTCATGGCGCGATCGCGGCGCTGCCGATCATGCGCAAGCAGAAGGACGGCGTGATCATCAACATCGCCTCGATCGCCGGGCGGTTCGTGAGCACGCAACCCGGCGTCGGCTATATCGCCGCCAAGCACGGCGTCGTCGCTCTGAGCCATAGCATCAACATGGAGGAATGCCGGAACGGCATTCGGTCCACGGCGCTCTCGCCGGGCGAGGTGGCGACGCCGATCCTCGCCAAGCGTCCAGTTCCCGTGAGCGACGAGGACAAGGCGCGGATGCTGCAGTCGGAGGACCTCGGCGATCTCATTCGCTATATCGCCTGCCTGCCGCCGCGCGTGTGCCTCAACGACGTCCTGATCACGCCGACCTGGAACCGGGGCTACATTTCCGCGCAGGACCAGGGCTTTTAGCACGGGCTCATTCCGCCCGAATCCAGCTTTGAACGCGGGCGTGGGCTTTCGCGTCTGAATTGACCACGAAGGGAGGCAGGCGGCCGTTCAGAACGTCGATGATGCCGGAGATCGCGTCGTTGCCGACCGCTTCCACGAATGTGTCTGTCCAGCACAGGCAATGCGCGGTCGAAATGACATTGTCCATCGCGAGCAGAGGATTGGCGGTGTCGGGCGGTTCGCGCTCGAAAACGTCCAGCGCCGCGCCCGCGATTCGGCCTTGGGCGAGAGTCTCGATCAGCGCCGCTTCGTCGATGATCGGCCCGCGCGCGACGTTGATGAGATAGGCGGACGGTTTCATCAGGCGCAGACGGTCGGCGTTCAGGAGCCGCCTCGTCGACTCGTTCAAGAGGCAGGCGACAACGACGAAATCCGAAAGCTTGAGGAGATCGTCGAGTTCAGTGAGCTCGGCGCCCGCTTGCGCCGCGGCTTCCTTGTCGATGTGAGGATCGGCGGCCAGAATTGTCATCCCGTAGGGCTGCATCAATCGGACGAGCTCTCGTCCGATGCCGCCAAGCCCGACAATGCCAAGCGTGCGCCCCGGCAATCCGACGCCAGGATGATCCGCGCGTTCGCTCCATCGGCCTTCGCGCGCCAGTCGCGATTTGACGGGAAGCCGCAGGCTCAGCGCCAGGATGAAAGCGACCGCGGTGGTGGCGACAGGGGTCCTCACGGCTAGAGGCGTGTTGGTGAGAAGAATTCCATGGCCGGACAGCGCCTGCGTATCGACCGCGTCGTAGCCCACGCCATTGCGAGCGATGACGCGCAGCTTTCCGCTCTCGGCGGCGAGCTCCGCGTCGGAGACGCGCGAGCCGCCGATCATCAGCGCCTCGTAGTCCGTGAAAGCCGATGGAGCGAGGCGCCCCTGATGCGTCGGGACGACATCCCAGGCGAGCCCTGCGTCTGAGAGCAGCGACAGCGGCCCGGCGCCGAACATGGGCTCGCCCTTCGCATTGAACAGGTCGGCGCTGAGGCCGATTCTTGGGGCCGACGTGTTCATCTCTGGGCCTCTTTGGAACGCGCATTGTCACGCATCGGAGCGCGCGCCGTGCGCCGCGCCAAGCTGTCGATCAGTGGATTTCGCGAGATTGGCTGAGCGCCTCGCGCATGTCGCGGCTCGTGAAGCCGGGAGCGCGGGCCCGGTCGAGGATCACCTTCTCGCGCCGGGTCAGCAGGTCGATCGCCTTGGGCAAAGCGCGCACAGCCTCCGCCGGGATGACGACCGCGCCATGCACGTCGGCGTGAATCACGTCGTCGTGGCGCGCAAGCATGCCGAAAATGGTCACGTCGCATTTCATCTGCACCATGTGCACATGGGCATGGCTTGGCCCGATGCGGCCGCCGACGATCTGGAAGCCAGGCGCGAGCATGTCGATGTCGCGGAACGAGCCGTTGGTCACGCAGCCCTTAACGCCGAGGGCGGCGTGCACGGTCGTTTGCACCTCGCCCCAAAAGGCCCCGAAGCCCGGCCGGTCGTCCACGTCCTGGATGATTGCGATCGTCGGCATGGCCCCCGCCGCCACATAGTCGTACCAATCTTCCCGCGGAGGGATGGGCCCGCGCGGCGGCTCCTTCGCCCGGATCATGCCTGTCCGCGCGAGACCAACGATCGGCGGCAGCTTGCGGTCGACGACGACCATGGGCTCGACGGTGAAGCCTATGACCCGCCTCTCGGGCGAGACGATCTCGAGCCCGTTGCAGATCGTTGGCGTGTCCCAGGCTTTGAGCGCTTCAAGATCCTGGGCGGTGAAAGGATATTCGGTCATTGTTTTTCCTGACGGCGACGAAGGATTGGTTATAGCCCGGCCTTGATTGCCTGGAGCAGCTGGAAGCGCGTCTCGTCATTGCTCGCGAGCGAGATTACGAAACGGACCCGTCCGTGGGTGGAGGTGTCGGCATAGCCGGCGAGCGTGCGGATTCCGTCCATGGTTCCGCTCTTGTTCAAGCCGCCGTCATGGCCATGGAGCAGGTCGGCATGGGGCGCGAAGAGCTCGAGCATCTTGGCGAGACCGCGCGCCGTGAACCTTGTATCGCGGCTGATGCCGGAGCCCTCCTCGAGATGGATGGCCTCAGCAAGGCCGTGCGCGGCGAGCATCTGTGTTCGCGACCTCAAGCGACTTCTCGAGACTGACCGGCCCGCCTAGCTCATGGCCGCCGATCTCCAGGAAGACCTGGTTGGCGGTATAATTGTTCGAAGTCGAGGAGGAGTCCGACCAGGATCTCCGAGAGCGTGCGCGACTGTCGGTGAACGGTGATCGGCTCCAGGCCCTTGGGCACGGTTCCAATCGAGATTTCGCCTTTCACGTTGCCGCCGGCCCGCTGGATGAATGCGGCGATCAGCTCGCCGGCGTATCGGAGGCCGACCGTAGGGTCCTGGCCAAGACTGATGCGGCCTTCTCCGTCCGGGGGGCCCTTGGCGCGGAACCGAGCGATCGCGAGCGGGGTGATCGGAGTCTGCTCCTCCGCGGAGCGCACCTTATTGCCGATGCGCTCCGCGTAGATCGTGTTGAAATTCACCCCCAGCGCCGAATTCAGCGCGTCGTAAGCCGTGTCATCATCCTCGATGCCCGGGATGCGTAGGTTCGAAGGATAGTAGCTGGCGTCAACCACGAGGCCCGTGATCGGCGCCTTGCCGATCTTCGCGACCAGTTCCGTCGCGAGCGGCGCCAGCTCCTCCGAGATCAGGTAAGGATCGCCGCCGCCCTTAACATAGAGCACCCGTTTGGCGTCGAGGTAGAAGCGGGTTTCGAAGCGGTAGTCGGCGCCCAGAACCTCTAGCGCCAGCCACGCCGTGACGATCTTGGTGACGGACGCCGGGACGAAGGGTGTGTCGGCGTTTTGGGCGATGAGCTCATTGCCCTTGGAATCCACCACAAGCACGGTCGCCGAGGGAGCGAGCGTCGCGATCGTCTCCTTGACGCCGGCCAGCGCGGAAGCGGGCAGGAGGAGCAAAACAAGAGCGAGCAGGCAAGACCGCATTGCGACTCCGGCGCAGGCAAAGGCCACAACTTGCGGGCTCTGCTTTAAGGATGCTTAAGCGCCGAATCGAGCGCTTGGACCCAACTTTACACTTTCCTTACGACGAGCCCCCGCAACCGGTATCGAATTTTTACGGCCGTTCCGGAATAACGCTTGATCTTCAATGGCGACGGCGAGCGCTCAGGCGGTCGCTCCGCGAGGAATTTCGGCACGCGCGATCGCGGCCAATTCCGCACTCAAAAATCAGGGATCCGGGATGAAAAATTTCACGCCAATGCTTTTGGCGGCTGTCTTCGTCGTGGGCGTTTGCGCCGATTCTTCGGGTCGGGCTTCAGCCGCATCCACCCCCAATTCGCTCACCATGACCTGCGCTCAGGTCCAGGATCATATCAGGAAGCATGGCCAGACTCTGCTGGCCACCGGGAAAGAATCGGGCAACTACAGCTTCGATTATGCCGATTGCGGCGGTACCGTTCCCGGGTACGCCTGCACCAGGGACGTGGCTTATTGCTATGTCGGATGGTGGTGCGACTATAATTATCCAGCTCAAGTGAACTCTCAGATGCATGATCAAGGGACTGAATCTTGTCCAGCACGAAGATAAGGCACGCGGCGATAGCCACGCGTCGCATGCGGCGCGCGAGGTGACCTGAGCGTCAGGCGGAGGCTAGCCGTGAAACCGAAGTTTTCGCTTGCGCATTTGACGGTGATCCACCTTAGCCCCCCGCAGGTGATCGAGGTCGCCGCCCGCACGGGCTACGACACGGTTGGGCTTGCGTCTGATCGGAGGAACGGAAATAACCCCTGCCTATCCGCTGATGGACGACAAGCCGTTGATGCGGGCCGCCAAGGCCGCAATGGCGGCGACTGGCGTCGGCGTTCTTGATATCGAGTTCGTCAGGATCACGCCGGAGATCGACGTCAGTTCGCTCGAGCCCTTTGCGGCGGCCGGGGCGGAGCTGAACGCCAGATACATGATTACGTCCGCCTACGACCCCGATCTCAGCCGGCTCACGGACCGGCTGGCCGCGATCAGCGACCTGGCTTCGCGATATGGACTGCGCGCGGTGCTCGAGTTCTTTCCGTGGACAGTGGTTCCCGATCTCGGCGCGGCGGTGAGAATCGTCGAGGCGGCCGAGCGTCCCGCGCTCGGGATCCTGGTGGACACGCTTCACTTCGACCGATCGGCGAGCAGGCTTGATGACCTCGACCGGATTTCCCCATCGCGCCTGCCCTTCGTCCACGTCGCCGACGCGCCGGTGCAGGCGAGCTATACGACCGAAGAGCTGCTGCACGCCGGCCGCGTGGAGCGCCTGCCGCCTGGTGAGGGCGGCATCGATATCAAGCGCATCCTGAGTCATATGCCTCAGGACATCCCGGTGGCGCTGGAGGTTCCGATGACCGCCATGGCTGCGGCGGAAGGAGAAGAGGCGGTTGCGCTTCGCGTGCGTCAGGCGGCGGAGCGATTGCTCACGGCCTGAGCGCCGCCGCTCGCGCTTACCGCCGCAAGTTCGTGCGCGCGAGCTCGACGATCTCGTCGCCCCGTCCGCTTAAGATCGCCTTCAGCATATAGAGCGTGAAGCCCTTCGCCATCTCGAGGGTGACGGACGGCGGCATGGCGAGCTCCTCGCGCGCCACGACCGCATCAACCACAACGGGACCCGGATGGGCGAGCGCTTCGGCGACGGCCGCCTCCACATCCTTGGGGTCCTCGATGCGTATGCCCTTGATGCCGATCGCTTCCGCCATCTGAGCGAAATTCGGATTGACGAGATCGGTGCCGATCGGGAGGAAGCCGGTCGATTTCTGCTCGAGGGCGACGAATCCGAGCGAGCCATTGTTGAACACGAACACTTTGACCGGCAGCTTGAGCTGACTGAGGCTCAAGAGATCGCCCATCAGCATGGTGAAGCCGCCGTCGCCGGAGAGCGAGATCACCTGCCGACCGGGCGAGGCGGCTTGTGCGCCAATGGCCTGCGGCATCGCATTCGCCATCGAGCCGTGCCAGTACGAGCCGATCAGCCGCCGCTTGCCGTTCATCGTAAGATAGCGCGCGGCCCAGACGATCGGCAGGCCGACGTCGGGCGTGAAGATGGCGTCGTCGGCCGCCTTCTCGTTGATGACGCGCACGAGGTGCTGGGGATGCAGCCGGCCGCCCGGACGGCCGGTCGCGAGTTCGTCGAGGCTCTTGCGGGCGTTGGCATAGTGCGTCCGCGCCTTGTCGAGATGGCGCCGGTCGCTCTTGACCTTGATGCGGGGCATGAGCGCGCGCAGCGTCGGCCCGACCTGCCCGACAATGCCGAGGTCGACGTGGACGCGGCGCCCGATCGCTTGCGGACGGATGTCGACCTGAGCGACACGGGCCTCCGTGGGATAGAACGGCCGATAGGGAAAATCCGTGCCGAGCATCAAAAGCGCGTCACAGGATTCCATGGCGTAATAGCCGGAGGAAAAGCCGATCAGCCCGGTCATGCCGACGTCATAGGGGTTCTCCCATTCGACATGGTCCTTGCCGCCCATGGCGTGAACGATCGGCGCCTTCACCGCTTCCGCAAATTGCATGAGCTCGGCGTGCGCGCCCGCGCAGCCGCTGCCGCAAAGAAGCGTGACGCGCTCAGCCAGGTCGATGAACTCCGCCAGCTCGCCGAGCGACTGGTCCGATGGCGCGATTACCGGGTCGGCCGGCGCCAGTCCGGCCAGCTTTGGCGCGGGCGCCGGAACGGCGGGTTTCAGCGCCACGTCGCCGGGAACGACGACGACGCTGACGCAACGCTCCAGGATCGACCGGCGCACCGCGATCTCGAGCACACGCGGCATCTGCTCCGGACTCGACACGAGCTCGCAATAGCTCGAGCACTCCTGGAAGAGGCGCTCGGGATGCGTCTCCTGGAAATAGTGCGAACCGATCTCGGCGGAGGGGATTTGCGCCGCGATCGCCACCACCGGCACGCGCGTGCGCTGGCAGTCGAAAAGACCGTTGATAAGGTGCAGATTGCCCGGGCCGCAGCTGCCGGCGCATACGGCGAGGGCGCCAGTGACATGGGCGTCGGCGCCAGCGGCGAAGGCGGCGACCTCCTCGTGGCGCACATGCAGCCATTCGATGCCGCCGCGCCGGCGAATGGCGTCGGTGAAGCCATTGAGGCTGTCGCCGACAACGCCATAGACCCGCTTCACTCCGGCGGCGGCGAGAACCTCGACCATCTGGTCGGCGACGGTTCGGGCCATCGTATCCTCCTTGGATCAGCGAGGCAGACGATAAACGAAACCGGGCGCCAAGCGATAGAGCGCCGGCGTTCACAGCGCGGATCCGTAGCTCAAGCGAATGCGGTTGCTGATGGGCTAAGAATACGCGAGCGTTGTAGCTCAGGGATTTGCGCAAGGAGCCCGTCCCATGAACGGCGCCGAACTCATGGTTTCCGCGCTCGAGAACGAGGGCGTGCGGCAAATCTTCGGCGTGCCGGGCGAAGAAAATCTCGACGTGGTCGAAGCGCTACGCCGCTCGAAGATCGAGCTTGTGCTGACGCGTCACGAGCAGGCGGCGGCTTTCATGGCGGCGACGCATGGGCGGCTCACCGGCAAGCCCGGGGTCTGCATCACGACGCTCGGCCCCGGCGCGCTCAACCTCACCACGGGCGCGGCTTACGCGCTGCTCGGCGCCATGCCGATGGTGATGATCACCGGGCAAAAGGGCATTTTGAGCCGCAAACAGGCGGGCTTTCAGGTCGTCGACATCGTCTCGACGATGACGCCGCTGACGAAGATGGCGGATCAGATCGTGAGCGCCGCGACCATTCCGACCATGGTGCGGGAGGCGTTCCGCGTCGCGCAGCTCGAGCGGCCGGGCCCGGTTCATCTCGAACTGCCGGAAGACATCGCCCATGCGGCGGCGCCCGACATGGCGCCGATCCCGCCCCATCCGATCGATTTGCCGATCGCGTCCAGCGCCGCGCTCGATCGGGCGGCTGGGCTCATCATCAACGCCGAGCGGCCGCTGATCATGCTGGGCGCAGCGGCGAGCCGGCCGCGGCTTTCCGATGCGCTGTCGGACTTCGTCAGGCGGGTGCAGATTCCGTTCTTCAACACGCAGATGGGCAAGGGCGCCGTCACTGGGAGCTCGGACCTCTACATGGGCACCGCTGCGCTGTCGGAGCGCGACTACGTCCATCGCGCGATCGATCGGGCGGATCTGATCATCACCATCGGCCACGACACAGTGGAGAAGCCGGCGTTCCTTATGGGGTCGGGTGGACCGATGGTGCTGCATGTCGGCTATCTGCCGGCGACGGTGGAGGAGGTGTTCTTTCCGCAAGCCGAGCTCATCGGCGACGTCGGCCCCACACTCACGCTCCTGGCCGATCGGCTTGAACATAAGCTGCCGAAGGCGAAGGCGCTGCTCGGCTTGCGCGAGGACATCCTTGCCCGCATCGCCGACCGGGCGGAGGAAAGCCGCTTTCCGCCGACGCCGCAGCGGATCGTCCACGACGTCCGCCAGGTGATGCCGGAGGACGGGATCGTCTGCCTCGACAACGGCATGTACAAGATCTGGTTTGCGCGCAACTACCGCACCCATGTCGCCAACACGCTTCTGCTCGACAATGCGCTCGCCACGATGGGCGCTGGCCTGCCGTCGGCGATCATGGCCGCGTGCCTCAATCCAAATCGCCGCGTGCTCGCCGTCTGTGGCGATGGCGGCTTCATGATGAATTCGCAGGAGCTCGAGACCGCGGTGCGGCTCAAGCTCAATCTTGTCGTACTGGTGCTCGTGGACCACGCCTACGGCATGATCCGCTGGAAGCAGGCGGTGGATGGGTTCCCCGACTACGGCATGACCTTTGGCGACCCCGACTTCACGGCTTACGCAAAGGCGTATGGCGCGAAGGGAAGTCGCGTCGAGAGCGCGGACGGCTTAGCGCCCGCGCTCGAAGCTGCGTTTCTGAGCGGCGGCGTGCATCTCGTGTCGACGCCAATCGATTATTCGGAGAATGAGCGAGTCCTGGTCGAGGAGTTGCGCAACCGACAAGCGAGCGGCGCCGATCTCGACTGATTGGCGGCGGTGTCACCCGCGATCGCCCTCCGGTTCAGAAATCCACTTCGAGCCTCAGCTTGGCGAGCTGGCGCGGGAATTCTTCGAAGTCGACGCGGCCGACGGGCGTTTGGGCGAGGAAGGCGGCCGAGAGATCGATCTTTTCGTTGATCTGATAGTGGAACGTCGGCCCGAAATAGACCGCTTGCCCCTCGAAGCCGCGCGGAACGAGGCCTCCGTATGCGCGATCGTAGTCCGCTTCCGCGCCAAACATCAGCGGGGGCGTCAGGCGGTAGGAGAGCGCGGCTGACGCGGAAAGGACGGCCGTGTCCTGCCACAACTGACCCGGAAACCGAGAGCCGTCCGGCGCGTAGACAAGATTGACCGCGCCATAAAGGCGCCGATCGCCGGATATGATGTCCGCGACGGCTCGGAAGCTCGCGGTGACATCGTTGGCTTGCCGCCCAGCCTCGGCGATGGAATTGTATTCAGGCTGCACCGTCATCGTCACCTGGATTGGAACATCCTTGGTCCGATGCCAGACAACGTATCGGAACTCGGCCGAGACGCCCATGAAATTGACGCCGACGAAATCGGGCAGCTCGGACACGCGCCGGATATCCTGGCCAAGCACATGCGCGCCGAGCTCGAGTCCGAACGAATCCGTCAACGTGTTTTCGAAGATGAATTCCTGTTCGATCGAGCGGTAGAGGCCCTGCGCCTCGCCGAAGGATCCAGTGGTCTCGAATTCGAGCGACCGGTCGCCCTTCTCGCCCACGTCCGCTCCCTCGAGGAAGCCGAACAGGTTTTTGGTGTCGAGCGCGTAGAACGGATTGCTTGGCGGTCCTGCTTTGGGAGACTCATCGTCGTCGGCTGCCGCGATGGACGGAGCGGCAACGATCGCAAGCGCGATGGCAAAGGATCGAAGTCCACGGCGGCGGGAATGGTGAGCGCCCAGGATCCTTGCCCTTTTACCTCGGTCGCTTATTGGGCGGGTGCGAAGCCCGAGCGAATGACGGCGCTGAATTCGTCATGCTCGAGCATCGAACTAACCCGGCGTGTGCGCCTCTAAGAGTCGGCTGAACGAGAAAACGGGAAGTTTTGGAGCCACAGCCTCGATTATTTGCCGAACATCACGGGAATAATCGCGTTGTTGTCATGAGAAGTCTAGCAAATTCATGGGGTCGCAGGTTGTCCATTGGCGCGGCGTCACGGGAAAAAGTCCCGGACGCCGGCTCGCGACATCGCGGACTCCAGTCGCGCACAACGGCGCCTATCGTTCGTGCGGCGGCCGAACGCTTCCTAACCGATGTGGCGCTTGAGAAACGCTAAGGTCTTTTCGTTGAACTCGTTGACGTTCTCGTAGATCGGGGCGTGCGCGCACATCTCGAAGATGACGAGCTCGCTATTCTTGATGCCGCTCCGGAACGGCTCCACGAACCGGGTCGAGGTGACAATATCGTGGCTGCCGAACGTGATTTGCGTCGGCGCTTTGATCTTGCCGAGCTGGCGCAAGCGCGTCATGGGCGATGACGGCGTCCGACTGACGGAGGAAGGCGTCGACCGGCTGTTTTGGCCGGCTGCGCACGAAGGCGGCAAGTTGCTCGAGATATTCGGGCTTGGCCGAGTAAAGCTCCGGCGTGAAGCAGAAGGGAAAGATCCCCTGGATGATCATCTCCTGGACGCTGCCGAGACCCTTGGCGATGATTTGCCAATTCCCCACGACGACCTTCAGAAACGGGTCGCTCTTCGGCCAGCAGGAATGCAGCGACAGCGTCTTGACCCGCTCGGGGTGCTTGCTGGCGAGCCACAGGCCAATCGCGCCGCCCAGCGACAGGCCGCTCACATGCGCTTTCTCGACGCCGATCGCAGCCATGAAGGCGGCGACGTCGTCGGCGAACAATTCGGTCGAATAGGCTCCGTCCGGCTTGTCGGTCTCGCCGGCGCCGCGCGGATCAAGCGAAATGCAGGTGAAATGCTTGGAATAGTCGGCGACCTGGAAGGCGTAACAGGCGTTGTCGGCGGCAAGGTAAGGGATGAGCACAAGCGGCTCGCCCGACCCTTGGGTCTCGTAATTCATCGTGATGTCGTTGACTTTGATCTTGGGCACTGAGATCTCCCGCTGACGTCTTGTCTTCGCTAAGCTCAAGCCCCGACCAAGGTCAATGCGTCGCGCCGCCGGCCTTCGTCCAGGCGGACATTCCGCCCTCGATGTGGCGGCTCGTCGCGAGCCCCTGATCCTGGGCCGCCTGAACGGCCATCGCCGATCGCTCGCCGAATGCGCAATAGAAGACGATCGTCTTGCCTGACCGTGCGAGTTCGTGAATGAGGCCGCCCTCGCCGATATTGTCCTGAAGCTCGCCATAGGGCGCATGAAGCGAGCCCGGAATGGCGCCGGTCCGCTCCCGTTCCCGCTTCTCGCGCAGGTCGATCAGCGCGACGTCCGGGCGCCCGAGAAGCCCCTTCGCATCCTCAGCCGAAAAGGCCCAGCCCTTGCGCGCCACATCCTCCTGATGCAGCCCCTGATGGATGTTGGCGGGAACGGCGACGTCCATCATTTTCGGATTGGGCAGATGCAGGCTCTCCATCAGCTTCGCATAGTCGTCGGCGTCGCGAACCTGAAGGCGCGGGTTGAAGCGCTTTTCCTCGCCGATGGTGCTGACCGTGTCGCCTTTGTAATCGTGCGCGGGAAAGACCAGCGTCTCTTCCGGCAGCCGCATCAGGCGCTGCAGGCTCTCATATTGGGCGCGGGAATCGCCGTTCTGGAAGTCGGTGCGGCCGGTGCCCCGGATGAGCAGCGTGTCGCCGGTGAACACGCGATCGCCGAAATGGAAGCTGTAGGAATCGTCGGTGTGGCCGGGCGTGTAGAGCACATCGAGGCTCACGCCCTCGACGCCAAGCGTGTCGCCGTCGGCAATCCGCATGGACACGACGTCGACGTTGCTCTGCTCGCCCATGACCGTGATGCAGCGCGTTCGGTCGCGCAGCGCGCCAAGTCCGGTGATGTGGTCGGCGTGCAAATGCGTGTCGACCGCCTTCACGAGCTTGAGATCGAGCTCCTCCATCAGCTTGAGATAGCGGTCGACCTTCTCCAGCACCGGATCGATGATGAGCGCTTCGCCGCCGCGCCGGCTGGCGAGGACATAGCTATAGGTGCTCGAGACGCTGTCGAACAATTGCCGGAAGATCATGCGGCCTCCCCGTCGTGCAGTCGTACGAGCGGCTGTCTTTACCGGCCATTATAGTTATTTTGCGGTGGGTTGAGAAGCACTCTCTGGCGGCGCGGCCTCATGCAAGGCCGTGAAGGCTCCGCCGATCACGACTGGGCCGAACTTGTCCTCGCCGTTCGGCGGCCGGCTGTTGACCGACCCGGTGATGAGAAGATCGTCCTGCGGCCAATAGGCGAAGATCGTCCGGAAGCCGAGCGTTTCGCCCTCGTAGAACCAATAGGCGCCGCCAAGCTCCTTTCGATGGAAGCGGCCGAGGCCCAGACCGAAGCCGACCGGTTCATCGGCGGAGACCTCTTGAAGAGGCAGGCCCGTCTTGTTCGAGACCAGCGTCGTCATCTCATCGAGCTGCTTTGCGGGAATGACGCGCTTCTCGAAGAGAGCGCGAATCCATAAGCCGAGATCGTGTGGGGTCGAGATGATGGCGCCCGCCTCTGCCGCCCAGGATCGGTTCTGCATCCGCATGTCCTTGCCGATCAGCGGCGCGAGCGTCGATACCTTGCAAGGCTCCGGCTGGTAACTGAGGCAGTCCTGCAGCATGTAGAGCGCGCGAGGCACACGCGACATCACGGGACCCGCAGCCGCAGGCCCGGGATGGGATCCGTCGGCGTAGTACGTGTCGTGCAGCCCGAGCGGCTCCAGGATCATCGTCGTCAGCGCCTGCTCGTAGTTCATGCCGGAAGCCGCCTCGATGATCAGGCCGGCAAGAATGTAATTGGTGTTGGAATAGAACCATCCCGTGCGCGGCGGAAAATGCTTGCCGTTGGCGGGATCGACAAAACCGATCAGATCCTTGGCGCTGAACTGATGGTGGAGGTCGGCGACCTCGATCTCGCCGATGGCGATCGTCTCCGAGTAGTTCGGGATCGGGCTCGTCATCTGAAGCAGCGAGCGGATCGTTACATCCTTCCACGCCGGATATTGCGGCAGCCAACGCCCGATCGTGTCATCGAGCCTGAGCTTGCCAGCGGCTTCGAGCTTGAGGATCAGCGCGGACGTGAATTCCTTGGTGTTGCTGCCGATGTCGAACAACGTATCGGGGCCGATCGGCTTTTTGTCGCTGAGCCCGTTGTCGCCGGCATAGAGCGCAAGGATCGGTTTGCCCGCGCCACGATCCACCTGCAATGCGGCGCCGGAAAGCCCCTCGATCGGCCCGCGCTCTTTGACATAAGCGTCAAGGATCTGCTGCAGTTGCGCGGTGACGGCCGCGTCATCGGCCTGCGCCGATCTCAGCGAGAACGGAAAGGCGCTGACAAGCGCCAGAGTGACGAACTGCCAAATCCGCATTGCCCTCTGCCCGCTTGGGGTCGGCCCACGCCGGCCGACCCGCACGCTATCAAATTCTTACGCTGCTCTGAGCGAAGCTGACGATCTCATTAGCGAAGCGGACGCGAGCGTCGGCCTCAGACCGGCTGCTTGACGATCCGGATATAGGGCTTCGGCGAGCGCCAGCCTTCTGGGAACAGCTTCTTGGCGTCGTCGTCGTTGACTGAGCCGGCAATGATGACGTCTTCGCCGTGCTTCCAGTTCACCGGCGTCGACACCTTGTGCTTCGCGGTGAGCTGCATGGAATCGAGCACGCGCAGGATCTCGTCGAAGTTGCGGCCCGTGGTCATCGGATAGGCCAGCAGGAGCTTGATCTTCTTGTCGGGGCCGATGACGATAGACCGTGCGCACGGCCTGGTTTGTCGCCGCGGTCCGGCCCTCCGACGTGCCCGGCTCTTCGGCCGGCAGCATGTTGTAAAGCTTGGAGACCTCGAGATCATGGTCGGCGATGATCGGGTAGTTCACCTTCGCGCCTTGCGTCTCCTCGATGTCGGCGAGCCAGCGCGCATGGGCCTCGCTCGGGTCGATGCTCAAGCCGATGAGCTTGGCGTTGCGCTTGGTGAACTCAGGCTCGATCTTGGCCATGTAGCCGAGTTCGGTCGTGCAGACCGGGGTGAAGTCCTTGGGATGGGAAAACAGGATCGCCCACTTGTCGCCGATCCACTCGTGAAAGTTGATCTTGCCCTGCGTTGTTTCGGCGGTGAAGTCGGGAGCAGTGTCGTTGAGGCGAAGGGACATCAAAAACTCCTTTGGAAAATTGGGTCGCGTCAATGCGAACACGGGCTTCGGCAAGGTCGACGCCGGGGCAAAGAGAGACGCCGCTCGCCCCGCTGCCACGACCCTCGTTCTTGGCGAAACGCCGATCGTTCCCCCCGTATCTGAGCCTCAATAGAGGTTCTTCGCGATCCCGGTCTGTGCAGGTCAAATAGCGACTCCAATACGGAAGCACAAGGCCGTAACAATGCTGACCTGTTGTACTTATGGCGTGGCCGGGGCGCAGTCCTCTGCCGCATCGGGCGCCGCGCGTTGGCCTCGCGTCCCAGACCAACTATGATCGTCCCATGACCGAAGCCGAGATCGCCAAGCTTGCGACCTGGCTCGCGAAAGCGGGGCTTGAGGGACGGACCGAGACTGCGCTCGTCGAAGGGTTTTGCAGCCGCGCCGTCGCCGGCGGATTGCCGCTTGCGCGCGTGATGATGCTCATCGACACGCTCCACCCCATTCACGAGGGGCGGGCGTTTCGCTGGGAAAAGGAAAAGCCGGACGCGACGCTGACCGAATACGGGCGAACCGCCGAGGGGGAGGCGGCGGAACGGTGGCGGACAAGCCCTCTTTACCGGCTTTTGAACAGCGGCGAATCGGTGTTGCGCCTTCGTGTGACCGCGGAGACCGAAGCTGAATTCCCTTCCTTCGCGGAGTTTCGTGAGGCGAAGTTCACAGACTATGTCGCGATCATCAACCGCTTCGCCGAAGACGGCGCGATCGGCGAGATGGATTGTGTGTATTCCTATTGGACGACGGATCGAGCCGATGGATTCAGCGATGATGAGCTCGGCGCGCTGAAGCGGCTCTCGCCCTTCCTCGGGCTTGCGATCAAAGCTGTCTCTCTGGCTCGCATCGCCGAGACGCTGGTCGAGACCTATCTCGGACGCGACGCCGGCCGGCGGGTGCTGCGCGGCCGCATCGAGCGCGGCGTCGCGGACCGGATCAATACGGTTTTGTGGTTCAGCGATTTGCGCAACTATACGCGCATCTCCGACACCTCTCCGCCTGAGGAGATCATTCCGCTTCTCAACGACTATGCCGAGGCCATCGTCTCGTCGATCCACCAGCATTCCGGCGATGTCCTGAAGCTGATCGGCGATGGCGTGCTTGCGATCTTCCCTGCCGAGGAACGCAGTCGTGCTTGCGCGGCCGCGCTCGACGCCGCAGGCGCCGCGCGCAAGGCGGTCGCCGCCTTGAACGCGCGCCGGTTCGAAAAAGGCTTGCCTTCGACCGAAATGTATCTCGGCCTCCATTTCGGCGAGGTCTTCTACGGCAACATCGGCAGCAAGGAGCGCCTCGACTTCACCGTGGTCGGACCGGCGGTCAACGAGGTGAGCCGCATTGCCGCCATGTGCCGGTCAGTGGATCAGCCGATCCTCCTCTCGGCGGCGTTCGCGGAATCCTGCTCCGAGCATCCGCACACCTTCGCGTCCGTGGGGCGCTTTGCGCTGCGCGGCGTCGGCAGGCCGCAGGAACTGTTCACGCTCGATCTCCTTGAAGGCCCTTTGGCCGGTTAACGTCGTCGACTGATGGCGTCCTGCGGGCCGGCAACAAACCGCCTCCGAACAAGCCTACGGATCCCTCGCCCGATCTTTACAATTATGCTCCAGCGGGCAGCCGTGAGGCCCTATGGCGGGCGCGTCATGCAGGCTCACCTTTCAGCCGCGGCTTGACGCGCCCTCCGGGCCGCCTGATACGACGCGGCATGATTCCGCCTGTTCCCTGCGTCCTTAAGGTCGAGCGCCTGGAAAAGTCGTTCGGCGACCTGCGGGCGGTGGACGGCGTCAGCTTTCACGTCGCGCCGGGCGAGATTGTCGGCTTGCTTGGCCCAAATGGCGCGGGCAAGACGACGACGATCAATATGATCCTGGGCGTTCTCGAGCCGAGCGCCGGCCGGATCGAGATCGAGGGCGTCGACCTCGCAGCCGACCGCACCAAAGCTTTATCTTGCACCAACTTCGCCGCCGTCTACGCGCCGCTGCCCGGCAATCTCACCGTCGAGCAGAATTTGCGCGTGTTTGGCATGCTCTACGCCGTCCGAGATCTCTCGGCGCGAATCGAGAAGCTGCTCAAGGTCTATGATCTCGTGCGTTACCGGCGGACCAAGGCGGGGGTTCTGTCGTCCGGCGAGCAGACGCGCCTCAGCCTCGCCAAGGCGATGCTCAACCAGCCACGGCTGCTTCTGCTCGATGAGCCGACCGCCTCGATCGATCCCTCGAACGCGCGCGACATTCGCGCCGGCATCGCCAAGTTCGTCGATAATGGAATCTGCGGCGTGTTGTGGACGAGCCACAACATGTACGAGGTGCAGGCGGTCTGCGATCGGGTGCTGTTCCTGTCGCACGGGCGGATCGTGCTCGAGGGCGATCCGAAGACGCTGCCCAAAGAGCACGGCGCGGAAAGTCTCGACGATTTGTTCGTCAACGTCGCGCAAGAGGCGCTGCATGGGAGCAGCCGATGAACGCCTCGCGCATCGGCGCCATCGTCTTGCGGATGTTCTACCTCTATCGCGGCAGTCCGCAGCGCATCTTTCCCATCTTCATCTTTGTCGCGATCGATATTTTGGTCTGGGGCTTTCTCACCCGCTACCTCAATTCGGTCTCGCATGCCGATTTCAATTTCGTGCCGGCGCTGCTCGGCGCGGTGCTGCTTTGGGATTTTCTGACCCGCGTGATGCAGCAAATCACGATGACGTTGTTCGAGGACGTCTGGACGCGAAATTTCCTCAATTTCTTCGCCTCTCCCCTGCGCACGTCTGAATATCTGATCGGGCTCCTGATCGTCGCGATCATCACCAGCGGGTTGAGCCTTGTCGCCATGCTCGTGCTCGCGCAAATCGCGTTCGGATTGTCCTTTCGTCTCTTACGGGATTGGCGATCGCTCCTTTCCTCATGGTGCTGTTCGTGACGGGCATCGCGCTCGGTGTCGCCGCTTCGGCCTTGGTGCTGAGGCTTGGGCCCGCCTCCGAATGGCTGATCTGGCCGATCCCGATGCTGATCTCGCCATTCGCGGGCGTCTTCTACCCAGTGACCGTCTTGCCCGGATGGATGCGGGCAGTCGCGCTGATCCTGCCGCCGGCCTACGTGTTTGAAGGCATGCGCTCGGTCGTCGCCGGACAAGGCGCGCCGTGGGATCGCTTGGCGATCGGAGGCGTGCTCGCCATTGTCTACCTCGTGCTCGCCTGCATGTTCTTCTTCGCCGTCTATCGCGCGGTGATTCGCAACGGCCTCATTGCCCGCTACAGCGCCGAGACGGTGAGCTAGGCGCCCTCTGGGTCGATGCGGTCGGGACACGGTTCGGACACGATGGGACACTAGCGATTCACGTGGGACGGGAACGAATCGGAGAGCCAGCGGTTCTTCGACAATGAGGGGCCTGATGTCGCTACGCCTGAACGGCGGTTTTCGCCACGATTTTGATTCTGGCCTCTGGCCTTCTCGCGCCCGCCGCGCAAGCTCAACAAGCGGCGCCGAACCCCCGCATCGCTCTCGTCATCGGCAATGCGACCTATCGAGACGCCGCGCTTGCGACCACCGCCAACGACGCCGGGCTCGTCGCCCAAACTTTGCAGGCGGCGGGATTTGACGTGGTCGGCGCGCGCGACCTCGATGGCCAATCCCTGCGGACGGCCCTTCGCGATTTTCTCGAGAAAGCGTCGGCGGCCGGCCCCGATATGCAGGCTTTTGTCTACCTTTCCGGCCGTGCGGTTCAGTACAACGGCGACAACTACTTCGTGCCGGTCGACGCGCAGATCAATCGCGACGCCGACGTGCCGATCGATGCAATCCGCATTGCCGATTTCACCCATGCTCTCGCCGCGACGCCGGGAAGGGCGCGCATCATCGTGCTCGACGCGGCGCGGGCCAATCCCTACGCAACGCAGGGCTCGCCCCTCGCGCCAGGGCTTGCCTTGGTTGATCCTGAGCCGGGCGAGCTGATCGCCTTCAACGCCGCGCCGGGCACTCTGGCTGGCGACGAGGAAGGTCCTTACGGCGTCTACGGCAAGACGCTGGCCGGCGCGATCCGGCAGGGCGGGGTGGATATCGCCCAGGCGTTCGATCAGACGCGCGTATCGGTCAACGCGGAGACGCAAGGCGCCTTGCTGCCCTGGAGCGCCTCCAAGCTTGGCGGCCCTTTCTTCGTCTTCGAACGCGCCGCCGACGCGCCTCCTCCGGCTCTCTCATTCGCGCAGACAGAGCGCCGGCCCATTTCCAGTTTTTCGGCCGAGGACGCCTACGCCGCCGCTATCGAGCGAGACACGCTCAAGGGCTATCGCGAGTTCCTCGCGGCTTATCCGAACTCCGATCAGGCGCGCCGTGTGCGCGCCATTCTCGCGGTGCGGCGAGAAGCCGCCTACTGGCGCCGCACCGTCGGCGCCGACACGCCGCGAGCCTACTGGACGTATCTGCACACTTATCCCAAGGGCCCGCACATCCCTGACGCGCGCCGCCGCCTTGCCATGCTCTCGGCTGGGTTCGAGCCGCCGCCGGACTTTCGGCCAGAGGTCTTCGCGGATCTCCCGCCGCCGCCCCCGGACGAACTCGTCTACGACGACCGGCCGATCTACGCTTTCGACGATTTCGGCCCGCCTCCGCCGCCGCCGCCGGTGCAATACGGCTACGTTGAAGACGATGATTGGCGCGATCTGCCTCCGCCTCCGCCGCCTGCCGAGATTGGCGTGCTCCCGGTGCTGGGCGTCGCCATTCCGATCGCCATTGGCGCGGTCGCATTTCACAATGGTTTTCATCACGACGGCATCGCGCCGCGCGGGCAGCCGCGGTTGCGTGAGGCGCCGCCCGCGCCGCCGCCGCTGCCTGCCAACATCAAACCCGTGGCGCCGCCCGCGCCGGTTGCTGTAGCCGCCGCTCCTGCGGCCAACGCGGCTGTCGTCAAGCCGCTCCCGCCGATTGGCGGGCGCCGCGGCCAACCCGGCGGGCAGCCGCCCTCGGCGGCCGCCCCGGGCAAACCTGCCGGCGCGCCGCCAGCGCCGGCGCCGCCTGCGTCGCCAGCGAATCCGGTGGGAAACGCCGCTCCTACTGCTCCGGGCCAGGCGCTGAAGCCGCTTCCGGTTCCGCCAGCGGCAGGCAGTCCGCCCGCCGCCGCCCTTCCGGCTGCGGGGCCGAAGCCCCAAGGCGCCGTCGCGCCGCCAGCAAACGTTGCGAAGCCTGCCGCTCCCGTCATTCCAGGCGGAAAGCCTTTGCCGACCCCTCCTGCCGCCGTTGCTGCGCCCAACGCGCCAGCGGCGCCGGGCGGTAAGCCGCTGCCGGCTCCGGTAGCGCCGTCTCCGGCCGCTGTTGCGCCCAACAACGCCGCAGCCGTTCCTGGCGGTAAGCCGCTGCCCGTGGTCCCCTCGCCAAACGCAGCGGGTCCAGCCGCGCGCGCCGGTCGCAACGAAACCCGCGGGGAAAGCGCCGCCTCCAGCCGCGGGCGCCGCGGCCATACCCGGCGGCAAACCATGCCGGCGCCGACTGCCTCACCGACAGCAACCAAGGCGCTCACTGCACCAGCGGCCCCTGTTCAAGCCCCGAAGCCGGCGCCGCCAGCGCCAGCAAGCAACCCGGCGCCGAAGCCCAATGTCGCAGCTCAGCCGCCGGTCGTGGCCCCGCGCGCTCCGGCTCCGCCGCCTGTGCTTCACGCTCCTGCGCCAGCGGCGGCTCACGCCCCCGCGCCAGCGCCATCCGCGCCTCGTCCGGCTCCTGCGGCGATGCGCGTCCCGGCGGCTCCGCCCCCCGCGCCTCACCCCGCGCCGCCAGCAGTGGCCGCGCCGCCGGTGGTTCACGCGCCTGCCCCGCCTGCGCCGCCGGTCGTCCACGCCCCCCCGCCGCCAGCAGCCGCTGCGCCGCCTGCGCTTCGTCAGCCGCCGCCCGCGGTTCGAGTCCAGCCGCCGGTCGGGCACCCGCAAGCGTGCGGCAGGCCTGGGCTGCCGCCCTGTCCGAAGTAGCGTTTGTTCGTTCGTTTTGCCTAGGTTGTCGGCGCGGCGGGCTTTGCAAGATCATCGCGCGTCGTGCGAAGGGTCAGCGATGGGAACGAGCACCCGATTTGCCGTTGGCGTTCACCTGCTGACCGCTCTCGCCGCCAATCCAGGCAAGGTCCTGCGTTCGGAGGATGTGGCGGATAGCGCCAATACCAATCCGGTCGTGGTGCGCCGCCTCTTCTCGCTGATGACAAGCGCGGGGTTGATCCGCGCTCGGCTCGGTCCAGGGGGCGGCTTCGAATTGGCGCGGCCGGCGAGCGACATCACTTTGCGCGATGTCTTTACTGCGTTGGAGAGCCGCGATCTCTTCACCGAGCACCGGTCGCCTCCGAGCCCATCCTGTCCGGTCGGCGCGCATATCCTTCCTGTTCTGCGCGAGGCGACCGCGCCCGCGGTCGAGGCTCTGGAGAGCAAGCTTTCGCGCACAACGATTGCCGATATCGCCGCTGCGGTGCTTGCCCGAAGCAACGAAGCTGAGAGCGCAAGAATGCATCCATCGCGAACGCGCGAGACGCAGGTCCAGTGACATTGCGTAACTAGGGTGGTTACGCTACTAGCTGCGCCGCGGCTCGACCGCCTGCTTCTCGGAGCGTTCTGATGATCAAGTTCTATTATCACCCGTCGCCAAACCCGGCGAAGGTCGCCTTATTCCTTGAAGAATCTGGCCTCGAATACGAGGTTGTTCCGGTCGACACGCGCAAGGGCGAGCAGCATTCGCCAAGCTATCTCGCCATCAATCCGAACGCGAAGACGCCGTCAATCGTCGATGGCGAAGCGACCGTGTTCGACTCGAGCGCGATCCTGCTTTATCTCGCAGAGAAGACCGGGCGCTTTCTTCCCGAGAATACGCCAAAGGCTCGGGGCGAGTTGTTTTCGTGGCTCTTCTTCGTCTCAAGCGGAGTTGGCCCGTATTCCGGCCAGTCCTTCCACTTCAACGTCGCGGCGCCTGAGAAGATCGAATACGCGATCAATCGATACAATTTCGAAACCCACCGGCACTGGAAGATCCTCGACGACCGGCTTGCCGGACGGAAATACGTGCTCGGCGACACCTACACGATTGTGGACATGTCGATTTGGGGTTGGAGTTCGGCTGCTCCTTACCTCTTGGGCGCGGAGACCTGGTCAAAGATGGCCAATGTGAAGCGGCTCGTCGACGAGATCAACGCACGCCCCGCCGTCGCTCGCGTCAACAAGTTGAAGGAAAAGCATGCCTTCAAGCAAGAGTTCGACGACGAGGCCAAGCGGCATTTGTTTCCGCATCAGTTCAAGAAGGCGAGCTAACTCGCCACCGGCTTCGGCAAGGCTAAACGGCCTTGCCGATCAACGCGCCGATCCCCGCTGTCACCCCCATGGCCAGCGCGCCCCAGAAGCCGACTCTCAGCGCTGGCTTTACGATCGGCGCGCCGCCCAACCAGGCGCCAAGCGCGCCGAGCGCGACCAGAAAAACCAACGCGGCGGCAGGGACGGCTTTCACAATGGCGCCTGGCGGCGCGACAAACGCCGCCAGCGTCGGCAACGCCGCGCCGAGCGAGAACGCGACCGCGGATGCGAAGGCGGCCTGGATCGGCCTGGGCTCAGCGCCCTCGCTGAAGCCCAGCTCCTCGCGCGCGTGAGCGTCGAGAGCGTCTTTGGCCATGAGTTGGCCGGCGACTTCCTGTGCGAGCTTCGGCTTCAAGCCTCGTTCTTCGTAGATATGGGCAAGCTCCTCCTGCTCCTCGGCCGGTCGCTCGCGAAGCGCGCGCCGCTCGCGCGCCAAATCAGCGGTCTCGGAATCCGCCTGTGAGCTGACGGACACATATTCGCCCGCCGCCATCGACATTGCGCCCGCCGCCCATCCCGCGACCGCCGCGGTCAGGATTTCGGCCCGCCCACCCGCGGCCGCCGCAACGCCCATGATGAGGCTTGCGGTCGAGATGATCCCGTCGTTGGCGCCGAGCACCGCCGCCCGCAGCCAGGCGGTCCGGTGGACATAGTGCAATTCCGCTCCCGGCATTGCGGCGACCCTCTCGTCCGATCGCTTATCACGGTCAAATGAAATTCGGACAGGTGGCCCTTTACCATGCGCCGCTCAGCGGGTCCGCTCGCGCGCCGCGCTTGCGAACAAAGCGCGAAACATGGTTGCGTCAAACCATGTCGCTCGCCCTGATTCGCTCGAGCCCGGCCGTCGATCTCAATCCCGAGCAGCAGCTCGCGGTCGAGCATGGGATCGGCGACCCGAGGGGCTCCGGGCCGCTCCTCGTCATCGCTGGCGCAGGCTCGGGCAAGACGGCGATGCTGGCGCATCGAGTGGCGGCGCTCATCCTCTCGGGCGCCGATCCGAAGCGCATCATGCTCGCCACCTTTTCGCGCCGGGCGGCGGCGGAACTCGCCCGCCGGGTCGAACGGCTGCTTGCCCGCCGTCTCGCGCCTGAGGCGGCCGCCGCGGCGACGCCGGCCTATGCGGGAACGTTCCATGGCCTCGGCGCGCGGCTCTTGCGCGAATATGCGACGCGCCTCGGGCTTGATCCACAATTCACCATCCATGATCGCGAGGATTCCGCCGACCTTATGAACTGGGGGCGCCATGAAATGGGCGTCGGCGATCTGAAGGAGCGCTTCCCGACAAAGGCGACGTGCCTCACGATCTATTCGCGCGTCGTCAACGCGCAAGGCGATCTCAGGGCGACGCTCGGCAAATGGTTCCCTTGGGTCGCAGGGCACGAGGACGCGCTGCGCAGGCTGTTCGCGTCCTACGTCGAGATGAAGCAGCGCCAGAACGTGCTCGATTACGACGACCTCCTGCTTTATTTCGCCCAGATGCTGGCCGAGCCGGCGATCGCCGCGGAGGTCGCCGGGCGTTTCGATCATTTGCTGGTCGACGAATACCAGGACACCAACGCTCTGCAGGGCGAGATCGTGCTGCGCTTGAGGCCTTTGGGGCGCGGCCTGACCGTGGTCGGCGACGACGCCCAGGCGATCTACTCGTTCCGCGCCGCGACCGTGCGCAACATCCTTGATTTTCCGCGCGCGTTCGATCCGCCGGCGCGTGTGGTGACGCTCGAGCGCAACTACCGATCGAGCGGCGCCATCCTTGCCGCGGCGAACGCGGTGATCGCGCTCGCGCCTGAGCGCTTCGCCAAGACCCTTCGCACCGATCGTCCGCACGGGCCCCTTCCCGCGCTGGTCACTGTGGCGGACGATTCCGACCAGGCGCGCTTTGTCGCGACCCGCGTGCTCGCCAATCGCGAGGCGGGCGCGTCGCTCAAGGCTCAAGCGGTGCTGTTTCGCGCCTCCCACCATAGCGCCGCGCTCGAGCTCGAACTCACTCGCCGCAACGTGCCGTTCGTTAAATATGGCGGCCTGAAGTTCCTCGACGCGGCGCATGTCAAAGACGCGGTTGCGCTCATGCGCTTTGCCGAAAATCCGCGCGATCGGGTCGCGGGCTTTCGCATCGCGCAGCTCATGCCGGGCGTCGGGCCGAAGGTCGCCGAGACGATCGTCGCCGCGGCGGCCGCGGACGATGGCTTCGCGACGATGGCGGCGCTGTCGACTCCGGCCCGGGTGCGGGACGGCTTTCCCGCTTTCGCCGACCTCATGCGCCGGCTTGCGTCGCGCGCCGCGCCGTGGCCGGCGGAGATCGCCGACGCTGTCGCATGGCTGAGCCCGCTCATGGAGACCCGCTACGACGACGCGCGCGTCCGGATGGGCGATCTCGAGGCGCTCGAGCGCATCGCCGCCTCGTTCCCGTCGCGCGAGCGGTTCTTGAGCGAGCTTGCGCTCGATCCGCCTGATGCGACCAGCGACGAAGCGGGACCGCCGCTGAGGGATGAGGACTTTCTCATCCTTTCGACCATCCATTCGGCTAAGGGCCAGGAATGGCGATCGGTGTTCGTGCTGAACTGCGTCGACGGCTGCATTCCCTCCGACCTTGCCACCGGTTCGTCTGAGGAGATCGAGGAGGAGCGCCGTCTGCTCTATGTCGCCATGACGCGGGCGAAGGACGAACTCGCGCTCGTCGTGCCGCAGCGCTTCTATGTCCACGGGCAGCCGCGCAATGGCGACCGCAGCGTGTATGCGAGCCGCACCCGCTTCATCCCGCCGCCGCTTTTGAAGCACTTCGACCGGCAGACTTGGCCCGAGGCCGAGCCCGCGCCGCGGCGCGCGGCGAGCGACGGCCCGCGGGTCGATCTTCAGGCGCGCATGCGGGCGATGTGGCGGTGAAAAGCGGTGAACTCCCACGCGGCATGAAATCGGAAGGACCGCCTGCCTGATGCGCCCCACCATCATCTGCCACATGGGAACCTCTCTCGACGGCGGCCTCCATCCGAGCCGTTTCACCCGGCCTGCCGCCGGCGTGTCGGTCGACGCCTTGCGCCGACACTATGAAGCAATTCACGACCGCTTCGAGGCCGAGGGCTGGATCGTCGGCCGGAAAACCATGGCGGAAATGGCCAAGGGGCGCGAACGAGCCGTCGTTGTCAGCTCGCCGCTGGCGCGCGAGCCTCACCTCGGCCATCGGAACGGCAGGAACCTGGCCGTCGCCATCGATCCCTCCGGCCGCGTCCACTATGGCCAGGACAATGTCGGGGGCGATCACGTCGTGGCGGTGCTGGGGGAGCAAGTCTCGGACGCTTATCTGGCTGAGCTCCGCGAGGATGGCGCCTCCTATATTTTTGCCGGTCCGAGGGGCGAGGATCTCCCCGGCGCGATGGCGCAGCTCGCCGCATGTTTTCGGCGTCAAGAGGCTCCTCCTTGAGGGCGGCGGCAGGATCAACGGCGCGTTTCTCAAGCATCGCCTGATCGACGAGTTCAGCACTCTGATTTTCCCAGCGGTCGATGGCCTGGCCGGAAGGCAGAGCATCATCGACTATGAGGGCGCAAACGGCGAACGCCCCGGCGCCGGACAGTCGCTCCGACTGATTGGCTGCGAGACTCTGGAAGGCGGCATGGTCTGGCTGCGCCATCGCGTCGAAGAAGCGCCGACGCCAACCCCGCAAGGCTGACCGCAGAGGCGGGGCTCGAGCAGGCGCCTTTTCGCTTGCGCGCCGCGACAAACTCAATAATAGCTACGATGTCAGGACGATTAACCGACAGAGCGTCGCGTGCGCGACGGAGAAAAGTCGGAGCGCGCGGAGGAAGCAAGGTTTGCCGATCCTTGAATTGAACGCGGTGTCGAAGCATTTCGGCGCGATCCACGCGCTGAACGAGGTCGACATGGCGCTCGACGCCGGCGAAGTGTTGGGCCTGATGGGCGACAACGGCGCCGGCAAGTCGACGCTGGTCAAAGTCATCGCCGGCAATTTTCCCCCAACCCACGGCGAGATTCGCCTCAACGGCGAGGCCGTGCACTTTCACAAGCCTGTCGAAGCGCGCGAAAAGGGGATCGAGGTCGTCTACCAGGACCTGGCGCTCTGCAACAATCTGTCGGCGGCGGCGAATGTATTCTTGGGGCGTGAAGTCAAGCGCGGCGCGGGTCCGTTCCGCTGGCTCGACCACAAGGCGATGGCCAAGCGCGCTGGCGAATTGTTCGGTGAGCTCAAGTCCGAGACAAGGCCGCGCGACCTCGTGCGCCAGATGTCGGGCGGGCAGCGTCAGGCTGTCGCCATCGCGCGCACGCGGCTGTCGAAAGCGCGGCTCGTCTTGATGGACGAGCCGACCGCGGCGATCTCGGTGAGGCAGGTGGCTGAGGTGCTGGACCTTATCCGCCGACTGAAGGATGCCGGCATGGCGATCATCCTCATCAGCCATCGCATGCCGGACGTATTCGCCGTCTGCGATCGGGTCATGGTGATGCGGCGCGGCAACAAGGTTGCCGACAAGCCGATCAAGGCGACGAGCCCGGAAGAAGTGACCGGCCTGATCACCGGCGCGATCCACGCGGCCTGAGGAGCTTTCCAATGGCAAGCGAAGCACCGCAAGCCAATGTCTCGATCGAATCGGTGCTGGACATCCAGCAACACAATTTCTGGCAACGCTTCACGAGTTCGCAAGCGTTCTGGGTGACGGTCGCGCTCATCATCATCTGCGTGGTGATGAGCTATTTGCAGCCGGCGTCGTTCGCCACCCCTGACAATTTCTACAACACCACGCGCAATTTCTCCTTCATCGGCATCATGGCGCTTGGCATGACTGCGGTGATCGCGACTGGCGGCATCGACCTCTCGGTCGGCTCGATCATGGGTCTAACCGCCGTCTCGTGCGGCCTCGTTCTCGAAGCTGGCTATCCGGCGTGGGCGGCTGTGATCGTCGGCTTGTGCGCGGGAGGCGTGGCGGGGCTCATCAACGGCATTATCATCGCCTATCTCGGCCTTTCGCCCTTCGTCACCACGCTCGGCATGCTGGCGATCGCGCGGTCGGTCGCGGTGGTGCTGTCGGGAAACCGCATGCTCTACAATTTCGGTCCCGGCGGACCCGCGTTCAAGGCGCTCGGCAGCGGCGCGTGGCACATCACGCCGAGGTTTGAGCTGAGCTATCCGCTCCTGTTCCTCATCGTCTTCACGTTTCTTCTGGGCGTGGTCTACAAGATGACGAGCTGGGGCCGCCATGTGCTGGCGATCGGAGGCAACGAACAGGCGGCTTTATTGACCGGCGTTCCCGTCAATCGCATCAAGGTGCAGGTCTATGTCTTCTCGGGCTTGGCGGCGGCTTTCGCCGCCATTCTCTCCGTTGGCTGGGCGGGCTCGGCGATCAACGCCCTTGGCGCCACTTACGAACTCCTCGCCATCTCGGCCGCGGTGATCGGAGGCGCGAACTTGATGGGCGGCGAGGCCAGCGCCTATGGCGCCTTCATCGGCGCGGCGCTGATCTTTACGATCCGCAATTCGCTTCTGATGGCGGGCGTCGATTCGAATTGGCAGGGCACGTTCGTCGGCTTGTTTTTGATCGGAGCGGTTTACCTCGGGAAACTTCGAGGCGCGAAACGCGAGTAACCCCGTGAGGGGCCGCGTCTAACTGGCCCGTAGGGCCGTGTTCACAACTGGGAGGAAGCAAATGTTGAAACTGATGCTGACCGGCGCTGTCGCCGCCGGCGCTCTGCTCGCTGTATCTGCCTCGGCGCGAGCCGCCGACCCCTACACCTTTGCGCTCGTGCCGAAGAACACCAATAACCCCTTCTTCGACCAGGCTCTCGCCGGCTGCAAGAAGGCGGAGAAGGAGCTCGCCGGCGCGGTCAAGTGCCTCTATATCGGGCCCGGCGAACATGGCGGCGGCGACGAGGAAGCGCAGATCGTCGCCGACCTCGTCACCAAGAAAGTCGACGGCATCGCCGTGTCCCCGGCCAACGCGCCGGCCATGGCCAATGCGCTGCAAGGCGCGGCCCCCGCGAAGATCCCGGTTCTCACCTGGGATTCCGACCTTTTGCCCCAGGACAAGGGTTTGCGCGCCGCCTATGTCGGGACCCACAACTATGACATCGGCGTCAACATCGCGAAGCTCGTCATGGCGATCAAGCCCAAGGGCGGCACGATCTGCATCCAGTCCGGCGGCGCCGCCGCGGCCAATCATAACGAGCGCATGCAGGGCATCCGCGACACTCTGTCGGGGACGAAGAGCGCTGAGTCGCCCGGGGCCCGCTTGACGGGTCAGAATGGCTGGAAGGAGCCCGACGGCTGCCCGCTTTACACCAACGACGACTTCGCGGTCGCCAACCAGCAGATGGAGGATATCCTCAACAAGTATCCGGACCTCGACGCCTTTACGCCGACGGGCGGCTTCCCGCAGTTCCTGCCGGACGCCTATGAAAAAACGGCCACGAAGTACAAGGACAAGATTGCTTCCGGAGCGTTGGCGCTCGTCGTCGCCGATACGCTCCCGATCCAGATCGAACTCATGAAGAAGGGTTTGTCGGCCGGCCAGGTCGGCCAGCGGCCGTTCGAGATGGGATACAAGGCGATGTATTTCCTGAAGGACATGAAGGACGGCAAGCCGGCGCCAGCGGATCCGACCTATACCGGCCTCGACGTCTGCACGCCGAAGACCGCCGACACCTGCGTTGGCGGCGGCAGCTAAGCCGCACGACGCAACAGCGAACGGGGGCCGGCCTCGCGCCGGCCCTTTTTTTGTTTGCGCCGGTCGTCAGCGCTGAGTGCGTTCAAAGCCCAGCGTGAGCCGCCACGATCGCCGGCCGACTCCCTTATGCTCCATACGATTGCAGGGTCTGCACGCGCGGGGCACGGCTTGCGCCGGAAACTTCCCGGCCGCGTATCCGCGCGTCCGAATAAATTGTCCTCATGGAGTGTTTCTAGCGCGCAACGGCGGGCTGGCGGGACATGCGACTGGCGGGGACGCCGGCGCCATCCAGTTCGATCGGAGGCGATCATGAAAGCAAGCAATTTCGACGAAGTTGGCCTTTGCGCGCCCGCGCGCGGGCGGGATAGCCGGTAGCGGCGCTTGCCGCGTGCGGAGCAGCGCTCACGCCTACGGGCGCCCAGGCGGCGGGCTACAGCTTCGAAACGATCAACGATCCCGCCGACTTCCCGCCCCCGCCCGGGGCCGGCGGTTAACCTTCACCAATCTGATGGGCATCACCAGCAACGGCGACACGATCCCCGGATTCTACGGCAGCGGCCAAGCCGGAGATCCCAACACGGGATTCGTGCTCACGTTGCCCAGCAAGACGTTCACCGCCTCCAACGCCAGTTTTCCTGGGTTGGTGCCGCCGTTTAACGCCGCGCAAACCCAAATGACGGCGATAAACGGAAACGGCACGACGTTCACAGGGTACACGTACCCGACAAACAATGGGGTGCCGTCGATTTCCAGTTCGGCTTCTACGAGCAGGGCGGGGTGTTCCACATGGTCAACAACCCGAAGACTCCCGACTGCGGTCTCGGGCGCCTGCGACCCAGGCGTGATAACCGAAAACCAGTTGATCGGCGTGAACAACGCCAATCTCGCGGTCGGCTTCTATAACGACAGCCACGGAGACAGCCACGGCTACACCTTCAATATCGCGACGAACACGTTCTCGACCGACATCAACGATCCGCTTGCGGTCAGCACGGTTACCGCAGCGATCAACAATTCGGACGAGATCGCTGGCTTCTTCACAGAATTCGAGTGGCGTCATCCATGGCTTCATCGACAACGGCGGGTCTTTCAGCACCGTCGATCCGGCTGGCGCAACTGAGACCGAGCTGCTCGGGCTGAACGACAAGGGGATAGCGGACGGGTTCGCCGTTATCGGTGGCGTGCAGCACGGCATCCTCTACAACAGTCTAACGAAGATGTTCACCATACTGGACCCGCCGGGAAGCACCGCGACGACGCTCAACGGACTCAACAATGCGGGCGATGTGGTCGGATTCTTTGTGGACGCTGCCGGCAACACTGACGGTACGCTTGGGACCCCTGTGCCGGAGCCGGCGACCTGGGTCATGATCCTGGCTGGCTTCGCTGGCCTCGGCTGGCTCGGCCTCGGCCGTTCCCGACGGCCTGAAGTCGCGCGAGCGGCGTTGTAAGTGCGCAGGCGGGGATCGGCTGTCAGAACGTCTCCGCGATCAGGCCGCCGATCTCCTTATGGATCGCGTTGCGCGCGTCCATCGGCGCGGACGACTCGGTGTAGTAGACCGCGGCGATGATCGGCGCGCGTTCGGGCGGCCAGATGATCGCGATCGTATTCGCCGTTCCGTGATCGCCGGTGCCGGTCTTGTCGCCGATCCGCCATGAAGGCGGCAGCCCGGCGCGCAGCCTTTTGTCGCCGACCTTGTCGTCGATCAGCCAGGTTTGCGAGCTGACGGCGAGACGCATCAGACAGTGCATCGCCCAACAACACCTTTTGCATGTCGGCCGCCATCGCGCGCGGACTTGTCGTGTCGCGCGGGTCTCCAGGCGCGCTTCATTGAGAGTGGGCTCATTGCGGTCGAGCCGCGTCAGCTCTATCGCCGAGCGAGCGCGCGAATTGCGTAAATCCTGCGGGACCGCCGATCGATTGCAAGACCAGATTTCCGGCGGTGTTGTCGCTCCAGTCGATCGCCGCGGCGCAAAGATCGGCAACAGTCATGCCGCCTTCGGCGACATGCGCCTTGGCGATCGGAGCATATTCGAGCAGATCGTTCGGCCCGTAGGCGATTGTTCGGTCGAGGCGCTCGGCGCCGTCGTCCACACGCTTGAGCGCCGCGGCTGCGGTCAGAAGCTTGAACGTGCTGCACATCGGGAACCGTTCATCGGCCCGGTGCTCGATCGTTGCGCCGGCGCCCGTGTCGCGCACGAAGACGCCGAGCCTGCCGCCCTCGCGCGCCTCGATCTCGGCGAGACGCTTGTTGGCGAGGGCGAGGCGCTCCTCGGCTGAGGAGGCGGCGGCTCGCGCACGAACGCACGCGGCTGACGCCGCGAGGGCGGCAAGGAATGAACGTCGGTGCATGGTCTCGCCTCCAATCTGGAGGGTCGCGATCCGCCGCATAATTGAGGCGAGCGGATGGCGCGGTCATCATTCGGGATCAACAGGCGCCTACCGGGAGAGGCACGAGGGTCTGTGCTCTTCAAACCCGGTAGGGTAGGCTGCGCTCTGGCGCAATGCGGGGCGCCTCGTCTACACATGCCGATCATAATCCGGCGCCACATCTGCATGAGGCGTGGGGACGCGTCTCATCGGGGAGAAACCAATGCGCTTGACTGTCGCCGGCGTCGCCATTGCGGCGCTGCTCGCCGTTTCGGGGTGCTCGAAGGGCGACAGAGGCGAGCAAGGCCAACCGGGGCAACAGGGACAGGTGGGTCCCGCCGGCCCCGCCGGGCCGAAGGGCGAGCCGGGCGTGGTCGGCGCCATCGGACCGCAGGGTCCGAAGGGCGATACGGGCGCTGACGGGCCGCCGGGACCGAAAGGCGAAACCGGCCCAGCCGGTCTGCCAGGTCCGCCGGGGCCGCCAGGCCCTGATGGGCCGCCAGGGCCGAAAGGAGATCTCGGAGGCGCCGGACCGCCCGGGCTGCAGGGAGCCAGGGGCGAGCCCGGACCCGAGGGGCCGACTGGACCGCAGGGCCGAAGGGCGATTCCGGCCAGATTGGGCCGGCGGGAGCGGCAGGACCCATTGGGCCAAAAGGCGAGATCGGAAGCGCTGGCGCGGTCGGCGCGAGGGGACCCGCCGGACCGCCTGGGCCAAAGGGTGATGTCGGCGCTGCCGGGCCAAAGGGTGAAGTTGGCGCGGTCGGCCCGGCGGGGTCCGCTGGTCCGAAAGGCGATGTTGGCGCAGAAGGACCCAAGGGCGAAGTCGGCGTCGCCGGACCGCCTGGAGCAGCCGGCCCACCGGGGCCGAAGGGCGACGCCGGGGATGCAGGGCCGAAAGGCGAGGCTGGCGCCAGAGGCCCCGTGGGTCCCGCTGGGCCGAAAGGCGAAGCTGGAGAGGCTGGGCCAAAGGGTGAAGCCGGCGTTGCGGGAGCGAAGGGGGAGACTGGCGCGATTGGACCGCCTGGGCCCAAGGGCGAAGCCGGCGCGCCGGCGCGATCGGCCCTCAAGGGCCGACAGGGCACATTGGTCCCTCCGGGCCACCTGGCCCACCCGGCGCCCCTGGCTTAGCTGGAGCGCAAGGGCCGGCCGGGCCGCCTGGCCCTCAAGGCCCGGCAGGCCTCGCGGGACCTCCTGGCCCGCCCGGAGCCGGCGCCAGTTTCAGGGTGGTCAGCGATTCCGGTCAGGCGTCGTGCGGGGCGGGCGAGATCATGGCCAGCGCCTATTGCGCGGGCGGAGCTGCCGTGCGCATCGATGGGACGACCGGCGCAAGCTGCGACGGCGGAGCGAAGGCGGTGATCGTCTGCGCAAAGCAATGAGCGCGCTCGTAACGCGGCGGGCTTTAGGGTTTAGCGAAGGGCTTGCGGCGACGAACAATCGCCTGACAGCCCGGTGATTCAACATCAAGGAGGAAACGATGATTCGACTGACGGTTCTCTATCCTGCGAAAGACGGCGAAGCCTTCAACTACGACTATTATTTCAACAACCATCACAAGCTCCTCGTCTCCAGATGGAAGCCGGAAGGGCTGGTGAGCTGCGAATTCGATAAGGGCGTGTCCGATCCGGCGGGCGGCAAAGCGCCCTATCTCGCCATCGCCTATCTCAAGTTCAACTCCGTCGATGACCTTCAAAAAGCGCTTGCCAAGCATGGCGCGGAGATCATTGGGGACGTTCGCAACTACACCAATATTGAACCGATCATGCAAGTGAACGAGGTGATGGCGAGCTGAGGTCGAGCTTGCATCGGCCGTGTGGGTAGGCAGGCGGGCGCGAAGACAGTGATTGTCTCAACGAAGCAATAGGAGGCGCCTGACCGTCGTGGGCTTTTCCGGGCGCAGTCCCACGATACTGTTTTGCGACGTCTCCGCGGTGTGATTGCGCTCACAGCGAACATCCCAGCCGCGCTTCATTTTGAAGATACGCTAGCGACCATTTGGCGCGGGGCGAACTTGGGACGAGTTGCCGAAGCGCCGCTCCACAAATTTCGGGGAGGAAAGCGATGAGCATCGAACTCAAAGTCTACGACAATGGCGATCATACATGTTTGGTTTGGCTGCCGGCGAACGCCCAGGCGATTCCGAATTGCCGTGGCTTCGCGATTCATCGAACGCGGAAGCCAGCGGCGGGAGGAGCGGCGCAAGACACCTATATCCACGGGTTTGTCGGATTTTCCGACGACGACAAGCTCGATCCGAACGCGCTGTGGAAACGCCCCGTGCAGCGCTACATGTGGTGGGACTACCTGGTCGACCCCGGCGATGAGGTGCAATATTCGATTATCCCGGTCGTTGGACCCGACAAGGACCATCTAGCGCTCTCGCAGGCTGACGCCAGTGCGCAGACGCCGCCGATGACAATCACCGGGCAGGCCTCGGCCCACATCTCCGCCTATTTCAACAAAGGCATTGTCTCGGCGCAATGGGTGACGCGTGCGCTCGCGTCGGTCGGCAAAGGGGCCAAGCTCGACAGTTTGATCGGGCAAACCGGCAACTCACTGCGCAATGCGCTGAGCGGCCTGCTGCGCCCGCAATTGCTCACTTTGCTCGACGACGTCAAAAAGAACGACGGCGAGATTTACGCCGCGCTTTATGAGCTGAACGATCCGGAACTGATTCCGGCGCTCGTTGCGCTCGGCCAGAAATGCCATCTCATCCTCGCCAACGGCGCTTTCAATTCGAAGAAACCTGACGAGAACAGCGCGGTGCGTGCGCAGTTACGCGGCAAGGTCGACCTGCACGATCGCCTGGTCGGGAACGGCCATTTTGCCCACAACAAGTTCATCGTCGCCTGCGATTCCGCGGGCAAGCCGCAGCGTGTTCTGTCCGGAAGCACCAACTGGACGAAGACCGGGCTCTGCACCCAGGCCAACAATGGCATCATCGTCGACGACCCGGATTTGGGGGCGCATTTCATCGATCAATGGAATCTGCTCAAGGCCGCCGGAAACGCCTATCCCGCGTCGCTCATGCAAGCGAACGCGACATCGAAGTCCTTCAACGTCGATGGCGGCTCGATCACCCAATGGTTTGCGCCGACCGACAAGGGCGAGGACCTGGACTACGCGCGCAAACTGATCAACGGCGCGCAAGAAGGCATTCTGTTCCTCTTCTTCAATCCCGGCGCGTTCGAACCGGACGACGAGCCGGAGCGGTGGACGCTTCTGCAAAACATTCTGGCCGACACCAGCAAGGATCGCCGAACTACGACGCCGATCTCTACATCCACGGCGTCGTGAACCAGGAGATCCCCGGCCTCACCACGGAGGGCCCCGAGAAGCCGAGCAAGCACGCGGCTGCCGATCCGACAAACCCGAGCCCAGTGAAACTCTATGACGGCGGCAAGACGGCCCCGATTCCGGTTCCCTACGAGTCGATGGTGCCGAAGGCGATCAAGGATGTCTTCCACGACTGGGCCAGCGAAGTGATGAACCAGGGCGTGCACGTGCACAGCAAGGTCATCGTGATCGACCCATTTGGCAGGAACCCAGTCGTCATCACCGGCTCGCACAATTTGGGTTACAAAGCGTCGACCAAGAACGACGACAACATGATGATCGTGGAAGACAACGCGCCGCTCGCCGCCTCCTACGCCGCCAACATCATCGCCATCTACCAGACCTATCGCTGGAACACCTACGTCGACGCTCACGCCAAAGACCCGCAGGTGTGGCATGGCCTCGTCGACAACGCGACCTGGCAGGACAGCTACCTCCAAAAAGACAGCCCCGATCTCGCTGAGATCAAGTTCTGGCTCGGAGAGGGCGCCTCCACCGGGGCGCCCGCAGCGGCTCCGGCGCCGGGGGGCACGGAAGTTCGGGCCGCGACCGCAAGCGGACCATCGCAATCCGCAAAGAAGCCCTCTCGATCAGCCCCCGCCGCAAAAAAGGCGCCGGCAAAGAAAGCAAAACCGAAGGCGGCCCGACGCTCGGCCAAGCCAACAGCGTCGAGGCGGAAGGCCGCACCGGCGAAGCGAGCGCCGGCGAAATCGAGGCGTACTACCCGTCAAGAAGGCTCCCGCAAAGACGAGGCGCGCCCCAGCGAAAAAGGCGCCCCCGAAGTCCAGAATAGCGCGGACGAAATCGACGAGAGCCGCAACAGCACGGAGAGCCTCCCGGAAGATCGCTTCGAGGACGCCGCGGCGCGGCAGGTAAAGGCTTGGGCGACGGCACAGGGATGCGCTCGGCGTCCGATCAGCGTCCCGGATACCAATACGCGGCCTGCGGCTTCGTCCGGTCGACGACCACGAACTGGTTGGCGAACACGCGATAGGACGGGCTCTGGTCGCCGTCAGGCCATTGCACCCGGATTTCCGCGCGCTCGGCCGTGCCGAGGCCGACATGGATGAAGCCCGCGTGGCCAGAGGCGTCGCCGCCGCCGACGTCGACGAAGCGCGTCTGGCTGCGCGTTCCCGTCCTGATCGTAATCCGCGCCCCGACCGCGTTGCGGTTGGGGTTGGGCTCGATCAGCCGGATCTCGCTCCAATTGCCCATCGGCAGCGGCGGACCGTCGCCGTTTTTGGCGCCCAGATTGCGGTAGAGCAGGGCGTTTGAGCCGCGGTTGATCTGCAGAATGTCGAGCCGGCCGTCGAGATTGAAGTCGGCGATGAGCGCGCCGCGGCCCTTGGCGTTGCAGGCGATGCCCGCTTCGTCGCCGGCCTCGGCGAATTTGCCGTTCCATTGGCCGAGCAGGAGATTGCTCGGATCGTAGGCGGCGAAGTCGGGCATCTGCTCAAGGTTGCCCTTGGAGACGAAGATGTCGCTGAGCCCATCATTGTTGAAGTCGGCGAATTCGGCGTGCCAGGCGGTCGACGGCCGCTTGTCGCCGCCGGCATAGGGAATATGCGCGGTCACGCCGACCTCGCCCGCGATGTCGCGATAGACGGGCGCTTCGCCGCGCCCGCCCTCGTCGGGATCGAGCTTCTGCAGCTTCTCGTCGCCCATCGAGGTGAGGAAATATTGCGGGTAGCCCGAGCCGTCGAGGTCGCCTTCGGCGATGCCCATGCCGTAGATCGACAGATGCCGCCAGCCGTCGGCGCGCGAGTAGAGCCTCGGCGTCTTGCCCGGATCGATGCGCCACATCTGCTCTTCGCCGCCGCGGTAATATTGCCGGTCGTTGGAGACGCGCAGCGATGGCGTGCCTGACTTGTTCCAGTCGGTGAACAGCATCGAGAGGGCGCAGAAGCCGGGCGCAAGCGGCGTGCGCACCGAATAGTCGGGCTTATCGCCGGGCTGAGGACGATAGAGCGAGTTGTCCGCGCATGTGCCCCAAGGCGAGCCCGGCGCGTCGCGGTCGACGTAATGGCCAATCGCGAGCGTCGGAAATTTCTGCCCTGGCTCCCATTCGGCGGCGAACGAAGTGGTCCAGCCCGAATCGCCGTCGAAATTCCATTCGTGGTTGGCGAGGGTGAACGTGCAGTTCGGGCCGCCCTTGAGCAGGAGGTTGCCGCCGACCCTCAGCACGAACAGATCCATGTGGCCGTCGCCGTCGATGTCGAGCGGATAGGCGCCGATGACGTTGGTGAGCAGCTTCGGATCGGCGCCGATGTCGAGCGTCTTCTCCTCGAATTTGAGCGGGCCGCCGGCCTTGGATTTGTTGACGAAGAGTCGCGCCGGATTCTTGCCGCCGGCCAGGAACACCGAGGGAAAGCCCGAGCCGTCGCAATCGAACGCCGCGCCGCCACCGCCGACGAAGAACTCCCACGGACCGTCGTAGACGCTGTGGAGGCCCGCCGCCTCCGCTTCTTCATGCATGAGGGGCACGTCGCCCAGCGGCTTTTGCCGGTCCTCGCCGGCGCGCGCTCCCGCCAGGCCGACAAGAATCGCGAGGATGCAGAACGACGATCCGCATCATTGCGCCTCGATGACGAGCGACCGCAGGAAAGCGATGACGTCGTCGCGCTTCTCGGGATCGAGCGCCATGTACGCGTCGCGCGCAAATCGCGCGTCTCCGCCATGCGCGGCGATGATTTCGTCGAGCATGCGGAACGAGCCGTTGTGGCCATAGGGCGCGGTCGAGCCGACGCCCCAAAGGCGAGGCGTGAGGAACACGTCGCGCTCGACGAAGCGCTGCGCCTGCAATTCGTTGCCCAGCGCATTGACCGTCTCATCGACGATGAGATGGCGCTTGAGATCGCTATAGAGGGGGATCAGCCACTCGCCCTTGTCGTTTCTCTGAAGCGTCTTGGCGAAGGGCAGGGCGCCAAGATCGATATGGATCGGCGCCTTCACCTCGCCTGAGCGCAGCGTGCCTGCCATGTCATAGGGCGCAGGATCGGTGAACACGAGCGACTTCAGCGGCAAGGTCTGCATGTGGCACGAAGCGCAGCCGATCTCGTTGAAAGTCTCGGCGCCGGCCTTGGCCGCCTTCGCGCCAATCGTCGGGCAGATCGGCTTTCACCGTCGGCGGCGGCAAGGTCGCCTGGAACGCGACCAGGGCCGACACGTCGCCGGCGGTAATGGAATCAGGCACGCCGCTTTCGGCGAAGTCGTGGCTGCCGGTCCAGCGCACGCCGTACCGCTCGATCGCCTCCATGCCGTGGTGGATGTTGAGCGCGTTGATGGTGAACTGGCGCAACGACGTGAACACGCCCTTGCGGCTGAACGGCCTCACGATGAGGTCGGAATCGACGCCGTCGATGGCGTCGAGATCGACGATGCCGTCGGGATGGGCGACGATCGATCCGAACCGCACGCCCTTGGTCACGAGGTCTGCGTGCGCGTCCTTGGCCGTAGCGCAGGCCTCAGCGATCGCCGCGGCGCGGATCGCCTGCAGGTCCGCCGTCATCTCGCGCGCCAGAAGTTCGACAAGGCCTGAACCCATCAGCGCGATCGTGTGCCGCTCGCTCGAGAACGACGGATCGATGGAGTCGAACTGTGCGCTTTCGAAGCCTTCCGAGACGAACACATTGGCGACGTCGTCGGCCGAGCCGCCGACGAGCGGATCGTTGTGGCAACCGAAACAGGAATTTGAATCCGGCCCGCTGGTGCGACTGAACGGCGGATTGACGCCGTTCTTGCGCTTGGTCGGGATGATCGCCTGCGTCGCCTTTGGCCGTCCGGCGCCATCGACGGTGGTGAATTTGGCCTTGAACAGCTCACGCCCGCGCTCGATCAGGGCGGGGAGAGCCGATGGGCCCGCCGCGGCGACCTGATCGAAATCGAGATGCGAGCCGGGCGGGAAGACGCGCTCGTCCCAGCTCGCGCCCAATGCGACGCCGACGCCGAGACAGGCGTACGCGGCCGTCGCGAAGGCTGCTCCCCGGATTCGTTTCATTTCCCTCGCGCCTCGCCGCTGACAGCAGGAGAGATCTTTGACTGGCCATTTGTCACGATCGAAGCCCTCGTTGCAAGCGCGAAACCCAAGCCGGAACGTCATCGCCCTCAAAATTTGAGTTGCGCCCCTCAGCATTGATTGCTACGGAAGCCACTAATGTGTAGCGATATGGCGGCGAGCCATCTCACTCTAAAAGACATTGCTAGGGAGGTAGGCGTCAGCGTGGCGACCCTCGATCGCGTGCTGCATGGCCGGGCCGGCGTCCGCGAAGAGACAGCGCGTCGAGTCCGGGAGGCGATCGACCGACACGGATTCCGCCCTTTCGCGGCGGGCAGCGAACTGGCGAGGAGCCGTCCCCACAAGATCGCTTTCGTGATGCCGGAAGGCTCGAACGTCTTCATGTCGATGATTCTCGACAATATCGCGGACATGTCGGGCTGGCTGACGGCCCGACGGGCGGTCGCCGAGACGACCAAGACCAATGTGTTCAACCCGGCGGCGCTCGCCGAAACCCTGGAATCCCTGGCTGGCCGCTATGACGGCGTCGCCGTGGTGGCGCTCGATCACCAGAGCGTTCGCGCCGCAATCGACGATCTGGTCGCCAGCGGGACCTATGTCGTGACGCTCGTTTCCGACGTGCCCGGCTCGCGCCGCCATCACTACATCGGCGTCGACAATGTCGCCGCGGGACGAACGGCCGGGTCGCTGATGGGGCGGTTCGTTCAGACGCAAGGCGGCAAAATCGGCGTCATCGCCGGGTCGCAGTCGCTGCGCGATCACGCGGAGCGGATTTTCGGCTTCAACCAGGTGATGAGCCTGGAGTATCCGCACCTCGACATCCTGAGTCCGGTTGAGGGAAGCGATCACGACGGCGAGAGCGAAGCCCTCATGGCCAGATTGATGGTCGATCATCCGGACATGATCGGGGTCTATAATGTCGGCGCGGGCGTTCCCGGGGTCGCCAAGGCGATCACCGACGCGGGCCGCGAGGAGACCATGACCTTCATCGGTCACGATTTGAGCAGCGTCACCCGCAAGTGCCTCATTCGCGGTGTGATGGATGCGGTCATCGCTCAGGATCCCGGCCACGAGACAAGGTCGGCCATGCGCGTTCTGCTGTCCTTGATGCGCGGCGAACCGATTCTCGCCGAGCAGGAAAAGATCCGCATCGATATCGTCATGAGGGACAATTTGCCGTGAAGCTGAGGTCCTCTTAAGTGACACTTAACCAGTTGCGCCGGCACTCGAATAGGCTCGTTTCGCCGTCCGATCCGCAGTTAGTCAGTAGTCCAATCAAGCTTTTGGTCGGTCCTTGTTGGACCTCAAGTGGAGGAAAACAATGAAAACTGCAAAAACACTGGTGTTGGCGGCGGCTCTGCTGGCCTCCGCCAGCGTCGTCTCTTTCGCCGCCCTGGCGAAAGATGTGACCGTTGGCGTCTCATGGTCGAACTTCCAGGAAGAGCGCTGGAAGACCGACGAGGCCGCGATCAAGAAGGCGCTCGACGCCCATGGGGCCAAGTATATCTCGGCCGACGCCCAAGGGTCGCCGACCAAGCAGCTGACCGACGTCGAGAGCCTAATCTCGAAGGGCGCCAACGTTCTCATCATCCTTGCCATGGACTCGGAGGCGATCCTTCCGGCTGTCAAGAAGGCGAGCGACGAAGGCATTCCGGTCATCGCCTACGACCGCCTGATCGAGAGCCCGAACGTGCTCTACATCACCTTCGACAATGTCGGCGTCGGCCGCATGATGGCCAAGTCGATCCTGGCCGCGAAGCCCGCCGGCAACTACGCCTTCATCAAGGGCGACAAGGGCGATCCGAACGCCGACTTCCTGTTCTCGGGCATCAAGGAAGTGCTCGAGCCCGCGATGAAGGCTGGCAAGATCAAGAACGTCGGCGAATCCTACACCGACGGCTGGAAGCCGGACAACGCGCAGAAGAACATGGAGCAGATCCTCACCAAGAACAACAACAAGGTCGATGCGGTCGTCGCTGAGAACGACGGCATGGCGGGCGGCGTCGTTGCGGCGCTTGGAGCGCAGGGAATGGCCGGTTCGGTTCCGGTGTCGGGCCAGGATGGCGACCACGCGGCGATCAACCGCATCGCGCTTGGCACCCAGACCGTCTCGATCTGGAAGGACGCGCGCGACCTCGGCAAGATCTCGGGCGAGGCGGCGGTGGCGCTCGCGGACGGCAAGAAGATGACGGCCATTCCTGACGTGAAGCCGTTCACTGGCGGCGCCAAGGGCGTCAAGGTCAACGGCATCCTGCTGACGCCACTCCCGGTCACCAGGGAGAACCTCAATGTGATCGTCGACAAGGGCTGGATCACCAAGGCGGAAGTCTGCGCCGGCGTGAAGCCGGGCACGGTGAAGTTCTGCGGCTGAGTTGACCGCGCCGGCATTGAGTGAAACAAAAAAGGCCGCGCCGTTCTTGAGGGCGGCGCGGCTTTCTATTGTAACGTCGCCCCCCGCCGAATGCGGCGACAGCGTAAAGCAACCAGATCGGGAGGGAGCATGACCTCTGCGGCGCCGAGCGCAACCAGCGCCGCTCCGAACGAGTCAGCCATTCGACGGTTGCTGAGAGCCACCGAGGTCGACACCCGCATGCTCGGCATGATCGGCGCGCTGGCGCTGATCTGGATCGGTTTCAACATCATTACCTGGGCTCAAAACGGCGAGGGCCTGTTCCTGTCGCCGCGCAACTTATGGAATTTGAGCGTCCAGACATCGTCGATCGCGGTCATGGCGACCGGCATGGTGCTCGTCATCGTCATGCGCCACATCGACCTCTCGGTCGGGTCAATCATTGGCTTCGTCTCGACGATCATTGGCGTGGCGCAGGTCCATATCCTGCCGGCTTATCTCGGCCTCGACAATCCGGCGATCTGGATCATCGCCGTCATCCTTGCTTTGGCGATCGGCGCGGCGATCGGCGCCTTTCAAGGCTCGCTGGTCGCCTACATCGGCATTCCGTCCTTCATCGTCACTCTTGGCGGGCAATTGTTCTGGCGCGGCGCGGCGTGGTGGGTGACGACCGGCCAGACCATCGCGCCGCTCGACGACCGCTTCGCGCTCATGGGCGGGGGCCCGCATGGCTCGATCGGAGCGACAGCGAGCTGGATTATTGCGGCGATTTGCTGCGCGGGCATCGTGTTCGGTCTATACGCCGGTCGTCAGCGGCGGGCGCGGTTTCGTTTCCCGCAACGGCCGATGTGGGCGGAATATGTCATCGCGGTCGTCGGCTGCTTGGTCGTCCTCGGCGCGACCACGATCGTCAACGCCTATCCCTGGCCTGAGCGGGTTGCGGCCGCCTATGCGGAGGCCAACAACATTCCCGTGCCCGAAGGCGGACTGGTCATTTCGACCGGATACGCGATTCCGGTGCTGATCGCGCTTGTCACGGGCCTTGTCATGACCTTCCTCGCCCGGCGCACCCGGTTTGGCCGCTATGTCTACGCCACCGGCGGCAACCCGGAAGCCGCCGAGCTCGCAGGCGTCAACACCAAGCGAATCACGATTCTCGGTCTTTGCGCTGATGGGCGCGCTGGCCGGGATCGCGGCTTGCATCGATTCGGCGCGGCTCGAACTCGGCGACCAACGTGCTTGGACAATTCGACGAGCTTTACGTGATCGCCGCGGCGGTCATCGGCGGCACTTCGCTCGCCGGCGGCGTGGGCACGATCTACGGGGCGCTCATCGGCGCCCTGGTCATCCAGTCGCTGCAATCGGGCATGGTGCTGCTCGGGTTGGACTCGGCCTTCCAGCAGATGGTGGTCGGCCTGGTGCTGGTTGGCGCCGTCGGCATCGACACCTTCTACCGCCGCAGAACCGCCAAGGGTTGCCCTATGGCGAAAGATCTGACGGTCGGCGTATCCTGGTCGAACTTCCAGGAGGAGCGCTGGAAGATCGACGAAGCCGCGATCAAGAAGGCGCTCGAGGCGCATGGCGCCAAGTACATCTCGGCCGACGCTCAAGCCTCGCCGACCAAGCAGCTGACCGACGTCGAGAGCCTCATCTCGAAGGGCGCCAACGTGCTCATCATCCTCGCCATGGACTCGGAGGCGATCCTGCCGGCAGTGAAAAAGGCGGCGACGAAGGTATTCCAGTCATCGCCTACGACCGCCTGATCGAGAGCCCGAACGTGCTTTACGTGACCTTCGACAATGTCGGCGTCGGGCGCATGATGGCGAAATCGATTTTGGCCGCCAAGCCCGCCGGCAACTACGCCTTCATCAAGGGCGACAAGGGCGATCCGAACGCCGACTTCCTGTTCTCGGGCATCAGGGAAGTGCTCAAGCCCGCGATGGACGCCGGCAAGATCAAGAACGTCGGCAAGTCCTACACCGACGGCTGGAAGCCGGACAACGCGCAAAAGAACATGGAGCAGATCCTCACCAAGAACAACAACAAGGTCGATGCGGTGGTGGCCGAGAACGATGGCATGGCGGGCGGCGTTGTGGCGGCGCTCGGGGCGCAGGGCATGGCCGGCTCCGTGCCGGTCTCGGGTCAGGACGGCGACCACGCGGCGATCAACCGCATCGCGCTTGGCACCCAGACCGTCTCGATCTGGAAGGACGCGCGCGATCTCGGCAAGATCGCGGGCGAGGCGGCTGTCGCGCTCGCGGCCGGCAAGAAGATGACCGCCATTCCCGACGTGAAGCCGTTCACCGGCGGCGCCAAGGGCGTCAAGGTCAATGGCATCCTGCTGACGCCGCTCCCGGTCACCAGGGAGAACCTCAACGTGATCGTCGACAAGGGCTGGATCACCAAGGCGGAAGTCTGCGCCGGCGTGAAGCCCGGCACGGTGAAGTTCTGCGGCTGAGTTGACCGCGCCGGCACGGAGTGAAACAAAAAAGGCCGCGCCGTTCTTAAAGGCGGCGCGGCTTTCTGTTGCAACGCCGCCCCCGCCGAATGCGGCGACGGCGTAAAGCAACCAGATCGGGAGGGAGCATGACCTCTGCGGCGCCGAGCGCGACCAGCGCCGCTCCGAACGAGCCGGCCATTCGACGGTTGCTCAGAGCGACCGAGGTCGACACCCGCATGCTCGGCATGATCGGCGCGCTGGCGCTGATCTGGATCGGTTTCAACATCATTACCTGGGCTCAAAACGGCGAGGGCCTGTTCCTGTCGCCGCGCAACTTATGGAATTTGAGCGTCCAGACGTCGTCGATCGCGGTCATGGCGACCGGCATGGTGCTCGTCATCGTCATGCGCCACATCGATCTCTCGGTCGGGTCGATCATTGGCTTCGTCTCGACGATCATCGGCGTGGCGCAGGTCCATATCCTGCCGGCCTATCTCGGCCTCGACAATCCGGCGATCTGGATCATCGCCGTCATCCTTGCTTTGGCGATCGGCGCGGCGATCGGCGCCTTTCAAGGCTCGCTGGTCGCCTACATCGGCATTCCGTCCTTCATCGTCACGCTCGGCGGGCAATTGTTCTGGCGCGGCGCCGCGTGGTGGGTGACGACCGGCCAGACCATTGCGCCGCTCGACGACCGCTTCGCGCTGATGGGCGGGGGCCCGCATGGCTCGATCGGCGCGACGGCGAGCTGGATGCTGGCTGCGATTTGCTGCGTGGGCATCGTGTTCGGTCTATACGCCGGTCGTCAGCGGCGGGCGCGGTTTCGTTTCCCGCAACGGCCGATGTGGGCGGAATATGTCATCGCGGTCGTCGGCTGCTTCGTCGTCCTCGGCGCGACCACGATCGTCAACGCCTATCCCTGGCCTGAGCGGGTTGCGGCCGCCTATGCGGAGGCCAACAACATTCCCGTGCCCGAAGGCGGACTGGTCATTGCCACCGGATACGCGATTCCGGTGCTGATCGCGCTTGTCACGGGCCTTGTCATGACCTTCCTCGCCCGGCGCACCCGGTTTGGCCGCTATGTCTACGCCACCGGCGGCAACCCGGAAGCCGCCGAGCTCGCCGGCGTCAACACCAAGCGAATCACAATTCTCGTCTTTGCGCTGATGGGCGCGCTGGCCGGGATCGCGGCTTGCATCGATTCGGCGCGGCTCGACTCGGCGACCAACGTGCTTGGACAGTTCGACGAGCTTTACGTGATCGCCGCTGCGGTCATCGGCGGCACCTCGCTCGCCGGCGGCGTGGGCACGATCTACGGGGCGCTCATCGGCGCCCTGGTCATCCAGTCGCTGCAATCGGGCATGGTGCTGCTCGGGTTGGACTCGGCCTTCCAGCAGATGGTGGTCGGCCTGGTGCTGGTTGGCGCCGTCGGCATCGACACCTTCTACCGCCGCAGAACCGCCAAGGGTTGAGCCATGGACCCC
>CAVPEE010000009.1:0-24908 GCA_963702825.1 uncultured Alphaproteobacteria bacterium
GACGAGGGCGGCGGCGAGGCCGATCAATGCGATTGTTTTGAGCATCGGTTGCTCCTTCTATGTGGTGCTTGCGCTTTCACATAAGGAACGTTCGACATTGGACAATGCTCCACGGACCCATGAAAGCCATGACATTTTGGTGAGCCGAGCGGCCACCCCCGCATTTCCTCAGTAGCTCGAGCTATGCTATTGCACTGCAGCAAAACGGGCACAATCGAACTGGGGTATTCCCGCAAATGGCCACGGACAACGTCAGGATCGGGCGGGCGCTCCTCTCCGTTTCCGACAAGACCGGCCTCCTGGATCTAGCGCACGCCCTCAAGCCGTTTGGCGTCGATTTTCTTTCCACCGGCGGTACAGCGTCGGCGTTGAACGCCGCCGGCTTCGCCGTCGTCGACGTGGCGCAGATCACGGGCTTTCCGGAGATGATGGACGGACGGGTCAAGACTCTGCACCCGCGGGTGCACGGAGGTCTGCTGGCGATCCGATCCGAGCCGGCGCATCAGGCGGCGATGATCGCCAACGACATCACGCCGATCGACCTCGTGGTCGTCAATCTTTATCCGTTCGAAGCAGCGGTCAAGCGGGACGCCAGGTTTGAGGAGAGGGTCGAGAACATCGATATCGGTGGGCCGGCGATGATACGCTCAGCGGCCAAAAACCACGACGATGTCGTGGTCATCGTCGATGTGGACGACTATCCAGCGTTGGTCGACGAATTGCAGCGCGGCCAGGGAGCGACCAGCCTCGCTTTCCGCCGCAGAATGGCTCAGAAGGCCTTCGCCCGCACCGCGGCGTATGATGCGGCGATCTCAAACTGGCTCGGGTACGAAATTCATGAGCCCGCGCCGAAATGGCGCGCTTTCGGCGGCGTTCTGCACCCGAGCTTCGGAGCGCTTCGCTACGGCGAGAATCCGCACCAGCGCGCGGCCCTGTATCTCAGCGCCGAGGCGCGCCCAGGCGTCGCAACCGCGCGCCAGATCCAGGGCAAGGAGCTGTCCTACAATAATATCAACGACACGGACGCGGCTTACGAGCTGGTCGCCGAGTTCGATCCGTCGGAAAGCGCCGCAGTGGCGATCATCAAGCACGCAAACCCCTGCGGCGTCGCCGTCGGCCAGTCGCTGCTCGAAGCCTACGAAAAGGCGCTGAGCTCAGATCCCGTGTCCGCGTTTGGCGGTGTGGTGGCGCTCAACCGGAAGCTTGACGCGGCCTCGGCCCGCAAGATTGTCGAGATCTTCACCGAGGTGATCATCGCCCCGGAGGCGGATGACGAGGCGTTGGCGATTATCGCGGCGAAGAAAAACCTGAGGCTCCTGCTCGCCGGCTCGCTTCCCGATCCGAGAGCGGCTACCCTGACGGTGCGATCGGTCGCTGGCGGACTGCTGGTCCAGGATCGCGACAATGGCGTGCTTGAAGAGGGAACGCTCAAAGTTGTGACCAAACGGGCTCCGACTTCGCGCGAAATGGCCGACCTAAAGTTCGCATGGGCGGTCGCCAAGCATGTGAAGTCGAACGCCATCGTCTACGCCAAGGACGGCGTAACCGTGGGCGTTGGAGCGGGCCAGATGTCGCGGGTCGATTCCGCGCGCATCGCCGCGCGGAAGGCTGAGGAGGCGGCCGAGATGGCGGGCTTGCCCGAACCCCTCACGCGAGGCTCGGTCGTCGCCTCCGACGCCTTCTTTCCGTTCGCCGATGGTCTGATCGCGACGATCGAAGCCGGCGCGACCGCGGTCATCCAGCCCGGAGGATCGGTGCGCGACGCCGAGGTAATCGCAGTTGCCGATGAAGCGGACGTAGCCATGGTTTTCGCCGGCATGCGGCATTTCCGGCATTGACGGATCGTCAGCCGGAATTGCTCACGCGCAACGGCTAGGTTCGCGAGCGACGGGCCGGGCGCGGACCTACGCGCTATTGCTCGGGCGAAACGATGACGGAGATTTGATCCTTGGGAACGCCGCTGAACTGAAGCGCAAGCGGCCGGTCCGGCAGATCGAACTTGACGCTCTTGCGGGCGCCTTCGCATCCCATCGCGCCGGTAAACGCGATCGGATGCAGGTACGCCCCGCCATCGAGGACGTCGACCCAGCCTTCCGAGGAGATCGTGACCCTATAAGCGCCCGCCTTTGCCGGCGTGGCGAGGGTAAAATGACCGGCGAACGCGGAAGGCGACTTGGGCGCCCGCTCGGGCGCCTTCGGCAATCCAGCGGCCGAGAGCGGCTGGAGTTCGAGCGTCATCGCGACGTCGTAGGGAAGCGCGCCGCCATTGGGAAGCGAAGCCTTGTCCGCGCGGACAAGCGCCGCGCGCTCATGGTCGAGGGGCCATTTAAAGCCGTTGCAGCCCGAACCCTCCTGCGCCTGAGCCAAGCCAGGCGCGGCAACGAGCGCAACGGCGACGAGCCATCGGCCAAAGGTCATTGCACGGTCGTCACGGTTGCGGGCGCATCGGGGCTCCGCAGCGTCTCGGCCTTGGCGCCGTGCAGGAACTTGACGGCGGCGTCGAGCTGCGTGTCCTTGTCGCGATCCGGCGGCACGTAGGCGTCAGAGCCCTTCTCTTCCTCGCCGTCGTTCTTCAAATGACCGAACAGCGAGGCTTCTCCCATACTGGAGACCTTGCCCTTCAGGTCGTCGGGAATATTTTCGAGGACCCGGATGTCCGGATCGATCCCCTTGGCCTGGATCGAGCGGCCGGAAGGCGTGTAGTAGCGGGCGGTCGTGAGCTTAAGCGCGCCGTTCTCGCCGAGCGGCAGGATGGTCTGAACCGACCCCTTGCCGAAAGTGCGCGTGCCGATCAGCGTCGCGCGCTTGAGATCCTGCAAGGCGCCGGAGACGATCTCCGAGGCAGAGGCCGAACCGCCATTGATGAGCACCACCACCGGCTTTTCCTGCGACAGGTTGACGCCGGAGCGGGCCGAGTAACGCTGCCCCTGGTCCGAATTTCGGCCGCGGGTCGAAACGATATCGCCGTTATCGACGAAGGCGTTGGTGATCTCGACCGCCTGGTTGAGCAGGCCGCCGGGATTGTTGCGTAGGTCGAGGACGTAGCCCTTCAAATTCGTTTGCCCGGGTTCGGCGCGGAAATGATCGAAGGCCTTGCGCACCCCGTCGTACGCCTCCTGGTTGAACTGGGTGATGCGGATATAGCCGATGTCGCCGCTCTCCAGATGCGAGCGCACGGACTGAACGTGGATGATCTCGCGGACGATCGTGAACTCCTTGAGGTCCCCGTTCGATCCGCGCTCGACGGTCAGTTTCACCGGCGACTTGGCGGGGCCGCGCATCTTTTCGACCGCTTCCTTGAGGCTGAGGCCCTTGACCGCCGTATCGTCGATGCGGGTGACCAAATCGCCGGACATCAGGCCGGCGCGCGCCGCGGGCGTATCGTCGATCGGGCTGACCACCTTGACCAGCCCATTTTCCATCATCACTTCGAGGCCCAGGCCGCCGAATTCCTCGCCCTTCATGCTGCTCTGGAAGTCCTGCAAGGCCTTGGGATCAAAATAATTTGAATGCGGGTCGAGAGACGCCAGCATGCCGTCGATCGCCGACTTGATCATTTTCTCGTCGTCCGGCTTCTCGGCATAGTTGTCGCGCACTTTGTTGAACACTTCGGCGAAGAGCGCGAGTTTGTCATTCGCGCTGGCGCCGGCGGCGCGCAGCGCATCGTGCGAGGCGCCAACCAGCACAACGCCGGCGGCGACTCCGTAGGCAAGATAAGAGAGACCCTTCCTCATCGACGTACGCTCAGCTCCATGGCTCGTGTTGAGCGCATCAATTCGGCTTGGCGGGAGTCGCCTGGCCCGGGTCGGTCGGCGTCGGGGACGTCGCCGGCGCCGCGGCCGGAATCGCTCTTCACCGGGGCCGCATCGGCCTTCACGGCCGGCTCCGGGTGCTTGACCCCGTGCAGCAGGTCGATGGCGGCGGTCAGTTGCTTGTCGTCCTTCTCGTTCGGCGGGACATAGGCTTGCGAGGCCGACGTATCCTCGGCGCCGTTGGCGAGATGGCCCTTGAGCGAGGCCTCGCCCTTCATGTCGTCCTTGCCCTTGAGGTCGTCGGGGACGTCCTCCAGCACCTTGATGTCGGGCTCGATCCCCTTGGCCTGGATCGATCGGCCCGAAGGCGTGTAGTAGCGCGCCGTCGTGAGCCTGAGCGCGCCGTTCTCGCCGAGCGGCATGATCGTTTGCACCGAGCCCTTGCCGAACGACCGGGTGCCGATCAGCGTCGCCCGCTTGTGGTCCTGCAAGGCGCCGGAGACGATTTCCGAGGCCGACGCCGAGCCGCCGTTGATCAGAACCACAAGGGGTTTGCCCCCTGATAGGTCGCCGCCCGGCTTGGCGTCGAAGCGTTGGGTCTCATCCGCGGTGCGGCCGCGGGTCGAGACGATCTCGCCTCGGTCGACGAACGAATTGACAACGTCGATCGACTGGTCGAGCAAGCCTCCCGGATTGTTGCGCAGATCCAGGATATAGCCCTTGAATTTGTCGGCCGGGATGTCGCTGTGCAGCTTCTCCATCGCACTCTTCAGGCCGTCCCCGGTCTGCTCGGTGAACTGAGTGATGCGGATGTAGCCGATGTCGCCATCCTGGACATGGGAGCGGACCGACTGGACGTGGATGAGATCGCGGACGATGGTGAAATCCTTGACGTCCTTCTTGGGGCCGCGGACGATCTTGAGCTTCACCGGAGAATTGATCGAGCCGCGCATTTTCTCGACCGCCTGATCGAGCGTCAGCCCCTGTGTGGATGTGTCGTCGATTGCCGTTATGATGTCGCCCGAGAGCACGCCCGCCTTGGCGGCTGGCGTATCATCGATCGGGGTTACGACCTTGAGAAGCCCGTCTTCTTGCGTCACCTCGATGCCAAGGCCGCCGAACTCGCCCTTCGTCTGGACCTGCATATCGCGAAACGCTTTAGCGTCCATGTAGCTCGAATGCGGATCGAGCGAGGACAGCATGCCGTTAATCGCGGCCTCGATCATCTTCGATTCGTCTGGCTTCTCGACATAGTCGTTTCGGACCTTGTCGAACACGTCGCCGAACAGATTAAGCTGCCGATAAGTGTCGGCGGCCGCAGCGTAAGCGGCCGGGCTGACGAACAGCAGCGCTTGCGGCGCCGTGGCCGCGGCTGCAGCTCCCAAAACGACTCCAACTCCCAAGTAACCAGCTTTACGAATCATCCGCGCGCCTTCTCGATGTCTGACTTTGCCCACCACGGCCCCGGATCGATTGCAGTTCCGTCCTTGCGAAGCTCTATATAGAGAACCGGCCGCCCCGCGCCAACTGCGGCCGCCGTCGCCATGCGAGCGGACCCGTCGCCCATTACGCCGACTGGTTCTCCCGCCAGTACGGACTCGCCGGATTGAACATTGATTCGATCCATCCCGGCAAGCAAGACATAATATCCCCCGCCCGCGTCGATGATCAAGAGTTGCCCATAACTTCGGTATACTCCGGCGAAAAGCACCGCCCCGTCCGCCGGCGCGGAGACGGTCGCTGCGGCAGGCGTCGCCAAGGAGACCCCCCGTTCGATCCCTCCAAAGTCGTCCGACGAACCGAATGTCCTCAGAATTGCGCCCGCGGCGGGCAGCGGCACGCGTCCTTTCGCGTCGGCGAAGGCGATTTCGGGCTTGAGGCGCGCGGTCTCGGCGCCGTGAGCGGCTTGCGCTCGCGCCTCGATGTCATTCGCCACAGCGACCTCGGCCGCATGGGCTGCCGCTACCGCGGCGTTGCGAGCGGCGCTTTCGCTATCGAGCCTTGCGATGAGATCCTTGAGCGACCCCGCCTTTCTGGCGAGTTCCGCGGCCCGCTGCTGCTGCGAGCCGAGCGCATCCTGCGCGGAGGCCAGAGACTGCTGGCGCGCGTCGATGAGCGCCCCAAGGCGCATTTTGTCGGCCGCGAGCGCCTTGCCCTTCTCGGTCAGTGCGTCGCGCTCGCGGGCGATGGATTCACGGGTTTTGGCGAGATCGTCGATCTCCCGCCGAGCCGCCTCGATCTCCGATTTCAGCTCCGGGATGAGGGCGCCCATAACGGTTGCCGCGCGCACCGCTTCCGACATGTCGTCTGGTTTGACGAGAATGGCGGGGGGAGGATTGCTTCCCATCCGCTGAAGGGCTGCAAGCACGTCAGCGATAATTCCGCGCCGACGCTCGAGCGAACGCGAGAGTTCATCGGCGCTTGCGTTGAGGCCCGACAATCTATCGGCCGCCGCGGCGGCGCCCCGCTCGGCGTCCTGCACTTTGGCGGTCGTCTCGATGAGCGCCGCGGAAAGGCGCGCCCGATCGGCGCGAACGGAGCCGATTTCGGTCTCGATCGCCCGCCGCTGCTCCTCCGACTGGCGCAGCGTGTCCTCAACGCCGCGGAGCTCCACTTCCTTGTCCGCGCGTTGCTGATCGCCGGCCGCCGGGGGGGTGGGCGGGGCAGGTTCGGCGAGCGCGTTGCAAGCGCCGAACCAGGCGGCCAAGATGGCCGCCCCCGCGCGATTTGTCCCTGTTCGCCTTCTGTGCACAGGGGGCATGGATCATCAAATCTAGGTAATATCTAGGCGGCGGTTATGTCTTTCCGCCTCTCTAGCCGCGATCAACGTCAGCCGCGGTGATAGGGATGCCCGGTGAGAATTGTCACGGCCCGATACAGCTGTTCGCCAGCCATCACCCGGACCAGCTGGTGGGGCCAGGTCATTCGGCCGAAGCTCAGCACTCGATGCGCCACCGCGCGAAGCGATGGGTCGAGACCGTCCGGCCCGCCGATCGCGACCGCATAGGCTGGTCGCGACGCGTCACGCTCCCGGCCGATGTCGGCGGCCCATTCCTCGCTGCTCGCCGCAGGCCCTTGCTCGTCGAGCAAAACCAAAGCGCCGCCCTTGGGCGTGGCGGCGAGGATTGCGGCGGCTTCTTCGGCTCGCCGTTCGTCCGGCCGACGCGAGCGCGATTCCCCAATCTCGCGTAAGTCAACGCCGACAAGGCCCGCGCCCCGGGCGCTCTGCGCCAGTCGCTCGAAGTAGCGATCGAACAGCAGGCGCTCTGGCCCCGCCTTCAGTTTGCCCACGCAAATCAGCGCGAGGCGCATGTTCAGATATCGGCCGCTTCAGCTCTTGGCGGCTTCGCCAGGCCGATCGGCGCTCCACATCTTCTCAAGGTTATAGAACCGGCGAACGTCTGGACGGAAAACGTGCACGATCGCATTTTGCGCATCGAGCAGCACCCAATCGCAAAGCGGCATGCCTTCAACTTTCGGTGAGGGATAGCCGGCGTCACGACAGGCTTTGACCACCCGGTCGGCGATCGCGCCGACATGCACGCTCGAGCGGCCGGAGGCGATGATCATCCGATCGGCCAGCGTCGTTCGGCCGGATAGGTCGATCGAGACGATGTCCTCGGCCTTGGCGTCTTCAAGTCCTCCAACGATGATTTGCGATAGGACGTCGGCGGTTCGCGCGCTCCCGGAGGCGGCCGGGCTGCCGGCGGCGGGCGCCGCGGAGTGAGGCGTCAAGTTCAGCGTCGCATTCCTCTTGCGCAGGGGGCGATTCGCGCCTGCACACACGAAACATGCGACCTCCGGCTGCTCATTTCAAGCTCGCCATTCGGCAGAGTGTTTACATCGTCAACACAACCTAGCCGACACGCTCGGCATTTTCAGCGTCCCGTGGCCGGACTTAGTTCGTCGGCCGGCCGCGCTCCGTCAGCCGCCGATCGTCGAGGCGATCGCCCCATCCACCGCTGGAGCGGCGCGAAACGCGGGAAGCGCTTCGGCGCGGGCGCTGAAGGCGCCGAGATTGGGATATCGGCCCGTATCGACGACGTCCGCCAGAAGGGAGTGCGTAAAGCCAAAGGCGCAGGCGACGGTGATGTCAGCGACACCCAATTCGCCGCCAATCCATCCCGACGGGGGCAGTTCAAGGTCCAACGCGCTCAAACCCGCGGTCAATTGACCCATGACCCGGTCGACCCATGGCTCATGCTGCTTTTCCGCCGGTCGCAGCATGCGCTCATACTGGCGCTGCACCGCTTTTTCCATGACAGTCAGGGCAAGGGCGGTCGCCCGCAGCGCCGATAGCCGCTCAGGCGGCGTCGACGGCGCCAGCGCGGCGATCCGAGGATAGGCGCCGGCGAGATAATCGAGGATGACGCTCGAATCCATCAACGCTACGCCGTCATCCGTAAGGAGGGTTGGCGCTTTCAGGAGCGGGTTGAGCTCTGAGAACTGGTCAATGTGCCGAAAGAGCGAAATTGGCCGATGTATAAACGGAGTTTTGGCCATGATCAGCACAATGGCGACTCGGCGCACATAGGGCGAATCAAGCATCCCGATCAGTTGCATGAGGTTTCCTCGCTCAAGCGCGGGGTACCTAGGGGAGGAAACAGCCAAAACGCAAGGGACGTCGGAAGATGGAAGTTGGCGCCCGGGCGCGAGAGCTTGCGCTCCCAGGCCTTGCGCGGTAACTAATCTCACGGCCCGTTCGACTCAACACGGGCGTCAAAAGCGAGCGAAACAACTGTTTTGACGACCTTGGCGGCTTCTTTTCCGCGGCTGGGCTCCCGCGGTGACCGCGCGACGGTCGGCCCCGACCTCGGAGTCGAGCCGCCGATACGATTGGGCGACGATCGGCTCGACCGCAACCAGCGGCGTCTCGCATCGCTCAGATGGCTGGCTGGCGCGACGCTGGCCGGGCTCTGCGGCGTGACCCTCATTGGCGCGGCTCTGTATCTCGACCTCGACAGCCAATACGATTTCGCCGAGGCGCCTGAATTCGCCGCGTCGCAGCCGCCGGCGGACTCGCAGGAAGCGGGCGTCAACCCCAGCAAGGGTGATCGGCTTCTCCGGCCGGTCGACATTGTCTCGGACAAACAGACATTTAAGGCCCCGACGATCATCAAGGTCGGCGACAAGGAGGTGGTGAAGGCGCGACCGTTCACCCGTCTCGAAACGACTTTGACCATGACTCCGACAGGGTTCGCCGACGCGGTGCCCCCGTTCAATCCGCTCAAGATCGTGAACGGCGGAACGGACGTCGCCGAGGCGCCGCCGGACCCGGGTCCGGTGCAAGACAGCGCGGAGGTGACATTTCGCGTCGAGGATCTTAGTCCGAGCGACGCAGAGCAGATCTCGGGAGAATTGACGCAGGCCGAGGCCGAAGCCCAGGTCGTGGAAACGCTGAAGGCGCCGACCGAAAAGGCGGCTTCCCAATCGTTGCCGCCGCAGCTCTTGTTGATGCGAACGAGCCGGGCCAGCGAAGCCCTGCGCGAACTCTCCGCCTATGCGACCGTGGGCAACGTAAGTCCCAGCACGCCTTTCGCCTCGATCGAAGTGCGGATGATTCCCGAGAACGTGAGCAACGTGGTCAAGGCGAGCCCCGACGACGCGTCTCCGAACGAGAAGCTTGTTCAAATCCATCACGGTGAGAGCTTCGAGGACGTGCTCAAGGCCAACGGCGCAAGCCCCGACGCTATAGTGAGCATCCTGGCGGCCTTCGGCGTCAAGCACGGCGAATCGCCGGTGAGCGAGGGGCAGAAGATCATCCTCCTTTCCGAAGAGCCTGCCGTTCGCGGCGAGAAGCCGGGAATAGCCCGGATCTCGGTGTACGCGGACGACCAGCTCAGGGCGACGGTGGCGATGACCGACGATGGCGGATACAAGCCAGTCGCGCTGCGCGCCGCACAGCCGCTGCGAAAGCCGAAAGCGGTGGACGACGAGAGCTCGAGCGGCGGCATGAGCCTCTATCAAAGCCTCTACGAGACGGCGCTCAAACAGGGGCTGCCGCGATCAATTATTGACGTGCTGACGAGGGTCTTCGCCAACGATGTCGATTTCCAGCGCGCAACGGCGCCGGGCGACTCGGTTGAGGCGTTCTTCTCCGATCCCGACGACATCAATCCGCGGCCGGAGCTGCTACGCGCTTCGATGACGGTCCGGGATCAGACGTTCAAGTACTACCGCTTCCAGACGACCGACGACAACATGGTCGACTTCTACGATGACAACGGTCGCTCGATGCGCAAGTTCCTGGTGCGCAAGCCGATCGCCGAGGGCGACATGACCTCGCCATTCGGGATGCGCTTTCATCCCATTCTGCACTATGCGCGCATGCATACGGGGGTCGATTGGGCGGCCCCCATCGGCACGCCGATCTATGCTGCGGGTAACGGCTCCGTCATCAAGGCGGGGTGGGACGGTGGTTACGGACGGCGGGTCGAGATCCAGCACGCGAACGGCTATGTTACGGCCTACAATCACATGTCCGGCTTTGGTCGCGGGATCGTCGAGGGCGCGCATGTCGTTCAGGGTCAGACTGTAGGCTATCTCGGTGATACCGGACTGGCGACTGGCCCGCACCTCCACTACGAGGTGATCATCAACGGCAACTTCGTCGACCCGATGGCGATCAAGCTGCCGCGCACACGCGAGTTTGACGGCAGGATGCTTGCGGCGTTCAAGCGCGAACGCGACCGCATCGACCAGCTGATGGGCGAGGCTCCCTCCGCTGTGGCGATGTCGGCGGAGAGGTCCGCGTCCGCATCAATCCCCGCAACCCCGGAGCCTCAACCGAACTCAACCGCAAACCCGACGCTCGCGCCCGAAGGGAACCCCAACGCGGCGCGAACTTCTCCCGGGGCCAAGCCTGTCGCGCGCAATTCGGCAAGCGACCAGGATTGACGGCTTTTCGATAGCTTCTCTCCGGTCTGGTCGAGAATGAGCCGGTGGTGCCGATAGCGCGGCTCGGCAAGGCCAAGCAACGCCTGCAGCAGGCGGTGGACTGCCGTCGCAGCAAGCAGGTCCCTTCCGCGCACGACGTCGGTCACGCCCTGAAGTGCGTCATCGACCACCACCGCCAGATGGTAGCTCGCCGCCAGATCGCGCCCGCGGAGGACAACGTCGCCCCAAACCTCCGGCGCCGCCGGATGCTGCACGGGAATGGCGCCCTCGCCATATTCGGTCCAGCTCAGATGGGCCGGTCCGGCGTCGATGGCGCGCCGCATGTCGAGCCGGAAGGCGGCCTTGTCGCCGCGGGCCATTCGGTCGCGCGCCTCGGCGGGAGATAGCGCGCGACAAGTTCCGGGATAGAGCGGCGCGCCGTCCGGGTCGAGTTGGCCCGCGGAAGCGCGCGTGACCTCCGAGCGGCTGCAAAAGCAAGGGTAGACAAGGTCCTGCCGGTCGAGTTGCGCCAGCGCCGCCGCGTAGTCGTCGCCATGCTCGCTCTGCCGGCGCGGCGACGCCGGAAAGCGAAGCCCGAGCCAGGCGAGGTCGTCGACAATGGCGCGCTCCAGTTGCGGTTTGCAGCGCGTCCGGTCCAAATCTTCAATGCGCAGCAGCACGCGTCCGTTGATTTCGGCAGCGATGCGCTCATTGATGAGCGCGGAATAGGCGTGGCCGAGATGAAGCGCTCCATTTGGCGACGGCGCAAAGCGCAGGACGGGGACAGTCGCGAGGATTTCATCGGCCATGGGGGCAAAGCGAATACCTAAGCCGGGGGTCCGAGCAACCCGGCGCGCCAAACGCCGTCCGGCGAAGAAAAGGATCTACCATCCCGGTCCCCCAATCGCCGACGAAGCCGGGCTGCTTGAAGCCGCCGAGCGTCTGCGCGCCAAAGATCCGGAACTCATTGGGCGCCTGATCGCGATCGGCGGCCCGCCGCCGCTTCGCCGCAGGGAGGCGGGGTTTGCCGGAATGGCCGCGATCATCGTGGCGCAGCAGGTGTCGACGGCCAGCGCCAGCGCGATTTTTGGCCGATTGCAAGCGCGCATCGTCCCGCTCGAGGCCGCTGAGATCGCGAAGGCGACGGAGGAGGACTTGCGCGCCTGCGGGTTGTCGAACGCCAAAATCCGCGCATTGCGGGCGGTCGCCCAAGCGATCGCGGAGCATGGTCTTGATCTTGCCGGCCTCGGAGCCCTCGACGCAGAGGACGCTCATAACGCGCTGGTCGCAGTCAAAGGCGTGGGCCCCTGGACGGCGGACGTTTTCCTCCTGTTCTGCCTCGGCCATCCAGACGCCTTTCCCGCCGGCGATGTCGCGCTGCAGGAAGCGGCCAAGCTCGCCTTGAACCTGAAGCGGCGTCCTGACGCGGAGAGGCTTGAGCGCATCGCAGAACGCTGGCGACCCTTAAGAGGCGTCGCCGCGCGCATGCTGTGGGCCTATTATCGTGGCGTCAAGGCGCGCTCGGGGATGGCTCTCGCCGACGCTTCACGCTAAGCCAGGGGCTCGGCCAAGCTCCGGAGCGAATGTCTAATGACCGCCGCCCTAGACGGACCCCGCGTTCCAGCGGCTGCCGGTCGAGCCGGCCAGCTGGTGGTGTTTCTGCACGGGTACGGAGCGGACGGTAACGATCTCATCGAGCTCGGGCGCCAATGGCGCGCGCTTATGCCCGAGGCCGCGTTCGTCTCGCCGCACGCGCCCGAGCGCGCCCCGGGAGCGCCGATGGGCCGGCAATGGTTCGCGCTTTCCAACCGGTCGCCGGACGATACGGCCGGCGGCGGAGAACGCTGGACCGGCGCCGTCACGGCGCGCGGCGCGATCGATGCTTTTCTCGACGCCGAACTCAAGCGGCTCGGGCTCGACGATTCGAAGCTGGCGCTGGTCGGCTTCAGCCAAGGCTGCATGATGGCGCTGCATGTCGGCCTCCGACGTCCGCGGGCGCCGGCGGCGATTCTTGGCTTTTCCGGCCTGTTGGTCGGCCCCGAGCATCTCAGCGAAGCGACGGCGCGCGACGCGCGCGGCGCGGCGCCGCCCGTCCTGCTCGTCCACGGCGATCAGGATCCCATGATTCCGTTTGACGCGATGTTCATGGCGGCGGAAGCGCTTGCCGGCGCGTCGATCCCGACCCAATGGCATCTCTCGCTTGGCGTCGGCCATGGGATCGATGCCGAGGGCCTGCGTCAGGGCGGCCTTTTCCTCGCCAAGGCGTTCGCGGACCGAAGGCGCTAAGGGTCCCGCGGGTCTCGCGGCGGCGGGCCCGAAGAGGGACGTGGGGCGGGGTGTGCGATTCTGCGCGCGACTCAATCTTTTCAGCCGCTTAAGCTCATTTTTCTGCAACTCGCACTATGAAGAAGAGGCGGCCTGCCGCCCTGAGGATCGAACGACCGCCGCGACAGGCCGCTAAAGAACATACCACAAGTGTATATATGCTGAGTTGGCGTCGCTGTCGCGGTCCTCCGCGGGTGAGGACGGCGTCCCACCCGCCTTGCCGCTTTCCTACCGCTTATTTTCCTGTCCGAAGTGTGATGCGGATCACAGCGGACGATGGGGCATGGCGTTAACGCTATGTTAACAAGTCAGAGGGAATTGCATCATGAAGAGGATCTTGGCCGCGGTGGCCTGCCTCCTCCCGTTCGCGCTGGCCGCGGAAGCAGGCATCAACCGACATTCTCCCGAGGCGGCTGTCAATGCCGCATACGTTGCTGATGAAGCGGCTATTCAAGGCCGTGGCGACGGCATCATGGGCGACAATACGCTGCGGGCGCGGTTTTTCTCACGTTCGCTGTTGCGCTCGATCGCGGCTGAGGAGATCATCGCCAGCGGCGGTAATGCTTCGCCGGTCGTCCGCGATCCGTTCAGCGACCAGGCTCCCCACCTTGTCGCCCTCAGCGTGGCCCCGATTTCGGAAACTCGCGACACCGCCAAGGTGCTCGCCGAGTTCGCCCGCGGCGACGGCGCGCGGGAGCGGTTGACCTACGCCATGCTGTTCGAACGCGGCGAATGGCGCATCGACGATATCATCTATTCCACGCTGGATGGCGAAAGCCACACCCTGCGCGGCATGCTCGCGGCGAACTAGCGCAAACGATTGCCAGCGGTCCGTCGCGAAACTCAGGCGTGAGAGGAGGCCTAAATCAAGGATGCGTCATAAGGCGTAAGATCCCGTTTTAATGGGCTGTAGACGCACCGCTCGCGGCGGTCTTTTTCGGATCGTCCTTGATTTGGTTCTCCTCTCGCGTTTTCTTCCAGCAAACTGAGGGTAGCTGCGCGTCGCCGCTTTCGTTCTGGCCAGGAACGAAGCGAGCAGGCAGACCCGGCGCCGTCCTTCAAATCAAAGTGACTGCGCGCGCCCCTTCCAGCCCGCGCCCCGCCGCCCTATGCTTCCCTCGCGGGGCGCGCGCGGAGGAGGCTTTGATGCGCAGCGGCTTGCGGATCAATCCGGCGCTTTGCGCCGCGGTCGTTCTCGCGCTCATCGTCGCCCAGGCGTCCCGGGCGAGCGCTGCAGGCGCGCCGGTCGCCGTCGACGCCGCGATCGTGCTGGCCGCGGACGTCTCCCGCAGCATCGACGATGACGAGTTCGCGCTCGAGCGGCGCGGTTATGCGGACGCGATCCAGAGCCAGCAACTCCTCGACGCCATCTCGACCGGGCCGCATGGCGCGATCGCGCTTGCTTACGTCGAGTGGGCCGGCGATGGCGAAGAGCGGGTGGTGGTCGACTGGGCGGTGATCCGCAACCCCGCGGAAGCCCGCGCCTTCGCGACCGCGATGAGTGCGGCGCCGCGCTCGTTTATCGGCCGCACCGCGATCGGGGCGGCGATCGATTTCTCCTTCACCCTGTTTGCCGAGAGCGCCATCGAGACCAGCCGGCGGGTGATCGACGTCTCCGGCGACGGCACCAACAACCAGGGCCGCCCCGTGACCGAAGCGCGCGACGCGGCGGTCGGGGCGGGCGCGGTGATCAACGGGCTCGCCATCTTCAATCGCAAGGCGGCGGCGACGGGCGGCTATCTCGCCATGCACACCAACCCGCCCGGCGGCCTCGCCCAATATTACCGCGAGAACGTGATCGGCGGCTCCGGCGCGTTCGTGGTGCAGATTGACGATTTCCGGACCTTTGGCGACGCGATGATGCGCAAGCTCGTCAACGAGATTTCTGACGCGCGTCCGCCCGGCTGAGCGGGCGCGAGGCCTGTGCGGGTTGGGGCGTTGGGTCGCAACTTCCCGCTTCGCTCTGGTCCTTCAATTCGCAGTCAGTCTGGAACGACTTAATTTTGGCGTGGTCTGCAATATCTTCGCGTTTGCCATTTTCTGAGACATGGGGTCGCGATGAGTCCTTCCGAGACAGTCCGATCGACACTTTTGGCAGCCTTGATCTTGCTCCCGGCTCTAGCGCCATGGGGCGCGGCGGCAGACGACGGCTCTGAGCGCTGGCCGACGAAAGAATGGCGAACCTCGACGCCGGAAGAGCAAGGGATGGACTCGACTTCGCTCGCCAATCTGATCGATTTCGGCGCGACCCATGAGCTGGAAAGCCTACTTGTCATTCGGCATGGGACGATTGTCGCGGAAGCCTACTATGCGCCGTTTCGGGCGGGCGTGAAACATCGGATCAACTCGGCGACCAAGTCGGTCATCGGCACGCTGATCGCAATCGCTCTTAAAGACGGGCTCCTCGACAGTCCGGATCACCCTGTCGTGGACTTTTTCTCCGATCGAACGATCGCCAATCTCGACGACAACAAGAAGGCGATCACGATCCAGAATTTGCTCGACATGACGTCGGGGCTGGACTGGACCGAGCCGCTCGGCGAGGGACTGCCTCAATCCATGATAGCCATGGAGCGTAGCGCCGATTGGGAGCAATTCGTCCTCGACCGGCCGATTGCGACCAAACCTGGCGCTGCGTTCAACTATGACAGCGGCAACCCGCAGCTTCTGTCGGCCATTCTGACCAGGCTCACAGGACAAAGCGCTTTGGACTATGCGCGAAAGCGCTTGTTCGAGCCTCTGGGCATTTCAGATGTCTTCTGGCGGAGCGATCCGCGCGGCGTTTCGATCGGCGGCTATGGGCTCTTCCTGCAGCCGCGCGACATGGCGAAGTTTGGTTATCTCTATCTGCGTAACGGCGTTTGGGATGGACGTGAGATCATCCCGCCGAGTTGGATCGAAAGTGTCCGCCGTGCGTCAGTCCAGATGAATACACCAGGCCCATTGAATTTGCGTTACGCGAATCTTTTTTGGGTCGCGCCGGACAAAAATGTCTATTTGGCGAACGGGTACCACGGCCAGCGTATCTTCGTGATTCCAGGGCTGGACATCGTTGCGGTTGCGACCGGGACTGGACATTCGGCAACGATCGGAAAAGAGATTGAGATGATCGCTGATGCGGTCAAGTCTGACGCCCCGCTGCCGCCGGACGCCGCGGGGCAATCTCTGCTTGCGAGCCGGATTCAGGAAGTCGCGACGGAGAAGCCATCACCGGTCGGCGAGACGCCCGAGATCGCAAAGACAATCTCCGGCAAGGTCTATCGGTTCCCGGATAATCCGTTGCGGCTCAGCACCGTCTCGTTGCGCCTCGATGGCCAGAGCCCGTCCTATGCGTACGAACTCAAGTCCGCGCGCCCGGATGGGCCGGCCCAGCGGTTCGAGGGTCCCATCGGGCTTGACGGCGTCTATCGGACAAGCGCGCCGACCAGCCTAGGGATAACCGCTGCGAAAGGCGCTTGGAGCTACGACAAATCTTTTGTCGCGCAGCTCCAGGAGCTTGGCGCCGACAATCTGCGAACGGTGATTTTCTCCTTCAAGGACAAGGCCGTCGATTTGATCTTCAAGCCGCGCGAGGGCCCTGCCGTCGAACTCCGCGGCGAGGCCAGCGATTGATGCGCTGCTTTCGCTCAAATATGAAACCTGCGGAAGCTACTGCAGCCGCGGGCGCTTCATGAAGCTCGAGCGGTCGGCCGAACGCAGGCGCAAGCCTATTGCCCGGCCATCGCGAACGATTTCGAGTGGAATCTCGACCCCCGCCGGACCACGGCTCCAGACCTTGTGATAGAAATCGCCCAGACTTTCGATCTCCGATCCGCCGACGCCGGCGAGAACATCGCCGCGGCGGATTCCCGCTTCGGCGGCCGGGCCGCGTTCCGCGACGCTCGCGACGATGATCTCATCGCCATTTTCGGCCGAAAAAACGCCAAGCCAAGGCCGCGGAGGCTTATTGACCCGACCGTAGGTGAGCAGATCGTCGAGGATCGGCGGCAGAAGGTCGATGGGCACGATCATGTTGATGTCGCGCGGGCCGCCCTTCTCGCTGAGTTGCTCGACATGCAACGAGCCGATGCCAACCAGCCTGCCCTCCGCGTCGATCGCGCCGGCGCCGCCCCAGAACGGATGGGCGGGCGAGGTGAAGATCGCCTCGTCGAGAAAATATTCCCAATAGCCGGCGAATTCCTGCTTGCCGACAATCATCGCGCGCACAGGTTTTGTCCCGGCGCCAGCGGCGACCGTCACCGGATCGCCGAGCTTGGCCTCGCTCGAGCGGCCGAGCTCGAGCGCCGGGCAATTGAGGTCGCCCAGCGCCTGGACGAGGCCGAAGCCGGTCTCCGCATCGATGGCAAGCGCGTGAGCCGGCGTGACCCGGCCTTCAGCGTCGGCGAGCCAGACATGCTCGGCCTCGGTGATCAGGTACCCGATTGTCAGCACAAGGCCGCTCTCGCGGATGACGACGCCGCTGCCCGAGCGTTGCTCGCCCAGCGTTTGAGCGGTGAAGGCGTCCTCGGGAATTTGGGATTGCACCGTGACGATCGATTTCAACGCGCGGTTCACCTTGGAGGCGGGGCCGCCGTTCGGCAAGCCGGATTGCGGTTCGTCGCGCCGCCGCTTCTCGGTCATTGGCCCTATCCTTTTCCCTTCAGGCTCCTCGACAACAAAGTTGCCAGCGATCGCCCCACACGTTCGCCCGTCGTCGGCCAAGGGTTTGACCGCCGACCCGCATACCTGACCCATAATTGTGGCGCAGTTCGTTCCGTTCGCGCAAACGGGGGTTCTAAATCAGCGCCGCGCCGGAACCCTGGCTGCGCTCGTCGAGCACGGACTGAAGATATTGCCCGTACGAGCTTTTGCCGAAGCGGGCAATGAGGCGCTTGAACTGGGCGGCGTCGATGAGGCCGAGCTCGAAGGCGATTTCCTCCGGACAGCTGATCTTGGTCCCCTGTCGCTGCTCGAGCGTCCTGACGAAACTTGCGGCGTCGATCAGCGAGTCCGGCGTTCCGGTGTCGAGCCAGGCGAAGCCTCGCCCCATCCGCTCGACGCTCAACGCCCCGGCTTCGAGATAGATGCGATTGACGTCGGTGATCTCGTACTCGCCGCGCGCTGAAGGCTTGAGCCCCTTGGCGATCTCGACGACGCGGGAATCGTAAAAGTAAAGGCCCGTCACCGCCCAGTGCGACTTGGGAGCGGCGGGTTTCTCTTCGATCGAAATGGCGCGGCCGGCGGAATCGAATTCAACCACCCCGTAGCGCTCCGGATCGGGCACGTGATAGGCGAACACGGTCGCGCCCTGTTCGCGTCGTGACGCCCGACGAAGCTGCTCGCTTAAACCCGCGCCGTAGAAAATGTTGTCGCCAAGGACGAGCATCGCGGGCTCGCCGCCCACGAACTTCTCGCCGATAACAAAAGCTTGCGCCAGCCCGTTGGGCTCGGGCTGCTCGGCATATTCAATCCGGATGCCCCATTCCGAGCCGTCGCCAAGGAGGCGCCGGAACATCGGCAGATCATGCGGCGTCGAAATGATCAGCGTCTCGCGGATCCCGGCGAGCATGACGACCGACAACGGATAATAGATCATCGGCTTGTCGTAGACGGGGACGAGCTGTTTCGAGACCGCAAGCGTGATCGGATGCAGCCGGGTGCCTGCGCCGCCCGCCAGAATGATGCCCTTCATCTGCGGAAAACCCTGTTTGTCGCTAAGCCAATTGTCCCGGCCTCGGCGATCACGCCGAGACGCTCACCCGCGTAGACTTTGTCCCTGAGCGGGCGCCACCACCACTCGTTGTCGAGATACCAGCGCACCGTCTTCTCGATCCCGCTCTCGAAAGTTTCGTGCGCACGCCAGCCGAGCTCGCGTTCGAGCTTGGCGGCGTCGATCGCGTAGCGGAGATCGTGCCCCGGCCGGTCGGTGACGAACGCGATGAGGGATTCGTGCGGACGCGCCATCGGCCGAAGCTCGTCGAGGATTGCGCAAACGCGCCGCACCACATCGATGTTGCGCCGTTCGTTGCGGCCGCCGACATTGTATTTTTCGCCGATCCGCCCGCGGGTCACGATGACATCGAGCGCCCGCGCGTGGTCCTCGACATAGAGCCAGTCGCGCACGTTGGCTCCCGCGCCATAGACCGGCAGCGGCTTGCCGTGGATGGCGTTGAGAATGATGAGCGGAATGAGTTTCTCAGGGAAATGATAGGGGCCGTAATTGTTCGAGCAGTTCGAGATCACAGCCGGGAAGCCGTAGGTTCGAGCCCAAGCCGAGACCAAGTGGTCCGCCGCCGCCTTGGAGGCGGAATAGGGCGAACTCGGATCGTAACGTGTCTCTTCGACGAACGCGCCCTCGTCTTCCAGAGATCCGTAAACCTCGTCGGTCGACACGTGCAGAAAGCGAAATGCGTCCCGCCGCTGGGGCGGCAGCGCCTGCCAATAGGCTCGCGCCGCCTCGAGCATCGAGAAGGTGCCGACGATGTTGGTTTGGATGAAGGCGTCGCCGGCCGTGATCGAGCGATCGACGTGACTCTCGGCGGCCAGATGGATGACCTGATCGGGAGCGAACGTCTCGAACGCCTCGGCGACCGATCGTCGGTCGCAAATGTCGACCTTGGCGAAGCGATAGTTCGGCGCATTGTCGATCATCGCCAGCGATTGCAGATTGCCGGCGTAGGTGAGCGCGTCGAGGTTGAGCACCGAGGCGCCGTCGGCCACCAGGCGCCGGCACACGGCCGAGCCAATGAATCCCGCGCCGCCGGTCACAAGCACTTTTCGCTGCATGAGGACCCCTGAATGAATTTCGAGCTACAATCGTCGGCCTGGGCTGCGTCCCGCTCCGGCCATCATGACAGAAGGCGGTCGCAACAGCCCTCCACCGACTGGCGCCATTCCGGCAGCCTGACGCCGTATACGCGAGCAAGCTTTTCGTTGTCGAGGCGGGAATTCGCCGGCCTTCGGGCAGGCGTGGGGTAGTCGGCGGTCGCAATGCGCCTGACGTGGGTTAAGCGTCGGCCTCGCGCCGCGGCCTCATGGAAGACGGTTTCAGCTAGATCGGCCCAGGTCGCCTCGCCTGAGCCGGTCATATGAAAGACGCCCCGCAACGCCGGTGACGCGTCGTCCTTCATTCTTGTGGCAATAGCGATCAGGGCGTCGGCGATGTCGAGCGCCGATGTCGGATTGCCGCGCTGATCGGCGACGACGCCAATTTCGTCGCGCGTCTCGTTGAGCCTGAGCATCGTGCGGACGAAATTCGCCCCGAACGGGCTATAGACCCAGGCGGTGCGCAAAATGACGCTGTCTTCGCAACGTTCGGCGACCGCCTTTTCGCCCGCAAGCTTGGAGCGCCCGTAAGCGCCTGTGGGCGCGGTCGGATCGTCTTCCCGATAGGGGCGGTCGAGCGCGCCGTCGAAGACGTAGTCGGTCGAGAGATGCACAAGTGGAACGCCGAGCCGCATCGCGGCCTCGGCCACATGCGCCGCGCCGTCGCCGTTAACCCGGACCGCGTCCGCCTCTTCGGTTTCGGCTTTGTCCACCGCAGTATAAGCGGCGGCGTTGACCACAACGTCCGGGCGCGCCGCATCGAGGCCCGCGACGACAGCGGCGCGGTCGGTGAGGTCGAACGCGGGCCGGCCGAGAGCGACGATCTCAACCTTACCTTCGGCGCGCTCGATGAGCGAGGTCGCCACCTGACCCTTTGACCCGGTGACCGCGATGCGCATCATTCAAACAGCTCCGGCGCGTCCTTGAGCCGCGGCAATCGGCGATCTTTGTCCGAGAGAACCGGGCCTCCGGGCGGGGACGGCCAGGCAATACCGATGGCAGGATCGTCCCAGGCGACGCCGCGGTCGTTGGCGGCGGAGTAAGGGGCGGTCGTCTTGTAGAGAACCTCGACGTCGGGCTCCAAAGTGATGAAGGCGTGGGCAAACCCGATCGGAACCAGCAACTGGCGCCAGTTTTCAGCCGACAATTCGACCGCGACATGGCGGCCGAAGGTCGGTGACGAGCGGCGAATGTCGACCGCGACGTCCAGGATCCGGCCGCGCGCGCAGCGCACCAGCTTGTCTTGCGCAAATGGAGGCGTCTGGAAGTGTAGCCCACGCAACGTGCCAACCACGGCCGAGAACGAATGATTGTCCTGTACGAAAGTGAGTTGAAGACCCGCCTTGTCCCAGTCGGAGCGATTGTACACCTCCGAAAAAAACCCCCGGGCGTCGCCGTGCTTCTTCGGCGTTATGATCTTGACCGCTGGGATAGCAGTCTCTTCTACCTGCATCACGGACCCCCGTCCTTGCCGCCCGACCGGCCTGGGCGCCGCTCTTCTGCCAGAAGCGGCGGCTCGCGGCCACCTCGAATTGGAGCCATGTGTGGGTGAGAAGCACCGAGATCTCGTCGGGGCGCTCAACAAACAATCGACATTTTCTTGACCAAATGGCTAGCGTGTGCTACTGTTTTTCAGAATCGAAGCGCGAGGCTCGGCTTGCACTTCTCATGGGGCCGCGCAACCGGGGCTTTGACGGTCAGGGGCGGGAACGACTCGGAAATGGCGCCGCAAGTCCCTGGAATCGCTGAAAACGGACTCGGAAATGGCGATGAGCCGGGTTCCAGTCCCTGGGGACGAGAATGGCTCGGCGGACTCCGTATCACAGCCGCGCCCGCGCGAACGCCTGAAAGGCTCGGGCGCGATGCGACAGGGCGAGCGAGCCGTCGGCCGGAATGCCATGCTTTTCCTCCGCGCTCATCTCGCCGAAGGTGCGTTTATGGCCGTCCGGCCGAAAGATCGGATCGTAGCCAAATCCGGCCGTCCCTCGCGGCGGGAAGACAAGGATCCCATCCACGCGGCCCTCGAAAGCTTCGTTTGCGCCATCCGGCCAGGCGAGCGCCAGGACGCTGACGAAAGCCGCCCGCCAGGGCGGGGGAGCTGCGCGCGCCTTGAGTTCGCGCTCGACGCGGGCCATGGCGGCGCCGAAGTCCTTGGCTGCGCCGGCCCATCTGGCCGAATAAATGCCCGGCGCCCCGTCAAGCGCGTCGACGCAGAGGCCCGAATCGTCGGAGAGCGCAACGAGCCCCGAAGCCTGCGCGGCGGCTCGCGCCTTCAGCACGGCATTGGCGCGGAAAGTCGATCCGGTCTCCTCGGGCTCCTCGAGACCCATCGCGGCTGCGCCAAGCGCCGTGAGGTCGAAGGGCTGCAGCAGTTCGTCGAACTCTCGCAGCTTGCCGGCGTTGTGAGTGGCGACGACGAGACGACCCGTAAGGCGCCCACGCTCGCCTGCGCTTCCGACCGCGCCGCTCAACGGGTGATGACCTTATAGCGCTGCCCGGGAACGAGGGCGGCGTCTCGCTCGAGGCCATTGAGAATCAAGAACTGATCGAGCCATTGCGGCAGGAAGCCCATCCGCGCGGCGAGCGTTTCGGCGGTGTCGCCGTTCGCCGCCTCGACGATCTTGATCTTTTCCGGCGTGGCCAATGCCGAATCCTGCGCATTGATAAGACGAAACGAGTCGAGCGAGGCCATGAACCGCGAATCGACGGCGGGCGAAAGATCGTGGGCGGCGAAGATGAGCCGATAGAGCCGGCCGTTCAGGCGCACGGCCCCGAGGCGGAAGCTCCACTGGTCGCCCTGAGCGACCGCGGTGGCCGCTTCCAGGCCATCGATCTTCTTGGATTCGATCGATGTCGTCTTGACGCCGTCGATCCAGTCCGAACCGATGGCGCTGGTGACCGAGGTCGACTCCGGAATCGCAATGCTGTCGAGGCGCAGCGCCTCGCCGCCCGTTTCGCCTACGCCGATCAGCGCAGCCGACTGATTGTCGAGCGTGAAGCCGTCCGGGGCCTTGAAGGCGAAACCGAGTTTTGGATGAATGAAGGCGTTGTCGTGCACCATGCCCTGGGATGGGTCGTCGCCGAAAATAAGGCCGTCAATGGCGGCGAGATAGGCGTTGCGTCCGGTTTCGCCGGTCCCCGGCGGCCCGAATTGCCGCGCCGCCTCGGTCGCCTGGGCGACGCGCTCCGGCGTCGAGGGATGGGTCGCCATCATGTCCGGGCGATTGGCGGAGCCACCGCCCGAGACCGAAGCGCGAAGCGCACTCCACTCGCCGAGCGCGGTGAGGAATCGAGCCGCGCCATAGGGGTCGTATCCCGCCCTGCCGATGGTCTTGATGCCGATCTGATCGGCTGCGAATTCCTGCTCACGAGAAAAACGGGCGATCGCAAGCTTCGAGCGCGCCTCGACTTCGTCCTGAGCTTCGCGCTGGGCGAGCAATTGCGAATTGACGTGCGAGAACAACGCCGTCGTCTTTTCGAACTCGGCTCGCTGGGCGGCGTGGCGTGCAGTGATGTGGCCGATTTCATGCGCCATGACTGCGGCGATTTCCGATGTGTCCTCGGCGAGGGCCAAAAGGCCGCGGGTGACGAAGATATCCCCCGAAGGCAGGGAGAAAGCGTTGACGATTGGCGAATTCAGCACGGTGACGTGGTATGATGGTCCCGTGGCGTCGGACGGTCGCGCGATCTTCGTGAGAACGCCGTCGAGATAGGTCTGGGTCGCCGGAGACGAGTAGACGCCGCCGAACGCCTCGATGAGACGCTTGCGCTCCGGGTTGGCCTTTTCGGCCAAAACAGGGCGCGGAACAGGCGTTGGGGCGATGTTGGCGGGCGCCAGCGGCGGATCGATCGAAGCACAAGCCGTCAAGCCCAGCGCCAGACCGGCCATAAGCGCGATCAGGGCGCGCTGGCCGCGCCAGGACGCAACCCTGCGCCCCAGATTATCCGGCAGACCACTCATGGATGGGGCTTCGCCTCTCCTGACGCGTCGGCGCGGCGCGCGATTTCGATCATTGCCGGATCAGCAACCTCGATTCTCGGGCCGAACCGGTCATCGAGGGCGCCGCGCGCCCTGATCGTCTGTCCGACCATGGCGGCCACCGGCCGTCCCTCTCGCGCCAAAGCCGTTTCCAGCTTGCGCGCGACCACGATCGTCGGACCGTCGCGGGGGACGAGCTCAAGATAAATGCGCGACCGCGCGAAGCCAACCCTTCGCACCATACCTTCAACCACCACAAATCTGCGGGCCCAGCGGCGGAGCTCGGCCGAGTTGGCCGATTGTATCACGGCGAATTGCGGATCGCGCCATATTCCCTTTTGCTCTTGGCGTGCTTCCGCTTCGATCGCCAGCCGCTCGACGGCGCAGCCGCGGGTCTCGAATTCCGGCCGCACCCGCGCGTAGCCCGCCGTCAGCAGCGCCGCCGCGGTCGAGCCGGCGGACCCCTCCCGCGGATCGGCGACGACGAGGTCGGCGACGGTCCTGCCCCAGCGATCGGCACCGCCGGCCAATTGGATAAGGTCTGCGGACCGCCCGAGGAGCCGGGCGCTCAGAAACTCACGCGCAGAATTGGCTGTTTCTGGCGAGCCGCGTTCGGCGTTGGGCGCGTCCAATCCGCCGAGCCTCACGATTCTGCCGTCGCTAAGCTCGATATCGAGGCGCTCATCGACGCCGACCGCTTCAACGCGCCCGGCGGGGCGCCCGCAGGCCGCAAGGCAAGGGGAGGCGAAAACGATGGCCGCCAGCGCCACGCCAGCGCCGCGGAGCCTGCGTCTGGCGTCGGCGAACGATGCGCGGCTGCGGTGCGCAAAGCGAAAATTCATGCTAAGGGCATGCCGCGCTTGGCCTTGCCCTGTCCATAGGGTTTTGGCTGCCGCGCGGTGATTGGAGTCCCGGTAGCTCAGCTGGATAGAGCACAGGTTTCCTAAACCTGGGGTCAGAGGTTCAAGTCCTCTCCGGGACGCCATTCAAGATCAAAGGCATTATTGGAATGATTAAGGCGACCTATTGCGCTTGGGTACCGCCCGGGTAACACCCGAGTGATTGATCGGCTCGTCCCGGTGGGACTTCACGGAAGCAGCCGTGCGGAAAGTCGCTAGAACGTTAATTCTGAGCCGTCTCGAACATCTGTCTTGACCTCTCTCTTGCCGCCG
>CAVPEE010000010.1:0-46169 GCA_963702825.1 uncultured Alphaproteobacteria bacterium
GGACTGACCTGCCGCGCTGGCTGGATCTTGCGTTGACAACGCGTGGGAGCTCAGGCTAGCTCGGACATGTCAGTCGAAGACACTTCGCGGAAGAGTCCGGCTTAATCTTCGCCGGCGCCGAAGGCGCAACCGCCCCGGAAACGCTCAGGCACTAGGGACCGCGCAAGTGATGACGCTCTGGAAAGAGGCGCGCGTCATTCAAGGCGTGCGCCCACCGACGGGGGCAACCGCATAAGACGCGGGAAATCTCTCAGGTCATGGGACAGAGGGGGCGTCCGCGAGCGCTAAAGCCGCGATAATGCGGCGGCGTTGCTGCGGGCGCTTGTTCACGACCGGCGGGCCCATGACCGAAGCCAACCAGAAGACGCCGCTCCACGCCCTGCATGTCGAGCTTGGCGCGCGCATGTCGCCGTTCGCGGGCTACGACATGCCGATCCAATACCCTGCCGGGGTCCTCGCCGAGCACCTCCACACTCGTCAGGCTGCTGGCCTGTTCGACGTCTCGCATATGGGTCAGGCGCTGATCGAGAGCGGCGACCACACAGCCGTTGCGAGCTTTCTCGAATCGCTCTGCCCGGCAGATTTTCTCAACCTCGCTCCCGGTCGTCAGCGCTACACCCAGTTGCTCAACGAAAATGGCGGGATCGTCGACGACCTTATGGTCACCCGCGCGCCGGGCGCAGAGGGTGCGCTGAGGCTCGTAGTCAACGCCTCGCGAAAAGAGGCCGACTTCGCCCTCATTCGCCAACGTTTGCCATCAGGCGTTCGCCTGACGCCGTTGCCGGAGTCTGCGCTCATCGCGCTTCAGGGTCCTCTGGCGGCCGCGACGCTCGCGCGGCTTGCGCCGGGACAGGGACTCGAGGCGATGGCCTTCATGAGCGCCCGACCGGCGCGGATCGCGGGATTCGAGAGCTTCGTCTCACGCTCGGGTTACACAGGCGAAGACGGCTACGAGATTTCGATCGCGTCGGCTCAGGCGGAGGGCTTCGCCCGCATTCTTCTCGATCAACCGGACGTCGCTCCGATCGGGCTTGGCGCGCGCGACTCGCTAAGGCTCGAGGCGGGACTTTGCCTCTACGGGCACGAGCTCGATGAGACGGTAGACCCGATCGAAGCCGCTCTCTCCTGGTCGATTCAGAAGCGCCGACGCGTCGAGGGCGGCTTTCCCGGGGCCAAGCGGATTCAGGACGCGCTCGCGAATGGCCCGGATCGTCAGCGCGTAGGCGTGCGGCCGGACGGCCGTGCGCCAGCGCGCGAAGGAGCGGAGATTGTCTCGGCCGATGGGGCTCCAATCGGCGTCGTCACGTCGGGCGGGTTCGGGCCGAGCGTGGGCGCGCCGATCGCGATGGGTTACGTCGCGCGCGCCCACGCGGCGGTCGGAACGCCGGTCAATCTCATGGTGCGCGGCAAGCCCTTGAGCGCGCGTATCGTCACGCTGCCTTTTCATCCCCACGCCTATCATCGCCGTTGAGCAAGGAGACGCATGATGTCGGAGATCCGCTACAGCAAGGACCACGAATATATCCGCGTCGAGAGCGGCGAAGGCGTGGTCGGCATCAGCGACTACGCGCAGAAGCAGTTGGGCGACGTTGTCTTTGCTGAGACGCCGCCGGTCGGCAAGGCGTTAAAAAAGGGCGATCCGGCTGCGGTCGTCGAAAGCGTCAAGGCGGCGAGCGACGTCTTCGCGCCGGTTTCGGGCGAAGTCCTCGCCGTTAATTCCGAGGTCGAGTCGACGCCAGGCCTCATCAACGAGGACGCGCTCGGGCGGGGCTGGCTCTTTCGCATCGGGCTCGCCGACGCCAGCGAATTGAGCGCCTTGATGGACGAGGCAGCTTACGCCGACTTCCTCAAGACTTTGGCTTAAAGCCATGCGCTATCTGCCGCTCGACGCAAGCGAACGCGAGGCGATGCTGTCCCGCGTCGGGGTTCCGGACATCGAAGCGCTGTTCGCCGACATTCCGGCCGCCAAACGGATACAAGGTCTTCTTGAGATGCCGCTCGCGAAAAGCGAGATGGCTGTCGAACGCGCGATGACGACGATCGCCAATCGCAGCATCGCAGCAGGATCGGTTCCGTTTTTTCTCGGCTCGGGCGCCTACCGGCGACACATTCCTGCGACCGTCGATCATCTGATCCAGCGGTCCGAATTCCTGACGAGTTACACGCCGTATCAACCGGAGATCGCGCAAGGCACGCTGCAAGTCCTGTTCGAGTTCCAGACCCAGGTGGCGGCGCTGACCGGAATGGAGGTTGCGAACGCGTCGATGTACGACGGCTCGACCGCGTGCGGCGAGGCGATGTTGATGGCCCATCGCCTGACGCGGCGCAACCGGTCGGTGATTTCCGGCGGACTGCATCCGCAATACGTCGACGTCTGCGCGACGCTGGCCCATATGGCGGGCGACAAAATCGTCCGCTTAGCCCCGGATTTGAACGCGAGCGAAGACATAGCCGCGGCGATCGACAACGAGACGAGCTGCGTGATCGTGCAGTCGCCCGATTTCTTCGGCAATCCGCGCGATCTGACCCCCATCGCCGAGGCGGCGCACGCGCACGGCGCTCTCCTGATTGCGGTCTTCACCGATCCGGTTGCTCTCGGCGCGTTGCGCTCCCCTGGCGAGATGAACGCCGACATTGCGGTCGGAGAAGGCCAGGGTCTCGGCAACGGGCTCAATTTCGGCGGACCTTATGTTGGTCTGTTCGCGACGCGGGCCAAGAACGTGCGCCAGATGCCAGGCCGTCTCGCTGGCGAGACAGTGGACGCTGAAGGGCGGCGCAGCTTCGTGCTCACGCTATCAACTCGCGAGCAGCACATCCGCCGCGAGAAGGCGACGAGCAACATCTGCACCAACTCGGGACTGTGCGCGCTCGCGTTCTCGATCCATCTCACTCTACTCGGCGGCGTTGGGCTCGAACGGCTGGCGAAAGTCAATCACGCCAATGCGGCGCAGCTCGCAGAGCGGCTTTCAGCAATCCCGTCGGTCGAAATCGTCAACCCGCATTTCTTCAACGAGTTCGTCATGCGCACGCCGCGACCCGCCGCGGAGCTGATCGAGGCTTTGGCGAAGCGCGGCGTGATCGGAGGATTGCCGGTTTCGCGACTCCTGCCCGACGCCGGGCTCGACGATTGCATCATCGTCGCGAGCACGGAAACCAATACCGACGACGACCGCGCGGATTATGCCCAGGCGCTTGCCGACTGCCTGCGATAAAGCCTTGAGAGAGAGCCTGCCATGAACGTCCAAGGCCGCCCGACCCGCCCAGAAACGGCCGCCGCCCCGGAGCGGGAAACCTTCACTGGCAATCGCGGGCTCAACATGGAGGAGGCGCTCATCTTCGAGAGCGGGCGCTTCGACGCGACCGGAGTCGACATCGACCAGCCGCCGGCATTCGAGTCGAAACTGGGGCCTCACGCGCGCCGAAGCGCGGTCGAATTGCCCGGCCTGACCGAGCCGGAAGCGATCCGGCACTATGTGCGCTTGTCGCGCAACAACTATTCCATCGACGCCGGGCTTTATCCATTGGGCTCGTGCACGATGAAACACAATCCGCGTCTCAACGAAAAGATGGCGCGCCTACCGGGATTCGCAGACGTGCATCCGCTGCAGCCGGTCTCAACCGCGCAAGGGGCATTGGAAGTTATTGAAGCGCTCTCCAACGCGTTGCTCACGATGACGGGAATGGACGCCATCGCGATGTCGCCGAAGGCCGGCGCGCACGGCGAACTCTGCGGCATGATGGCGATCAAGGCGGCGATCGAGGCGCGGGGGGAAGGCGACATCCGGCGGGTGGTGCTGGTGCCCGATTCCGCGCATGGCACGAATCCAGCCACTGCGGCCCTCATCGGCTATTCCGTTCGGTCCGTACCGGCGGGCAAGGACGGCATCGTTAGCGTCGAAGCCGTGCGGAGCGCGCTTGCGCCGGACGTTGCGGCGATCATGCTGACGAATCCCAACACCTGCGGACTGTTCGAGCGAGATATTGTCGGCATCGCGGATGCGGTCCACGAGGCTGGAGCCTACTTTTATTGCGACGGCGCGAACTTCAACGCCGTCGTCGGCAAGACGCGTCCGGGCGATCTCGGCGTCGACGCCATGCATATCAACCTGCACAAGACGTTCTCGACCCCGCATGGCGGCGGCGGCCCCGGCGCTGGTCCAGTCGTGCTCTCATCGCGGCTTGCCGCGCTATGCGCCGGTGCCGTTCGTTATGCGCGAAGGCGGCGCGCTTCGGTTGGTCGAGCACGCGGAAGGCCGTGCATCGTTTGGGAGGATGTGCGCGTTCCACGGGCAAATGGGAATGTTCGTGCGCGCGCTCACTTTCATTCTCTCGCACGGGGCAGACGGGCTGCGACAGGCGTCGGAAGACGCGGTGCTGTCCGCCAACTACATACGCGCCTCGCTCAACGATGTGATGAGCGCGCCGTTCGGCGATAAGGCCCTGCATGCACGAAGCGTTGTTCGACGACCGATGGCTGAAGGACACCGGGCTCACGACGCTCGACTTCGCCAAGGCCATGATCGACGAGGGCTATCACCCGATGACGGTCTATTTCCCGCTCATCGTGCACGGGGCGATGTTGATCGAGCCGACGAAGTCCGAATCGAAGGCGAGCCTCGACCTGTTCATCATGACCTTGCGCGATCTCGCCCTCGCCGCGAAAGCGGGCGAGCGCGAGCGGTTCCAGGCGGCGCCGGTCCATGCGCCTCGTCGCAGGCTCGACGAGACGCGCGCCGCCCGCCAGCCGGTGCTGCGCTGGACAAAACCCGACCCAGTTTAGCGGTCCAAATGCAACGCACTTCCCTATGACGGCGTTGTGGCTCTAAACTGCCGAACCCGCTCTCCGCCCGCTCGCGCCAGAGGACTGAGCCGTTATGTCATCCGGTCTGATCCGTTTCTTTGCCGCAAGCTTTCTCGCAGTTGCGGCGGTCGTCCCCCATGCGGGCCTCGCTCAGCAGCAGGCGCCGGTCGCGGCTCCTTCAACCCCCGCGCCGGCCAGCCCATCGCCAACACCCGCGGTTCCGCCAGCGGTCCAAGCCCCGGCGCGCTCCATCGCCCGTTCCCGCAAAGCCGGGCGAGGCGCCTTCCGCTACAAATCCTGCACCCGCCGCTCCAGAGGGCGCCAACCCTGCCGGGCCCGCGACTTCGGGCGAGGGCTCGACCGGCGAAAACGTCGATCTCCCTGCTCGGCCCTTCGCCTATGTCGAAGGCAAGGCCGACAAGGACGAAATTTATAGCGCCATTCTCAATTCGCTGAGCTCGGTCAAGCGTGAGATGGACAAGGCGAGTCTCGCGCCGGCCGGCCGGCCGCTCGCCATCTTTGTCGAGTCCGACGACACCGGGTTCAAATTTCACGCAGGCTATCCGCTTGCGGCGGCCCTCGAAGGCAAATCGAGTCTCTCCGACTCGGTCAAGATCGGACAAACGCCGAGCGGCAAAGCGATGCGCTTCGAGCATCAGGGCGCATATGGCGACATTGACGCCACCTATGACGCCATCACGGCCTACCTCGACGATAAGGGAATCGACGCGCAGGACACCTTCATCGAGGAATATGCGAACGACGTGAAGGATCCGGATGATCCGACGCTGCAAGTCAACATCTATGTGCTGCTGAAATGAAGCCCAGCCCGAGCCACGTGCGAAATATTGCGACAGGCTACGATCCCTACTGCGCCGCCTCTGCGGCGGCTGTCAGCGCCGCGGCGCCGGTCTCGAACTGAAGCCGGGCCAGACGCGCGTAAAGGCCGTTCGCCGCCATCAACGAGGCGTGTGAGCCTTCCTCTACGAGCCGCCCCGCCTCAATGACCAGGATGCGATGCGCATTGACGATCGTCGCCAGCCGGTGAGCGATCACGAGAGTCGAGCGGCCCTTCATCAGCGTTTCGAGCGCCCCCTGGACCAGCGTTTCGCTCTCGGCGTCGAGGGCTGAGGTCGCTTCGTCCAAGAGCAGCACCGGCGCGTTTTTGAGGATCGCACGGGCGATCGCGATCCGCTGACGTTCGCCACCCGACAGCGTCACGCCACGCTCCCCCAGGGCCGTGTCGTAACCCTGCGGCATGGCGGAGATGAAGTCATCCGCGGCCGCCTGTTTGGCCGCGGCGACGACCGCCTCGCGGGTCGCGCCTGGCGCGCCATAGGCAATGTTGTCGGCGACGGTGGCGCCGAAGATGAACGCGTCCTGGGGCACGAGCGCGATCTCGGCGCGCAAGTCGGCCGGGTCGAGTTTCGAGATGTCGACCCCATCGAGCATCACCGAGCCGCTTCCGGGGTCGTAGAACCTGAGCGCAAGCTGGAACAACGTCGATTTGCCGGCGCCCGATGGGCCGACGATGGCGACAGTCTCCCCGGGAGCGACGCGGAAGCTGACGTCGCGCAAGACGGAATCATCATGGCGCCCCGGATAAGCAAAGCGGACATCGTGGAACGCAAGCTCGCCGCGGACGGGCTTCGCGAGCTTCACCGGCTGCGCGGGCGCGACGATACGCGGCTTGACCGCCATGATCTCGCCGATGCGGCCCGCCGCGCCCGCCGCTTGCGAGACCTCGTTCCACACTTCCGACAATTGTCCGAGCGCGCCAGCCCCGAACACGGCGAACAGGACGAATTGCGACAGCGCGCCCCCGGTCATGCTGCCGGCGATCACCTCTTGCGCGCCGAGCCAAAGCACGACGACCACGCTGCCGAAAGCGAGGAAGATCGCAGCCGCGGTGACGATCGCGCGCGCCTGGGTCATAGCCCGCGCCGCTTCATAGGCGCCAAAGGCGGCCTCGCGATAACGGCTAGCGGTGAACTTCTCCGCCAGGAACGACTGCATCACGCGGACCGCCGACAGGCTTTCGGTGGCGAAGGCGGTCGCGTCCGCGAGCCTGTCCTGAGCACGGCGGGACCGCTCGCGCACTGAACGTCCAGCCGCATAGAGCGGCAGGACGATGACGGGAATCGCCGCCAGCACGAAGGCGGAGAGTTTGGGGCTGGTGAACACCATCATCGTGATCGCGCCGACGAACAGGAAGAGATTGCGCAGCGCCAGCGACGCTGAGGAGCCGAACGTCGCCTTGAGCTGCGTCGTGTCCGCGGAAAGGCGAGAAGCGATGTCGCCGGTCTTCTCGCCATCGAAAAAGCTCGGATCGAGGCAGGTCAGGTGGGAGAAGAGATCCGCACGAAGGTCGGCGACCACCCGTTCGCCGAGCGTCATCACCAGGTAGTATCGCGCGCCGGACGCCAGCGCGAGCACGGCGACGACGCCAATCATGGCCAGAAAATAAGCTCGGATCAGGCCGGCGTTGGAATCGGAGAAACCAAAGTCGATCATGCGCCGAACGGCGATCGGCACGACGAGCGTTGCGGCGGAAGCGATGGCGAGCGCGATCAGCGCCAGCACAATCCGCGCGCGGTGAGCGAAGGCGTAAGGCGCCAGCGGCTTCAAGGCGCGCGAGCGAGACACGAGACCTTTTGCTGCCGGTGTCGGCGGATGACATGCGCTAAGCAGCTCCCGAACCAATTCGCGGGTTACGGACTCCTTTTCGGCCTAAAAATCAAGGCGGTCGAGACCGCCGCAATTCCCGCGCCTCGAACCCGCTTGCGTCAGCGGGCCGCTCGCGTTATAGGAGCGCGAATTGAAAGAGCCGCCGGTTCCCCGGACGGCTCTTTGCTTATTTTGCCCGAGACAGACGCATGAAGTCCGATATCCATCCCAACTACCACATGATCAAGGTCGTCATGACCAATGGCGTCGAATTCATGACCCGCTCGACTTATGGCGAAGAGGGCGCGACGCTGAACCTGGACATCGATCCGAACACCCATCCGGCTTGGACTGGCGGATCGCAGCAGCTTCTCGATCGCGGCGGCCGATTGTCGCGCTTCAACACCCGCTTCGGCGGTATTGGCATCGGCGGCAAGAAGTAGCGCGCGCCCTAGTCCCGCGACGATAATCTCCGAACGCTCGTGACCTTGCCGCCGCCGTTGGCGGCGATTCGCTCGCGAGCTTGCGCCAGCGGCTCGCTCACCGTCTTCATGTGCCAGCCGTTGGCGTGAAGCAGCGTGACGGGATCGCGCATGATCCCGACGTGGCCCTTCCAGAATATGAGATCGCCACGCGCAAGCGGCGCGCTCGGGTCGTCGATGGCGATGGGCTCGCCCAAGCCTCGCCTCCTGCATGTCGCTGTCGCGTGGCGACGCGATCGCCGGCGGCCGTGAGCGCCGTCTGAACCAGACCCGAGCAGTCGATGCCTTCTGACGTCCGGCCGCCCCAGAGATAGGGCGTCTCGATAAAGCGCTCCGCGACCGCGACCCAGTCCGGTTCGTGCGCGCTGAGCTCAGCGAGGCTGCGCGACCAGAGGTAAAGTCCGTCCTCCGAGACCGCGAAATCGCCGTCTTGGCCCACGACTCGTCAACTGCGCGCCGAGCGAGAGCGCCATGCGCGGCGGCAGCTTGATCGCGGGGCCGGGATAGGCGTGCGTCCGCAGCGCCGCGACCCGATGCGTCGGCGCGGACTGGGCCCCGAGCGCCACGGCGGGGAGATAGCCGACATACTGGTCACGCTCGAGCTGCGCCCAGGCCCACCACTCGCGTTCATCATAGACCGTGACAGTCTCTCCGAAGAGCGCCTCGGTCTCGAGCGGCGCGTCGGCTTGCGGAGAACGCCGGAGCGGCGCGCTCGCGGCGATGATCCGCATCCCCTGCCCCTCCGCGTAGCGCGGCGCATCGACGAGGCCGCGCAGGTGCGCCGCCGCGAGGTCGGCGCGGGCGGGGGTCAATCGGCGGTCGAACGAAGCGGCGGACATGGCGGACGGTTAACACTTCCTCCGATTCGTGGCGACAGTCAGCCGGCGCGTCTTTGCCGATCTCCGTAGGAAGGAGTACCCTTGGAGAAAAGGGAGATGGCGCGCCATGAACGCCCTTGCCGACCGACAGGACAATTTTCGCGCGCCCCTCGACCCGTATGGGGCCGTCACCCACGAGGTCTTCAACCAGCCGGTCGAACTCGTCGACACCAACCTCTACGATTCCGACATTGCGCTGAAGGAGGCGGTTCGAGCGCGAAGGCGCGAGCTGGGCCAGCGATGCGCTCGGAGCCTTCGGGGCCCGCGCCGGGTCGGCCGAATTTTTGGAGCTGGGAACGCTGGCGAATAAGAACCCGCCCGAACTCGACACCCACGATCGATATGGGAGGCGCGTCGATCTCGTCCGCTTCCATCCCTCCTATCACGCGTTGATGAAAGCCTCGATCGAGGACGGGCTTCATTCGTCGCCGTGGACCGATCCGGGCGAAGGCGCGCATGTGGCGCGAGCCGCGCGCTCCTACATGCACACCGAGGTCGAGGCCGGCCACGGCTGTCCGATCACCATGACCTTCGCCGCGACGCCCTGTCTCAAATTGCAGGGAGACCTCGCCGCGCAATGGCTGCCGAAGATCCAGGCGCGCGTCTACGATCCGCGCAACATCCCCGCCGAGCAGAAGCAGGGCGTGACGATCGGCATGGCGATGACCGAGAAGCAGGGCGGCTCGGACGTGCGCGCCAATACGACGCGGGCGATTCCTGTCGGGGCCGAGGGCCAGGGCCAGCGCTTACGAACTCGTCGGCCACAAGTTCTTTGTCTCGGCGCCGATGTGCGACGCGTTTCTCGTGCTGGCCCAGGCGCCGGGCGGCCTCTCGTGTTTTCTCGTTCCGCGCTGGCGACCGGACGGAACGAAGAACCCGCTGCAGATCATCCGGCTCAAGCGCAAGATGGGCAATGTCTCCAACGCGTCGAGCGAGACGGAATTGCGCGGCGCGCTCGGCTGGATGGTCGGCCCGGAGGGTCGGGGCGTGGCGACGATCATCGAGATGGTCGCCATGACGCGCTTCGACTGCATGATCGGTTCATCCGCCGGCATGCGCATGGCGGTCTCGCAGGCGATCGATCATTGCCGCCAGCGGAAGGCCTTCGGCGCGTTCCTGATCGACCAGCCGCTCATGACCGCGGTGCTCGCCGATCTCGCGATCGAGGCCGAGGCCGCGCTGACGCTCACCATGCGCATCGCCCGCGCGCTCGACCATCGCGACGACGGCCATGAGGACGCGCTGGTTCGCTTAGGCTCCGCGATCGGCAAATACTGGATCTGCAAGCGGACGCCGGGCCACGCCTATGAGGCGCTCGAATGTCTCGGCGGCTCGGGGGTGATGGAGGATAGCCCGATGCCGCGCCTCTATCGCGAGGCGCCGGTCAATGCGATCTGGGAGGGGAGCGGCAACGTCCAGTGCCTCGACATCGCGCGCGCGCTCCAGCGCTCGCCGCAGACGCTCGAGGCCTATTTCGCCGAAGTGTCCGCGAGTGAAGGGCGAAAGCGACGCGCTCGACGCTCATGTCGGGGCGCTCAAGGACGACCTGCGCGACCTAACCGATTTCGACAGTCGCGCGCGGGATCTCTGCGACCGGCTCGCTGTCGGCCTTCAGGCGGCGGCTTTGTTCCGCGCCGCTTCTCCGCTCGCCGACGCCTTCTGCCGCTCACGCATCGAGACGAAGGGCGCGCACAATTACGGCGCGCTCACCGGCGTTGACACGAAGGCGATCGTGAAGCGCGCGGCGCCGCGGTAAGCCCTCACCCCCTACCCCTCTCCTCAAGGGAGAGGGGCGTTAGCGAAGTCCGAATCGAGCTTTCCAATGACTTGCGGCGCGATTAGCGAGTCACTCGGGCTTGGGCCTTCGAGCGCGAGCGGACGCTCGACAGGCGGCGGGAGCCGGTGCGCCTCAGTTTCCTCGCGCGACCGCGGGGCAGCGGCAAATCCGTGATAGCGGTCGAGCTCGCGGACGATCTTGACGACACGATCGACGGCCTCGAAGTTCGTACCCGCTGCGGTGGTGTGCATCGCGCTGAAAGACACGAGCAACGCTTCGTTGAGACGGCTGACCTGAAGGGCGAGGAATTCGGCTGGGGGCTGCGGCATACGCTCAGAGAGGATCTCGCGAACGACGTTGCGCATCCGCTTGAGCGAAAGACCCTCGCTGGCCGCGATCTCCGGCACCGAAGCGCCGCGATTGAGGAGACCCACGATCCGCTCTTCACGCTGGACCTTTTCGCGCCGCGTGGCTCTTCGTATCCCCGATGACCCGCCCCGGCGAGCGGAGGCGGTAGACGAAGCTTCGGGATTGGATTTCGGGGCTCGCATGAGAACAAATATAGAACAATGTTCGCCGTTTGGCAAGAAAATGTCGTTTCTAGCTCCTGTCACGCCCACGAAAGCGAGCATCTGGTGAGGCCGTTCATCAAAGCCCTCTGAATTCCCGCTTGCACGGGAATGAGAACAAGGCTGAGCGCCCATTGCCCTCAGACGCGGCCTCTCACGCCAAATTGCCCTCGCCGCCGGGTTCTTCCACCAGTTCCTCCAATTCCGCCATCGTCTGTTCGACGGTCCGATGATGCGGCTCTTCGTACCAGACGGAAGCGACCCTCTCGATGTCGCTCGAGCTCACGCTGACATAAGTGACGTGCGGCCGCTGCGATTCCAGGAACTCATTGATGTCGTTCTCAAGCGACTGGATTGGCGTGGCGGCGGCCACGGAAAATAGCTTTACCCGCATTGCTGAACTCCGACAGGGCCTGGCGAGGATTTCCTTTTCGCAGCAGAAGGCGCAGCCTCCAAGCTAGATCTTAATCAATCCCGTCTGGATTTTGTGGGAACGATTTGACGCCTCGCGCGTTCCGGGCGCTTCATACCGCCAAGGATTGCGCGGCAAGGATTGCTTTCGATGAAATTGTTTCGCTGTCAGGTTTGCGACAACATCATTTACTTCGAGAATCGAACGTGCGGGCGTTGCGGCCATCGGCTTGGCTATGTCCCGGAGCTCGAAATCATGGCCGCCCTCGAGCCTGCGGGCGGCGAGTCCTGGACGCCGTTGGTGGGAGAGAGCGGACCGCGCCGTTTCTGCGCCAACGCGGGCTATGACGTCTGCAACTGGCTGACGACGGCCGAACGCCAGGACCGGCTTTGCGTAGCCTGCCGCCACAACGACACGATTCCCGACATTTCTCAAGCCTCGCATCTGACCGCCTGGCGAGACATCGAGCTCGCCAAGCACCGGCTGTTCTACAGCCTGCTTCGCTGGAAGCTGCCGCTTGAGACCCGCGCCGAGAACCCGAGCCACGGTTTGGCGTTCGAATTCCTGGCCGATCCTCCCCACCCCTCTGGTCCCAAAGTGATGACCGGGCACGACGACGGCGTGGTGACGATTGCGCTCGCGGAGGCCGACAGCGCCGAGATCGAGAGGCGCAGGGCCGAATTGGCCGAACCCTATCGCAGCCTGCTCGGCCATTTCCGGCACGAGGTCGGGCACCATTATTGGGATATCCTGGTTCGCGACGGCGGCAAGCTCGAACAATGTCGAGCTGTATTCGGTGACGATACGCAGGACTACGAGGCCGCGCTCAAGCGCCATTACGAGCAGGGCGCGCCCGCCAATTGGCCCGAACGCTCCGTGTCAGCTTACGCGACCTCGCATCCATGGGAGGATTTCGCCGAAACCTGGGCGCATTACCTGCACATCGTCGACACGCTCGAGACGGCGAACGCGTTCGGGCTCCGGATCGCGCCGGCTGTCGACACGGAAGGCGCGCACTTCGCCAAGCTCAACTTCGACCCCTATGCGGAGGGTTCGATCGAGCGGATTGTCGACGCCTGGGCGCCTTTCGTGGTCGCCATGAACAGCGTCAATCGGGCCATGGGCAGGCCCGATCTCTACCCGTTCGTCATCGCGCCCGCGGTCGTGGAGAAGCTGCGCTTCATTCACGACCTCGTCCGGGGCGCGGCGATGGGAGAGAGCGCCGTCGGCGCAGCAGACAAGCGCGCTGCCGCGCAGGTCTTCAACGAGGCAGTGGAGATCTGACTAACGAGCGGCTTGAGGCTGCGCTGAGTCTGAATTGCGCAGTTCGCCTGCCCGGCGCCTCCGGACAGCGAAGCTGAGCCCGCCAAAGCCCACGAGCATCATCGCCCAGGTGGAGATCTCCGGCGCCGAGGGCGCAAGCGCGACAGCGAATGTTCCATAGCTCCCGGCATAGATGCCGGGCGCCCAGGTCAGGATCGTGGTCCCGCCGGTGAAAATCGGCGGGTCGACGCCGTCGAAAAACCCGGTAGCGCAGCAGGTGATGATGATCGTGCCGGGATAGTTGGATTCCACCCCCGGCGCGGCGAAGGTGACGCTGTCATTGCCTTGCGAGTCGTACGAGAGCGGAAACACGATCTCGCCCTGGCCGTCCGCACCAAGGCCGTCGTAGGACCCGTCGAGCGTATTGAATTCGAAGATCTCGGCGCCAACGTGGCTGCTGGTGTAGGTCACCTCAAGCTCTTCCGCCCGGGCGGGGGGAGCGAATATGAAGAAAAGGGCGACAACGGCCGCAGCGCGTGCGATGCGGGACGGGAACTTTGGCATGGGAAGACCTATCCCCGTCGATGTGCGACCGGTGCACGCCGCCGGACGCGATAGGCGAAGCCGAGCGCGGCAAATCCCGTCAGCGCCATCACCCATGTGCGCAGGTTCGGGAACCGAGGGGGCGACGCTCTCCTGCGTCACGTTCGGGCTCAGGACGAGCGTGTAGCCTTCGGCGGCGGAAACGGGGTCGATGGTGATCAGCGGATCAATCGTCGCCGTGTAGGGTCCGCCGCCGAATCGCTGCGTGCTCCCCGACAGCTGGATTTCGACCTTTTGCAGGGTGTTGGCAGGCGCGGAAAATTCCGAATCGAAGCTGAAAGTAGTCGCCGATCGCGCCGCAGTCGCCGACCAGCGAAGACGAGCAGGCGTCCCGTCCGAAAGCCCATTTTTGTACAGGTAGGCGAATGCGGAGCCGCCGCCGAATATCGATGTCGCGCCGGAGGCGCTCCAGATGATAGTCGACCGTCTCGTCCGTGGGGCCCTGGAACATAGAAATAATAGACGATGTCGATGCCGGAATTGGCGCCGACGTCCTGGGACGATAGCGCGGATCCGCTGGTCGTCTGCTCACCGGCGACGTTCGACGTCATCACGGCGGAGGCCGATCCGCAACCGAAAGCGTCGCAATAATTGTCGATGCTGTAATCGCCTGGCGTCGAGCCGCCGCCCCCATAGCCAAAAACCTCGAGCGTGGCGTAGAACGTCGCGGGCGGGACTATGACTATCGCGATGCGCCGCCCCTAGGGTAGCCAAGCCGACGCCAAAGGCGAGCGTCGATCGGCCGGCCAAGACGCATCAGGGCCTGCGTTCCCTTCGCGCTCGCGGCGAGCGCGACAATCAATGTTCGCATTGGCGATCCCCTCTATGAACTTCCGCGCCGCCTGACGTCCGCCCCAGCTGCGGATTTTTGCGAAGCTATCGAGGAAAATACGGGGCGTCTTGGCCTGCAGCGCACAGAAAGCGGGCTCAGCCGCACTGCATGCGCGCCGGGGCCGAGAAATCAGCGCCTGCGGCGCGCGTCGGTCGGACTCTCGCCGAACCGCAGGCGGAACATACGGTTGAAGTGGGAGAGATCGTTGAAGCCCACCATTGCGGCGATGTCGCCAACGCGCAGGTGGCGCGTCAGCGGATCGCGCAGCATCTGATGGGCGCGTTTCAGCCGCAGCTCGCGCACATAGCCGGAAAACGAAAACGCCGGCGCCCTTCCAGGAGCTGCTGGACATATCGCTCCGACAGGCCGAGCCGGCGCCCGACCGCCGCCGCGCTAAGACTGGGATCGGCAAGCCGCCTTCCGATTTCCTCAACAATCGCCTTGAGGCGCGCTGCTTTGACGCCGCCATAGACTCCGGCGCGAGCGAGATCGCCCTCGGGATCGAACATATTCGCCAGCAGTTCGCGCAAATGCCGATCCGCCAGCGTCGCAACGGAAGGGGAAAGGCCGCCCGGACTCGATACGAGCGAGACGAGATACGACTGCAGAATGAGGGATGCGGTTCGGTCGACGGAGATCGCCCGGTTGAGTCTCCGCTCGGCGTATGGCGCGACGCTGCGCGCGGTCTGACGGGCGACCCGTAAAGAGACGCCGCGAAAGCCCTCGGGCGCGCGCGAGCGCGTGATCTCATTGAGCGAGTGGATGATCGCCTCTCCGGGCCCGACTCGCGACTCGAAGGCGGATCCGCGCGTCTCTATGCTTTTCCGCCACGGCAGCGAAACGACGAGCGAGTCATCGCCGTCACGAACGAGCTCGGCCGTGCGTGTAACAACACTCGGAGTCGAGCGCCGCTCGATAATCGAGACGTTCGGCAAATGGAGCATGCGCAGGCGGGTGTGAAAGCTCCTTTTGTCAGGCACGTCGACATCGACGCGCATGACGCGGAGCATCAGTTCTTCCCGCCAGGCGTCGAAGCGATCGCGCTCGTCGAATGCATCGCTCGACAGCAGGATTGGCGCGGAGGGTGGACGTTCCCCGTTGCTCGCCAACATCGAGATTGCCCCTCGAGCCCCATTGTCGGCTAGTCGCCGGTACGGACCCCAGTCGACAGACGTCCGGTGTAAATTTTGGCGCCAATCGGTTCGGGAGGCAAGTGCGAGCGATCCTCGTTCGCGGCGCATGCCGCGATTGCTTGCATCGTTGCATGCTCTGCCGGTTAACCCCGAGCTCACCGGCGGCAAGGGGCGACGTTTGACCACCGACCTCCTCCAAAGGGAGAAGGTCGGGTTCGTCCCTGGCTGTTACTTGCCGAGCGCCTTGTCGGTGATCGCGGTCGTATAGGCGCCGGTCGGCTCCTTGGAGATGACGGGGTCCGAGCCGCCGGTCAGCAGCGTCTTCACCGTGCGCTCGTAGTCGGCCTTGTCGAGCTTGCCGTCGGAGCCTTGGGTGAGCTTGTTGATCTCGCTCAACATCTGCGTCTGGTGGTGCTCGGTCTGGGCGCCGGTCGAGTCGTTGTCGAGCACGATCTTGACCACTTCCTCGGGATGGGCGCGGGCATAATCCCAGCCCTTCATCGACGCCTTGACGAAGCGCGCCATCTTGTCGACGAAAGCCGGGTCCTTGAGCTTGTCCTCCATCACGTAGAGGCCGTCCTCGAGGGTCGCGACGCCCTGGTCTTCGTATTTGAACACGACCAGCTGCTCGGGCTTGTAGCCGGCGTCGATCACCTGCCAATATTCATTGTAGGTCATGGTGGAGATGCAATCGGCCTGCTTCTGCAACAGCGGGTCGACGTTGAAGCCCTGCTTGACCACCTTGACGCCGGCCGGCGAGCCGTCGGTCGGGAATTTCAGTTTCCCCATCCAATTGAGGAACGGATATTCGTTGCCGTAGAACCACACCCCGAGCGTGCGGCCCTTGAGATCCTCGGGCGTCTTGATGCCGGTGTCGGCGCGGCAGGTGAGCTCGAGGCCCGAATGCTTGAACGGTTGCGCGATATTGACCATCGGCGCGCCCTTTTCGCGCGCCGCCAGCGCCGCCGGCATCCAGTCGACCACAACGTCGGCGCCGCCTCCCGCCAGCACCTGCTCGGGCGCGACGTCCGGGCCGCCGGGCTTGATCGTCACGTCAAGCCCTTCCGCTTTGTAGAAGCCCTTGTCCTTGGCGGCGTAATAGCCGGCGAATTGCGCCTGCGTGACCCATTTGAGCTGCAGCGTGACCTTGTCGTCGGCCCGCGCCGCGCCCGTGGCCAGCATCGCCGCCACGCCGGCGACTGCGAACATCATCGATTTCATTTTTGCTCTCCCTCCAGTTGAACCCGGACTCCCGTCGCCGCGCTTAAGGACTATCGTATGCGGTGAAAAGCTCAAGCCTCTTTCGCACGATAGGAGGCGTGCCAGAACGTCACCCGGCGCTCGACGCCGGCGACCAGCGCGTAGAACAGCGATCCCGTGAGCGCGGCGACGACGATCGTCGCCCACACCATATCGATCTGGAGCCGGCCGACTTCGGTCGAGATGCGAAAGCCCATGCCGACGATCGGGGTGCCGAAGAACTCGGCGACGATGGCGCCGATCATGGCGAGCGTCGTGTTGATCTTGAGCGCATTGAAGATGAACGGCATCGCGACCGGCAGGCGCAAAGCGAGCAGGGTCTGCCAATAATTCGCGCCGTAAGTCTTCATCAGATCGCGCTCGATCGCGCCGGCGCTCGAAAGCCCGGCGATCGTGTTGACCAGCATTGGGAAGAAGGTCATCACGACCACGACCGCCGCCTTCGATTGCCAATCGAAGCCGAACCACATCACCATGATCGGCGCGACGCCGACGATCGGCAGCGCGGAAACAAGATTGCCGATCGGGAGGAGGCCGCGTTGCAGAAATTGCGAGCGGTCAATGAGGATCGCGACCACAAATCCCGCCAGCGAGCCGATGACGTAACCCGCCAGCACGCCCTGAATCGTTTGCCGGAAATCGGCCGCGAGCGTGGGTATGGAGGTGGCGAACCGCGTCGCGATCGCCGAGGGCGGCGGCAGGATGATCGCGGGCACATGGAGGAGCCAAACCCCCGCCTCCCAGATCGCGAGCACGGCAAGGCCGAAGGCGAGCGGGGGCAAAAACTCGCTAAGGCGGCGCAGGCTCACGGGGTGAACGCCATTCGCCGTTGCGCGATGCGCTCCGCGCCGCCGATTGCGGCGACGAGTGTTGCGGAGAGCGCCGCGGCGGCGAACAGGGCCGCCCAGATCTGCACCGTCTGCCCATAATAGGAGCCCGCCAAGCAGCCGCGCGCCCAAGCCGCCGTCCTCGCTCTTGGTGACTTCCGCGACCACGGCGCCGACGAGCGCGGCGGCGGCGCCGATCTTCATGCTGGCGAAGAAGAACGGCGCGCTGGCCGGCGCTCTGAGTTTCATGAAGGTCTGCGCGCGCGTCGCGGAATAGGTGCGCATGAGGTCGAGCTGCAATGGATCGGGCGAGCGGAAGCCCTTGACCATGCCGACCGTCACCGGAAAGAACGACAGATAGGCCGCGATCGCGGCCTTTGGCGCGATGCCAGTGACGTTGAACTGGTTGAGGATGACGACGATCATTGGCGCGAGCGCAATGATCGGCACGGTCTGCGAGGCGACGATCCACGGCATCATCGAGCGCTCGAGCCAGCGCATGGAGACGATGAGAACAGCAAGCCCGATGCCCAAAGCCGAGCCGATCGCGAAGCCGATCAGCGTCTCTTCCAGCGTGATGAGCCCATGATAAACGAGGCTGCGCTTGGAGGTCGGCGAGGTCGCGAAGACGAGCTTGTAGAGTTCGCTCGCGACCTGATGCGGCGCCGGCAGCTTCGGCCGCTCCATGTTGAGCGACGCGCCGATGAGATCTTGCGTGGAATAGTCCGCGCGCCCGGCGTTGGCGAACTGGTCGCGCTGGAGCGATGCGTTCATGAGCGCCGCCGCGAGATACCAGACGCCGATCAGGGCGAGGATGACAGTCGCGAGGGGAAGCGCCGATTTCATCGGCGTCCCCTGCCCTCATCCGGCGCTTCGCGCCACCTTCTCCCTGAGGGAGAAGGGAAGGGGCGCTCCTTCTCCCTCAGGGAGAAGGTGGACGCGCGCAGCGCGGCCGGATGAGGGCGCGCGCGAAGACTACCCGTCATAGGAATGCCCCTCGCGCAGGCCCTGCCTGACCCGGTTCGCGATCGCCAGGAACTCAGGCGTCTCGCGGATGTCCAGCGCGCGGTCGCGGGGAAAATTGCATTCGATGACGTCGTAGATGCGCCCCGGGCGAGGCGACATGACGACGATATGCGTCGACAGGAACACCGCTTCCGGAATCGAGTGCGTGACGAACAGCACCGTCTTGCCGGTCACGTCCCAGAGGCGCAGCAATTGCTGGTTCAGCATGTCGCGCACGATCTCGTCGAGCGCGCCGAACGGCTCGTCCATCAGCAGAAGATCGGGGTCGAACGACAAAGCCCGGGCGATCGACGCGCGCTGCTGCATGCCGCCTGACAATTGCCAGGGATATTTCGCCCCGAAGCCAGAAAGATTGACAAGCTCGAGCCCCTTGGCGATGCGGGCGTCACGCTCCGCTTTGCTGAAGCCCATGATCTCGAGCGGCAGCGCGATATTGCGCGCTACGCTGCGCCATGGATAGAGCGCCGGCGCCTGGAACACGTAGCCATAGGCGCGCTTGGCGCGCGCTTCATGCGGGCTCAAGCTATTGACGCGGATCGTACCGCTGGTCGGATTCTCGAGATCGGCGACCGCGCGCAGAAGCGTCGTCTTGCCGCAGCCCGACGGTCCGATGAAGGAGACGAACTCGCCGCGAGCGACCCTCAGGCTGACGTCGCTGAGCGCCTGCACCGGTCCGTCCGCGGTGTCGAAACGCAACGAAAGCCCGCTGATCTCAATCGCGGCGTCAGCGGCCGGCGGCGTCTTGCGGTCGTCCGGCTTGAGTTTGGCAGCCGCCGCTACGTCCATCGCCGATCCGTTCCCTCAGCGCGCAACGCCCGCCACCGCAGTGAACTCCTTATAGCGCTTGAGCGCGCGCGCGTCCGCGGGAAACGGCTCGCGCTTGATGAAGCGGCCGCGCCCAAGCTCGGCCTGCACCGAGCCGTCGCGATAGACGACCTCGCCGCGCGACAGCGTATAGCGCGGCAGGCCCGTCACCTTGGTTCCCTCGAACACATTGTAGTCGATGACCGAAACCTGTGACCGGGCGGAGATGGTCTTGTTGGCTTTCGGATCCCAGACCGTCACGTCAGCGTCCGCGCCCGGCAGGATCGCGCCTTTGCGCGGATAGAGGTTCAAGATGCGCGCGATATTCGTCGAGGTCACGGCGACGAATTCGTTCATGGTGAGGCGTCCGGTTTCGACGCCATAGGTCCACAAAACCGGCATGCGGTCTTCGAGCCCGCCGGTGCCGTTCGGGATCTTGGTGAAGTCGGTGAGGCCCAGTTCTTTCTGCTTGGTGGTGAAGGCGCAATGGTCGGTCGCCACCACCTGCAGCGAGCCGGCCCGCAAGCCATTCCATAGGTCGTCCTGATGGATCTTGTCGCGGAACGGGGGCGACATGACGCGCCGCGCCGCGTGCTTCCAATCCGGGTTGTAGTATTCGCTCTCGTCGAGCACGAGATGCTGGATCAAAGGCTCGCCATAGACGCGCTTGCCCAAGGCGCGGGCGCGGCGGATCGCCTCGTGCGCCTGGATGCAGGAGGTATGAACGATGTAGAGCGGCGCGCCCGCCTGATCGGCGAGCATGATCGCGCGATTGGCCGCTTCGCCCTCGACGTCGGGCGGACGGGACAGCGCGTGGCCCTCGGGCCCGGTTACGCCCTTGGCCATGTAATGCTTCTGCAGCGCGGCGACGATCTCGCCGTTCTCGGCGTGGACGAGCGGCATCGCGCCAAGTTCGGCGCAGCGCGTGAACGAGGCGAACATCTCCTCGTCGTTGACCATCAGCGCGCCCTTGTAGGCCATGAAGTGCTTGAAGGTCGTGACGCCGGCCTTGACCACCTTGGCCATGTCCTCACGCACGGCATCGTCCCAGTAGGTGATGCACATGTGGTAGGAATAGTCGGAGACGGCGTCCTTCGAGCGTTTCTGCCAATCGGCGAAGGCCTCCATCAGCGGCTGGTTGCGGTTGGGAATGCAGAAGTCGACGACCATCGTCGTGCCGCCCGAAAGCGCCGCCTTGGTGCCGCTCTCGTAATTGTCGGCGGAATTCGTGCCCATGAAGGGCATGTCGAGATGGGTATGCGGGTCGATGCCGCCCGGCATGACGAAGCAGCCCTTGGCGTCGAGCGTGCTGTCGCCCTTCAAGCCCTCGCCGATCGCCTTGATCGTCTCGCCCTCGACCAGCACGTCGGCCTTGTAGGTGCGGTCCGCGGCGACGATCGTTCCGCCTTCGATGACGAGCGACATTTGACTCTCCCAAACCTTTGTTTCTGCGCGCGGACGTGTCGCCGCTCGACCGCCGCTGGCCGTTACGACACGATTTCGGCCTTTTCCAGCACCGCATGCATCAGCACATTGGCGCCGGCGGTCGCCCAATCCGGCTTGATGTCCTCGCTTTCATTGTGGCTGATTCCGTCGACGCAGGGCGTGAACACCATCGACGTCGGCGCGACGCGCGCCAGATAGCAGGCGTCATGGCCAGCGCCGGACACGATGTCGCGATGCGAATAGCCGAAATGCTTGGCCGCGCGGCGCACCGCCTCGACGCAACCCGGATCGAAGGGCACCGGGGCGTAGTAGAAGATCTGCTTCAAGTCGTAGGTCAGGCCGATCTTTTTGGCGATCGACTCGACCCCCTCGCGCAAAGCCGCGTCCATCTCGCTCAACGTGGCGTCGTCGGGATGCCGGAACTCGCAGGTCATGAACACTTCGCCCGGGATGACATTGCGGGAGTTCGGATAAGGGTTGAGCATGCCGACCGTCGAAACGCCAAGCGGAGCCTTCGACAGGCCGATCGCATTCACGAGCTCCACGATCCGCGCGGCGCCGAGCAGCGCGTCCTTCCTGCGCGGCATCGGCGTCGAGCCGGCGTGGCTCTCGAAGCCGGTCAAGCGAATTTCGTACCAGCGCTGCCCTTGTCCATGGGTGACGACCCCGACGTCGATCGACTCATCTTCCAGGATCGGGCCCTGCTCGATATGCAGCTCGAAGAAGGCATGCACGGGATGGGCGCCGACCGGCTCCTCGCCCTTGAAGCCGATCCGCTCGAGTTCGTCGCCCAGCGCCTTGCCCTCGCCGTCCTTGCACGCGTAGGCCAGTTCCTTGGTGTAAACGCCGGCGAACACGCCCGAGGCAATCATCGCCGGGGCGTAGCGCGAGCCTTCCTCGTTGGTCCAGTTGGCGACTTCGATCGGCCGCCGGGTCCGGATGTTGAGGTCGTTGAGCGAGCGCACGACCTCGAGCGCGCCGAGCACCCCAAGCGCGCCGTCGAACTTGCCGCCGGTCGGCTGGGTGTCGAGGTGGCTGCCCACCATCACGGGGGCGAGCGTATTGTCCTGGCCTGGGCGACGCGCGAACATGTTGCCCATCTCGTCGACCGTGACCGTACAGCCGGCAGCCTCGCACCATTTCCGGAACAGCTTGCGCGACTGACGGTCGAGATCGGTCAGCGTCAGGCGCTTGACGCCGCCCTTCGGCGTGGCGCCGATTTTCGCCATTTCCATGAGCGAATCCCAGAGCCTTGTCCCGTCGACCCGCACATTCGACAAGTCAGCCATCAACAGCTCCACGACACATTTGCAAACGCTATTATAGCTTTGACCAAATGGTCAAATGGCGTAATGTTGCGCTGCAGCGCTCATCAATTCGGCGCGGCCGCCCAATGCCAAAGCGGCCCGCGGTTCCCAAACCGCGCGACGCCGGGATGACGGGAGGGCGCCGTCCGAGGAGCTTATGGCGCGCCGCAGACCGAGACCGACCGTCCGGGAGGAAAACGAACGCGCGCTCCTCGAGGCGGCCGAATGGGTGTTCGCCGAGCAGGGATTCGCGGGCGCGACCACCGCTGCGATCGCGCAGCGCGCCGGCCTTCCAAAGGCGAACCTGCACTATTATTTCCCGACCAAGGAGACGCTCTACCGGTCGGTGATCGAGCGGGTGCTGACCGCCTGGCTCGCCGCCGCCTCGTCCTTCGACGCGAGCGAGGACCCGACGGTCGCCCTCTCAGCCTATATCGGGGCGAAAATGGACCTCGCGCGCGAGATGCCGCTCGCGACCCGCATCTGGTCGGCGGAGATCATGCGCGGCGCGCCGATGATCCAGGATTTCCTCGACACGACGCTGACCCAATGGGTCGTGTCGCGCGAACAGGTGGTGCGGCGCTGGATCGCCGCCGGCAAGCTGAAGCCGATCGAGCCGAAGTTCCTCTTCTACATGATCTGGGCGACAACGCAGCAATACGCCAACGCCGCGCATGAGATGGCCACTCTCAACAAGGGCCGTCCGCTCGACGACAAGGCCTTTGAACGCGCGAAATCAGAGGTGATCGAGATCATCCTGCGCGGGGTCGCCGCCGCATAGCTCGCGCGCGCCCGGCGCAGGCCGCCGGCACGACAAATCTCCGTTCGCACTTCATAGATACGATTCACTCTATGAATTGGAATTTATTTGTCTTTGGGGACCGCCCGCCCGATACCTTGAGCGACATGATGCGACGGCTTGCGGCGGCGCGCGTGCACCGTCCTGCCGAAGCGAAGAGGAGACAAGAATGAGGGTATCGTCCCTGAGCCGGCTTGCGGTTGCGGCTGCCCTGGCGGGTTCGCTGGCGGCTCCCGTTGCGGTGCGCGCCGAAGACCAAAACATTCCGGTCATGACGCTGCGGGCCGCATTGAAGCTCCCCCCGGACCAGCTGCCGACAATGTTCAGAAGCCCGAACCCCTATCAGCACGAGCCCTACAACATCCATCGGACCGACGGCCTGAGCCGCAATCCCGACGATTGCATGAGGTGGGGCTGCATCGACCACAGGTGAACGGGGCCGAAGACTTAAAGGCCGAAGTCGGCCTTCCTCCTCGGTGAAGCTACGTTCAGAATTTGACGCGCAAGCCGGCGGTCGGGGCGATGTTTTGGGTCGCCAAGAAGCCGTTCGCGAGGCCGCCATAGACGTTCGAGAACATGACGCCGGCGTAGAGATCGACACGCTTGAGCGGCCGATAGTCGAACATAGTTGAAATGGCGTATTGCGTGCCGGCGCAAGCGCTGTTGTTTTCGCGGATAACGTTGAGAACGTTTCCGTTTGACTGGACAAAACTGGTCTTGGCGTAGGCGCAGGGCGTGGTCGAGGAATTATAGTTGTTCTGGTTCTCATAATAAAAGGCGCCGGTCACGTCCAGCTGGTCGTTGATCGCGTATTTCGCGCCGATGAAGGGGACGTTGACGACCCGCATTTTGTTATAGGCGGTGTAATTGGTCCAAGCCGTCGGAAAGAGTTTCGCGAGGGCCTTGTTGGTCGTGACGATGGTCGCGGGCACGCTATAGCCGCCGAGCGTCTCGAAGCCATTCAAAAAGTCGTCGCTGGGATTGGCTTGCTGCCACCACATCCAGCCGCCTGAGAGCGTGACCGGTCCCCATTTGTACTTGGCGAGCAGCTCAAAACCGCTGTTGTTGGACAGCGTCGCTTTCAGGTCGTCGGGGCCGTAGAAGTTCGGGATCCCGTTGCTGCAGCCGGTCTGGCCCTTGAGGGGGCCCGTGGTGACCGTGGAGCAGGCGCCGGTGAAGTTGGAGAGGCTGACCGCGTTTTGAGCGTAACTGCCCACGAGGTCCACCGAAAAGAGGCCGCCGAAGCCTTCAACGTCGGCCCCGATATCGCCCTGATAGAGGCCGGTCGTGCCGTTGCCCTGAGCATAACCGCCCCATTGCACCAGGCCTCCGCCGTGGAAGTTCTCGTAGTTCACCCGGTACTTCACTCCGGTATTGGCGCGGTTGGTTTCCGTGTCGCCGAAGCCCGCGTAGGAGCCGGAATAGCCGAGCGCTGAAAACGCATAGGAGCCGCCCATCGGATCGTAGGCGATGACGCCGTCGAGCGTCAGCGAGGTCACCCTGCCGACGGTGAGCGTTCCGAAAGTCTGATTGCTGAGGCCGATGTATCCGACCGAGTTGTCAAATTGCCCGGCGCGGCTCGAGTCGCTGTTTGCGCTCTGGAGGACGAGCGGCAGGCCGTTGTTCTGCACGAGCGAGCGTGGCCCGTTGACGAGGTTGCCGGAATACGGGTTGAATCCACTTTCCACGGCCCCGACGAGCGACCAGCCCGGGAGCCACGGAATCGCCTCCTTCATGTTGATCCCGACCACCGATTGGCTGATGCCGTTCGGCGTCCACAGCCACTTGGCTCCGTAGCTCTGCTTGCCGACGAAACTGTAAACGCTGTTGGAGTACGTGCTGCTGGCAGGCGCGCCGTTGGAGCTGTAGCCGAGGCCGACGTCAATCGTCGCATAGACGGTGATGCCCGCGTAGCTCAGGGGACAATCCGCGGCGCTTGAATTCAAATAGGTCCAGAGGCTCGAAAAGCAGTTCGCCTTTGGAGCCGTCGGGGCTGATTTCGTCGTTGGCAGATCCGCCGCGTTCGCTGCGCCGGCCAGCGCAATTCCGATGGCGAAAATGCCTATCCGAGCCGTCATGAAGTCCCCCGATCGAGCGGGCGCAGTTTGCGTCCCCGTGGCGTTCCGCGCCTGATAAATTAATGTCTATCGACTTAGTATAATGAAATCAAGCGATCCCTTGTAACGAAGGTTCAGAGGGGTTCGCCGCGTCGCCAGACGCCTCAAGAGGCGACTAAGCGCGCGCCAATCCATTTCGCTTCTTCTCAACGGCGGGGAAGCGGTTGGCGCGGCCCAACAAGCAACGGGCGAGCCTTCAGCGTCATGGCGTTAGACGTCTGTTGCGCGTGTCGCAGCTTGAAGTTCCGGGCGACGCTCAGGCTTCCCTTCTCCACCCCTGCCCAGCGACGTCACGGCGGGGATAAGCCCGGTCGGACTTTGCATCCACAAGTTGTCGGGCCGTCGCGGCAGTGGTCCCAGACTTGCGTCGCGAGCTCCGCTTCCGGTTGGCTTGGGTTCGAGTGTTTGAGGACAGGGCGAGATCGCCCGTGTCGCCGTCTGAGTGAAGCGGCTTTCGCGCTGCGCCGATTCAGGTGACCCCCGCCACTCCATCCCGCCGCCCGCCACTTCAGCTGATCAGCAGCAGAGTATAGGATTATAAAAGAAATCGACTTACAGACATATCATAAATAAAAAGTCTTTTATAATTCATTTTTTACAGAATACAGGCTTCACGTCTCCGCGATCGTGTCTCTATTGACCAAGTAACGCCTCAATTTTCGCAGTTAATAGTCAGAAGTGAGCAACTATCCAGTCTGCGTCACTTTAAGAAAATAGGGAGCAGAAACATGACACCTGTACGCTTAGCGCTCATCGTAACCGCGGCTGCCGGATTGATGGCCATTGCGGCGCCCGCGTTCGCCGAGATCGTCGCCACGCCGGATGGTCAGTATTACAGGCTCGTTCCCGTGAGAGCGCCGGTACCGGGAACCAGCGCCCGAGATGGTGACCATTGCGCCGCAGGCCACGGCGAACGTCGCCCCTGTCTCGAACTGCCGGCTGATCAATTTCGAGGACAATGAATATCAGCCGGAATACACGACTGTTTGTGGCCCGCAATAACAGTCACTCTGAGCAAAAAAGCGCCGCCGAGACGAACTCTCGGCGGCGCTTTTTTTGCTAGCCCTATAGGGGCGCCGCAACGAAACACTCGGCGCAGCGGCCTAGGGGCAAGTCAGGCGGACGCGTCAGAACTTGACGCGCAGGCCGGCGGTCGGGGCGATGTTCTGGAACGCCTGGAAGCCGTTCGCGAGGCCCCCATAGACGTTCGAAACCATTACACCGGCGTAGAGATCGACCCGCTTGACCGGCCGCCAGTCGATCAAGGCGGAAAACGCGTCTTCCGTGCCGGCGCATTTGTTGCTGCTGGCGGTTGCGATGCTGAATTTAGTTCCGTTTGGATAGGTGAAGGTACTGTTGACGCCGGTGCAGGCCGTGGTGTTGAAGTTGGACTGTTGCAGGTAATAATAGGCGCCGGTGACGTCGAGCTGAGGCGTGATCGCATATTTGGCGCCGACCCAGAAGTAGGGAGCGATTCTGGGAACATTGAAGTTGGTGAAGTTGGTCCATGCTACCCGAGCAATCCCGGCAGGAAGTTTGACCGACGCGGGAAAGGTTGCTGGCACGTTCCAGCCGCCGATGGTCTCAAAGCCGTTCAGGAAGTCGTCGCTCGGGTTCGCCTGTCTAAGCCAAGCGTAGCCGCCAAAGACCGTCAGCGCTTGCACCTTGTACTTGGCGGTCGCCAGGAAGCCAGTGTTATTCGAAAGCGTCGCCGTCACGTCGGTGTTGTTGTAGCCAGCTGGAATGCCGGACGTGCAGGTGGCTTGGCCGGCGAACGGTCCCTTCGTTATCTGCGTGCATGTTCCGGAGAAGGTGCCGACGTTCACCACGTCCTTGGCCCAGCTGCCGATGAAGTCCATCGAGAGGATGCCGCCGTACGGGGATCCCTGAAACAGGTTGAACGTCGGCGCCGGCCTGGCCCTGATAGAGGCCGTTGGTGCCGTTGCCCTGGTCGTAACCTCCCCATTGCACCAGGCCGGCGACGCGGAAATTCGCTCCGTAGAATGAGGGATAGGGGATATCCAACCGGTACTTGACGGCGGTCTCGGCGCGCGCGGCCTCGGTGTCGCCGAAGCCGGCGAAGGAGCCGGAGAAGCCCAGGGGCGAGAAGGCGTAGGAGCCGCCCATCGGATCATAGGAATTGATCGCGTCGAGCGACAGGGTGTTGACGCGCCCAACCGTGAGGGTGCCGTAAGTCTTGTTGCTGACGCCGATGAAACCCTGGGAGTTGTCCCATTGCCCGGTGCGGCTCGAATCATTATTCGCGCTCTTCACAACGAGCGGCAGGCCGTTTTCCCGGACTTGCGAGCGCTGGGCGTCGGCCAGGTAACCATAATAGGGATTGAATCCGGTCTCGATCGTGCCGATCAGCGACCAGCCGGCCAGCCCAAGCGGGGCCAGGCTTTGGCTCATCTTGAGACCGATGACCGACTGGCTGAGACCATTCGGCGTCCACAGCCATTTGACGCCTTTGTTCTGGTTGGTGATGAAGCTGTCGACGCCGTTGTTCCACGCCGCGTTGTAACCCGCGCCGTTGGTGTTATAACCGAGACCAATGTCGTATGTCCCGTAAACGGTGAACGGCCCCCAGCTCAGGGGACAATCGGCGGCCGTCGAATCGAGCCAGGTCCAGACGCTCGCGAAGCAGTTGACGGGCGCAGGCGCGACCCCCTTTTTGGTCGGCAAATCGGCGGCGCGAGCCGCGCCGACGGAGGCGATTGCAATCGCCAAACCGATTCCGAGCTTTCTCATCAAGAACCCCTCCTGGGACCGAAAACGCCATCGGCCCGCGCGTGACAAATTTCCAATCGCTTCCCGCCATCCCGCGCCTAAGCGAGTTGCGTCCCCCCAGTGCGATCCGCTGATCCGGGTCGTTGCCCGAAAGTTGTTTACGAATATATCGCGAAAGGATTTGGTATTCTTCCTACGCGCTCGGTACTCGTCTCAACTCGAATCGAAATTACGTTATGAAAACTAGTCCGGCGGGGCGTCACAGACAAACAGTAAATTCGCCATCTTGTCGACTTTTTGTAGGTTGTTGCAGATTGATCACAGCCGATGCTTTTGGGACGGCGAACAATAGTTTGCGGAGCGCGGCTATAGCCTTGCGCACAGAGAAATTGCGCGGCGGCGTCAAAACGCCCCACCTGACACAATTTCGACGGAATTGTCACTAGCTCGCCAATGTTACAACTTGGCGACAAAGGGGCGAGACAAGGCAAAAAAAATTTTAGTCAAACCAATCTCGCGCTCGGCTCGACGGCCATCGCTGTCCTCGGACGACCATTTCGCCAATCCGATCAGGCCCGAAGCCTAATCTTGACGCGTTGACTCCAATCCAGGCGCGTTTTTGCGCCTTGACAGCTTGAGGGTGCTGGCCAGTCCAACATTATGGCGCCATCTTTACGGGTAGATAGATCAGCCCCGCGTCATGGCGTTTGGGAATCGAGCCGTGGTCAATCCGCCTTTCGAGAGAGCGAGCAATCCGCCGATGGACACGCTGGCCGGCGCTCCGATTCTGGTCGTCGAAGACGAGCGCGACCTCGCCGAGGAGATTCGCCTCGAATTGCAGGCGAGTGGCCATCCGGTGCAGCTTTCTGAGACCGTCGACGAAGGGTTGCGCGCCGCGCGTTCAGGCCCCGCAGTTCTGGTCATCGATCGCATGCTGCAAGGCCAGGATGGGCTGTCGATCATCGAAGCGCTGCGCGCCGAAGGCAACGCAACGCCGGCTCTCGTGATCAGCGCGCTGTCGTCGGTCGACGATCGCATCACTGGACTGAAAGCGGGCGGCGACGATTATCTGGTGAAGCCGTTCGACATCCGCGAACTCTCGGCGCGAGTCGAAGCCCTCCTGCGTCGGGGCGGCGACGCGCGGCTCACGCGACTACAGGTCGGCCCCCTGGAGATGGATCTCGTTGAACGGAGCGTGCGGTGCGACAGCAAGGCGGTTGATCTGTTGCCGCGGGAATTCACCCTGCTCGAATATTTCATGCGCCGACCAGGCCAGGTCGTGACCCGGGCGATGCTGCTCGAGGATGTTTGGAATTTCAACTTTATGGCGCAAACGAATGTCGTCGACGTGCAGATCGGCAATCTGCGGCGCAAGCTCGACCCTACGGGCGCGCGACGCTTCATCGTCAATATCCGCGCTGTCGGCTTCAAACTGAATGTGGACGCTTGAGGTCTTTAAGGCGCGGGCGTTTCGCCTCGCGCTGGGCTTTGCCCTGACGATCTCGGTAGCGACCGCCACAGCCTTCGCGTTCATCTATTTGCAAGTGTCGCGCGACAACATGGATCGGGTCGGCGCAATTCTTGTCGACGAAGCGTCGAAGAGTGTCGACGAGAGCGAGGCCGACCTGCGCAGGGCCCTTGAGCTGCGCCTGACACGGGATATTCGGCGCCTCGATTTTGTTGCGCTGATCGATCCGAAAGGCGAGTTGATTTTCGGAAACCTGCCGATCATGCCGCGAGTCCCGGTCGACGCTAAAGCGCACTTCGTCGATGAAGATGTCTTCCCCGATCCACGCGGCGATAAAGATCCAGCCATTTTTGTTGCGCGGCGACGCTTGGACGGCGGCGTTCTCTTGCTCGGGCGCAGCCTGCGGGAGGACTATGATCTGCAGGAGACCTTGCTGCGGGCGCTGGCGATCGCGCTCCTTCCCACGATTTTGCTTGATCCTGGCGATCGGCGTTTGGTTTGCGCATCGCGCTTCGCAACGATTCAAGCGCGTTCACGACGCCATTGTCAGGATCATGAATGGCGATCTCGATTTGCGCCTGCCGCTCGCCGGAGAGGATGACATCGGCAAGATCGCGCGCGCCGTGAACCTGATGCTCGACGAGATCGCCCGCCTCCTCGACCACCTCAAGAGCGCGGGCGACAACATCGCCCACGATCTGCGCACGCCGCTCGCTGTCGCCCGCGCCAAGCTCGAGCGTGCGCTCGACAACGAGAGCGGGACCGAGCAATTACGGGAAGCGCTGGAGGCCGCGCTCGTCCAGATCGAGAAGGTATCCATGACGATCTCGGCAATCTTGCGGATATCGGCCGTGGAACAGGGCGCGCGCGAGAAGCAGTTCAAGGACTTCGATCTCGCCGCAGTTTGCGCGCAACTCCTCGATTTCTATGAGCCGCTCGCCGAATCGAAGGGCGTGACAATGATTGTCGACGCCGCAACGCCCGTCCCGGTTCGCGGTGACCAGGACCTCATGCGCGAAGCCCTCTCGAACCTCATCGACAACGCGATCAAGTTCACGCCTGCCGGCGGCGCGGTCCGCATCGAGGCCCGGATGGCCGAAGGGCGGCCATTTGCGCTCGTGAGCGACACGGGCGTCGGCGTCCCCACGCAGGAGCGGGCAAAGATTTTTGACCGTTTCTATCGCGGCGAGCGGAGCGGCCAAACGCCGGGACACGGGCTCGGCCTCAGCATCGCCGAGACGATCGCCAATCTGCACGGCTTCAAACTGACGGTTGAGGACAACAACCCAGGCGCGCGCTTCGAATTGCGCGCCACGTCATCCGCGCCGGCGGCAAGACTGGCGCGGGAAACGGCGTGATGAGTTTGCCTGTCCTCGAAGCGTCTTCTTTCCTACATGACGAAATTATATTTTAATGGGATTTAGACTGCGCCCTGCATATTTTAACGCCTGACGCCGTCGCGGCGAGATCTTGTCGCGACGGCGTCGCGTGCGTTGGCGAACGTCGCTGCGCCTTCAGAAGTGACCAATGCTCGCTATCGTCCGCATCGCTCTGAGCAGACCCTACACGTTCGTCGTCATGGCGATGCTGATCGTCATCTTCGGCGTGACGGCCGCGATCAAGACGCCGACCGACATTTTCCCCAATATCGGCATTCCGGTCGTCGCCGTCGTGTGGACTTACAATGGCTTGCCGCCGGACGACATGTCTGGCCGCGTCGTCTACTATTATGAGCGCACGCTGAGCGCCCAGGTCAACGACATCGAGCACATCGAATCTCAGTCGCTTGCCGGCTATGGCGTGGTCAAGGTGTTCTTCCAGCCCAACGTCAACATCAACTCCGCGCTGGCGCAGATCACCGCGGCGTCGCAAACCGTGCTTAAACAGCTGCCTGCCGGCATCACGCCGCCCTATGTGCTGAGCTTCAACGCTTCGAGCGTGCCGATCCTCCAGCTGGCGTTGTCCAGCGACACTCTGTCGCAGGCGGAGATATTCGACGCAGGACAGAATTTCATCCGCCCGCAGCTGGCGACGGTCGCCGGAGCCGCTGTCCCCTCGCCCTACGGCGGCAAGGTGCTGCAAGTCCAAATCGATCTTGAACCAAGACAAATTGCAGGCTTACGGACTGTCATCGCAGGACGTGGTGGACGCGATCGCGCGGCAGAACGTCATTACGCCTGTGGGAACCGAGAAAGTCGGCGATTTCGAATATGTCGTTTCGCTCAACGACGCGCCAAGCCGAATTTCGGAGCTGAACGACCTGCCCATACGCACGGTCAACGATGTCCCAGTCTACATCCACGACGTCGCCTACGTTCACGAGGGCAGCCCGCCACAGATCAACATGGTGCGGGTGAACGGCTCCAACGCCGTCTTGATGACCATTCTGAAGTCAGGCTCGGCTTCGACGCTCGACGTCATCGCTGGAGTCAAGGCGCTGTTGCCGAAACTGCGCAAGACATTGCCATCCAGTCTTCATCTCGAAGCGGTCGGCGACCAATCGCGCTTTGTCACTGCCGCCGTGTCGTCGGTTATTTTCGAAGGCGTCGTCGCCGCCGCGTTGACCGGCCTGATGATCCTGATCTTTCTCGGCAGCTGGCGTTCGACGCTCATCATCATGATCTCGATCCCGCTCGCGATCCTCACTTCGGTCGCGCTCCTGGCCGCCACCGGCGAAACAATCAACGTGATGACGCTCGGCGGTCTTGCGCTCGCGGTCGGCATTCTCGTCGACGACGCGACCGTCACGATCGAGAACATCAACTACCACTTGGAGCAGGGCAAGGACATCGAAACCGCGATCATGGACGGCGCGCGGCAGATCGTCATTCCCGCCACCGTATCGCTCTTGTGCATCTGCATCGTCTTCGTGCCGATGTTCACCCTCGGCGGAGTCGCCGGCTTCCTGTTTCGTCCGATGGCGAAAGCGGTCGTCTTCGCTTTGATCGGCTCCTATGTGCTCTCGCGCACGCTGGTCAACACGATGGCGCGCTTCCTGCTCGCCCACCAGGCGACGCACGGTCACGGAGCGCATCTCCAATCGACGCGCAATCCGCTCACCCTCTTCCAGCGCGGATTCGAACGGCGCTTCGAAGCGGTGCGGGCTTTCTACCGACGCCTGCTCCTAACCGCCTTGGCCGGACGGCGGCTCTTTGTCGCTGGCTTCATGATCGCGGTTCTGTGCTCGTTCGGCCTCGCGCCTTACCTCGGGCGCAATTTCTTTCCGCCAATCGAAAGTACGCAGATCGCGTTGCACGTGCGCGCTCCTACCGGGACGAGGATCGAGCAGACCGGCGTCGAAGTCGACAAAGTTGAAGCGGCCATCCGGGCAATCATTCCGCCTGCCTCGCTGCACTCAATTGTCGACAACATCGGTCTGTCGATCAGCGGCATCAACATGGCCTACTCCAATACTGGATCGATCGGCGCGTCCGATGCCGATGTCTTGATCACTCTCAACGACGGTCGGGAGGCCGAGGCGCCCGATTACGTCAAGACGATGCGCGAAACGTTGCCGCACCAGTTTCCCGGCACGACCTTCGCCTTCCTGCCCGCCGACATCGTGACTCAAATTCTCAACTTCGGCCTGCCCGCGCCAATCGACGTGCAGGTCATTGGCTCGAAGATCGAAGCCAACCGCGCCTATGCGGAGAAGATCCTCGCCAAGGATCGCTCGGATTCCCGGGATCGCCGACGCGCGGATCCAGCAGGCCTTCAACGCACCCACCTTCAACGTCGACGTCGATCGGACCCGGGCCCAGATCGTCGGGGTGAGCGAACGCGACGTGGCACAGAATCTGCAGGACACGCTGGCCGGCAGCATTCAGACCGCGCCGACGTTCTGGCTCAATCCAAGAACGGCGTCTCCTATCCGATCGTCGCCCAGACGCCGCAATATTGGGTGCGATTCGCTCTCGAACCTGGAGAACATTCCTGCCTCGCAGGGCTCTCGGACAAGCAAATCCTCGGAGGCGTGGCCACAATCAAACGCGGGGTCAGCAACGCCGTCGTGTCGCATTACGCCGTTCAGCCTGTCATCGACATTTTCGCGACCAACAATGAGCGCGATCTTGGCGCCGTCGCCGCCGACATCCAGAAGATCCTGGATGACACTGCCAATGAGGCTCCGCCCGGCTCGACGGTCGTCGTGCGCGGTCAGGTACAGACCATGACCTACGCCTATCAGCAGCTGTTCGTCGGCATCGCGCTCGCGATCGTCCTCATTTATCTGTTGATCGTCGTCAACTTCCAGTCGTGGCTCGATCCTTTTGTCATCGTCACCGCATTGCCGACCGCGCTTCGCTGGAATCGTCTGGATGCTGTTCATCACCCGCACGACTTTGTCGGTTCCGGCGCTGACGGGCGCGATCATGTGCATGGGCGTCGCGACCGCCAACAGCATTCTGGTCGTCAGCTTCGCGCGCGAGCGGCTGGCGGAGGGCGCCGACGCCGCGACCGCCGCGATCGACGCCGGCTTCACCCGCTTCCGCCCGGTGCTCATGACGGCGCTGGCCATGATCATCGGCATGGCGCCAATGGCGCTCAGCGCCGAACTGAACGCGCCGCTCGGCCGCGCCGTGATCGGCGGCCTCGTCTTGCGCGACCGTGGCGACGCTCTTGTTCGTTCCGGCGGTCTTCCGGCTCGTTCATGAGCGCAAGCCAAGGCGGGCGAGCGAGCCCGCGCCAAACTTTCCCGCCGAGGCGAGCCCCATATGAGCCAGGATCACGCCGAAGCGCATACGCTAAGCCCGGCGCAGACTCAGGGCGACGCGACGCACACGCAAGTCCCGCCGGCTCACGCCGAGCCACCCGCAGGCTGATTCGAGGATCGCCGGCCCGTCAAGATCGGGACGTGCGATCCTGCTCCTGGCGGTGGCGGCGATCGCGCTCGCCTACAGCGGAATTGCCGGACGTCGTCACGACGACGAGAAACTCAACCAATGGACCGAGGAGCAGGCCATTCCGCCGGTCGCGGTGGTCACGCCGAAACGGGGTGGCGAAGACCCGCGAACTCGTGCTGCCCGGCAATGTCGACGCCTTCTACAGCGCCTCCATACACAGCCAGGTGATGGGCTACGTTCAGGAGTGGCGCAAGGACATCGGCGCCAAGGTCCATCAGGGCGACGTGCTCGCGGTCGTCGATACACCGGAACTCGACGAGCGTATCGCCGTCGCCCAAAGCGAGCTCGCGAAGGCCAAGGCGAATTTGGCGCTGGCGAAAGTGACGGCGACGCGGTGGAATTCCCTGCGCCACACTGCAGCCGTATCTCAGCAAGCGGCTGACGAAAAGGACAGCGACGCAGCGTGCACAAGCCGCCCAGGTCGACGCCGCGCAGTCGAACGTCGACCGGCTGAAAGCGCAGAAGGCGTTCGCCAACATCGTGGCGCCGTTCGACGGAGTTGTGACCGCCCGCAACGTCGACGTCGGGTCCCTGGTCAGAGCGGACGCGAACGACACGCCGCCGCTGTTCACGGTCGCCGACATTCATCAGATGCGGATCTACGTCCCGGTGCCCGAAACCTACGCGGCCGACCTCAAGGACGGGATGAAGGCGACGCTCGAGGTGCCCGAGTACCCTGACCGCACCTTCGACGCGACTATCACGACGACTTCGCACGCGATCGATCGGAAGTCGCGCACCCTGCTGGTCGAACTCCTCGCCGACAACAAGGATGGCCTGCTCGCTCCGGGCGCGTTCACGCGCGTGCACTTTTCGGATTCCGCCTGACCCTAACACTTTCACCGTTCCGGCCAGCGCGATGCTTTACCGCGATAACGCAGCCGCAAGATCGCCATCGTCGGGCCTGACAACCGTATCGTCCTGAAGGACGTACGTATTATGCGCGACCTCGGAACCGCGGTCGAAATCGCCGGCGGGGTCACCAAGGACGAGCGTATCGTGACCAATCCGCCCAATTCGATCGGCGACGGCGAGGAGGTTCGGGTCATGGAAGCGGCTGGGGAGAAGGCGCAGGGGCCGTCCGAAAAACAACGCGCAGAGGGGCCAAAGGGTCACTCGAAGAGCGCTGAGGAGATAGCGCAAACAGGGCGGGATCACGGGGAATGAAGTGGAGGCCGTGGTTCGCGGCGCCGATCGCGCTCGCGCTCGGCGGCTGCGATTTCGCGGGGCGACCCGCGTGGGACGGTCCACGGCCCATCTGCGGCAAGCCGCGCTTTGTTGGGAGTCGGCGACGTGAGGGGCTTGTCTGTTCCAGTGTTGCTGGCGGTAGCGACCGCCGTGGCGAGTTGCTCCGTCGGTCCGGATTATCGTACGCCTGTCCTGCATTTGCCGTCAGGCTTTCTCGCTCTCGCGCCGTCCGGCGAAAAGAGCAAGGGTCCCGAACCGGCGAGCGCCGACCTGACGCAGTGGTGGCGCTCGCTCGACGACGCCAAACTGAATTCCCTCGAGGATCGCGCTCTCCGGGCCAACCTGGATCTCGAGATCGCTTTAAATCGAATTCAGGAGGCGCGGGCGGCGTTGGTGGTGATCGCCAATCAGGCGCTTCCGGTGGGCGGGGCGACCGGAGGGGGCGGCGTTGGAACAGGGGCGGACGAGACGCGCAATCGCGCGGCGCCGTCGTTCCGATCGGCGGAAAACGGCGCAGGCTTGAGCAGCTTGCAGGTTGCGGGCGGATTCGATGCGAATTGGGACCTCGATCTTTTCGGCAAGGTCCGCCGCGCGCTCGAGGCGCAAACTTACGACGTCGAGGCCCTCAAGGCCGCGTGGGATTGGGTGATGGTGGTGGTCACGGCCGACGTCGCCCGGGACTATCTCGATATGTGCGCGGAACAGGCGCGCCTCGCCGTCCTCAAGAAGAACATCGTCGTCGCCCAAAGCGGTCAGGAGCTCGCGCAGACCCTCTTCGACCGCGGGCTCACCAACGAATTGGACGTCGCGCTGGCCAGACGGCAGTTGGCGACATTCCAGGCCCAGGTGGCGCCGCTCGAAGCGCAAATCGACGTGAGCCGCCATGCGATCGCGGTGCTGTTGGGGCAATACCCTGAGGACCTCGCCAAGGAACTGGCGAAGCCCGGCCCCATTCCGACCCTGCCGCGGCGAATTCCGACCGGCGGGCCGGTGGATTTGCTGCGGCGACGTCCTGATATCGCAGAGGCCGAGCGTCGCGTCGCGGGGGCGACCGCGCGCATCGGCGTTGCGGTTGCGCAATTGTTCCCAGACGTATTCTTGACCGGGGCGGGCGGCAGCCAAGGCGGAATTCGTTCGTCGCATACCGTCAGCGCCGCGAACTGGATCGGCTCGATCGGGCCGGGCGCTTACTGGCCCCTCCTCGATTTCGGGGCGCTCGACGCCCAGATCGAGATCGCGGATCTGACGACGCGCGAACAACTGGCCGCCTACAAGCAATCGATCCTGACCGCGGTGCAACAAGTCGACGACGCGACGGTTTCCTATCGAGCGCAGCAGGAAAGTCTGCGCAACCTCGATCGCGCGCTGACCGCCGCCCTTCTGTCCACCCAACTCGCCACCGACCGTTATAAAGACGGCTTGACCGACTACCTGAACGTTTTGGACGCGGAGCGGCAGCAGTTCGACCTCCAGCAGCAATATGTCTCGGCCCAACAGATCGAGGCGGAGTCCCTGGTCGGCCTCTACAAGGCGCTCGGCGGGGGCTGGCAACCCGGCGCGACCATTCCTCCGCTTCGGGCAGTCGAGCCCGCCGCGATCGCCGCTGCGCGGTATCTAAATCGCGCTCCCGAGGGAGTTCACTGAAATGTGGGTCGTCCGGGTCGCGTTGCAACGAAGATGAGCGTCTGGCGATCGCGCTGCACACCCGCCAATTGGTGGCCGATATCGGCCTGATGCTCGCGCTCGGCGGCGGCTGGACCGTGCCGCCCGAACCGCCTGCGAAACCGGGCTTTGCGCCCTATCTCGCAGAATAGCACGCGAAGTCTTCTCATGCGTGACGAACAATGCGGCCCCATACGCGTTAGTGTAGCGCGGACAGCGCTATGCTTGCGACACGCTCCACGTTATTTGAGATGATCAATCATTCCCAGCATAGATCGTAACGCCGCTAGTTAAAATCGAATATATAAAACAGATTTTACGCAACAGACATGAGACCGCCTGGTTTGTAAGTTATCCAATGAGCAACAAGCGGCTGAAAGTGCGACAGTTTCGCCTTCGCACAAACGTCGTGGAGAGATTCCAATGACAAAGACAATTCTTGTGTCGACCGTTTTGGCTCTACTTTGCGCCGGTCCGACGACTGCAAGCGCAGCGTTGTCACAAAACGCTGGCGTTCCTGCCGCACACGCGTCGCGTGTCGCTCATCAGAACCTTGCCGATATGCGCGCGGCTGTGCCCGGTACGCCGACCGTGTTTCCATCAAGCCGGCCACAACCCTATCCCTACAACTTTCACGAAACGGACGGGCTGAGCCGAAACCCAAACGACTGCGCCGTGTGGGGTTGCATTGACAGCAACTAGGCGTGAGCTCAGCCGAGCGCCAATCACCGCATAGTTGAGGTTCGTAACTTTTGAGGCTGCCTCAAGAGAGCGGCCGACACGGTGAAGCGATGCGCTCGGCACGATCATGGAGAGCACAAGTCGGATGAGTCCTAGGGACTATCGTGTAGGAACGTCCTACGCGATCGCGACCGCGCTCCTCATGTCGTTTCAAGCGCCGTTTTCCGCGTTAGCGGCCAGGGCGCTTGGCTCCCTCGATTTTATGGCGTTCACGCAGCTCGCCCTCCTGTTTTCCATCCCGCTCCTGATTTTGCGGGCCGACAGTCGGCGCGACTTCGTTGCGATCATGTTCCGCGTACGAAACTGGCCCAAGCTCGCCGTCATTTTCCTGATCGGAGTGGCGGGGTTGAAGCTGTACAACATCGGCCTCAGCAGCACTCACCCGATCATCACCGCGGCCGTACTGAACCTCTCCCCCTTTTGGGCCGCGCTCGTCGCGGCCATTGTCTCAAAGCGATCAGTTTCGTCGCCGTCGTTTGGATTCCTCGCTTGTTTCCTCGTGGCGTTCTGCGGCGCAATGGCGATTGCGTGGAGCCAAATCGACGTCGACAGCAAGGTTCTGGCGCGCGAGGTTCTCGAGAGCTTCATTCACAGCAAATGGATTTACGCCCTGCCGATGCCGGCATTCTTCGCTTTGAGCGGCACACTCGTCTATCGGTGGTTTTCCGACTTCGATGAGACCGCCGCGATTGCGGCCAACTTCGCTGTGTCGTCTCTCGTTCTGATCCCGCTGGCCGCTTTCACAACCGGTTTTGGCCAAGCGCTGCACTCGACCCAGCCGCCCACGGTGGCGGTTCTGCTGTTGCTGTTGGGTACGTTGGCGGGATCCGCCGCGGGGCGCGTCTCTTATCAAATGGCTTTGACGGCGACAGAAGACGACAACGGTTACGTCACGATGTTCTTCCTGCTGATACCGGCGCTCTCCTCTCTGATCTCTTTCATGCTGTCGTGGTGGATTCCGGGTCTGCAATTCGTTCCCAGCGCAATGTTTTTTGTCGGCTTGGCGCTCGTGACGATCTCGCTCCTCATGTTGTGGTTAGCGTCCTGGCGGAAGAGCCAACACAGCAATTCGCTATTCGGCGCCACTCTCAAAGAAGATGACATCGAGCCTGCCTTTGCCGGCTGTCGGGGCCAGCTTTTCTCTGACGATCGCCCTCCCGAGCGGCGCGGCGCTGCTTGACGATCGCCCGGGGAGGGCGCCGCCTGGGCGCTCGCGGGTTTGACTTATTGCTGGCGGGATTCGCATCGGCGACTACAATACGCGCCATCTCGAATCTCTGCTTTGGGCGCGATTGATCAAGCCATCCTGTCACGCGGTGATGTTTTTCGCGTCCGCCGCTCTCTTGGCGTGTCACGCGAAGGGGGCCGATTTGCCGAGCCAACAGCAGGCAGCGCCAGCCAAGCCCGCGCCGCTCGCGAGCGAACTCCGTGCTTCGCAAGCCTCTACGACTTCCTGAGCGCGGATCCTGACGATTGTCCGCTCGCGTGGAACGGCATCCGGCTTTACGGAAGGTTCGACTACGGCGCGGGTTACGATTCGCACGGCGTTCCGTTCAATGGCAATTATCCCAACGGCGTCGAAACCCTGATTTCAAAGAACAGCAATGGAGCCCGTTTCACGCTTGTGCCAAACGGCCTCGGACAGACCCACGTCGGAATCAAGGGCGAGGAGCACATCGTTTCGGATTGGTCGTTCGTCTTCAAGTTCGAGAACGGTTTTGATCCCTACACTTTGCAGCGCGCCAACGGGCCGAAATCGCTGGTTGAGAACAACACCACTCCGCTCGACGCGCAGACTGCAAACGGCGACTCGAGCCGGGCCGGCCAGCTCTTCAACACCGAGGCCTATATCGGATTCAGCAATCCGACTTACGGTGAACTGCTCGCGGGGCGGCAGAACTCCCTTATCGTCGACGGCGCGAGCCGCTTTGACCCCATGGGCGCGGCGTCAAGCTTTTCCGTGATCGGCGTTTCCAATACCGCCGCCGGCGGCGGAGACACCGAGACCGCGCGCTACAACACGTCGCTCAAATATCGCATTGGCGTCGGGCCATTTCATTTCGCGGGGCTTTATCAGTTCGGCGGCTTCGACCAGGGCAACGCCTCGAACGGAGCGTTTTCTCTCGGGATGACGGGTGACTTCGGCCCTCTCACTTTCGGGTTGGAGGGGGAGAGGAACAAAGACGCGGTCTCGCTATCCAATTTCGCTCAATTTCCCCTTCCGCCTGGAGTGAGCGCGAACGCGCTGAAAGCGACCTTGTCCAACAACACCAGCGGAATTGTGGGCGTGAGATATACGTTCGGAAACGCCGCCCTTTATTCGGGCTGGGAATACATCCTGTTCGCCAATCCGAGCGACGCCTATCCCGATGGTTTTACCGCGATCGGCAACTACCCCGTTCCCGCCGGCTTTGTGAATTCAACCGCTTATACCGAGCACAAGATTTTGAGGGTGTTCTGGACAGGCGTCAAATATGCGCTTCGGGACAATCTCGACATCGCTGGCGCGTATTATCACTACTATCAGAACGACTATAACACCGCCCCTTGCACGGATGGCGGCCTTTCGGCGTCAAGCTGCCGCGGCGCGCTCAACGCCTTCTCCGGGATGATCAGTTATCGTCCTGCAAAGCGCGTCGAGGCTTATGGCGGCTTCCTGTGGTCGCAAGTCACCGGCGGCTTGGCGAGCGGCTACCTCTACCGCGTCAACTTCGCGCCTACGATTGGCGTTCGGGTGGACTTCTGACGCCGGCCTCCCCGATGGGACCGGACAGAGACTGGTCGCGGCGGTCGAAGGGAAGTCCAAGCGCCAGCGTCATGACGCTAGTGCATTCTGGACGGCTTCGCGCCCATCACTTGTTGCCCCCGGTGTCGATGCAGCCCCAACGGTTGCAATCGTCCGGATTGCGGCTCAGTCCGTCCGTCTCGTGAACGTCGTACGGGTAGCCGTACGGATTGCTCGGGTCTCTGAATATCCTCGGCACCTGGCTTGCGGGGAGCTGATTTGCCTGCTGGATCGTCATGAGGGGAATGTTTCGACTCTCGCTCTGGCATCCGGCGATGGAGCCGGCCAGCACGACGCTAGTCGCAATCCGCAAACAGTTTATTCGTCTCATCGGGCGCCTCCTGTGCGCTTCACGTAAGCCGCCGCAGCTTCATTCCGTCCAAGCGCTTTGACTATGTCGGTATTGGGCGACAGCGCGCCCAGATCGAAACCCCGATTTGTTTCGTGACGATGACTGGGCGCCTCGGAGGATCGCACGGCCTCGGGTCGACGATACAGCACTCGTCAGTTGACGAACTTGAAATAGTCCGCCCCGACGGATGCAGACGCGCCCCGTGCGTCGTCGATCAATCGCGATCCGATGAGTTTCAGGTTCGCCGAGTGAAGCGTGTCGAAAGCGGCAATGGGCTTGTCGGAGACGATCGCGAGCAGCATCTGCATCGGCCCAACGGAGTTCGCGTCGGCCGTCAGGGGCACGCTGAAGGTGGCGGAATCGCCGCTGGCGTCGGCCTTCGCTTCCAGCCTGTGCGCCAAGCCGTCGTTATCGACGAGGACAAGATAGAGGCGACGCCCTTCGAGATTGGAGATCGTCCCTAGCAGAGGCTGTCCCGGTCCCACCTCGTAATTCTTCAACGCCAATCGGGGAGGCTGCCGCCCGGCCGGCGCGGCAAGGCGGACGAGATCGAGGGCAGGACATTGCTCGGCGGTGATCGGCGCCACCCTCAGGTTTGCCTCGACGCCGACCTCGCGCTTGTAGGCTGAATCGAAGCGGCGGAACGGTTCGATCGCTTGGCCGACCGCCTGGTACTCATGCGGCTTTGTCGACCCGGGGAGCGGCTCGATGAGGAAGCACTCCCCTCCGTCAAAGCGCGCGATGAACGCCTTGGCCTTTTCCTCCGCCGACGCGGGCGGAACGGGCGGAGGAAGACTCTCGCTCGGCGCAAGTGAGGTCGGTCGGGCCGGGTGTGTTTCCTCGCGCGCGGCCGTCTCCGGCATGGCGGCGGGGGGCGGCGCAGCAGGCGCCGCGTTTTGGCCCACGGAAGCCGGCGCCGCGGCCTGAACCGTTGGTGGAGACGGCGGTGGCGCGGAGACTTGGGCAGCCGGGGGCGGCTGTGGCGCTACGGGTTGGGGCGAGACCGGGACGGGAGATGGTTTCTGCGGGGGCCCCGGGATGGGCGGTTCGAGCTTCGCGACAGGCGGCGGCGCCGGCTTGTCGCCGACGACAAGCGTCGCCGTCATTTGCGCTGTCCGGTCATGGAGGTTGGTGGCGACGATACGGATGGAGGCGCTGGTCGCTTGCTGGGGGACGCCTTCGATCGCGCCTTTTCCGCCGCCGGCATCGCTGAAGGTTAGGCCGTCCGGCAATCCGCTCGCCGCCAGCCGAAGCCCCTTGCCGCCAGGATCAGCGAAGACCGGCAGCTCCGCTCGATAAGCGGACCCGACCGTGGCGGTCGGCAGGTCGACATTCGCCTGCGCGGCCTTTGGAGGCAACGCGTCAGCCAGGGTTTCGGCTGTCACCGGGCGTGGCGGCGGTCCGGTGGGTTCCGGCGCCGGCGGGGGCTCAATTCGCGCGGTCTCTGGTTGCCCGGGAGGATTCGATTCCGGGGGCGACGATGGCGTGCCTGTCCCCTCCTGCGATCCCGACGAAGGAGCGAGCGGGGGTAATTGTTGCGATGCCAGCGGCGGTAACTTGGTGGTCGGAGAGGTCGTCGCCACCTCACCGGGACCTGCCGACGGCGCCGAGAATGTCCCGGCCCACCGGCCGAGGTCGTCGCGAAAGACATAAGCAGCTCCGCCGAGGCTCAAGACCGCGATCAAAGCTCCGATCAAAGCCGGCGTCCGGCCGCTGCGCTCGCTGGCGACGGGAGGAGCTTTGAGCGCCCGCGCCGCTGTCGGCGCCGGCGGCTCCCAGGCGGCGATCTCGGCCATGCTCGAAGGGCGATTCTCGGGCAGAGGTTGCAGCATCGCCTGAAGGAGCGGCCGCATGGTCGGGTCGATCCAGGCAAGTTCGGCGGGAACCACGCGCCGCTTGTCGACCATCTCCGCTTGCGACCCCGCCATGTCGATGGGCCGGCCGAGCAGCGCCTCAGCGAGGACAAGACCAAAACTGTAGATATCCGACTTGGCGGTGACGTCGGCGCCCGCAAGCCCCAGCTGTTCCGGGGACGCATAGTTCAACTTGCCAGCGAACCCGCCGCCGAGGATTGTCGCTTCTCCCGCGCGCCGGGCCCGAGCGATGCCGAAATCGATAACCTTGGCGCTGCGAACGTCGCCGTCCGGCATGATCAGATTGTCGGGGGAAATGTCCCGATGCACGACGCCGTGCGCGTGCGCGGCCTCCAGCGCGGATGCGACGCGCTTTTGCAGGATTCTGACCTCCGCGAGAGGAAGCGGTCCTGAACCCAGTCGTTTCTTGAGCGACGGCCCCTCTACAAACTCCATCGCAAGATAGGCGCGCTCGAGCTGCGGATCGACCGAGAAGACGAAATAGCGGACGATCGCATCGTTTGTGAAACTGTGAAGGATCGAGGCTTCCCGGCGGAAAAGATCCAAGATCTCGGGATCGCTTGCAAATTCCGGGCGGATCATCTTGATCGCGACCGGGTCTCCCGTCTGGATGTTGAACCCGCGATAGACCTCGCCCATGCCGCCTTGGGCGACCAATCTTTCAATTTCATAGACATTGTTGAGGCGCGTCCCGGGCCTCATGCTCCTCGCGGGGGAGCGTTGAAAGACGGTTCGATCCTCCTCCACGGGTATCCGCTCCAAATCAAATCGAAGATCTGAATCGCCCGACGCCATGAGTCGCCAGGGCCCGACCCAATTCTCGAGACCCCCTCCCCCGGCCCGTTCGTCAATTCAATATTTGACGCACGCTAGGCGCTTGATGATAATTTCTCAAGGTTCGCATTTGCAGACCTCAATGTAGGAAAACTCTCATGCGCGCGTCATCAACATTCACGTTCGGCGCGGCGGCGGCTCTTGCCGCTTGCGTCCTGGCCAGTCTTGCTCCCGCTCGCGCCGATCCTGCCTATTCCTCCGAAAATGTGGTCCAGATCTTCCTCAAACAGAAGGGCGCGCTGACCGGGCGGCAAAACGCGCGCGCTGTGCGTTGGAACCGCGGCCGACTGCAAGAAGCAGGAGGCGGCCGAAGCGCCCGCCCCCGGTTCAATTCGACCTCTTGGCGAATTTCGAGTTCAACTCGGACCAGCTGACGCAGGCGGCGCGGGAAAACCTCGACCAGTTCGCGAAGGCGATCAAAGATCCGCGGCTCGCCGGCTCGAAATTCGAGATTGACGGCCATACGGACGCCGTCGGCCCCGAAGAATATAACCAGGGCCTGTCCGAACGCCGCGCCGACGCTGTGGTCTCCTACCTCGCCTCCGATGGCATCGATAAGTCGCTTTTGTTGGCGAAAGGCTTCGGCAAGTCCAAGCCGCGAGTCGCCAATCCATACAGCCCGGAGAATCGGCGCGTCGAAACGCATCTCAGCGAATGATCGGAGCGCGCTGCCCCGACCACCCGAATTTGGGCCGCAAACAACGTCGGCCGCCGCCGGCAAGGACTTGAGCTTCCCATGAGCCGTCGGGGCGGCGTCGTCGGGCTGACTGCGTCGATCCTGATCGCTTGCGTCTGCGCAGGGCTCATCGCGTGGCGCTTGACGCCGCCACGGCCTCACGCTCCCACAGCCCCCGCCCCTGTCGTCCCAAGCCCGGTCGCGGCTCCAGAGCCTCCGGTCAGGCTTTCGACGATCATCGATCTGCCGGGCGACCCGGTGCTGGTGCGGAGGGGCGCGGTTCTGGCGCCGAAAGACGCCCTCATCTCCGTCCCGCGAGATTGGGGCAGCAGGCGCCGCAAACGCCGGCGAAGGCGTTCTTCGTCAATTCGACCCTCGTCTCGTCCACCGGCGGCTACATGGGGAAATTTCAGGAAGCCGGGCAAGAGGCCGAGGCGCTCGCCGCGCAATTGGCGATGAATTCGGCGCAAATCGCCGCCGCCCAAAACGAGCCGGACACCGGTTCCGACGATGACGGCGGCGCCGAAACGCCGGCTGACGCGCAGAGCCAGTTTCTGACGACCGCGAACAGCAACGAGCTCGAGATCAACCTCGGCGGATCGCGCGGGCAGCCGCAGCTCAAGGAAACCATCCTGAAGCCTCTGGTGGCGGACACGATCAGCAATCTCCTGATCGCCAACGGCTTCGATGCGGATAGCGCGCGCATGATCGAAAGCGCCGCAAAGGACTCGCCAGCCCACATCCAAACGCTGCCGCCCCAAAGCGTGGCGGTGGCCGTGGGCGCGCTGGACTTGGCGGGCGCGTACCGGATCAAGCAGATCGCGATCTTCGAAAACGGCGAGTACGTCATCACCATCGCGGCCAAGGACGACGGCGGGTACGAGCAGGCCGCCGAGCCGATCGTGCCCGCGCCATTGCTCGACGATTCGCTCAGGAACCAGAGCATCGGGACGCACTTCTCGATCGCCGACGGCGTCTATAGCGCCGGCATCCGGAACGGGATGCCGGATCCCGTCATCCGCGAAACGATCCAGCTCATCAGCCGCCTCGCCGACCTGCGCTTGCCGCTGCAGGCCGACCAGACCTTGCGCGTTCTGTTCGAGCCGGAGTTCCGGGACAAGGGCAAGGCGGCCGGCAAGGTCGTCTATGTCAGCCTGCACGGGAACTCGATCGCCATCGATTGCTATGCGTTCGAGGGGAGCGACGGCGCCTTTCGTTGCTTCGATCCGAGGGCGGGCAGCGAGGGTGGCGGCGGAGAATCGACGCCCATGCCGCCATCATTGGGCAACAGCGGCGCAACCAGCGTCGGCGGCATTCTCGCGCCGATCAAAGGCGCTCCGATCACGTCGCTGTACGGGCTCCGCTTTCATCCCATCCTTCACATCCTTCGATTGCACGCCGGCATCGACTTCGGCGCAGCGGTCGGATCGCTCGTTCGCGCTGCGGCGGATGGGAAGATCGAGATCGCGGGGCCGGTCTCCGGCTTCGGCAACCACGTGCGCATCCAGCACGCCGGGTTCGAGACCTCCTATTCGCACCTCTCCGAAATCCCCGAGGCGATCCATCCCGGCGTCGAGGTCAAGCAGGGCGACATCATCGCGCTCTCCGGCAACACCGGACTTTCGACCGGCCCTCACCTGCACTTCGAGTTCTACCTGAACCGCGACGCCGTCGATCCCCTGCCCCATCTGGGCTCGGAGATTCAGACCGCGGCGGCGTCGCTCAAGGGCCCGGTCATCGCGACAGCAACGGCGGCGAGCGCGCCGACGCCAAGCGTCACCGCGGGCGAGATCGCCGCCTTTCCGGCGATCAAGGCCTATCTCGACGGCGAGATCGCGACCCTCATGAACTAGTCGGACCAGCGGTCGCGCGGCTGCGACGCCGCGAGCCTGGGCAGGCTGCGGGCAAAATAAATCCAAGCAAAACCAAATAAAACCAAGGAAAAAAGCTTGCAT